>NZ_JBGGGT010000002.1:1795000-2395000 GCF_041276405.1 Microvirga sp. TS319 | reverse complement strand
CCGTCCGAGCGCAGCGCGATCCTGTCGCCGGCCGATCACTGGGGCCTGCTCGGCTCCCAGACCGCTCTCTACATGCAGGACGTGGCGAAGGCGGCCTATCGCAAGGGCTCGCTCGGCGAGATCGGCGGCGTCGATACCTACATGAGCCAGAACGTCCTGACCCACACGGTCGGCGCTTATGGCGGCACGCCGCTGATCAAGGGCGCGAACCAGGTCTCGGCCTATGCGTCGGTCAAGGACACGATGACGCAAACCCTTCTGACGGACGGATGGACGAACGCCACTTCCGTCCTGAGGACGGGCGACGTGTTCACCATCGCCAATGTCTATGACGTGAACCCGGTTACGAAGGCCACGCTGCCCTTCCTGAAGATGTTCACCGTCAAGACGGATGCCACGTCGGACGGCTCGGGCAACAAGAGCCTGACGATCCATCCGGCGATCATCCCCACCGGCGCGTTCAAGAACGTGTCCGCGGCTCCCGCCGACAATGCCGCCATTTCGGTGATGGGTTCGGCCTCGACCGGCTACCGCCAGAACCTGGTGTTCAACAGGAACGCCTTCGCGCTCGTGTCGGTGCCGCTCGTCAGCCCGCCCGGCGCGGTGGACGTGGCGCGCCAGTCCTACAAGGGCCTCTCCGTCCGCGTGATCCCGGTCTATGACGGCATCAACGACGAGAGCCTGTGGCGCCTGGACATCCTCTACGGCGCCAAAACGCTCGATCCGCGCCTCGCCACCCGCGCGTCGGGCACGCCGTAATTAACGAGGGAGGGCCATGGCGCCCTCCCTTTTCATGTCAGGTGACCGAATGAGCGAAGAGCCGATACCGACCTGGGGATACCACCCCACCCAAGAGCCGAAGATTTTTCACCTCAGGCAGGGCGAGGACCTTCCGAAGGGATGGGCCGACACGCCAGCCGCATGGGTAAAGCGCGATGAAGACCAAGGACGATCTGATCGACGAGACGCTGCAGGCCCTGGGAGCCCTGGGGGTGGGACAGGCGCCAAGCGCGGAAGACCGCCAGGACGTGGAAAGCCGCATTCAGCCCCTGCTGGCTGACCTGGCGGCCCGCCGGGTGATCTACGTCGCCGATGCCGACGCCATCGACGAGGCGCCCTTTCCCTATCTGGTTCTCGTCCTGGCCGAGCATTGCGCGGCGAAATTCGGCCGGGCCATGGACGCCAATGCGGTGACCTACGGCGAGGATCGTCTGCGCACGATCTCCAGGATCGGCAAGGGCACGGGACAATCCTTGACGATCGACCCTGCCTTGCGGAGGCGTTGCTGATGGTTGCAATTCCCTTTCCGCGCTCTTCGCTGCCGGGTCAATCGGCACAAGAGGGGCAGGGCCGGCTCGTCAACGCCTTCGTCGACAAGGACGGGGACCTGTTCGTCTGGCGCCGCTCGCCGGGACTCGTCGCGTTCACGGACGCGGCCTTGAGCGGACCGCGCGGATTTCTGGAAGTCGCCGGGTTCCTGTACGGGGCTTGGGACGACACGGCCGCCATCGTGGATGCCGGCGGCGGCGTCACCGTGCTGGACGGGGTCCTCACGGGCGGCAAGCCCGTCACCTGGGCGCGCAACAACGCGCCGACGCCCGACGTGGCCGTCGTGACCGAGGAGGGGGTCTTCGTCGTTTCGACGACGACGGTTTCATCCTATCCGGACGGCGACCTGCCGCAAGCGAACAGCGTCAGCTTCCTGGACGGGTTCTTCCTGTTCACGATCGCGGACGGGCGGATCTACGCGTCCGATCTCAACGCGCCCGCCGTCGATGCCCTGAGCTTCGCCAAGGCCGAGGCGAAGCCCGATGGATTGCTGCGGGGCGTCGTCTCCGGTCAGTATTTCTACGCCTTCGGGCCGTCCTCGTTCGAGCGATGGCGCAATGTGGGGACGTCTCCGTTCCCGCTGGCGCGCGACGGCGTCGTGCCGGTCGGCATCGCGGGGCCCTGGGCCATCGCGGGATACGAGGACGGCTGGGACGGCAACCCGATCTTCGTTGCTTCCGACAGCACCGTGCGCGAGCTCAACGGCTTCCAGGCCAATGTGATCTCGACGCGATACATCGAGCGGATCATTGCGGCCGTGCCGGACAAGACGCAGCTTCATGCCACGGTCTATGTGGTGGGCGGCCATGCCTATTGGTCGCTCAGCTCGCCCGAATGGACCTGGGTCTACGACATCACCGCCCAGGCCTGGCACGAACGCAGATCCTACGGGCTGGAGAATTGGCGCTATCGCCATGCCGTCAAGGCGTTCGACCGCTGGATCGTCGGAGACACGCACTCCACCAGCCTCCTCACCATCACCGAACAATCCCTGACGGAGGATGGAAGCCCGCTCGCGGCCGTGATCGAGAGCGGTCCGGTCAAGCAGTTCCCGGCGCGCGTGGCCGTCAAGGCCGCGTGGTTCGACTTCGTGGTGGGGCAGGGCGATGCCCGCAGCGCCAGCATTCCGGAGAACGACCCGCAGGTCGCCATCCAGTGGTCGCATGACGGCGGAGTGACGTGGTCGGACCCGATCCTGCGCAGCCTGGGACGCCAGGGCGAGAGCCGCCGGCAGATTCGCGTCAACAGGCTCGGCCTCACCACGCATCACGGCATCCGGTTCCGTCTCACCGTGTCGGACCCCGTCTATGTCTCGCTGATGGGCGGCGAGGTCGAAGCGGACGCGAGGACGCCCTGATGCCGTTCACCCAGTCACCTCCGCGACTCCCACCGGCGAACGAGCCGGTGATCGATCCCAGGACGGGTCAGATGACGCCCGCCTGGCTCACGTATTTCGACCGTCTGCTGGCCTATCTCAAGGACCTCGCGGCGGCGCTTCCTTAAGGGACGAAAACCATGTTCGGACTCGACAAGCTCACGAGCGGCAAAGACGGGCGTGACGCCGCCAAGGCCATGAGCGACGTGCTCGTGAACACGCGGGACTCGGCGCTTCAAAGCATCGACAGGGGCACGAACCGGGCGGTTGCCGACCTCGGCCGGGCCCGTGACGTGTACCGGGGCGCTCAGCGCAATCAGCTCGACGCGCTCCGGAGCGGCTACGACACCGCGCGAGACTACGGGCAGCGCGCCTACGACGCGTTCACACCCTATACGAATGCGGGCCGGAACGCGTTCAGCCAGTACCAGGACGCCATCGGCATGAACGGCGCCGATGGCCGGACGCGCGCTTTGAGCGCCTTCCAGGCCGGGCCCGGCTATCAGTGGCAGGTGGATCAGGCGAGCGATGCGGCAGCCCGCAAGGCGAGCGCGCTCGGTCTGACCGCATCCGGCAACACGCTCGACGCGATCACGCGGCTCGGATCCAATCTCGCGAACCAGGAATACGGCTCGTATCTGGATCGCCTGAACGGCGTCGCGAAGTTGGGCTACGACGCCACGGGGCAGCAGGCAGGCGCTCTGCGCGACCTCGGCAATCTGGCGACGAATTACGGCACTCAGCGGGCGAACGTGTACGGCCAGACCGCGGGCAACATCGGTCATACCTATGGGCAGCAGGCGGGCTACCGTTACGGGGCCGGGAATACGGGCGGGCAGCTCATCGCCAATATCGGGCAGGGCCTGGCCAACGCGGCATCGCAGAACGAGCTCGCGGGCCAGCAGGCGGCGGCCAATCGCGCGGGGCTTCTCATGAGCGGTCTGCAGCTCGGAGCCAGCGTTCTCGGCGGCGGGTTCGGAGGTGGCATGGGCGGCGGCATGGGCGGCGGCCTCGGCAGCCTCTTCGGCGGAGGAAAAATCTAATGGCGGACAGCTTCGGCCCTCCCATCATCGACTGGTCGCCCATCGCGAGCCTGGGCAAGACTTTCCTCGGCGCCTACGACCAGGCGGCGAGGCGCCGGCAGGAAGCGGAGGCTCGCGGGCCCATCGACCGGACCATGGCGTCCATGGGACAGGGCGCACTGCCGCAGGAGATGCGTTCGATTGCGTCGCTCGGCGAGCTGCCCGCGCAACAGCCCATGCAGAGCAAGGCTCCGACCTTCGCGGCGATGGAGGGCGCCGAGCCCAGCAGGACTCTCGAGGGCATGTTCGGCGAGCGGGAACGGCAATACGCGCTGCCGGCCGGTTATCTGTCCCAGACTGCGGCCATCGAGAGCCAGTTCAACCCGAATGCGCAGAACCCGAACTCGTCGGCAGGCGGGCTGTTCCAGTTTACGGACGGCACCGCAAAGCAATACGGCTTGAGCAACAAGTTCGACCCGGCCGCATCGACCGACGCCGCGGCGCGTCTGGCTGCGGACAACAGGGCGTATCTCTCGAAAGCTCTCGGTCGTGAGCCGACCGCGCACGAGCTGTATCTTGCGCATCAGCAGGGGGCGGGCAGCGCGGCGAAGCTCCTGTCCAATCCGAACGCCCGTGCGGCGGATGTTCTCGGCGCCAAGGCGGTTGCCTTGAACGGCGGCAACGAGACCATGACCGCGGGCGAATTCGCCCAAAAGTGGATGGCGAAGATTGGAGGCGGGAACCCTGCGGATCTTCCGGCGCAAGGGTCTCGGAATGCACAGTTCATGATCCCTGAAGGGGGGCGAGATGCCCACCGCCGCGCAGGCTGCGGCGCAGCGTGTCAAGGCTTCGGAGGCTCCGGGCTCGAATGCCGGGATGATCCCGCTAACGAGCGGCAAGCCTGACGGGCCGACCGAAGGTATGCGGAACGAGATGGCAAATCAGGAGCGTGCTGTAGCCGACTTGAACGCCTCTCTCGACAACTACAACGCTCTCGTGAAGCGATATGGCGCAGAGGCGCTGAATACGGAGGGCAAGGCCAGGCTCAATGCTGCCTATACCGATGCCATCCTGAAAATGAAGGAAGTCGCGGACCTCGGTGTTCGGAGCGGTCCCGACCTGGAAGTGATGCGGAGGCAGCTTGAGAGCGCGGCTCTCCATGGGTGGGAGGTTCTAAACCCCCTCACCCAATGGGGGATCGAAGGTCGCGTCAATGGACAGGTGGACGAGATTAAGAAATCCGCCAATCGACACCTGGAGAACACGCGTCGGTCCTATGGTGGGAGTGTTCAGCAGCCCGATCCGCGGCCTGCACACCAGCACCAACCGCCGCCGCAACTGAGCGCGCCCCCGCCGATGGCTGTCGAGTTTCTGAAGCAGAACCCGGCCCTACAGCAACAGTTCGACGAAAAGTACGGCCCCGGCGCAGCGGAAAGGGCCCTGGGAATCCCACATGCCTAACCCATTCGACCAGTTCGACGCTCCTGCACAGGCCCCAGCGGCTCCGGTGTCGGGCGGCAATCCTTTCGACCAGTTCGACGGGGTTCCGGCTTCTGTGTCTGCCGTCGCAGCGCCGTGGCCCTCCCAGCCGGAAGATAAGTCGTACACGGGGAAAATCCTTCCGTTCAGCGTAGATGCAAACGGCGAAAAGCACCTCGACTTCGACGCTGGAATCACCGGCTCACTGATGCGGGCGATTACAACGCCGCGCGATGTTTATGAGGGAAAAATCGACCTCAACACGCCTGAAGGTCAGGATCGTGCGATAGAGACGGCGATGATGGGCGTAACTGGGCACCCTTCAGGTATTTCGCGGCTCGCGCCCTCAACGGGCGCTTCGGCTATTGAGGTAGCCCCCAAGGTTGCTACTTCTCCCACTTCCAAGTTCATCAATCCGGAGGTGGTTGCTGCAGCCAAAAACCTCGATATCGACGTTCCCGTAGGCATCGCGACCGATAGCCGAGTGGTACAAGCCGCAACCCAAGTGGCTCGCCAGGTCCCTATCGGCGGCTCGATCATTGAGAAGTCTTCCGATAACTTCCTAGGTGGGCTCAGGGGGGCGGTGGATGAGGCGGCTGCCTCGGCAGGTGGCGGGAATGCCGGCAACAAGACCACCGCCGGTAGTAATCTCCGAACGGCTGTAGAGAAAGCTGTCGAGCGGAACCGAAGCGCACGGGCGGAATCCTACGAGGTTCTGCGAGGCGTGATCGATGCCGGCAAACCCGTCTCGGTTACCGAGGATTTGGCCGGGTCGCTCAACTCAATCATGCAATCCCGTGTTGCGGCGGGAGAGGGGACTCTGCCGAAGGATTTGGCGCCGCTGGCGGAGCTGGCCACCAATCCGAACGGCGCAACGTTCAATGGCCTCCAGCGAGCCCGCACGACCCTTGCGGAGCGCATCGACTTTGAGGAATCGCAGGGCTTCAACGCAGGTGATCTGAAGGCCGCCTACGGTGCCGTCACGCGAGCGATGGAGAGCGCAGTCCAACAATCGGCTCTCAAGGACCCAGCGAGTGCCCTGAAGCGGTTCCAGGCTGCGGACGCCGAGCTCGGCAGGCTTGCCGAGACCAACAAAGGCTTGCGGCAAGTCCTGCGCTCACAATCCGATGAGGCTTTAGCTGATAAGGTGATCGGCATGGCCGCCCAGGGCGGAAGGGCCAACATCCGTCAATTGCAGCTCTTGCAACAGGAGTTGGGTGACGAAGCCTTCAACGATCTTTCGTCCGTCATGATCGGTCGGATGGGATATGGGCCGTCCGGCGGCGAGTTCTCATTCGCCCATCTCGTGAGCAACTGGAACAAGCTCTCTCCTGAAGGCAAAGCCTACCTCTTCCGCGATCAGGGCATCCGCAAGCGCCTGGACGACATCATGACCCTAGCACGGCCGGCTAAGGAGGCCGAGGGCAAGTTCGTGAACAAGTCGAACACGGGTCGCGTTGTAGTGACAGGCGGCTTAGCTCTGGGAACTATGGGCGAATTCTTCACGGGCCTCGGTGCCGCCATAGGCGGCGTGGCGTTCGGCAAGCTCCTATCGACCCCCGTGACCAGCCCACTGTTCCATCGCTGGACTAGATTAGCGAGCGAGATGAAGGTCAATCCGACGCCCCAAAAGGCAGCGGCTCTGGAGACTCTGTCCGGTCGTTTAGCAGAGGCGGCGGAAAGGGCGGGCATCGACCTGCCAGCGGACGCTCTTCACTAGCGGCCAGTAATGGCGCTCAGAACGAGCGCTCCACCGCCCAAGAAAAGCATAAAGCAGCTCATCAATCCGAGATAACGCCCCTTTATGCTTCTGGTTAGAAAGTCTCCGACCCCAACCGCCTCAGCATAATGATACTGCTCTATGGCAAACCATAAGCCGCCTCCAATAAGGACAAGGCCGAATATGAGGCAGGCCATGCGGCGTGACAGACTCATTTCGTCTGCTCAACCAAGGACACCATCATGAACACGACGATCCCCAACCCTCTCGGTGACGGGAATACCCGCCGCTTCGACCTGTGCCTGGGACCCGATGGCGTTGATCGCGTCGATGGGCGGGCGATCCCACTTCGTGACGACACTGCTGGCCACGTTGACCACGGCAGGACGGTCGTTTCCATCCGTGATCTTCAAAATGTAGGCGTGCACCTGGGTGGGGCTGAAATCCATCTGATCGTCGAATAGTGCGAATTGGAATCCGGCTCGGCTCGAGGCTGTGGATCCGTTGCCTCCCTGCGCCGTAATTCTGCCCTGGTGACATCAGGTCGTATGCGATGAAGAGATCGTAGGCCATTCCCCCTCCCAGTCGACGCAACTTAATCACGATTCTTCCGGGAGTCGAGAGGGGAGAGTTCGGGCTCCTCTCCAGAGCGGATCAATTCCCGCCGCTTCCCCGATCGGCGGCCCTGCCGCCACACCGGAACCTCGCTGACGCGGATCATTGCTGATCTCGAGGGCGTTCGTCTGCGTCGGCAATTCGCCAAGGAACCAACTACGGGGGCGAAGGCGCAAGCGCTGGCCTTGAGGCTGACATATCTCGGGCGTGCGGCCAGCAACTCGGGCAACCTTCCGGCACAATCCACTCAGGAGACGGCTACCCAGATAGGTCAGTAGGATGGACAATCCGAGGCTTAGGCTCGGTACTATCAACCGCCCGGCCAAGTCACCTTTCTTTGTTGTCATATCCCAAAGGATGAGACTTGTGGGGGCGAACCAGAAGACCAGCAAAAGAAGGCGTCCGTAAATTGGGGAAGCTCGAAACACCCTGTTGCACCAATCATATGAGTTGGTGATGATCGCAGTGAGGAATGCGACGAAGATCACACTTACAAGGAGGTGTTCGCCAAGATGATTATCCCGATTGCCTTCGTGCATTCCTATGGTGAGCCAGATGACAAGGCTGCCTTGTGCGATCATCCAAACCAGACGGCTCATCATTGGCCCCTGCCGAATTGCGCTGTCAAACCAATGCAGCGACGCTAGTAATTAAGACGGCGCCAAGCCCAGCTAAAACTCCGCTGGCTGGAAGAGTGGCAACCCATAGTAGGACTTGATTGAATCCAATCCAGTCTGTGGGATAAAAAGGCATGATCGCCTCGGCTATAGTTATCGGCGTCCATATGCCGGTTTTGAGCCAGAACCCAACTTGCAAGATGGGAAGCAAAACGCCAAGGCCGAGAGCCGCCCAGGCCAAAAACATCACAGTGTCCTGCGTCCCCCTCTTGATGCGTACTTCAAGTCTCGGCTTGGGCTGCTGTTTGAGCCATTCTTTGTAGGCGTCCTGGCTCATTCCTGCTCTTCTGTACAACCTGGATATTGTAACTTTATCACTATTTGTTCGCGAGTCGAGCGGGGAGGGTCCGGCGCCCTCCCCGGAGCGGATCAATTCCCGCCGCTTCTCCGGTCGGCGGCCCTGCCGCCACACCGGGAGCCGTCGCTGGCCCGGTCATACGAATGCTGGCACGGACCGGCCTGGGCAGGAGTGGGTTGCGCAACGTAAATACCGGCCACGATCAGCGCGAAGGCGAGGATTTGCTTCATCATCGGTTGTCCCTCCTAACGGACGGTTGCAACAATATCATGATACAACCATGAGTCGAGTGGAGGGCGCAACCGGTCCGCGGGAGGCTGCTTGGCCTTGAGCCGGGCATCCACGTCTTGACGGCTCATCCGCGCCGAAGACGTGGATAGCCTTAAACCACGTGCGGCCATGACGGGAGAGGCTGGACGGGCGAGCCAGGACGAAGGGAGCGGCATTGATCTTCAGGAGTGCCAAGATCCCAGGCGTGCTAGGCCGCCTGTCTGGCCGATGCTCTATACCATCGAGCGCGAACGGCACCCTCAAGGATGCTGGGCTGCCAAAGGCCTTCTAAATCGATCGTGAGCCGCCTCCGGGCGGCTTTTTCTTTACCCCAGGCTCGCTTTCAGCGGGCGCTTTTCATTTGGAGAAACCGAATGACCGCAGTTCCGGCTCCGATCTCGGGGCTTCCCCGCTTCAAGCACGGGCAGGTGCAATACGGTGCGAAGGCCTATGTCTTCGAGGCCGGAACCACGACGCCCAAGCTCGCCTACAAGGACCCGAATTTCAGCCAGGAGCACACGCATCCCGTGGCGGTGGACGGGGAGGGGAACTTCCCGGCGATTTATGTGGGCGAGGGGAATTACGACATCCGCATCGTGGACGGCGCGGGCGCGGTGATCGGCTCGCTGAACCAGCTTCAAGGGGCCGTCACCGAGGAGGCCGAGCCCCCGCCTGACCCGGAGGAGGTGGACGCCACGAAGCTCCACCAGACCGGCGACATGAAGATCCGGTACGACTCGGGCGTTCTCCAGGGTTGGGTGCGGGCGAACGGGCGCAGCATCGGCTCGTCGTCCTCCGGCGCATCGGAGCGCGCCAATGCGGATAGCCAGGCCTTGTTCCTCCATCTGTGGGCCAAGGATCCGAACCTGACCGTTCTCCCGTCCCGCGGCGTGTCCGCCGCCGCGGACTGGGCCGCCAACAAGACGATCGCGCTGCCGGATTTTCGGGGCCGCGCCCTCGTCGGCCTGGACGATATGGGCAACACGGCGGCGGGGCTTCTCACTGGCGTGACCTTCACGTCGGGCAGCGCGACGACCCTGGGGTCGAAGGCCGGCGCATCGACCGTCACGCTCACGACCGCGCAAATCCCCGGCCACACGCACACGGCAACGTCCGCTTCCGCCGGCGGGCACAATCATACGGTCACGGGTACGACCAACACCACGGGCAACCACAGCCACACCTACACGCGGCCTCCAGGCGCGCAGGAACACCCATCCGGCACGAATGCCGGCTTGGAAACCCGTGGAAACAACACGACGGCCAACACCGGGACGGACGGCGCTCACGCGCACAGCGTCAGCGGCTCGACCAACACCACGGGCGCCCACACGCACAGCATCACTGTGGAGCCGGCCGGCGGCGGCGAAGCGCATAGCAACCTTCAGCCGTCCTTCCTCGTCAGCCTCTACATCAAGCTCTAGGACCTCGCATGTTCACAGGCCACCTACCGCCCATCTGGCAGAGCCGCACATGGGTCGGCACCTTCAGACTGACCCACAAGGACGATCACGGCGTCAGTCGGTCCATCCCTCGTGACGAGCTGGAGGACGTCACCTTCAGGGGCGGGCTTTACGAGCCGGGTTGCTCCGGCCCGGTCGTCACCGCTCGAACGTCGTCCGGCATCGAGGTCGTGTCCGACGGCGTCGTCGAATGGCGCATGGAGGCATCGGCGACCGCCAATCTCCGTCCTGGCGTCTACGTTCTCAAGCTCGATGTCTCGAACGGAACGACCGTCGAGCCCCTGTTCGAAGTCAATATCCCTGTGAGGTGCTAGATCATGGCGCTCTTTCCTTCCGCCCCCGGGGGCGTTCAAATCGAGGTGCTGCCGCGCTGGCCCGGCAAGATCGTCGCCACGGGCGGCATCAAGGCGACCGCGACCGGCGGCACGGTCACCATCGAAAGCGACATTCCTTCTCTCGTCGAGGTGACGCCCGCCGACAACGAGGGGCGCTTCGTCCACGTCTGGAACGAGGCGGCTGACACGAACGAGCGCGTCGAGCTCGTCAACCTTCCGACCCATAGCCAGTCATGGAACGAGCTGACCGACAAGCCGGCCGAATTTCCGCCGGAGGCTCATACGCATCCGTCTACGGACATTTCCGACAGCACGCCCGTTGGACGCGCCGTTCTCACGGCCGCCAGTGCAACCGCGGCAAGGTCCGCGATTGGTGCGGCAGCCGCGAGCCATACGCATCCGGCTTCGCAGATTTCGGACAGCACGAGCGTCGGGCGGGCGCTTGTGACGGCACTGGATGCGGCGGCGGCACGATCCGCGATCGCTGCGGCAGCGGAAAACCACACCCATACGGCTTCGCAGGTGATGGATTTCTCCGAGGCCGTGGACGATCGGGTGGCGGCGCTGCTCCAGCCGGGCCGAGGAATCGCCCTCACGTATGACGATGGCTCCAATACCTTGACCGTCACCAATACGGCCACCATTCCCTCGACCGATACGGGGAACCGGCTCATCAATGGCGACTTCCGCATCTGTCAGCGTGGCACGGGAACCGCCGCCGACAATACCTACGGCTTCGATCGGTGGTATATCCTCTCCGAGAGCGGCGGCATCGCCTACAGCCAGCCGGCGGGCGGCGGTGGCAAGTTCATGAACACGACCGGCTCTGTGCAAAAGCTCGGCGTCGCCCAAGTCATCGAAAGCGCGAATCTTCAGGATCTTGCATCGCAGGCCGTGACGCTCAGCGGGAGAATAAGCGGCCTCGACGGAACGAACCGCCTGAACTGGGCGATCTTGTCAGGAGCCACCGGAGACTTCATTTCGGACTGGTGGCTCCCGAACCAGGGGGTGATCTTCGGCAGCGGCGTGACCGTGATTGCTCAGGGTCCCATAGAAGAGGATCCGTTCTCAAAAACGGCGATCCTTCCGCCGAGCTTAGGAAACATCACGGTTTTTCTATGGGTCGATGTTCCTTCGACTCCCTTTACACAGTTCACGCTTTCCAAAATCAAGATGGAAAGAGGCTCGACGGCGACCGAGTTCGCGCAGCGTCCGTATGGGCAAGAGTTGGCTCTTTGCTATCGGTACTACCAAACGCTCTCTGTCGTCGTTGATACGCCGTCCGCCTTCGGCACACTGGCGCTTCCCATTCAGATGAGAACCACGCCCGCCATCGCCGGGGGCGGCCCAGGCTTCACCGCCGTCACCAACGACGGGAAAGTGCTGAATGCGCATCAAACGACGCGAGCGATTCAAAATCTTGTCTTGAACGCCGAGCTCTAGCGCATCGTCGCGAGAACGATGCGCTAGCCCTTCGTCGAATATCAAACACGAGCCGCCGCAGGGCGGCATTTTTTTAAGGACAACTGACAGTGACGGACATCTTCCGGACGAAAGCGCCGAAGGTGATGGCCGATCTCATGCGCGACTTTCCGCTGGATGCGGATGACGCGGCGGCCATCCTCGGCAATCTGGGTCACGAATGCAGCGGCTTCCGCAGCCTTCAGGAGCGCGAGCCCTTGGTGAAGGGCTCCCGCGGCGGCTACGGATGGTCGCAATGGACCGGGCCGCGCCGCAGGGCCTATGAGGCGTTCTGCACGGCGCTCGCCCTGGATCCGGCCTCCGACAGGGCGAATTACGGTTTTCTCCTCGAGGAACTGAAAGGCTCCGAGAAAAGGGCCGTTCCCGCCGTGAAGCAGGCGAGCGGCTTGCGCGACAAGGTCATTGCCTTCGAGAAGGCGTTCCTCAGGGCCGGCATCAAGCACTACGACAGTCGCCTGAAGTGGGCCGAGGAGGCGTTGAGAGCCTGGGCGGACCATGTCCCGCAGCCTCCCGACATCGAACCCATCGATCCCCCGAAAACCTCACGGCTCGGCGCTCTGCTCCGGGCCTTTTTTATTGCCATGAGAAGGAGGTCGTGATGGCCGCAGGAGCAGCAATCGGCGCAATCGTCAGCGAGGTCATCGCTCCCGTCATTCTGGATGCGCTGAAGACGGATACGACCGGCACGAGCCCGGATGAGATCAAGACCACGGCGGAAGAGCGAACCCGGCAGATCGCCATCAATCTGGCCGACGCCCAATCCGAGACCTGGTTCCAGAAGGGCTGGCGGCCCTTCGTGGGTTGGGTGTGCGGCTTCGGGCTCCTGGCCTCGTGGGCGGGAGTGCCGTTCGGCCTGCACATGATCCCGCCGGATCAGCTCTATCCGCTTCTCTACGGGCTTCTTGGGCTTGGCGGCTATCGGTCGGCCGAGAGGGTCATCCCGGCCGTGGTCGGTCGGATGAAGGTTCGCTCATGAGCGACGACACGGGCCTGACCGCCTTCAAGGTCGAATTCGCGGAGTTCAGGGGCGAGTTGAGGACAGAGTTCAAGAACCTCGCCCGTGACGTGCGCAACCTGACGCAGAAGATGGACGAGCAATCCGTCCACTTCGTGCCCCGCAAGGAGATCGAGCAGATGAATGCCGCCGTCGACGGCAGGGTCTCCAGTCTGGAGGACAGCCGGACATGGCTTGTCCGCTGGATCGTCGGCGCCTGGCTGGCAGGGATCGCCACCGTCATGACGTTCTTCAGCAAGCTTCCCCATTAGCGCATCGCGCGAAACAGTGGACCCGGCTTTTGGCTCAAACGATGCGCCGCTCCATGGGGGGAGCATCACTCTCGTCATGCCCGGCTCGGGGCCGGGCATCCACGTCTTTGTGGCGCAGTGGTTCCCGAAGATGTGGATGGCCGTAAACCAAGTGCGGCCATGACGATGAATGGTTGCTGCATCGGACGTGACATCGAGCCCGCATCCGATGCTCTCGAACGACATCATTGCAGCGGGGCAGGTTCCTGTCCGTGCCTTTTCGCTGCTGCCTTCAGGAATGGGATGATCATGATGTTCACACCGGCGACCGCCATTGCGTCGAGCGCTGCCGACCTGATCGGCGGGGATCGCGCCAAGACCCACGGCGACGCGCTCGAAACCTTCTCCCGAACAGCGTCGCTCTTCAATGGAATTCTCACGGCGGCCGGGATCGCGACCAGCCGCCCGCTGGATGCCCATGACGTCTGCAATCTCCTGGAGGGCCTGAAGATCGCCCGGCGCTATTCGGGATCGTTCAACATCGACGATTATATCGACGGCGCGGGATATGCCGCCTGCGCCGGGGAGGTCCGGCAGCGGCTCACGGCTCTTCGAAAATCCGATCCGCCCCGATCGACTGCCTCTGACCCTCCGTGATGGCTTGACCGGAGGAAGCCCGGCCCGTGTCGCGAGCAGCGCATCGCTTGAACGAAAAACCGGGTCTCCTTTTTTCGCACGATGCACGAGCCTTAGCACGGGCGTGAATTATCGGGCGGCGTCATGGAACACGCCGCGGCGGCATGGGCAGATGCTTGAAGGTGTAGCCAAGCACGGCATTGGTGATCGTCGGCCGACTGACCCCATAGTCGCGAGCGAGCTTGGTGAATTCTCTTTCGCCTGCGGCATAGCGAAGCCGAGCCTCAAGGACCTGCTCCGTTGTCAGCTTCTCCCGTTTCATGCCTCTGCCCGACTCCCTGAGAACGAATAGGGAACATGTCTGGCAATGGCGCAGGAGTCCAGAACCTATCCATTTCGATAGTGTTACGCGGTGAAGAACGGGGATAAGCTGGTCATGCGCCGCCTGCGCTATGCTGTCCTGGAGCGGACGTCCTGCAGCGTCTCCATGGTTGCCTCGATCTCCCCGGCAGCCTTCGGCCTTCGGCCCTCAGATGCGGATCACGCCGCGGTCGATGGTCTTCCCATCGGCGTCCTTCCGGCCGTTGAGGAAGGCGTCCCGCTGCTCCTTGCTCATCTTCAGGACGGTACGGGCTTCGGTCTGGATCCGCCATTCCTCGGACGAGGTGCTGACGGGCTCGCCGGTGAGCTCGGAGAAGGCGGTGTTGTCACGGGTGTCGGTCATGCCCTGCCTATGGCAGGGAAGGGTGAAGAGAGGGTTGAAGATCGTCGGAGACAGGAGGGGCCAATCTGCAGAGGCGGGCCAGGATCTCACCTTACTGTAATCGTAATACTGTCTCCATATAGATTTAATACTTCGGTCCCTTTCTTGGTCGCTTTGAAACGAATGGCGCGAGCTGGCACGACGCCCCCACAAGCGCGACTAGCGCGTGTGCCAGCCCCACCATCAGAGAATGTGCCGAGCTGAGTCGGCGGCAAAGTTGGGATGGTATTTGCCCAGCTCGGAGCCGGGCTTCCGCATGCTTGAGGACGATTGCCGTGGATAATGGCCGACTGCCCAACCTTGAGTGCGACGTTCGGGTTGGTCGCAATGTTTTGTGCGACTGCCGGTATCGCAGCCACGACGGCAATGGCGAGAGCGCCTGCACCAAGTAACATTTTCGTAGTTGCCTCCCTAAACCTTGGCAGGAGGGATACTATGCGAGATCAAAACTGGACTGCCTGGGAATTTTGGCGAAATCGTCATAATTCTAAATGCTTAACGGGAGGAAACGAGGCATCGGGGTGTTCCCTCTCATCCAGAGCAAGGGGAGAGGTGAGGGCGGAATGCTCGATGCGATTTTGCGAAGGCTTTTTATGGAACTCAAGAATTTCAGGTCGTTGCGTCAAGAGTTGTGCCTCGTGTGAACGGATAAACGGAAATCTAGGAACGCGGCTTATCTGGAGCGGGTTTATTGCAGGGGCTCTTCGTAGCAGGAGAACCGATATGCTTGGTCGCATCTTCCTTGGCTCAACCCTCGCTCTCATCTTGGTCAGTCCTGGGTTTGCAGGGCCATGCACCGACCGCATTGCCGAGTTGGAGAAGTCCGTCACAGCACGGCAGGAAGGGGCCGGACCTGCCACGACAGGTTCAACTCCGACAACGACCGGCACTCCGGCAGCCGCCAATCAAAACATGCAAATGATCCAACAGGCAAAGCAGCTTGATACGCAGGGCAAGGAAGCCGAGTGCATGGACATGGTCAAAAAGATCAGCACCACGGCTCCGCCAGTGACCAAATAGGAGGGGCAACGGCCTTCTCAGTAGTTTGTGGACCAGACGGGAAACCCGCTGGCTCGCCGCGAGGGCCGTTGCGAATTTCCGATAGCGGGCCTTATGGAACCGATGATGGTGATGCCGCTCTCCAAGCCGTGAGAGGGGCAGGAAGGCTTTCGGGGTAGATGTCATCTTCGATCTCTTCGCAGCTGATACCTTCCCCGCCGCAGGTGTCGCACTCGTCCCGATCGTCTTCCTCGGGCCCAAGGTCGGGCCCAAGGGCGACTGGCACGCCGCGCAGACGGGGCCGAAGGATGTGCGGATGATGGAGCTCATCCCATCCTCCCGATAGCGAGAGGGGCGGGAACAAGCCCAGAACGCAGGTTCGGGACTTTTTCGGGACTTTGCGTCCCGAACCGTGCCGTTCGGTCCGCTTGCCGTCCGAACCTGAATTTTGGGGTTGCGTCCGGGGGTCGAAATCGCTAGATGATCCAAGCCGTTGAGGCGTCGGAGCGTAGCGCAGCCCGGTTAGCGCACTAGTCTGGGGGACTAGGGGTCGGAGGTTCAAATCCTCTCGCTCCGACCATTATATTCCAAGAACTTACGGGCATCTTGGGTTCTCACTCCAACCTTCAGTTTGCAAATCAGTTTGCAGATTATGCGCCGGTTTTGTTCCGGCGGTGCTCGTCGAGCTTGGCGATGGCTGATCCTGCCAGAGTGCGAGTCCGGGCTAAATATCGATCCAAAATCTTCTGTGCATGAGCTTGGGTGTGGCCGGTGATGGTCGCGATCTCGCACCGTGGGTCAGCCTCGGCTAACATTGTAACGGCCGTTCCTCGCAAATCGTGAAAATGCAGGTCTGCCTTCAGGCCGGTCTTGCTGTAGGTGTCCCGCCAGGCCTGTTTGAAGCATCCCTTGTCCATGCCGTCCCGTCCGACCGGGTGAGGATCTGGATGGCTCGGCGAGGCAGGGCGTCCAGCGTCTCCTTCAGGGCCCGGGTGCACGGGATATAGACGTGCCGGCAGGTCTTGCCCTGGCGGAGGCTGATGGCCTTCCCGCCATAAGCCGACCAGGGCAGGGCCAAAAGGTCGCCTTGGCTCTGCCCGATGTGGATGGCGTGGGCAAGCGCCACCGTTAGCTCCTCAGGCGCTACCTCGTTGAATGCTTCACGTGCTCCGGGAGCCAGATCTGCTCGGCGCGATTTGACGAATAGGCCCGCTCGAAGGTCGTATGGATGATCCGCACCTTAAGGCGCCCCTCATGTCTGCCCCGCATAAGCTGGAGGCCTCCAGAGCAGCCGAGAGGTCCGTGACAAAGGCAGAAAGAAGGAGTGCAGCTTCACGCCACAGCCAACGGATAACAGCAGCATGACCAATCTCCCCGCCTTCAGCTGTCTGCCGACATCGGACAGGTTCACTACCTCCGATCTCTCATCATCGATCGTCCGCCTCCGGAGACGTTCGAAGGCTGCGCCTGGTTCGTGGTCGTCTGCAATCCCAAATGCGAACGGCGGCGCAGCTGGGCTTCCGTCGTGCCGGATCTCAGACCCATCTCCCCCAGACCAAGCGCTGGGTCGTGCATGCCCGCAAGAAGGAGGAACGGGAGAACCCGCTCTTCCCGCGGTATCTCTTCATTGGCCTCCGCCCGGATCAGGACTTCTACAAGCTCCGTGGCGGAGAAGGGGTTGTCAGGGATGGCTATGGGGTGCCTGCACGCATCCCAGCGCCCGAGGATTCGCCGCATCCCATGGCGCGGCTGCTCGAGCGGGACTCGGCCGGCGAGTTCGACTTTACCCGCCTGCCGGATGTCGGCCCGCAGTATACGCCCGGAGAGACGGTGCGCCTGACCGCAGGAGCCTTCACCGACCTTCAGGCTCGTGTCGGCTCCATGCTCTCAAAGGGCAGGGTTGAAGTGCTGCTCGACTTCATCGGCACGGGCACGAAGGTGCAGATGAAGGCGACGGAGTTGCAGCGGCTGCAAGGGGCAGAGTGAGTGGATAACCTTGCCGAATCTTGCCGCGGTTGAACCATTGCGCTAGAAATAAGTTCTTAAAGCACTCTCGGTGATTTTCACCCGGATTTCGTTAGCTTTGAAAGACGCGCCAAACGGGCTTTGTATGTCCTAGCGAGAAGTACGATGTCCCGGTCTCGGCGAAAGACTCCGATCATTGGCATAACGACGGCTCCGAGTGACAAGCCGTTCAAGGTTGCTGAGCACCGACGTGAGAGATCTGCCATTCGAGCGGCCCTTGCTGCTGAGCGTGATGTCGGGCCCAGGAAGGCCTTCGGAAATCCCTGGAAGGCGCCAAAGGATGGGCATACTTGGGTTGGTACGGCCAGGCCCCATCTTTTGCGCAAATAGCGCTCGCTACTGAGAGTTAAATTCCCGCCGCCCGGTCATTCTGAGGCGGCTTTTTGCTGCTTGGCGCTCTCAATATGCGAACGAGTTTTCGCGCGTGACCAATCGCTTACCCTGTTCCTGAACATTCGCCCCCAATAGACTACCTCACCGGCAACGAGCATGAGTGCAAACCCTTTGGCTGCGTCCTGCCAGCTTTCGAGCTTGTTGTATTCCAAGATTGCAAGGCCAACGGCGACGAGAACGCAGAACACTCGATACCATCTCAGGAACATCGCAAAGCCTAATGCTGTTAGAATGCTGCCCCGGCGAGATGATCGCGCGGGGGGTTCCATGTCGACATCTCTCAAAGGGAGCCATTCATCGTCTTCTCAACAGGATGTATGTGAGAAACAGGGACGCCACACCTCCCAGGCCGAACAAGCCAACGGTTGAGATGAAGTAAAGCGTCCGGAAGAATGGCTTGCAGACGGCTTCGCGGGTGAACCATCTTACTGAGGAGGGGTCACAAGTCTCGGGAAGGATCCAGCATGCAAAGAGCAGGGCCCCGAAGCAGATCGCGCTGAATAGGGCAAGGACGAACGCTGGCACATTCGGATAGGCGCGAAGTTTCATTCCTCTGTGCCTTAGTGAGACAACTGATTTGGCCCCACAACTTACGCTGAAACCGAACGCTCGCAAGTCCGATATTCGAGACGATGGCGTCGTCATGGTAGAGATCAGTCCTGGTCTCTACGTGAAAGAGAGCGCGGCTGAGGGGCTCGGCCTGTTGAGGTAAATACATTCATCACGCTACTATGGGTCCAAACAATCTGTATGGGCCCGAGTATGCCTGAACCGCGGGATGAAACGGACGGAACGCCCGGGTGGGCAAGGCGCTTCTGTGATCGTGAGGAGGGGTTCATAAGGCACGTCCGCCGCCTCCTGCTTTTCTTGATCTTGCCGGTCTTCGGCGCATACCAACTCGTACTTGCGATCACTGAGCATCGAGTGTGGACTCCAGACACCGACTGACTGAATGGATTGATCTAGAGAGTGAACCTAGCCGGTTCTGGTTATGGATTTTGGCTTCGTTGATTGTGATCGTTATCCCGATAGCATTGGCAGTGGTTGCAAAGACTCGGCCGCCACTATGGAGAAGCATCAAGAAAGTGATGAAACTTTAGTCTGATAACAGTCCCAACCTCTATGTAGAGGAGAGCATGGACGAGAGGCTGGGGCTGCTGAGATAGCCTACCAAGGCTGATCGCCATCCTTTGGCAAGTGTGGGAAATCTGGCCGCTTAAGAAGTTGCGCCAGCTCTTTGGGCCAGATCTGCTCCCCGTTAGCGCGAATGACCCGCAGGTTCCGGTTCGTGTCCCATCGTTCGGCTGCTTCCCAGAGCAGGGCCTCGCCGCGAGAGTAAAGTGTTCCGTTGATGAGTTCTAATAGTCTGGCCCGCTCGGTGAGATCAAACATCTCGTTTCTCCTTGGATCTAGGAGAGACTGAATTACTCCCCTGTCGGGGTAGAGCGGCATTACGTCGGAATGCCGCAGGCCTAAATGCCCACGCCCCTAGACCATAGAGCCCGCAAAAGGGAATACGACCAGCGCAGAGGAAGCGCTCGAGAGAGAGGCTATAACTCCCGCTGGGAGAAAGCCCGCAAGACCTACCTAATGCGCAATCCCCTGTGCGTCATGTGCAAGCGGGAAGGGCGAGTAACCCCGGCTGCCGTGGTCGACCACATCATCCCGCATAAGGGAGACACTGCTCTCTTCTGGGATACCGAGAACAATCGGCAGGCCCTCTGCAAGCCCCATCACGACAGGGACAAGCAGAGCGAAGAGCGCGGCAGGTTCCAGGCAGTGGGTGAGGATGGGTGGCCGATTTGATCCAACTGCGGGTCGGATAGATCAAGTCGCAGGATTGAGCGCTTCGAGTTCTGGAAACGGCTCTATATCGGCGTTGCAGTCCCGGTTCCTTTGTGACTCTGTCGTAATTTTAAGGCCGCCGATCTCGTCACTCACTTTGACGCCGGTTCGGAACTCTTGATACAGGATCAATGCCTCGAGCTTACCGTCAACACAGTAAACCGTATATCTTTCACCTGTGGCCTGGTCTCTCAAAGACCTCGGAGGGCTAATCCGCGTGTCAAAGAGCTTCTTACGGTATCCGATCCAACCAGGTGAACCCGACCAGACGGCACGAGCAATGAGCGCTCGTGCATTCGGGTCGGTATGGTGAGCGGGAACAGGTACAAGCGTATTGCCGGCAGTCACACAACCGGCGAGAGTAACAGTAGCGAAGAGCAATCCAGCCACTGTAGATAGACGTAACAAAGTCATTCAAGGCTCCAGCGATCGGGCCTAGGAAGCATGGGTGGGAGGAGGAAGAAAGTCCAGTGTCCTCCCAACCTGGACCGGCGACAGCCGGGCCCGCTTTATCCCTTCCTCGAGCGAGCCTCCTGGAGCCGCTCCATGGTCGCCTTGATTCCCTCGGCGGCCTTCTGCCCCCGAATGGCGATCACGCCGCGGTCGACGGTTTTCCCATCGGCATCCTTCCGGCCGTTGAAGAAGGCGTCCCGCTGCTCCTTGCTCATCTTCAGGACGGTACGGGCTTCGGTCTCGATCCGCCATTCCTCGGACCAGGTGCTGACGGGCTGTCCGGTGAGCTCGGAGATGGCGGTGTTGTCACGGGTGTCGGTCATGCCCTGCCTATCGCAGGCAAGGGTGAAGAGAGGGTTAGAGCATCGGACGTGACAAGTGGATTTGCACTTTTGGGAGTGAATCCGATGCTCCCTTCTTCGACGAGCGCATCGTTTGAGCGGACCCGAAAGGCCGCGCCAGCGAATACCGGGTCCACTTTTCGCTCGCGCGGCCCGCTGGGTCCGCACGACGCGCTAGAGCAAGCATTCTGATCCCGTCAGAATGCTTGCTCTTTCTCTTTGGCGAAGCATCGTTTTTCGCGAAGAACCGGTTCCCACTTCTTCGCACGATGCTCTAGGGATACAGGTAAAAAGAAGCGCCCCTCATATGGGGGCGCTGAGTTGCCGATCCCTAGGGGCAAACCAAGACCGGGGATATGGATAAGCTCCAGCGTGCCGGGTTGTTCAGATGTGACGCTCACTCTTTCGGGGGAGCCATTCCATCCTTTCAGCCTCGACCGGAAGGGTGGCAAGGGTGCGGATCTCGCCGCAGCCCCAGCGTCGCACGTGACAGCGAACTCACATCCGATGCGCTGTTCGATAAGGGGAGCATCGAATTGATCCCATAAGTGGTACCCACATTTGGGTTTATGCTCCAGGTTTCTGGTCTTGTGCATCTTTCCACGCAAAACCGGTTCCCGCTTCCTGCGTTCGATGTTCTGTTGCGTGAATACGCCTTGGGGCCCATAAACGACAAACGCCCGCCGAGAGGCGGGCGAGGGCGTTTGCTGCAGTGCAGAGAGTTTTAGGCAGCAGCGGCCTGGCGAGCGACCGTTTCGATCTCGAAACGGGCGATACCGAAATCGCTGAGCTCGCGATCCGAGAGAGCCGACAGCTCATTGACCGTGGCGCGATAGCGGAAATAGGCCTGGATCTTGGCGAGGATGAGTGAAACGAACATTGGGAGCTCCTGTGAGTTTGCCTGCCATTTCGGCGATGGCCTGTGTTCTTGCCTTGCAATGCAGCAATACGCCCACGCGGCGCACAAAAGGAGCGCTCATTCCGAAGGCCAGATATGCGGCGACATCATACCAAAGTATAATGACGTCTCAGGTGCTGCCGTCGGGCTCAGGTGACAGGGGGGATCATCCATTCTCTCCCTGCCGGAAGATTGGTTCGGGCCTCCGGATTTGCCGCCGTGGCGGCTCCGGGAAGAACAGGGAGGTGCCCGAGCAAGCCCGCCGGCGACAGTCGCAGGTCGATAGGGGTGGGCTGTCCGGTCAAGCTTCGTGTCGTGTCGGTTATGGACTGCCTTTCCTACGGGACACGAGGCTACAGCGGCGGACGGGAAATCGAACTCACGTCTGACGTTGTAGCGAAACCTTAGGTTGCAGTTGCCGAATCTGCCACCGTCTCCGGGCAGCCACTGGAAGGTGTCCTTAGGGAGAGATCAAGGTGTGCTGACAGTCGGGGTCAATAACTGCCGCTTTTGGTCCCGTAAAACAGCTTTGCTAGTCAGATCTTAATCCTGTAGCGGCAACATTTCCGTTGCGTCATGCGGAGCGGACGGTCGTACACCGGACGGTCGTGATTGGGGGGCGCGGGATCCACAGACGCGTGAAGGCGGTCCATGGTAGACACGACGAGAACATTCAGCTTGCCGAAGTGGCGGTTCACGCGCTGGCTGGCCGACCCGGGCAAGGATGTCCCGACCGCGATCCGCCACGCCCTGATCTCGAACCTGTTCGGGACGTTGCCGATCTTCATCGGAGGCGTCGCCAATACGATTCTGGTATCGGCCGTCATCGCCCTGCGCAAACCCGAGCCGCTGTTCCTGGCCTGGTTCGGGCTCGAGGTCCTGCTCGGGATCGTGCGGACCTGGGTGATCCTGATCGCCTATCGGGGCGCGGCGCGGCAGCAGGAGACGCCGACGGATCTGTATCTCCTTCTCGCGCTCGCCTGGGCCTTTGGCGTCGGCGCCGGGGCCTTCATCAGCCTGCTGAGCGGAGACTGGGTCGTGGCGGCGCTGGCATGCCTCTCGGCGGCCGCCAT
Source organism: Microvirga sp. TS319 (assembly GCF_041276405.1). Classification (NCBI taxonomy): domain Bacteria; kingdom Pseudomonadati; phylum Pseudomonadota; class Alphaproteobacteria; order Hyphomicrobiales; family Methylobacteriaceae; genus Microvirga; species Microvirga sp. TS319. The sequence continues at coordinate 2,372,264 of NZ_JBGGGT010000002.1, read as the reverse complement.
GATGGGCGGGATCTGTTTCAGGAATTTCGCCGCGCAACGGCTGGCGACGGCCATGATCGTGCTGAGCTTCGGGCCGGCCTGTCTCGGTGCGTTGCTGTCGGGCGAGCCGATCATGTTGCTGAGCGGTCTGCAGATCCCGTTCTATCTCTACGCCATGAGCAAGGCGGTCTACCGGCTCAACGGGATGCTCGTTTCCACCATGCGGGCCGAGCGCGACAACGACCATTGGGCGCGGCACGACATGCTCACGGGGCTCGCCAACCGGCGCTCCCTGGTGGAGCTCAACGAAAGCGCGGCGGAGCAGGCCGTCGTGCTCGTGCTGATGGACATCGATCATTTCAAGGCGGTGAACGATACCTACGGCCACCAGGTCGGCGACTCCGTTCTCCAGGCCGTCGGAAAGATCATCGCCGGACATCTGACGCCCTATGGCGCGGTCGGCCGCTTCGGGGGCGAGGAGTTCGCGCTGATCGCGTCGACCGGCTCCGTCGACGAGCTTCTTCCCGCCCTCGGTGAGCTGCTGGCCATCATGGAGAAGACGCCCATCGTTGCCGCGAAGGCGACGGTCCGGTTGACCCTGTCCGTCGGCGTTGCCGTGCGTGGGGCCTTCGAGCCGTTCGACCCGGCCTATGCCGCGGCCGACGAGGCGCTCTACCGCGCCAAGCGGGCCGGCCGCAACCGGATCCAGGTGGCCGAGCGGGTCAAGGTCGCCGGGTAAAGCGTCGGACGCGGGAAGTGGGATCCACTTTTTCGCACGATGCGCTGACGAGGCCGAGAGGACCGCTCCAGGGTCAGCTCAGGCTAGAGCATCGGACCCAAAAGTGGACTCCACTTTTGGGATCGGATCCGATGCTCCAGCCTAGAAGAGCGCATCGTTTGAGCGGAAAACCGGATCCACTTTTCCGCACGATGCGCTAGCGACGCTCATGTCGCCCTGCTCGGACAGGCGCGGGCCGAACTGGGCCGTGGTGAGCGTGGGACGCCCGGTGATCAGCTCCGCGCAGCGGCTTCCGAGCATCATCGCCGGAGCGTTGGTGTTGCCCGCGTTGATGTTCGGCATCGCCGAGAGATCGCAGACCCGCAGGTTGTCGATGCCGCGCACGCGCAGCCGCGCGTCGAGCACCGCCATGGGATCGCTGGACGTGCCCATCCGGCAGGTGCCGCTCGGATGATAGTTGGTCTTCACGAAGCGGCGGCAATGCTTCATGAGCGCCTCGTCGCTGAGATCGTCCGGATCGGGGATCGCGATGCGCGCGATCCTGTCCGAAAGCGGGCTCGTCCGGAAGGCCCGCAGGAAGAAGCGCTGCCCGTCGATCATGGTGCGGGCATCCGCCGGGTCCTTGAGCAGATTGGGCGAGACGAGGGGCATGTCGTCCGGATCGGCCGAGCGGAGGCGGACGAACCCGCGGGATTTCGGCTTCACCACCACCGTGGTGATCGTCACGCCGTAGGTGTCCTGGACGAGGCCGAGCGTATCGCGGTCGAGATAGACGATCGGCACGCAGAAGGCCTGTATCGTCGGCTCGCCGTCGGGGTCCACCGGGTTCACGAAAGCGCCGGCCTCCACGCCGGCGGACAGGATGGGACCGCTTTTGAACAGCCTGAAATGAAGGCCGTTGAGCAGCATCCGCCAGCCGACGCCCTGCTTGTAATAGCCGTGGGGGCCGTTCGCCACTGCGATCATCGGAACCTCGGGATGGTCGATCAGGTTCTCGCCGACGCCCGGGAGATCGGCGATGCACGTGATCCCATGCTCCTTCAGGCGATCGGCCGGGCCGATGCCCGAGAGCATGAGCAACTGGGGCGTCACGAGCGAGCCCGAGGCCATGATGATCTCGCCGTCGGCATGGACCCGATGATCGGTGCCCTTGGAATCGCGGTAGGTGACGCCGACGGCGCGGCCGTTCTCGATCTCGATCCTGCGCACGCGCGATTGCAGGCGGATCACGAGATTGGGATTGTCGGCGAGCGGCGCGAGAAAGGCGTAGGCCGCGCTGCTGCGTTTGCCGCGCCGGTTCATGAACTGGTAGAAGCCGACGCCGCGCTGCGTCGGGCCGTTGAAATCGGGATTGAACGGCTCGCCCAAGGCCTGCATGGATTGCACGAACCAGCGCGACAGGTCGTTGATGTGCCCGGGATCGGAGACGAGCAGGGGGCCATCCGCCCCGTGCAGGTCGTTGTAGAAGCGGTTGTTGCCCTCCATGGTGCGGAAGTGCGGCAGCACGTCGGCCCAGCCCCAGCCCGGATAGTCGTTCTCGCCGCGCAGAAGCTCGTGCCATTCGTCGTAGTCGGAGGGTCGTCCGCGCATGTAGACCTGAGCGTTGACCGACGAGCCGCCGCCCAGGACGTTGGCCTGCGGAATGTCGTGCACGCGCCCGTCGAGATGCTCCTGCGGCACCGTGTGGTGATAGCGCATGTACTTGCTGCCGTTGATCATCTTGAAGATCCCCGGCGGCATGTCGAGGAGCGGATGGCGGTGCGAATAGCCGCCTTCCAGCAGCAGCACGCGGGCGCCCTCGTTGACCAGCCGGGCCGCCGCGACCGACCCTGAAGAGCCCCCGCCGACGACGATATGGTCGAAACGCTCTTTCATGCCTGAACCCTTTTCTGCCATTCCCATGCGCGGTCGGGATGTCCCTCGATCAGCCTGTCCAGCCGCCGTCGATGATGTGAAGCTGTCCGGTCGTGTAGGCGGCGGCGTCGCTGGCGAGATAGACGACGAGAGCCGCGATTTCCTCCGGCGTGCCGAGCCGCCCCATGGGCTGGCGGGCGATGAAGGCGGCGCGCGCGGTCTCGTAATCCCCCTGGGCGCGCATGCGCTCGTGGAGCGACGGCGTCTCGACCGTGCCGGGACAGATGGCGTTGCAGCGCACGCCCGCCGTGACGTAATCGGCCGCGATGGAGCGGGTGAGCCCCGCCACCGCCGCCTTGGTGGCGCAATAGGCGGCGCGGTTCGCCACGCCTTTGACGGCGCCTGCGACGGAACTCATGTTGACGATCGATCCCGAGCCCCGCTCCACCATGGCGGGCAGATAGGCGCGGATCATGCGGAACATGGCCGTGACGTTGAGGTCCATGGAGAAGTCCCAGGCCTCGTCGTCGCAGGCGAGCAGGGGACCCTGATGCACGGTTCCGGCGCAGTTGAACAGGATCTCGACCGGCCCCGTGCGCTCATGGACCGCCGCGATGGAAGCGCGGTCGCGGACGTCGAGGCGCAGCGGCGTGATGACGGGGCGCTCCTCGGCCAGGGAAGCGAGCGCCTCCTCGTTGATGTCGGTCGCGAAGACCGCCGCGCCCGCGTCGGCGAGGGCGAGCGCCGATGCGCGGCCGATGCCTTGCGCGGCCGCCGTCACCAGGGCGGTCTTTCCGGCCAGAAGGGTGTCTGAGAATGGGTTCATGGCGAGCGTTTCCCAATGCGGGTGTCAGGCTTTGATCCGTTCGAGACCGTGCCAGTCGAAGGCGATGCCGTGGCCCGGACGGTTCGGCGCGAGGGCGTTGCCGTCCCGGATCTCGAGCGGCTCGGCGATATACCGCTCGAGCCCGAAGCCGTGGGCCTCGAGATAGGAGCGGTTGGGGCAGGCGGCGAGAAGATGGACGGTCACGTCGTGCGCTCCGTGGCTCGTGACCGGCAGGTTGAAGGCCTCCGCAAGGTGGGCGATCTTCATGAACGGCGTGACGCCGCCGCAATTGGTGACGTCGGGCTCCGGATAGGTGACGCCGCCGCCCGCGACATAGAGCCTGAACTCCCACAAGCTGCGCAGGTTTTCGCCAGCGGCGATGGGCAGCCCGCCCTCGCGGACGATGCGGGCATGGCCCGCCGGGTCGTCCGGGATGGTGGGCTCCTCCAGCCAGGTGAGGTCGAAGGGCTGAAAGGCGCGGGCCGCCCGGATGGCTCCGTCGACGCTCCATTTCATGTTGGCGTCCGCCATGAGAGGGAACCCTTCCCCGAGATGCTCGCGCATCGCTTTGACGCGCTCCACGTCCTCGAACAGGTTCGCGCGGCCGACCTTCATCTTGATGGCCCGAAAACCCTTGCCGAGGTTGCCGTCGGTCTGACGCAGCAGATCGTCGAGAGGCAGGTCGAGATCGATGCCGCCCGCGTAGCAGGGCACCTTCGGATCATACCCGCCGAGGGCCTTCCAGAGCGGGAGGCCGGCGCGCCGGGCCTTGAGATCCCACAAGGCCATGTCGAAGGCGGAGATCGCCAGAACCGTCGGCCCGCCCCGTCCGCCGTAATGGAGCGCCCACCACGCCTTGTGCCAGAGCCGTTCGATCTCGTCGGCCTCCTCGCCGTCCATGATCTCCGGAAGCTCCCGGGTCAGGACCGCGTCGATGGCGGCTCCGTTGCGCCCGACCGTGAAGGTGTAGCCCACGCCCTCGGCGCCGTCCGAGTCGCGGATGCGGATGGTGTTGAGCTCGAAGGCCCGCATCTCGCCGTGCATGGAATCCGTCAGGACGGTGGGCAGCGGAATGCGGTAGAAACCGGTTTCGATGGACGTCATCCGAGGCATGGGTCATCCCGTCTGTTGAAATGCATTTTCGACAATCACGCGGTCTCTTCCGTGCGCACGCTCAGGCGCGCCTGGATGGCCACCACGAGCAGCAGGAACAGGCCCCGGATGACGGATTGCCAATAGGCGGAGAGGCTGATCCAGCCGAGGCCGTTCTCGAAGTTCAGGATGTTGAAGATCAGGCCGAGCAGCAGCACGCCGGCAAGGGTCGAGCCCACGGATCCGACGCCGCCCGTCAGAAGCGTTCCGCCGACGACCACGGCCGCGATGGCGAACAGTTCCCAGCCGACGCCCTCGATGGGTTGGCCCGCGCCGAACTGCGCCGCGAGGATCACGCCCGCGAGGCCCGCGAGGCCGCCGCTTGCCAGGTAAACGGTCGCCTTCACCCGATTGGCGGGCAGTCCCATGAGACGCGCCGCCTCCTCGTTGCCGCCGATCGCCAGGACCGTGCGGCCGAAGGACGTGAAGTTGAGGATGAGCGAGCCCAGGAGATAGGCCGCGAGGGCGATCCAGGCGGGAACCGGAAAGCCGAGGAAATCCCCCTGGCCCAACTCCGTGAATCCGGATTCGTAGGAGACGGAGACGGATTGGTTCCCGGCCAGAAGGAGCGCGCAGCCGCTCGCCGCCAGCATGGTCGCCAGGGTCGTGATGAAGGGCAGGATGTTGAGCCGGGTGATGATGAAGGCGTTGCAGGCGCCGATCGCCAGCCCGGCCGCCAATCCGGCGAGGAGGCCCGGCACCGCCCCGTAAGGCGAGGCGAGCGCCGCCACCACGCTGCCAAAGGCCGCCGTCGATCCCACCGAGAGATCGATGCCCCCGGTGATGATCACGAAGCACATGCCCAACGCGACCAGGGCGAACATGCTGTTGTAGCGCAGGACCGAGAGCACGTTGAAGCTCCCGAGGAAATTCTCGTAGCGCAGCCAGCCGAACACGATCAGGGCGACGAGGGCGAGCAGCACGCCGAAGCGCCCGATGGCCTGGAGGGTTCTGAGGCTCATGGTGCCGCCCATCGCCGACCTCACCGCTGTCCCTGCCGCTGCAGCCAGACGGCCATCACGATGATGCCGGCCTTCGCCACGAGGGCGGCCGCGTCCGGCACGCCGTTGGCAAGCAGCGTGTAGCGGACGAGCTGGATGATGAGGGCGCCCACGAGCGTTCCGACCACCGTCGCGCGTCCGCCCGTCAGGAGCGTTCCGCCCACCGCCACCGCCGCGATGGCGTCGAGCTCCATGCCGAGGCCGACGAGATTGGCGTCGGCGGCGGAGTTGCGGGCGATCACGATGAGGCCCGCGATGCCCGACAGAAGACCGCTGATGAGATAGACGCGCTGCTTGACGGAGGCCACGGGAATCCCTGCGAGCCGCGCGGCGCGCTCGTTGCCCCCGATGGCGAGAATCTGCCTCCCGAACACCGTGTGCCTGAGCATCCAGGCGGCGGCCGCCACGATCGCGGCCATCAGGATGGCCTGAAACGGAATGCCGAAAACGCGCCCGAGGCCGATGAACTGGAAGTCCGGCAGGTTGAACACCTGCAGATTGCCGTTGGTGAAGACCTGGGCGATGCCGCGGCCCGCGATGAACAGAACGAGCGTGGCGATGATCGGCTGAATGCGCAGATGCGTGACGAGCCAGCCGTTGAACCAGCCGAGGCCTCCGGTGACGAGAACCGGCAGGACGAAGGCGAGCGCGATGCCGACCGCCGGATCGGGCAGGGGAAAGAGCTTGCCGAGGAAGATCAGCGGCGCGAGGGCTCCGGCGATGGCCATGAGCGCACCGACCGAGAGGTCGATGCCGCCGGTCGCGATCACGAGCGTCATCCCGACGCCCACGATCACGATGGTGCAGACCTGGGTCAGGTTGACGTTGAGCGTCTGCCAGGTGGCGAAGTTCGGCGTGATCGCGAGATTGATCAGGATGAGGAGCGCGAGCGCGATCCATGACCCGTAGCGGGTGAGGAAGGCCCTTGTGTCGAAGCGGGACGCGTCGCGGGCAGGGGCGGGAGCAGGCGCGGGAGCAGGGGCTGGAGGAAGCGTCGTCGCGGTGTCAGCCACGGGCGGCCTCCCGTCTGTCCGCATCGCCGTGAGCCATCGCGGCCATGACCGTCTGCTCGTTGACGGCATCACCCGCGAGTTCGGCCACCGTGCGCCCGTCGCGAAGAACGAAGATGCGGCTTGCGGCCTCCACGATCTCCTCCAGCTCGGAGGAGATCATCAGGACGCCGAGGCCCTGACCGGCGAGTTCCCGGATCAGATTGAGGATCTCGGCCTTGGCTCCGACATCGATGCCGCGCGTGGGCTCGTCGAGGATGAGGAGCTTCGGGTTCATGCAGAGCCAGCGGGCGAGGAGCACCTTCTGTTGATTGCCGCCCGACAGTTCGCGAATGCGCTGCTCCGGCCCCGAGCAGCGGATGCCGAGGAGCCTGATGAAGCGGTCCACGACGGCGCGGCTTTTCCCCTCGTCCACGATGCCGCGGCGTCCCAGCGTCGGCATGAGGGCCAGGGTCATGTTCTCGCGCACCGACATGTCCGGGATGATGCCTTCGAGCTTGCGATCTTCGGAGCAGAAGCCCATTCCCGCCCCGATGGCGTCCGCAGGCTGGGCGATCGCGCCGTCGGAGCCTGCGAAGCGGATTGTTCCCGCATCGGGCCGGTCGGCGCCGAACACGGCCCGGGCCGATTCCGTGCGTCCCGCGCCGAGCAGCCCCGCGAGGCCGACGATCTCGCCGGGCCGGACGTCGAAATCGACGTCGCGGACCTTGCGTCCGACGGCGAGATTGCGAACCTTCAGGATGGGGTCGCGCGCGGCCGCGGCGTCTGCGTCCTCGCGGCTCTCCCGCAGGGCCTGCGTGAGTTCCCGCCCGAGCATCGTCGTCACCAGGTCGAGCCGGGAGAGATCCGCCATGGCCGACACCTGCACGGTCCGCCCGTCGCGCATGATCGTCACGCGGTCGCAGACCGCATAGAGTTCGTCGAGCTTGTGGCTGACGAAGATGACGGAGACACCCGCTTCCTTGAGCCTGCGGATCACGCCGAAGAGCACTTCGACCTCGCGCTCGTCGAGGGAGGATGTGGGCTCGTCCATGATGACGAGCCTGGCGTCGAACCCGATGGCGCGGGCGATGGCGACCATCTGCTGCACGGCGGTCGGATAGGCCATGAGCGGGCGATGGACGTCGATGTCGACGTTGAACCGCGCCAGAAGCCCTCGGGCTTCCGCATGCATCGCGGGCCAGTCGAGAAAGCCGAAGCGGCGCTTCTCCCGGCCGAGACAGATGTTCTCCGTCACCGACCTGTAGGGCACGAGGTTGATCTCCTGGTAGATCGTGCTGATGCCGGCCCTCTGGGCTTCCTGCGGCGAGGTGAAGGCCACCGGCCTGCCGTCGAAGACGATCTCTCCGGCATCCCGGGCGTAGTATCCGGTCAGGATCTTGATCAGGGTCGATTTGCCCGCGCCGTTCTGGCCGATGAGCGCATGGACCTCGCCCCGCTCCACGGCGAGTTCGGCGGCGCGCAGGGCCGGTATTCCGGCAAAGCGCTTGTCGATCCCGTGCATCGAGAGAAGCGGCGCCATGAGAGCTCCGTGACCCGTCCTGTCCGTGAGGAGAGGGACGCCGTCCGCCGTGACGGGCGGCGTCCGGCGATCAATAGGCGTCGGCGATGAGCTGCGCCGCGTTCGACTTGTCGAAGAAGCGGTCGGTGTTGATCACCCACGGCTCGATCTGCTCGCCCTTGGCGTAGCGGTCGAGGGTCTCGAACGCCTTGGGGCCGAACTTCGGATTGCACTCGACGGTGGCGAGCATCTTGCCGTCGATGATCGCCTGGAGCGCATCGCGCGTGCCGTCGACCGACACGACGATGACATCCTTGCCGGGCGTCTTCCCGGCCGCTTCGAGGGCCGCGATCGCCCCGATGGCCATCTCGTCGTTATGGGCATAGATCGCGGTCGCATCGGGATGCGCCTGCAGCAGGGTCTCGGCAACCTGCCGGCCCTTGTCGCGGGCGAAGTCGCCGGATTGCGACGCCACGATCTGCATGCCCGGATGGGCCTTGATGTAATCCTCGAAGCCCTTGCGCCGGTCGTTGGCGGGCGACGAGCCGGTGGTGCCTTCGAGCTGGATGATCTTGGCCTTGCCGTCCACCGCCTTGGTCAGCGCCTCGGCCGCGCGCTTTCCCTCGTCCACGAAGTCGGAGCCGATGAAGGTCACGTAGTCGCGGCCCGCCTTGGCGAGGCTCTGGTCGACGTTGCGGTCGAGCAGGATCACCGGAATGCCCGCCTTCTTGGCGGCCATCACGGCCGGGATCAGCGGCTTCTCCTCGCGGGGCGCGAGGAAGATCAGGTCGACGCCCTGGGCGATCATCGAGTTGACGTCGGCCACCTGCTTGGCGGCGGAACTGGCGGCATCCGTATAGACGAGCTGATCGCCGCGCTTGGCGGCTTCGGCCTTCATGCTTTCCGTCTGCGCGATGCGCCAGGGATTGTTGGATTCGGTCTGCGCGAAGCCGACCTTGTAGTGGTCCTTCTTCTTCAGTTTCGGCAGCTCCTGCGCCGAGACGCCGCCGAGCCCGAGCCCGATGGCGGCCACGCCGGTTGCGAGGGCAAGGAAAGTCCTTCTTTGCATCATGTTCCTCTCCATTGGTTTTCCGCCCCGTTCGCGGGGTTCTTCGGGTGTATTGCCGCAGCCGCTCACGGCGTGCGGATCGTCACCAGCGGACGTAGGTCGTCTGCTTCCGCAGGTATCCGTCGAAACCGTACTGGCCGTCCTCTCCGCCGAGACCGGAATGTTTCCAGCCCGTGTGGAAGCCTTGGACGAGTTCGCCGCACGGGCGGTTCACGTAGACTTCGCCGAAGGACAGCTCCCGCGACAGGCGCATGACCCGGCGCAGGTCGTTCGTGTACACATAGGCCGAGAGGCCGTAGCTCGTGTCGTTGGCGAGGCTCAGCGCCTCTTCGAAGCTGTCGACCGTCATGACGGGAGCGACGGGGCCGAAGATCTCCCGCTGCATCACGTTCGCCCGGTTGGTGTCGACCCGCAGGACCGTCGGCTCGAACCAGTGTCCGCGCGCGAATTCACCCTCCCGTAGGCGGCGGCCGCCGGTCAGCACCTCGGCTCCGGATGCGATGGCCTGGTTCACGATCTCCTCGACCTTGTCGACCTCGGGCCGGTTCACCTTCGGGCCCATGTCCGGATTGGTCATCGGATCGGCGAGCCGCATGGCCTTCACGCGGGCCACGAACCTGTCGAGGAAAGGCTCCGCGATGCTGCGGTGCAGATACATGCGCTCGTTGCAGGTGCAGATCTGCCCGCAATTCGTGAAGCGCGACACGAGGGCCGCCTCGATCGCGGCGTCGAGGTCCGCGTCGTCGAGCACGATGAACGGCGCCTTGCCGCCGAGTTCGAGGCGGATCACCTTCAGTTCGTTCGCGCCCGCCGCATAGATCTCGCGGCCCGCGCGGACGCTGCCGGTCATGGTGATCATGTCGCTTAAGGGAGAGCGCACGAGGGCGTCGCCGACCACGCGCCCGTCTCCGGTGACGACGTTGAGCACGCCTTTCGGAAAGCCGACCTCGTGGGCGAGCCGGGCGATCTCCAGCCCGGACAGGGGCGTGGATTCGTGCCCCTTGACCACGATGGCGTTGCCCGCGACGAGCGCCGGGCCGATCTTGCGGGCGGCGAGCGCCGCGGGATAGTTCCAGGCCGTGAGGCCGACCACGACGCCGAAGGGAACGCGGCGGATCCAGACCTCCTCGTTCTGGAAATCGGACGGCAGGATATCGCCTTCGATGCGGCGCGCGGTTTCCGCCGCGAAGGTCAGGAACGTGACGGCGGCGTCGATCTCCCCCTCGGCCTGGTTGAGGGGCTTGCCCTGTTCCAGCACCACGGTGCGGGCGAGACGGTCCTTCTCGCGCCGGATGGCGGAGGCCAGGTCGGCCACGTAACCGGCGCGGACGATGGGGGGCAGGGCGGCCCAGGCGGGCTGGGCGCGCTTGGCCGCTTCGAGGGCCGCGACCGCATCCTCGGCGGAGCCCGCCGGGACCGTCGCGAAGACGATCTCGTTGGCAGGGTTCTCCACGTCCGAACGGGCCGGATTGCGTCCGTCCGTCCAGGCTCCGTCGATATACATCTGGTAGCGGGGCGGGGATTGGGGCCGGTCGCCCGAGGAAGGTATCGTCATGGCCGACCCCCGCGAAGTCCTCGGCACAGCCGATGAGGGGAAAGGGGAGACGGAGTCGTGCCGGATCGTGGCGTCACTCGGGTGTCCTCCAGGCTGCTTGTGTCAAGCAAGGTCAAACCAAACGCCGATTTCCGATCTATTTTGGTATGACCGAAACGAGAGTGATGATAGAGTTCATGGCTGTCAAGTGCGGTCATTCCCGTGCCTCTGCGTCATGTGCATTGCAGATGTGCCCATGCCGGATGGGCTTTGCGCCCTTGCCGTTCGTCCGGCGCGCGGGAGGGGAATTGGGTCCGGATATTTGGTCGGACCAGATTTTGAGCCGGGACACGCTTGAGGAAGATCGGCGCGGCGTCTTATGAAGGCGCGTCGGGGCAGTGGAAGGCTTAAGGGGAGACGATGGATCACAGTCAGGCAGGGCCCCGCCCGGAAGTCGGTGACGGCGCGGGACGACGCTCGGACGCGGTCGTGGCGGATCTCGCGCGACTGATTCAATCCGGCCATCTTCAGGAAGGGGCCCGCCTTCCGGCCGAACGCGACCTGATGCAGCGCTACGGCGTCAGCCGGGCGGCCGTGCGCGAGGCCATTCTCTCCCTCGCCAATCGCGGCCTCGTGGAAACGCGCCTGGGCTACCGTCCCATCGTCCGCAAGCCCGATTACGGGATCGCCGTCGACAAGGTGGCGAGCCTCGTCGGCCATCTCGTCGTCGAGCGGGACGGGGTCTGGAACCTGTTCGAGACGCGCATCTTCATCGAGACGTCGCTCGCCCGCTGGGCCGCGAAGCATGCGCGGCGCGACGACGTGGAGGACCTGCGCGCCGCCCTCGAGGCGAACCGAGAGGCCATCGGCGATCCGATGGCCTTCTATGAAACCGACGCGGCGTTCCACGCGGTGCTCTACCGCATTCCCGGCAACCCGATCTATCCGGCCATTCACAAGGCCTATGTGGAGTGGTTGACCCAGCATTGGCGCTCCATGAAGCGGCAGGCCGACGTCGATCAGATGAACTATGGCGGCCACAAGGCGGTTTTCGACGCCATCGTGATGCGCGATCCCGACAACGCCGAGGAGGCGATGCGGCGTCACCTCGTCGCCGCATGGGAATTCGTGCGTTCCACGTTTCCGACCGAAGAGTAGAACCATGGGACGCGGAGCGGGCCGGGCCCGCTCCGCTCGCGCGCACGATCAATCGTAGAGAACGGCCGCGATCTTCGGGTCGGTCATGTTCGACTTGTCGTAATAGTAGAAGCCGGTGTCGATCACCTTGTCGAGCTTCTCTCCCTTGAGGGCCTTCACGGCCGCCTCGACGGTCTTGTAGCCGATGCCGACCGGGTTCTGCGTGATGGCGCCAGCCATGATGCCTTCCTGGATGGCCTGCTTCTGCTGCTTGCCGGAATCGTAGCCGATGATGACGATCTTCCGGTTCAGCTCCCTGGCCCCGTTGACGACACCGATGGCCGAACCCTCGTTGGCGCCGAAGATGCCCTTGAGCTTCGGATTGGCCTGGAGGATGGACTTCGTGATCTCGGTCGATTTCAGGTGGTCGCCGGCGCCGTACTGGACGCTCACGATGTTGATCTTGGGATACTTCTCCTTGATGCGGTTGACGAAGCCGTCGCGCCGGTCGATGCCGGTGCGGCTCGTCTGGTCGTGGACGACGAGCGCGATGTCGCCTTCGCCGCCGATGAGCTCCGCCATCTTGTCGGCCGCGAGCGCCGCGGCCGCGATGTTGTTGGTCGCGGCCGTCGTGAGCGGAATGTCGCTGTCGACGCCGGAGTCGAAGGCGATCACCGGGATCTTGGCGGCCTGCGCCTTTTTCAGAAGCGGGATGGCCGCCTGGCTGTCGAGGGCCGCGAAGCCGATCGCCTGCGGGTTCTTGGCGAGAGCGGCCGAGAGCATGTCGATCTGCTTGTCGACCATGGTTTCGCTGTCGGGACCCTCGAAGGTGATCCGGACCTTGTAGTCCTTGGCGGCCTGTTCGGCGCCGGCCTTCACGGCCTGCCAGAACTGGTGCTGGAACCCCTTCGAGATGAGCGGGATGTAGGGTTCCTGAGCCGTTGCCGGAGCGGTGAGGCCGACAAGGGCCGCGATGCCGACGGCACCGATCAGAGTGCGTCTGTTCAACATGGTTTCCTCCTGCGGCATCGCACGCGAGATCGAACCCGCATCCGATGCATCGAGTTTATGGTCTTGAGCATCGTTTCACGCAGAACCGGTCCCTACTTCTGCGTTCGATGCCCGCCTTGCCTGAGCATCTTTTCACGCAAAACCGGTTCCCACTTTTGCGTTCGATGCTCGAGACGTCATGGTTAGTCGGGTCCGGCCTTCTGTCGGGATCGGCGTGCCGGATCGTCATGGGTTTGGGCCGTGTGTGTTCTCTCCTCCATCGAGATGAGCGATCAGGGATCAGGCTTGACCTCTGCGGCGCAGGATATCGGCGTAGACGGCGAGGATGATGATGATCCCCGTCACGACGGTCTGCCATTCCTGAGCGACCGACAGGATCCTCAGCCCGTTCGTCAGAACGCTGATGATCAGGGCCCCGATGATGGTGCCCAGGACCGTGCCGCGGCCGCCGCTCAGCGAGGTGCCGCCGATGACGACCGCCGCGATGGCATCGAGCTCGTAGCCCTGTCCGAGGGCGGGCTGCGCCGAGTTCAACCGCGACGCGATGATGAGGCCGGCGATGCCGCATATCCCGCCCGAGACCGTGTAGACGATGATCTTCCAGAAATCCGTGTTGACGCCCGACAGGCGCACGGCTTCCTCGTTCGAGCCGAGCGCGAAGGTGTAGCGGCCCAGGGCGGTGCGGGAGAGCACGATGCTCGAGGCGATCGCGACCACGAAAAGAATGAGAACGCCGTTCGGAATCGGCAGGAACGGCAGAACGGTGCCGATGAGCGATTCCTGCGAGATCATGGGAAAGTTCGGCGTGTCGTTGAAGTAGATCGGCCTTGTCCCGGAGATCACGAGCGCCAGCCCTTTCAGCAGCATCATCATGCCGAGCGTCGCGATGAAGGGCGGGACTTTCATCTTGGCGATGATCGTGCCGGAAACGGAGCCGCAGACAGCGCCCGCGGCAATCGCCGCGACGATGCCGACCGGCATCGGCAGGCCCCAATAGGTCAGGAAGACGCCCGCGATCACGGCGCAGAAGGTCATGAGGGTGCCGACCGACAGATCGATGCCGCCCGTGATGATCACGAAGGTCGACGCGACGGCGAGAACGCCGTTGACCGCCGTCGCCTGGAGAATGCCGATGAGGTTGTCTCTCTGGAGAAAATTCTCAGACGCGACGCTGAAGACCGCCATGAGGGCGATCAGGCTCGCGAAGGCGAGAAGTTTCTGCCACGTCCCCTGGCTCACCACGGCGGACTTCGCGACCTTCGGGGTTTCCTGCTCTACGAGGGTCGTCACGGGGTCATCCTCTCGTCGCCGGGCTCGCAGAGCCGGCCGTCACGCTACGCCGTTGTGTGGCAAGCCGCATGATATCTTCCTGGGTAGCCCCTTCTGCGGGCAGTTCCCCGGTCAGCCGCCCCTCGCACATGACGGCGATGCGATGGCTCATGCGCAGGATCTCCGGCAGCTCGGAGGAAATCATCACGATGGCGCGGCCCTGGGCCGCGAGCGCATTCAGAAGCTTGTAGATCTCGTTCTTCGCCCCGACGTCGATGCCCCGGGTCGGCTCGTCGAAGAACAGGATCTCGCAATCCCGGGCGAGCCATTTCGCCACGACGATCTTCTGCTGGTTTCCGCCTGAGAGAAGCCTTGCCTCCTGGGTTTCGGAGGGCGTCTTGATCCGCAGCTGCCGGATATACGAGCGCGAGGTTTCCCGGATCTCGCGCCATTTCAGAAAGGTGCCGAGGGACAGAAACCGGTTCAGGCACGGCATCACGATATTGGTCGCCACATCCATTCCGGTGGCGAGCCCGAACCGCTTCCGGTCCTCGGACAGGTAGCCGATCCCGAGGCGCACCGCATCTCTCGGAGAGCGGATCGTCACGGGCTTGCCCCGCACGATGATCTCGCCGCCATCGAGCGGATCGGCGCCGAAAATGGCGCGGGCGACCTCCGTGCGCCCCGCGCCCATGAGCCCCGCGAAGCCGAGGATCTCGCCCTTGCGCAGGCGAAAGCTCACGTCGCGGATCGCCGACGCGCGCCGGAGGTTTCTCACCTCGAGCACCACCTCGTGCTCCAACAGGTCCGGGATCTCGGTCTTCGTTTCGGTCAGGCTGCGGCCGACCATCATGGCGATGATGGTGTCGACGGGTGTCGAAGCCGTCGGAAGGGTGCCGACATATTCGCCGTCGCGCATGACGGTGACCCGGTCGGAGATGTCCTTCAGCTCGTCCATCTTGTGCGAGATGTAGACGATGCCGACGCCCTCGGACTTGAGCTGCCGGATGATCCTGAACAGCTCGCCGATCTCCGCATTGTTCAGGGCGGCCGTCGGCTCGTCCATGATCAGGACCTTCGACCGGAACGAGAGGGCCTTGGCGATCTCGACCATCTGCTGCTTGGCCACGGTGAGCTTGCCGACCTCGACGCGCGGATCGAGCTTGAGATGCATGCGCTCGAAGATCGCGGCGGCGTTCCGGTTCAGCGCCTCCTCGTCGAGGAGGAGTCCGTAGGCCCGCTTCGGTTCGCGGCCGATGAAGATGTTCTGCGCGGCCGTGAGATCGTTCATCAGGTTGAGTTCCTGATGAATGATGCCGATCCCGAGATCCTGCGCGGCCCGGGGGGAGGGGATCTCCACGGGAGCGCCCTCGATCCGGATCTCGCCGGAATCCTTGGCGTAGATGCCCGCCAGGATCTTCATGAGGGTCGACTTGCCGGCGCCGTTCTCCCCCATGAGGGCATGGACCTCGCCGGGCAGCAGTTCGAACCGCGCCTGCTTCAGCGCCTGAACGCCGGGAAAGGCCTTGTCGAGATTGTGGATCGTGACGAGGGGCGTCATCGGGCGCGTCCCGCCGGCTCGCGCCTTGCCTGCGACGACCGCGCAGGACGAGCGCCGCCGCGAGGGCGCGCCGAGGCGCGGGCCTCTCGCTGGCCCAGCGTGGCTGCGGAAAAGAGCAGAACGCTGCCCCGAGCCCGCATGAATTCCTCCCGATCGCCGGCCCCCGACGATCCCGGGCCTCCTTCGCCCGGTTCGTCCAGCTCGCGAGGAGACGGACGGGGCTTTGTATGCGAAGGCCTCTTCTTGAGAGAGGATGATATTCATGAAGAGTTGAAGGACGCAACTGAAATGATCTTCAGGCGAAAGGCCCGCGACAAGCTGCCGGGGCCCGGAGAAGGCGTCCTTCCTCCGAAGGGATGATCCGCCGAAGGACGCATCCGTCTTGCCGGCTCGTGGATATGCCAGAGCGCATCGTTTGCGCGGACCCGCAGAGCCGCGCAAACGTTGCGCTGTTCAAGTCTACGGCCTTGAGCATCTTTTCACGCAAAACCGGTTCCCACTTCCCGCGTTCGATGCTCGAGAAGGGAGCATCGGATCCGATCCCAAAAGTGGAATCCACTTTTCACGTCCGGTGCCCTAGCTTGAGGAGAAGGCCTTTGAAGGCGGGGACAAGTGGAGCGATCGCATGGCAGACGACCCGATCGAGAAGACCAAGCTCGGACATACCCGGCTCGCCGTATCGAAGATCTGCTTCGGCACGTCCTCGCTGGGCGACATGCCGGGCACCTACGGCTACGGCGTCGACGAGGAGCGCGCCGGGAAGACGATTCAAGCCATCTTCGACAGCCCCGTGAATTTCCTCGATACGTCGCGCATCTACGGCTTCGGACGCAGCGAGGAGCGGATCGGCGCGGCCATCCGCGAACGGGGCGGCGTGCCCTCGGGCTTCGTCATCTCGACCAAGCTGGACCGGGATCCCGAAACGAACCGTTTCGACGCCGCCCGGGCCCGGCGCTCCCTGGAGGAGAGCCTGAAGGCGCTTGGCCTCGACCGGGTCGATGTCCTGCACCTTCACGACCCGGAGCATACGGATTCCGTCGAGGCGACGACGGGGCCGGGAGGAGCCCTCGCCGAGCTGTTCAGGATGAAGGAGGAGGGCCTGGCGACGGCCGTCGGCCTCGCGGCCGGTCCGGTGGACGTCATGATGCCGCTCCTCCAGGATTGGGATTTCGACGTGCTGATCACCCATAACCGGTTCACCCTGACGAACCGCAACGCGCATTCCATGATCGACTTCGCCTGCGCCAAGGGCATCGCGGTCCTGAACGCCGCCCCCTATGCCGGCGGCGTTCTGGCCAAGGGCACGGATTCGTACCGCCGCTACGTGTATCAGGAGGCGTCCGACGCGATGCTCGATCCGGTCCGGCGGGTCGAGGCGGTCTGCGCCAGGCACGATGTCCCGCCCGGCGCCGCCGCGCTGCAATTCTCGATGCGCGACCCGCGGATCACCGCCACGATCTGCGGCGTGAGCAGGCCCGAGCGGGTCGAGCAGACGCTGCAATGGGCGCGCTGGCCGATCCCGCAGGCGGTGTGGGACGAATTGGAGGGCCTGTCCTTCTCGACAGACGATCCCGAGGCGACGCGCGAGTACAAGGCCGAGTAGCCGGCCGGGAGGGTCCGCCATGCTCAAGAACATCGATCCGCTTTTGTCGCCCGAATTGCTGATGGTGCTGCGCTCCATGGGGCATGGCGACGACATCGCCGTGGTGGATGCGAACTTCCCGGCGGCCGCCATGGCGCGGCGTCTCGTGAGGCTCGACGGCCTGACCGTGACGGCGGTGATCGACGCCATCCTGTCGGTGATGCCTCTCGACGATTTCGTGCCCGAGGCGGCCTGGCGGATGGAGGTCGTGGGCGATCCGCACGACGAGCAGCCGATCTTCGAGGAGTTTCGAACCATCATGGCCCGTCGCGAAGGGACGGGCTTTCGCCTCGCCGCCCTCGAGCGCTTCGCGTTCTATGAGCGGGCGCAATCGGCCTATGCCATCGTGGCGACCGGAGAGGCGAGGCTCTACGGCAACATCATCCTGAAGAAGGGTGTCGTGCGCTCCGCGTGAGGCGGGGGGCCGGACGTGGTTTTCAAGGCGCGGACGGGAAGCGGGGGGAAGGATGCGGATCGACTCTCATCAGCATTTCTGGCGCGTCGCCAGGGGCGACTATTCCTGGATGAGCCCCGACGACGAGACGCTCTGCCGCGATTACGGCCCCGAGGATCTCCGGCCTCTTCTGGACCGCCACGGGATCGACCGGACGATCCTCGTGCAGGCGGCTCCCACCATCGCCGAGACGCAGTTCATGCTGGCTGCCGCCGAAAGCGCTCCCTTCGTGGCGGGTATCGTCGGCTGGGCCGACTTCGCAGCGCCGGATGCAGCACAAACCATCGCGAACCTTGCGGACAATCCCCTGATCGTGGGCTTTCGTCCCATGGTGCAGGACATCGCCGACGACGACTGGCTTCTCCGCGCGGACCTTAGGGGCGCCTTCCGGGCCCTCGTCGAGCGCCGGCTCGTCTTCGACGCCCTCGTGCTGCCCCGGCACCTGTCCCGCACGCTCGTGACGGCGGATCGTCATCCCGATCTCTCCGTCGTCGTCGATCACGGCGCGAAGCCCTTCATCCGCGAGGGCGTGCTCGACCCGTGGCGGGCCGACATGGCCGCCCTGGCGGCCCGCCCGAACGTCGTGTGCAAGCTCTCCGGCCTTGTGACGGAGGCAGGGCCCGAATGGAGAACGGACGACCTGCGCCCCTATGTCGATCATCTGCTGCGGGCGTTCGGGCCCGAGCGGCTGCTGTGGGGCAGCGATTGGCCGGTGGCCAATCTCGCCGGCGGATACGACCGATGGCGGGCGACGACCCTCGACCTGATCGCCGGTCTCTCCGAGGCCGAGAAGGACGCGGTGCTCGGCGGCAACGCGGCCCGGATCTATCTGTCGGAACGCGGGCGTCCCTGAGCGGCAGGCCTCATGGGGCAGGCCTTATGGGGCAGGCCTTATGGGGCAGGCGACCCGCCGTCAGCCGAGGGCGGGGACCTCGGCGAAAACCTCTGGATGAGCCGCCGAGAAATGGTCGAGTTCCTGCATCACGGCTTCGAGGTGGGATTCCATCGAGCGTCGCGCCGCCTGCGCGTCGCCGGATTCAACGGCCTCGAGCAGGTGCCGGTGCTCGGCGAGCGTGACGACGTAGCGCCGGGGTGAGGACAGGAGCTGGCGCACCCGGTCGATATTGGCGCGCGAGGCCTCGATCACGGCCGCCACTCGCGGCAGTTCAAGGCCGTCGACGAGGATTGCGTGGAAGGCGAGGTCCAGGGCGTGGAACGCGGCTCGGTCGTCGAGACGGACGGCTGCTTCCTGAGCCTGCAGGTTCCGTTCGAGAGCCGCGAGGGCCTCGGACGGCAGGCGCTGGGCCGCGGTCTCGGCCACCATCGTTTCCAGAGACCGGCGGATCATCATCGATTCGCGGATTTCCGCGAGGCGGATGCGGGCGGCGCGCGTACCTCTCTGGGGCAGGATCTCGACCAGCCCTTCCGCCGCCAGCCGCGCCAGGGCTTCCGAGACCGGGAAACGCGATACGCCCAATCGGGTGCAGACGAGCCCCTTGTCGATGAATTCGCCTGGCGCGAAGTGCAGGGCCACGATGGCGGCGCGCAACGAGCGTTCCACCTGCGCGGTGGTCTTCCCGCGAGGTCCCCGCTCGATCGCTTCGAGAAAGCTATAATGTTCCGTCTTGTCGGTCATGGTCCTGGCGCTAACATGTTAGTGGGTCCGGCGGGGCGACGCCATCGTCTCGTCGGGGCCACCGTTTCGCACGATGCGCTGCACGCTCATAGACCGATGAGGCGACCATGACATCCCCCCGGACACCCCCCCGGACATCCCCCCGCACGATCCGCCTGTCCGCCGACGACAACGTGGTCATCGCCATCGACCTCGTGAACCAGGGGGATACGGTCTCCGGTCTCACAGCCCGCGAGCGCGTCCTGCGCGGCCACAAGATGGCGGTCGAGCCGATCCGCGAGGGAGAGCCGGTCCGCAAGTTCGGCCAGATCATTGGCTTTGCCAAAACCCATATCGCGCCCGGCGAATGGGTGCACGAGCACAATGTCGGACTGCACGATTTCGAACGGGACTACGCTTTCTGCGCCGAGGCCCGCGACGACGACCTGTTGCCGCCGGAGATGCGCGCGACCTTCGAGGGCTACCGGCGCGCCTCGGGAAGAACGGGGACCCGGAACTACATCGGCATCCTGACGTCCGTGAACTGCTCCGCGTCGGTCGCCCGCTTCGCCGCGGCGGAGATCGAGCGGTCGGGGATCCTGAAGGACTATCCGGGCATCGACGGCGTTGTGGCGATCGTCCATGGCACGGGATGCGGCCACGCGGCCTATGGCGAGGGATTCGACATCCTGCGCCGCACGCAATGGGGCTATGCCAGCCATCCGAATTTCGCAGGCGTCGTGATGGTCGGCCTCGGTTGCGAGGTGTTTCAGATCGGGCGCATGAAGAAGGAATACGGCCTGGAGGAGACCGACACCTTCCGGACCTTGACCATCCAGGAGACCGGCGGCACGCGCCGCACCGTGGAGGCGATCGCCGCCGGCATTCGCGAGATGCTTCCCATTGCGGCACAGGCCAAGCGCGAGACGCGCCCGGCCTCCGAACTGACCCTTGCCCTCCAGTGCGGCGGGTCCGACGGGTATTCGGGCCTGACCGCGAACCCCGCCCTCGGCGTCGCATCCGACCTGCTGGTGCGCCACGGCGGGACGTCGATCCTGTCCGAGACGCCGGAGATCTACGGAGCCGAGCACTTGCTGACCCGGCGCGCCGCAAACCGCGAGGTGGGCGAGGCGCTCGTCGCGCGCATCCGCTGGTGGGAGGCCTACACCGCACGCAACGGGGGCGAGATGAACAACAATCCATCCCCCGGAAACAAGGCCGGAGGGCTCACGACGATTCTGGAAAAGTCCCTCGGCGCGACCGCCAAGGGCGGGCGCTCGACGCTGCGGGCGGTCTACGAATACGCGGAGCCGGTGACGGAGCACGGTTTCGTCTACATGGACACGCCCGGCTACGATCCGGTCTCGGCGACGGGGCAGGTGGCGGGCGGCGCAAACCTCATCGCGTTCACCACGGGACGCGGCTCGGCGTTCGGAGCCAAGCCGGTCCCGTCGCTGAAGCTCGCGACCAATTCCGACATGTACCGCCGCATGCAGGAGGACATGGACATCAATTGCGGGGACATCCTCGACGGGATCTCGCTCGACCAGAAGGGCGCCGAGATTTTCGACACGCTCCTGCGGGTCGCATCGGGCGAGCACACGAAATCCGAGAACCTCGGCTATGGCGATCTCGAATTCGTCCCGTGGCAGGTCGGCGCGGTCATGTGACGGGAAGCGGAGATGGAACAGTGTTCCATCTCCGCTTATTGAAGCGGCACCTTCATGCGACAATAAAATGAAACGAAGTATCGTTTATTGAAGCGTCGCAGCGTATCCGTTTCGCAACAGGGCTGCGACCCTGCGGCCCATGGATCGACGAAACGAGCGATTTTGCGGCCTGGACGTGTAGGTCTATGCTGTTGAGGCTTGCTTCATTCTTTTCCGACCTTATACGAAGACTGCCCCGATCAATCTCATTCCTTTCTTAGCTTTCATGACCGCTCGCCGCCGCTTCCTCCTCGCTTCGTCCCTTGCCCGTCTCGTTCAGCGCGAAAGGGGCGGCCTGCGCCAGATCGAAGGCTTCTTCCCGGAGCAGCCGGGCCGCGCCGCCCTGGTCCGCCTGGAGGAAAACAAGGCGCTGCTGATCCTGCGACTGGCGACGTCGGAGGGTGAGGTCGAGGAGCAGGCCGAGGTGCCGATGGCCCATGCGCATGCCCTCCTCGATGTGTGTGCCGGAGAGATCGCTTACGATCGCACGAAGCTTCCCATCGGGGACCGGGTGGCCCTGATCGATCAGGTCATTCATCCCCGCGAAGTGCACCTCGTGACCATCGAGTTCGACACGGATGGCGAAGCACGGGATTTCCGTCCCTTGGCCTGGTTCGGTCCCGAGGTGACGCGCGACGGCCGTTACGCCACCAAGTCGATCGCGCTTGCGGGCCTGAACGAGTCGCCCGACATTCCGTTGTCCAACACGGCGCTCGAAAGCCTGATCGACACGCTGGAAAACCGCTTCCCGAGCCAGGCGCGTCCGCATCTGCGCAGGCCCGCGGCCAATCAGGCCGCACCAGGCAAGCCCGCGCGCAGCCAGGCGCAATCCCAGGACCAGACCGCCAAGGCCAATCTCAACGAGATCGAGGAGGCCATCATGCGGGAAATGGAACTGACGATTCAGAACAAGCGTCCGCGCTAGAGCCATTTGCATTCTGACGGGATCGGAATGCTTGCTCTGTCTTTTCAATGAAGCATCGTTCTTCGCGAAGAACCGGTTCCCACTTCTTCGCACGCTGCGTGAGAAGCGCCGCGCGCCATCGGAAGCGGTCTCCCGATGCCTGAAATGAGGGTGTACCTCGGACGTCCCGTGGAAAATTAACCTCACATCAAGGTCAACCCTCCACTGTGCCGGCTCGTCAGAAAGGAGACGGCACCATGACCGAATGGCATCACCGGGACCGCGGACCGATCACCGAGGACAAGCTCCTCAAGGCCGTCCATATCCTTGCCGACATCGTCGAAAGCCATGGCGCAACGTTCCGTCCGTTGTACCACGATGTCCGGCAGCAACTTGGCGATTTTCGCCAGCAGCAGCAGGCCGATGCGGCCGCAGCGCGGATCACCGCTCTGGGCGAAGAGAAGGTCGCTTAAAGCATCGAAGCTGAATGGGCACGCAATCGTCCCGGCACGCTCCTGGTCGTTCCCTTGTCCTTTGCCCGTTGCCGTTTGCCGTCATGCCCGGCCTTGAGCCGGGCATCCACGTCTTTGAACCGCCGAGGCTTCCAAGACGTGGATGGCCGCACCAAGTGCGGCCATGACGGCGAGGGCAGTGGCGGGCTACGGACGGTGCCTTTGGGGCTGCAAAAGCGAAGGGCTCTTTCCAATTCGATGCTCAAGCCTTGCCGAGTCTGAAACGGGCAAGCGCGTCATGCCCTTTCACCCGCCATGGGCGTGCAATCGACAATACAATTCGTAATCCAGACCGCCCGTGCATCTCGCAGGGACTGCTTGTCTAACTTTTCGGCCGGGACTAACATGCTAGCTGATCCAGGTTCACGCCAGATGAGCCAGATCTAGGAAGAACGCCCTAGGAGGATCAGATGACGCGCGTCTTTAGCCTGTCTGCAGTTGCTTTCACCGGTCTTCTCCTCTCGTCCGTCGCCACCTTCGCTGGACCCAAGATCGTCTCCGGCCCGGGACCGGATCTGAATTGCTTCAAGCCCTGGAACGCCCAGACCAAGTACATGCAATGGGACAAGAAGCCCGGTCCCTATCGCATCGCCGTGGTCAACGGTTTCGTCGGCAATACCTGGCGCATCCAGATGATCCAGACCGCCAAGGCTTATGCGGAGCAGCCGGGCATCAAGGAGAAGATCAAGGAGTTCAAGGTCGTCTCGACCGGCACGGACGTCGCCGCGCAGCTCGGCGCCGTCGAGGATTTCATCAACCAGGGATTTGACGCGATCATCACGCTGGCCGTCGCGCCCGACGGCTTCGATCGCGTGATCCGCCTTGCCGACCGCAACAACGTGGTGATCGTTCCTTTCGACAACGTGCTCGACACCGACAAGGTGATGCAGGTGAACGAGGACCAGCTCGAGATCGGCCGCCTCTCGGCGCGGCATATCCTGAAGGAGCTGGGCCAGAAGCGGGAGGGCAAGATCCTCGAAGTGAGGGGGCTCCCGGGCAATTCCGTCGACCGCGACCGCCACCTCGGATTCCACGAGGTGATGGACAAGGAAGGCAAGTTCCAGATCGTGGAGGTCGTGGGCAACTGGGACGACGGCACCGCGCAGAAAGCCACCGCCGACGCGATCGCGGTTCACGGAAAATTCGACGCCGTGTTCACGCAGGGCGGGTCGACCGGCTCCGTGCGCGCCATGATGGACGCGAAGCATCCCTTCGTGCCGATGGCCGGGGAGGGCGAGAACGGATATCGAAAGCTCATCGCCCAGCATGTGAACGACGGATTGAAGGGCTTCTCGTACAGCCAGTCGCCGGGCCTCGTGTCGATCTCGATGAAGGCCGCGCTCTCGGCGCTCGAAGGCAACCCGATGCCGCAGCTCATTTCCGTTCCCATCCCGGCGGTCGACTACACGACGCTCAAGGACAACGTGAACTTCTGGTCGAACCTCTCCGACAATTTCTTCGCGGCCAACGAATTCCCGGCCTGCGGCGTGAACATCACCGCGCCTGAGATCATGGCGAAGGATGCCAAGAACACGCAGTAAGAGAATACGCAGTCCGGGAGTACGCAGCCAGGATCCTGCCGCCGAAGCGCTTCCGCTCCTCTCCCGTGACGGTCGGAGAGAGGAGCGCCTTCCGAGCATCGAAGGAGTCCTATGGTCGAGGCCGCTCGCTTCTTCGTCCTTGAGAACATCTCCAAGCGTTATGGAGGTGTGCACGCCCTGCAGGACGTGAATTTCGCCTGCGGCCGCGGGTCGATTCACGCGGTGCTTGGGGAAAACGGCGCCGGAAAGTCGACGCTCATGAAAATCATGGCCGGCGTGGTGCAGCCCGATGAGGGCCGCATGCTTCTCGAGGGCGCGACGGTCGCTTTCGCCAATCCGGCGGCGGCGAACCGGGCCGGGATCGTCTGCATCTTTCAAGAACTGTCGCTGATGCCCGAACTCACGGTGGCCGACAACATCACCCTGTCGAACCCGCCGTACCGCTTCGGCCTGATCGACGGCCGCGCGCAGCGGCGGCGCTCCGAGGAGCTGCTCGCCCGCATCGGCTGCGAGGATATCAACCCCATGAGCCGGGTGGCCGATCTTCCCCTGTCGCGCCGCCAGATGGTCGAGATCGCAAAGGCTCTCGGCCGGGATCCGAAGCTCCTCATTCTCGACGAGGCCACCTCCGCCCTCACGGCGACCGACGTGGACCGGGTCTATCGCCTGCTCTTCGCGCTGAAGGCCCGGAATCTGAGCATTCTCTACATTTCCCACCGCATGCACGAGATCGAGGCGCTGGCCGATCGCTGCTCGGTGTTCCGCAACGGACGGCATGTGGAGACTTTCGCCAAGGGCGCCCGGAGCCGTGACGAGATCATCGGCCTCATGATAGGCCGCGAAATCGAAGGGCAATTTCCGCAAAAGCCCGAGCGGTCGCGGCCGGCGCCCTTCATCCGGATCCGCGATCTTTCATGGGAGAGCCGCCTCAACGGGGTCTCGCTCGAAGCCGGCTCCGGCGAGATCGTCGGCCTCGGCGGTCTCGACGGGCAAGGCCAGAAGGAGCTGATGCTCGCGCTCTTCGGCGTGCTGCGGGGCGTGCGCGGCACGGTGACGCTCGACGGCAAGGCCATGGCCATGCGATCGCCCGGCGCGGCCAAGAGCGGCCGCGTCCGTCTGGCGCTGGTGCCGGAGGATCGCAAGAGCGAAGGGCTGATCCTGTCGATGTCGATCAGCGACAACCTTTCCATGGCCTCGCTCGATCGCCTTTCGCGCGGACCCTTCATCGATGCGGGTCGCGTGCATGCCACCGTCGCGCAGGCCATCGAGCAGCTTCGGATCAGGATCGGCGATCCGGACGATCCGGTCTCGACCCTGTCGGGCGGCAATCAGCAGAAGGTCGTGATCGCCAAATGGCTCGCGACGGGTCCCGACGTGATCCTTCTGAACGACCCGACACGCGGCATCGATGTGGGCACGAAGCAGGAAATCTACCGGCTCATGCGCCGTCTCGCCGACGAGGGCGCCTGCATCCTGTTCTATTCCACCGATTACGAGGAGCTCATCGGCTGCTGCGACCGGGTCGCGGTCATGTACGATGGCCGCGTCGTGCGCGAGCTCGCAGGTAAAGCCATCAACGAGCACAATCTCATTGCGAGCGCGCTGAACATCGTCGAGCCGCGGGAGCAGGCCCAGGATCCGACCCAGGATCCGACCCAGGAGTCGACCCAGGAGTCGACCCAGGAGTCGACCCATGTCTGACGCCGTTCTCGATCACGCGGAGGCGACCGGGAGGAGGCGCGGCCGGAGAGCGGGGCTCGGCCTGAGGCTGCGGCAGCATGCGGGCATTCTCGGCTCCCTTGCGCTCTTCATCGCGCTCTATCTCTTC
This sequence comes from Microvirga sp. TS319, assembly GCF_041276405.1. Classification (NCBI taxonomy): domain Bacteria; kingdom Pseudomonadati; phylum Pseudomonadota; class Alphaproteobacteria; order Hyphomicrobiales; family Methylobacteriaceae; genus Microvirga; species Microvirga sp. TS319. The sequence continues at coordinate 2,346,416 of NZ_JBGGGT010000002.1, read as the reverse complement.
TATCAGGCGAACCATCCGCGCGGCTTCACGGGGCAGATCCTGATCCAGAACGCCAACGAGGCCTTCGCTCTGGCGCTGGTCTCGATGGCCCAGACGGTGCCGGTGCTCATGGCGGGCCTCGATCTTTCCGTCGGCGCCGTCATGACCCTGTCCGGCTGCATCGCCAGCCATCTCGTCAACGGCAGCCCGGTCGAGATCGCGTTCGGCCTCGCAGCCTGCATCGCCGCTGGTGCGATCTGCGGCTTCATCAACGGCTGCATCGTGGTCTATGGGCGCATCCAGCCCATCATCGCGACGCTCGCCACGAGCGCGATCTATATGGGGTTTGCCCTCATCCTGCGGCCGACGCCGGGCGGCAAGGTGCACGAGGATCTCTCCTGGGCGATGACCAACGACGTCCGGGAATTCGCCGCGACCTTCGGGCTCTTCGACGACGGCGAGGCGGCATGGCTCCAGCCCTTCGCGTGGATTCCCGTACCGCTCATCCTGCTGGCGATCATCATCCTGGTCGTCTGGGTGCCCTTCACCCGCACCGTGACGGGCCGGACGGTCTATGCCATCGGCTCCTCGGAAGGGGCCGCCTATATGTCGGGCCTGCCGGTCCATCGGGCGAAGCTCGCGGCCTTCACCCTGGCCGGTCTCTTCGCCGGTCTCGGGGGCCTCTTCCTCGCGCTCCAGACGTCCTCCGGCAACGCCGACATTCCGCAGGCCGGGGCCTATACGCTGAATTCCATCGCAGCCGTCGTGATCGGCGGCACGTCGCTCCTCGGGGGCACGGGCAGCGCCATCGGGTCCGTCATCGGCGCGTTCGTGCTGCGCACCATCTCGTTCAACTTCCGCATCTTCGACATCGCGCCGCTCCTGCAGCCGCTTTTCGAGGGAATCGTGCTGCTCGCAGCCGTGAGCCTGGGCGGCCTGAAGCTGCTGCGGCTCAAGAACAAACTCGAGGTGTTCCGGTGACCCGAGCTGCATCGCATGGCCATCGTCTCGGACCCGACGACAAGCCCGTGCTGTTCGCGGCCGGGTTCGTGCTGCTCATCCTGCTCGTCGGAACGGGCTATACCCTTTCCACGCAGGGCAGCATGCCGCTCCTGCAGCCGCAATACATCCTGCAGCAGCTCCAGGTCGGAGCCTTCCTGGGGATCGTGGCGGCCGGGATGATGCTCGTGATCCTGCTCGGGCATATCGACCTGTCGGTCCCCTGGACCCTGACGGCCGCCGCCATGATGGCCACCGCGGTGGGCGGGGCCTGGGCCATACCGGTCGGCATCGGCGTCGGTCTTCTGGTCGGCATCGTCAACGGGCTCGGCGTCGCCTATCTGCGCGTTCCCTCGATGATCTTCACGCTCGGCATGAACGCCGTGATGAGGGGCCTGATGGTTGCCCACACGGGCGGTTTTGCGCCGCAGACCGCCGCCACCGATCTGATGCAATATCTTGCCGTCGCCCGCATCGGCGGCGTTGTCCCCGTCGCGCTTCTGGTCTGGCTCGCCGTGTCCGCAGCCGTCGTCGTGATCCTCACGCGGACCGTGCTCGGCCGCGCCATCTACGCCATCGGCAACCGGGAGCGGGCGGCCTATCTGTCCGGCATCGACACCAGCCGGGTGATCCTCATCGCCTTCGCGCTGTCCGGAGCCGCGTCCGGCGTCGCCGGGGTCCTTCTCGCCGGCTACTCCACCAAGGCCTATCAAGGCATGGGGGACGCGTATCTGCTGCCCGCCATCGCGGCCGTGGTCGTCGGCGGGACGAACATTCTCGGCGGACGCGGACGCTATCTCGGCACGCTCGTCGGCGTCATCCTGATCGTGCTTCTCAACTCCGTCCTTTCCATCATGCAGATGCCCGAGGCGGGCCGCCAGATCATCTATGGCGGAGTCATCGTCATGATGCTGCTCGTCTACGGACGCGGCGACCGCGTCACGGGATGACGATGACTGTCTGGGGGAGACGTTGCTGACAACGCACTGCCTTCGTCATATGGCCGGGCCTGTCCCGGCCATATGACGGGGACGGGGATGACACGGCAGCTCTTGTCCTTGCCTCTGCCGCATCTTTTCACGCAAAACCGGTTCCCACTTTTTGGGTTCGATGCTCCAGGTCTCTGGTCTTGAGCATCTTTCCACGCAAAACCGGTTCCCACTTTTGCGTTCGATGCTCTAGGCGCTGGCCTGGTCGAGCTGTTCGATGTCGCCGGAATCGAGGTGGAGCTTCGTCGATGCCACGAGATCCGACATCTGCTCGAGGCTCGTGGCGCTGGCGATCGGCGCCGTCAGTCCAGGCCGCGCCATCAGCCAAGCCAGGGCGACCTGCGCCAAGCTCGCGCTCTTTCGGGCGGCGACGTCGTCCAGGGCCGCGAGGATGCGCCTGCCGCGTTCGTTCAGATACGCGCTCATTCGACCGCCGCGCGGGCTCTTGCCGAAATCCGCCTCCGAGCGGTACTTGCCCGTCAGGAATCCGCTGGCGAGGCCATAATAGGGAATGACCCCGATCTCCTGGCTTCGGCAAAGCGGCTCCAGCTCGCTCTCGTAACCGGCGCGGTTGTACAGGTTGTATTCCGGCTGGAGGCTTTCATAGCGCGGCAGGCCGTGCTTCGCGCTGGTCTCCAGCGCTTGCCGCAGGCGCTCCGCCGTGAAGTTCGAGGCGCCGATCGCCCGCACCTTGCCGTCCCGGACCAGCTCGGCATAGGCCTCGAGGGTTTCCTGCTGAGGCGTATCCGGATCGTCCCGGTGTGACTGGTAGAGGTCGATGTAGTCCGTCTGCAGCCGCTGGAGCGAGGCTTCGACGGCCGAGCGGATATAGGCTTTGGAGAGCCCTTTCTTCCCGGGCCCCATCTCGGACCCCACCTTGGTGGCGATGATCAGCGAGGACCGGTTCCCGCGAGCCTTCATCCACTTGCCGATGATGGTCTCGGATTCGCCTCCCACGTGGCCGGGAACCCAGGACGAATACACATCCGCCGTGTCGATGAAGTTCAATCCTGCCCCGGCATAGGCGTCGAGGAGCTTGAACGAGGTGGTCTCGTCGGCGGTCCAGCCAAAGACGTTGCCGCCGAGACAGAGAGGCGAAACCATGAGGTCCGAACGGCCGAGCCGACGCTTGTCCATTGAAATATCCTATCGTGAATCTGCTGGTTCCGGGGATGCGAAGCTGTATCCGGAATGCGGGGCGATGCGAACCGACGATATCGATCCGGACGGTGCAGCACTACAGGGTTCGCGCTTGCGTGCTCGGATCTCCGGTTCATATCCCCTGTCGTCTGCCTCCAGCATCGGGTGTGACATCGAACCCACATCGGATGCTGTAAGCCCAAGCTCCCGAGCATCTTTTTCCCGAGCATCTTTTCACGCAAAACCGGTTCCCACTTCCCGCGTTCGATGCTCTAACGCCATGCCGGGAGCTTAGGTCCATGGATGACGCTCGACGGAGGATTGCTCCCGTCATGCCGGCCGCAAGGACCGATCCCCGTGTCCGCCGCTCGAGGCGGGCGCAGGGCACTGGCAAACGGCGTTATCCGGCGCGCTGTCAGCAACCTTGCAGCAACCTTGACTTCGGTGATGACAAAGCCGAGATTAGGCCTGTCATGTCCGAGATCCGTACCATTTCCGCTTTCCGCGCAGGCCGTCTGAAGACGGGAGCCTGAGCCCCGGACTCTTTTGTCCGGGGATGAACGGTACACGGCAGTAGCCCGACCAGCGATAGTCTCTTTCGCATCCGCATCGTGAAGCGATCCGATGCGCGGGTTTGCTTGCGAACACAATCATCGATTCAGCAACGGCGTCTCACGGAGACGGCCGAACGGTGAGGTCATGTCGGTTGTCATTCTTGCGGTCCTTTTCAGCCTAACGCTCGCACAGCTCATCTTCTGGGACAGTCTCGGAGAGACGTTCGGCTTCGCAGCCTCCGTCAGCGTCCTGGGAGTCTGCGCTTCTCTCACGCTCATTCTCGCCGCCCATGTGGCCGCGACACACACGTTCCGTCTCGGCGGAAGGGGATAGGCGCTTTTCCGGGAGGGGGCGACGCGGACGGATGACCGCTGACGCCAATCCTTCTGTGCCGGGCCTCCCTCACGAGACCATCACGGCGAGCATCGGCTCGCGACAGGAGATCATCGATGTTGAAGCCCGTTCGACGGGACGTCTGCGGCATCTGCAAGCGCATTCTGCCAAGAGCCGCGGCACGGTGCCCCTGGTGTTCCTACAGGATCGGTCGGCCGATCGGATCCTACGCATTCCGATTTCCGGACGGCGCCGTCCGGGGACTTCAGACGAGGTGGGTGCCTCGTCTCGAAAACTTCCATGTCGCAATTTCATGAAGGAGATACCCATGAAACAGAATGGCGCACACGCTTCGATCAAGGTCAAAGGGCGCAATATCGATCTCGACGAGGCGCTGCCCTCCAAGGTGCAGGAAGGACTCATGCATGTCGCCGGATCGCATTTCGGGAGCTTGAACCACGCGACGGTCGGGTTCGGGCGCGATGGTCATTCCTATTCGTGCACCATCAATCTGCAGGTCGGAACGCTCAAGATGATGATTGCGGAAGCGGTCGCGGGCGATTGTGATCAAGCCTTCGACCAGGCGCTCGGGAAGATCGGTCGACAGCTCCACCGGAGAAGGCAACGAATGGAGGACCGCTTCAAGGACCAGGCGTCCGTCTCGGCGACTGCGTAAATCCGTTGCAGGGCCGGAGGTTTCCTCCGGCCCTTTGCATTGTCAGGGGATGACGCGACCCGAATTGTCCCGCGCCGACACTGCCGCGTCCTTCATGTCCTTTTGCATCATGTCGCCTTGGGACATGTCTTCCCGTTCGGGCTGATGAACCACCTGGATGACGTGCAAGGTCCGTCGGGCACCGGTGGCGCTGCGCCACGCGAGGGATTGCCCCTCCGCCAATCCGATCAGCGCGGCGCCGAGAGGCGACAAGACGGAGATCCGCCCCAGCCCCGCATCCTCCTCGCCCGGGTAGACCAGCATGGCGCGGCGCACCTGCTCCGTAATGCCGTCGCGGAAGTCGAATACGGAGTGCATGGAGATCACGTTCGAAGGAAGTCGCACCGGATCGACCACGCGTGCCCGCTCCAGTTCGATTGCAAGGATCTGCGCCGAAGGGGGCGCTCTGCGGATCCGCATGCCGGCCGATGCAATGCGCCGGAGATGTGCATGATCGATGGACGTCATCATCGGGACGATGGAAGGCGTAGACACCTCGTTCTCCTAAAACAGATATTGAGTGCCCGGATGAACGCGCGCCTGGACCTTTTCGCGGGTGAGCCGGGGAGATCGGCTCGAACGAGCCGCAATCGTGGAATGCATGAATGCCGACGGGCATGGGCTCCCGGGGCAAGCCAGGAATCTTGCGCCCGGGATCAGCGGCTTGAAGCAAGGAGGGCTATCGGGCGAGCGCTGACGGTATTCGGCATGGTGCTTTCAAGATAGATTGAAAATCCAGTGATTCAAGCCTGAGGTTCCCACGATCGCGTGAACGAGGCGAAGGTCCGCCGCGTGAGGCTCTAAAGGATAGTTTCCAGCCTCTTCTTGAACTTACCTTGCAGAGAAGCGTTGCCGTAATGTCATGAACGCGCTTCTTCTCAACCTGCGAGTGATGTTTCGGTATGGTCTTCTCCAAACGGGCCTGTGAACCCGCGGCGGCACCCCGTCCGAAGCCAAAGCCGATTTCCATATGGGAGCCGAATGGTCCGTCGAACCGGGCCGGCTCGTCGATGGGGGACACCATGATGGCATCTCTGATTTCTCCCGCATGTGTGATTTCGCGCTTGCGAACGCGCGATGTCCCGCATGCCGTCGATGCACTTGCCCGTGTCGCGGCAGCGAAGACGGATCTGGGTTGCGACGCCATCCGCCGCGCTGTCCTGGAGCAATGGGGAGCCTCCACGTTCGGCTTCGGACGCGGCGTCGCGATCCCCCACGCGTCACTTCCCGGGCTTGCGCGGCCGGTCGGAATTTTTGCGCGGCTGAATCCCGGGCACGATTTTGGCGCGGCGGACGGCATACTGGCCGATCTCATGTTCCTGCTGCTGAGCCCTGACGGGAAGGAATCCACCCATCTGCGGGCCCTGGCCTGCGTGGCGCGCCGCCTGCGCGACCGGGAGGTCGCGATGCGGCTCCGGTCCGCGACGGATGCGGAGGCCCTCCATATCGTGCTCACCAGCGATGCATGGCGTGGCGGCAGCACGTCAGCCTTCGACGGCGTCCGGATGCCGAAAACGGCGCCGATTTGACAAACGGAGCGATGTGTACCAGCATCGAACCATCATGTTGAGCTATGCACACTATCGTCGCGGCCTGCTTCGTGCAGGCAATCTCATCGCGGGCAAGTAGCCCCGAACTCGACGTGCATCCGCACCCCGGGTTCGGGGCGCAAGATCCTGCCATTTCACACGGCCTGTAAGCTGGATGCTGGCGCATCGTGCGGCCCTTCGGGTCCGCTCAAACGATGCGCTCCTCGAGGAGGAGCATCCGATTCAATCGCTCGTGCGTCTTCGGCCCGCGTGAGCGCCACGTTCCGCGCTCATCGCGCGGATGCCTGATCCCGCGGTCCGCGTCGACTGCGCCGCTCCCTCTGTTGCAATCGGCAGAAACTCTGCCAACGGAGACATGAATGCCCGAAACCACCCGCCTCAGCGTGATCGCCGCCCCGGACCTGCGCCTGCCCGCGCGCGGCTTCGAGAGCCGTCCGCATCACGCTGACCGGATAAGACCTCTCGCGTCTCTTTCCTCAAAGGCTGCAGCCGCCCGTGACGAGCGCCTCGACCATTTCGTCAGCCGCGACGGACTCCGTTTTGCCGGCACCCACCTGATCGTCGATCTCTGGGACGCCGCGAGCCTGGACGATCTGTCCCTGGTCGAGCAGGCCCTGCGGGATGCCGCCGATCGTGCAGGGGCAACGCTCCTCAACATCGACCTCCATCGCTTCAGCCCGAATGGCGGGATCTCGGGAGTCGCGGTTCTGGCAGAAAGTCATATTTCGATCCATACGTGGCCCGAGGTTTCCTACGCGGCGGTCGATATCTTCATGTGCGGGAATGCCGAGCCGCACAAAGCGATCGATGTTCTGAAGGAGGCGTTCCTGCCCGGAATGGTGACGCTGGCCGAGCACAAGCGGGGAGTGATCCTATGACGTGGTTTCAGGAGAGGCTCTCCGGGCATTACGGGCAGATGCTCAGCATGGACACGGTGCTCTACCATTGGCGGACCGAGTTCCAGGACGTGCTGATCTTCGAGAACGAGGCCTTCGGGAAGGTGCTGGTGCTCGATGGCGCCGTGCAGCTGACGGAACGCGACAACCACATCTACCACGAGATGATCGCTCACGTTCCGCTGATGGCTCACGGCTCGGCGCGGGACGTTCTCATCGTCGGAGGAGGCGACGGCGGCACCCTGAAGGAAGTGCTGAGGCATCCGGTCGAGCGTGTCACGATGGTGGAGGTCGACGGCGAGGTGATCGACCTGTCGCGGCGCTTTCTTCCGATGGTCTCGGGCGGAGCCTTCGACGACCCCCGGGCGACGGTGCTGGTCATGGACGGGACGCGCTACATCCGCGAGACCAGCGAACTGTTCGACGTCATCATCATCGACTCGACGGACCCGATGGGGCCGGGGGAGTCGCTCTTCACGGCGGCGTTCTACGAGGCGTGCAAAAGACGGCTTCGTCCCGGAGGGGTGGTTGTCGTTCAGAGCGGCGCGCCGTTCTTCCAGTCCGAGGAGCTGACGATGGTCTGCGGACGCCTGTCCGGCTCCTTCCCGGGCGTGCGGCCGTATCTCGCGCCGGTCCCGACTTACGCGGGCGGCATGCTCGCCCTCGTCGCGGCGGGAGAGACGCGCGAGGGGCTGCGGCCGTCTTACGGCGTGCTGCAGGACCGTTTCCATCACTTGCAGGGCTCGACGGACTACTACACGCCGGAGGTGCACAGGGCGGCCTTCGCGCTCGCTCCCGCGTTCTCCTCCAGGGTCGAGACGCCGATGAATCCGGGGTTCCTCAAAACGGGGTCCTGAGACCCGGGGCGGGGCGGCAGCTCCGTCCCGGGGCTATTCCTCGTCGCACTCGATCAACCCGGCTTCGCACAGGCTGCATGCATCGCGAAGGCCGCCAGGAGGACATCATGACGACCGTTTCACCAAACGCCGCGACGCCGCTTCGAAGGATCGACCCATCCAAGTGGCCGAGCCCGCACGGCTATTCGCACGCGGTGGCCGGGACGGGGACGTTCGTGTTCCTCGGCAGTCAAATCGCCACCGACAATGCCGGAAGGGTGACCACGATCGGGCTCGTCCCGCAGGCACGCCAGGCCCTGCGGAACGTTCGGACGGTCCTTGCGGAGGCGGGCGGCGCCCCTGAGCACATCGCGCAGATGACCTGGTACGTGCTCGACATCGACCACTACAGGACCCGGCTTCCCGAGATCGGCGTCGTCTATCGGGAAATCATGGGGAGCCACGACCCGGCCATGGCCCTTGTGGAGGTTTCCGGGCTCGTCGATCCCGCCGCGATCGTGGCGATCTCCGCGACGGCGATCCTTCCCGGCGGAAATCCATCGTCGCATCCGGACAGCGGACCCGTTCCGTAGAGCGGCGTGCTCGAGCATCGGACGCGGGACGTGGTTGACGTATCTGGAACGAGTTGATGACGATGAGTGCTTTCCTGCCGCCGATCACACTGACACGGCGCGACCATCAACGGCTCGCGCGGACGGCGGACCGTCTCGCCGGACAGATGCACCCGCTCGCGACGCCGCTTCTGCGCGAATTGCGACGGGCCACGATCTGCGGGCCGGATGAAATCCCCGACGACGTCGCCGTGCTGGACACGTTCGTGACCTACCGGATCGCCGGCGAGGACAGATGTGAAAAGCGCATGCTGATCCACCCGGACGATCACATGTGGCCGCCGGCCGAGTTGTCGGTCCTGACGCCGGTCGGGCTATCCCTGCTCGGGCTGCGCGCCGGCGACAGGATGCCGCTGCTCGGCTCCGATGCGGCGCCCGAGGCCTGCGTCGAGGTCGAGGCGGTCGGGCCCCGCGTGGCCGGAGGCTTCGTGCCGCTTTGACGACAGCATCGAACGCAAAAGTGGGAACCGGTTTTGCGTGAAAAGATGCTCAAGCAAGGAGAGCATCGAACGCGGGAAGTGGGAACCGGTTTTGCGTGAAAAGATGCTCTAGCGAGGAGAGCATCGAACGCGGGAAGTGGGAACCGGTTTCGCGTGAAAAGATGCTCAGGACCGAAATGTCGAAGCATCGGACGCGGGAAGTGGATTTGCACTTTCGGGTCCGATGCGGTGCTGGATCACGTTCGGTCTCGCCACGGTACGACGAATTGTCCGTAGGGCTGATAGAAAACCTGCAGCAGGGTCAGACTGCGCCATCCTTTCGGCGTGCGCCATGCGATCGACTGGCCTTCGCGAAGTCCGATGAGAGCGGCTCCGATGGGAGACAGCACGGAGATCCTGTCCGGCTTTTCGTCCGCCTCGCCTGGATAGACGAGCGTGGCGCAGCAAACGTCCAGGGTCACGTCGTCGCGGAACTCCACGCGCGAATGCATCGTCGCGACGGTGCGCGGAATCGCATGATCCGTCACGATCGTCGCGCGCATCAGTTCACCCGCGAGCATCGCGGCGGCGGGGCGATCGCCCGGATCGTTCGCGCCCACCGTCACGAGCCCGGTGAGACGCTCGTAGTCTCCCGCCGCAATCGTGACGGGTGACAGCTTTCCTTGCCTCATCATGATGTCATCCGCCGATTGTCACACCCATGATTGTCACACCCATGCGAGGCCGCCCGGAGAGCGCGTGACCGTCGAGCCATCGTCCAGGAAACGCAGGCCGATCCCCTCCACGTACACTTCGTGGAGGTGGCCGTCCGTTTCCGCAAACGGCATGCGGTCGCCGACGCGCAGGCCGAGAAGCGCGGTTCCGAGGGGAGACGTGACGGCGATCTCCGCGCCGGGCCAGATCAGGTCTTCCGGATGGACGAGCAGGTGCGCGCGGGTTCTCGGCTCGCCGTCGAGCCGATAGATCACGCGGCAATTCGTGGAGACCACATCCTCGGGCAGGCTTGCCGGATGGCAGACGGTCGCGCGGCGCAGCTCCTTGAGCAGGAAATCGGGGATCCGGCGGTTCTGCTTCTGTCGCATCATCGCCGTGAACAGCAGGCGGTTGTAATCGCTGGTCGCAAGGGTAATCGGCGGAAGATCGTGCTGCACGTTCATGGAAACCTCCTCAGGAGCGGTCCTCCGGCCGGCTGTGCGGTGCGTGCGCTCCGGCGGATCGGGCACAGGAAACGGACCGCCATATGCCCAGCTGCACCGGCGACGGCTCACGGATGGTCTAAGGGAGAATTCATGCCCCCGAGTGCCGGCGACCCGAGGGTCCAGCCGGCCGTCGGGGCCTACCCGCCTGCTTTGAGGCAGCCCGCGTGCGCCATGAAGCGAAGAGGTTTCACGAGCTTGAACATGACACTGATAACATAGCCCCGCTGCCTGCAAATGCAAGGTTCCGGCAGGCTCCGGGCATGGGACTATAGGCTGATCCGATGCTCCCTTCTTCGAGAGAGCGCGTGGATCGCGCACAATCATGCACGCTCGTCGCGGTCCGCGGTCTCGTGCACCATGATCGCCCGTACGGCGCTCAGATGATCGAACATGGCCTGCTGCGCGGCCGCGGGATCCCGCGCGGCAATGGCCTCGACGATGGCCATGTGCATGCGGCCCTGCCGGGCCGCATATTCCTTCTTGCGGGCCCGGCGGAAGGCGAGATCGTGCTGCCGCTGCCAGCGGGCGCGGCCCCGCACGGAAGACAGGACGTCGAGAAACGCGATCAGCAGCGGATTGCCGGTCATCCGCGCGATGGCCTTGTGAAAGGCATCGTCCGCCTGCTCATAGGCCTGCCAGTCTGGCGCGGCGCTGCTCTTGAGCGCGTAGCCGCGGAGCAGGGCGACATCGTCGGCGCTCGCCTGCAACGCCGCTCCGCCCGCGATGGGCGGTTCGATCAGCAGGCGCGCGTCGAGCACGTCGGCGGGTGAGGCCATCTCGGCCAGAACGGATGGGCGGATCGGTTCGTGCGCAGGGCGCGGTCCGACGAAGGTGCCTTGCCCCACATGGCGCCAGATCAGCCCCTCCCTCTCCAGAACGGCGAGCGCGCCGCGCAGGGTCTCCCGGCTGCAGCCGATCCGGGCCGCGAGAACCCGTTCCGGCTCCAGCCGGTCCTGGGGCCGATGGGCCTGCTGTCTCAGATAGGCGCGGAGCCGCCGTGTCGCGGCCTCCGCCGTCAGCCGGGTTCCTGGCATGCTTCCAGACCAATTTATAGACCAATCCAGATCGGCCGTATCTATCAGTCCGGCTCCCGGCGCGAAAGGCCCGGTGGCGCAAGAAACCGCGAGAAAGTCGCAAGAAGCCGGAGGAGATTGTCCGATGAAAGCCACGATGCTCGAAAAGCTGATCGGCGACGAGCCGAGTTCCGACCCGGCGGTCCGCCTCGGCCGCCTGATCGGCACGATCGTGGGGCTCCCGTTGTATCCGATGTTCGTCTGGATCGTCGTCGACGGCTTCTTCCGGACCCTCTGACGCCCGACGCAACCAGGAAGCCGCGCCATCCCGTGGCGCGACGGATCACCACCGGCGGTCCGCCTTCAACGATCCGATTGGAACTCACGAATGCGCAAGATCGACCCGTTTCTTCTGCTCATCATGGCGGCGGTGGCGCTCGCCGCCATGGTCCCGGCCGAGGGAGCGAGCGCCGAGGCTCTGGACACCCTGGGGATCCTCGGGATCGCGCTCCTGTTCTTCGTGCATGGTGCGGCCCTCCCGCGCGAGGTGGTGATTGCGGGACTGGTCCAATGGCGGCTTCACCTCTTCATCTTCGCCATCACGTTTCTGGTGTTCCCCTTGGTCGTGGTGCCGTTCGGCATCCTGCCGCGCGCCTGGCTGCCGGCGGACCTGCTCCTGGGGTTCCTCTATCTCGCGGCTTTGCCGTCGGCGGTGTCGTCCTCGATCGCCTTCACGGCCATGGCGCGCGGCAACGTCCCGGCGGCCATCTGCAGTTCCGCCGCCTCGAATGTCTTCGGACTTCTGCTGACTCCCATTCTGCTGTCGCTGCTCACAAGGAGTTCCGTCGATCAGGGCATGGATCTCGGCACGGCGCTGACCGACGTCGTGGTCCAGCTCCTGCTTCCTTTCGTGGCGGGTCAGATCGCGCGTCCCTGGCTCGCCGGGATCATGGCGCGGCACGAACGCCGGATCGGCCAGCTCGACCAGGCCGTCATTCTGCTGATCGTCTATGCGGCGTTCTCGCAGTCCGTGGTCGACGGCCTGTGGTCGCGGGTCCCGCCGGCATCGGTCGCCCTGACGGCGGTGCTGTGTCTCCTGCTGCTGGCCGTCGTGTTGGCCTTCACGGCCTTCGTCGCGAGGCGCCTGCGCTTCTCCAGGGGAGACGAGATCGCGGCCGTGTTCTGCGGCTCGAAAAAGAGCCTCGCATCCGGCCTGCCGCTGGCGAAGGTGCTGTTCGCGGCCGCTCCGGGCTTCGGGATGATCGTCCTGCCGATCATGTTCTACAACCAGATCCAGATTCTGGTCGGAGCCGTGCTCGCCCGCCGGTACGCATCCGGCGACACCGCCGAGCCTGCTTCTCCCTAGCGCATCGTGCGAGCGGAAAAGTGGGGACTGCGCGGAGATTGTCGCCTCCGCGCGGTCTTCAGCTCAGCCAGAACTTGATGACGAGGCCGACCGCTCCCGTCGTCCCGACGCCGGCCGCCCACAGGCCGATGAACCACAGCCAGCGGCGCAGGGCGGAGTGGGGTTCGCTCGGGCCGCGCATTAATGGTACCCCTCGGGACCGGTCTTGCCGCGGAACACCCAGTAGGAATAGCCGGTATAGGTCAGGATGATCGGAAGCAGCACGCTCGCGCCGACCAGCATGAACGCCAGGCTGGCATGGGGGGCCGCTGCATCATGGATGGTGACGGCGCTCGGCACCACGTGCGGGAACATGCTGATCCCCAGTCCGAGGAGGCAGAGCGCGAACAGGGCGAGGGTCAAAAGGAACGGCCAATACTCCCAGCGTCGCGCAAGGCCCACCAGCAAGGCTCCGGAGCAGAGAGCCACCAGCAGGGGCACCTGCGCGGTGAACAGGACCTGCGGCCAGTCGAACCAGCGCTCGTAATAGGCCGCGCTGAGAAACGGCGTCGAGGCGCTCACCACGCCGATGCAGGCGATCAGCCCGAGAGCGAGCTTGCCGGCGAGGCGATAGCTGTGATCCTGGGCCGCGCCTTCGGTCTTCATCACCAGCCAGGTCGCGCCGAGCAGGGCGTAGCCGATCACGAGGCTGAACCCGACCAGGAGGCTGAAAGGCGTGAGCCAATCCCACCAGCCGCCCGCATAGGCCCGGCCCTCGACCTCGATGCCCTGGAGCAGCGCGCCGAGGGTGATGCCCTGCGCCAGCGTCGCCACGATGGAGCCGGTCGTGAAGGCGAAATCCCAGTACCGCCGATGGCCGGGATCGCGCCAGCGGAACTCGAATGCGACGCCGCGAAAGATCAGGGCCAGGACCATGGCGATGATCGGCGCATAGAGCGCCGGCAGGATGATCGCATAGGCGAGCGGGAAGGCCGCCATGAGGCCGCCGCCGCCCAGGACCAGCCACGTCTCGTTGCCGTCCCAGACCGGGGCGACCGAGTTCATGGCGCTGTCGCGCTCAGGGCCCGGCTCGAAGAACGGGAACAGGATGCCGATGCCGAGGTCGAAACCGTCCATCACCACATAGGCGAAGACGGCAAACGCGATGATGAAGGCCCAGAGGGTCGGAAGATCGAGAAAAGCGGTCATGGTTCAGGTCTCTGCGCCTAGAGCATCGGACCCAAAAGTGGACTCCACTTTTGGGATCGAATCCGATGCTCCCTTCTTGGAGGGGCGCATCGTTTTTGCGAAAAACCGGGGCCACTTTTTCGCACGAGGCGCCAGGGTACGGTTCGGATCGACGGCGGGCGCCGGAGTGATGCCGGCCGCGCGGATCGGGTGATCGGGTCCGGCCTCGGGTCCCGTCTCTCCGTGGTGCGGCGGCTTGCCCATCAGTTTGAGGATGTAGCCGGTGCCCGCGCCGAATACGATGAAGTAGACGACGATGAAGGTCAGCAGCGAGGTCGCGACGGCCGGCGCCTCGAGCGGCGAGGCCGAGGCCGCCGTCTTGAGGAGGCCATAGACCGTGAAGGGCTGGCGGCCGACCTCCGTGGTCACCCAGCCGGCGATGACGGCGACGAAGCCCGAAGGGGCCATCGACAGGGCGAGCCAGTGCAGGGAGCGCCAGTCGTAGAGCCGGCCCCGGACACGGGCCAGGAGGCTCGCCGCTCCCAGGCCGAGCATCAGAAAGCCGAGGCCCACCATGATGCGGAACGACCAGAACACCACCGGCACGTAGGGCCATTCGGCGCGATCGACCGTGTCGAGCCCGTTCAGGGGCGCATTCGGGTCGTGCTTGAGGATGAGCGAGGATGCCTTCGGGATCGCGATGGCGTTGCGGACCGTGCCGGCCTCCTGGTCGGGGATGCCGAACAGGATCAGCGGCGCGCCGTCCGGATGGCTCTCGAAATGGCCCTCCATGGCCATGACCTTGGCCGGTTGATGCTCGAGGGTGTTGAGGCCGTGCATGTCGCCTGCGAGGATCTGGAGCGGGGCGACGAGCGCCACCATTCCCATGGCCATCGAGAACATCACCCGCGCGCCCTTGTTGGCGCGATCGCGTAGGAGATGCCAGGCGCCGACTCCGCCGACCACGAGGGCCGTGGTGAGATAGGCCGCCATGACCGTGTGCACGAGGCGGTACGGGAAGGACGGGTTGAAGATGATCGCCCACCAGTCCTGGGGCACGAACTGCCCGGCCTCGTTCACCAGGTAGCCGACCGGAGTCTGCATCCAGGAATTGGCCGAGAGAATCCAGAAGGCGGAAATGAAGGTGCCGACGGCGACCGCGAGCGTTGCGGCGAAGTGCAGCCTCCGGCCGACGCGGCCCATGCCGAACAGCATGATGCCGAGGAAGCCCGCCTCCAGGAAGAACGCGGTCATGACCTCGTAGGCCATCAGGGGCCCGATGATCGGCCCGGCCTTGTCCGAGAACACCGCCCAGTTGGTGCCGAACTGGTAGGACATGACGATGCCTGACACCACCCCCATGGCGAAGGCGAGCGCAAAGATCTTGAGCCAATACTTGAACAGGTTGAGATAGACCTCGCGCCCGGTCCACAGCCAGAGCCCTTCGAGCACGGCGAGATAGCTCGCCAGACCGATCGAGAACGCCGGGAAGATGAAGTGAAACGAGACCGTGAACGCAAACTGGAAACGCGCGAGGAGAAGCGCGTCGAACTGATCGAACATGTCATTGATCCTTGACGTCGCTGCGGCTCTTCCTGGAGCCCGGAACGACGAAGAGGCGATCCTTGATTTCCAGGATCTTCTGAACCTTCGAGCCCAGCGTCAGGAGCTGGACGAGGCGCTCCGTATCGAGCCGCCGGACGTCGGCGTACCAGCCCGTCAGAAGCTCGAAGAGATCGTGCATCTCGCGCATGCGTTCCTGCGCATGACGCTCCTCCGCGCTTGCGGGCTCCTGCATGAGAACTTCGCGCAGGAGCGTCATGGTCGGGTCGATCTCGCGCTTCTTGCGCTCCTCGACGAGGCTGCGGACGATCTGCCAGATGTCGTCGGGCGTGGAGAAATATTCGCGCCGGTCCCCGGGCTTGTGTTGAAGCCGCACGAGGTTCCAGGCCTGCAGTTCCTTGAGGCCCATGCTCACGTTCGAGCGCGATACGCCGAGACGCTCGACGATGTCCTCGGCGTTCAACGCGTCGGGCGAGACGAACAGCAGGGCATAGATCTGCCCGACGGTCCGGTTGATCCCCCAGCGGGATCCCATCTCGCCGAAGTGGAGCACGAAGGTTTGAACGAGGGGAGGGAGATTCATGACGATTCCGAAATTTCAGTATTTTCTGAAACTTCGGACATGAGGGGACGTAAGTCAAGTGCGGCCCAAGCGCCGTGGCCGGACGTGGAGCTCGGACGCAGCGCCTCGGGTGGTCGGCAGGGTTGTGGTGAGGGATCGGGCTGCGGAGGGTTTTGCCGGCGTCACGGCCCGCCGAGGACATTCGCCTCCCAAATGCCGTCCGCCGCGCATGAGCGTATCGAACGCAAGGGGGGAACCGGTTTCACGTCCGAGCTGCGCGAGCCGGAGTTCCGGCGCATCGGACAGCGCGCCGGATCCGCCGTCGAACGGTCGACGGCGGCCAATCCGCTTGTGAAAGCAGGCGTAGGTCGGCTCAGGTCTCAGACACGGTCCGCCCGGAGGCGGTCTGCTCGTTCCGTGCGGCTGCCGGCGGAACGGCGAAACGGCCTTCCTCGGCCTTGTGGAAGTATTGGCTCGCGACCAGCATGCCCTTGGCGATGCGGATCGGCGGGATGCAGGTCAGCAGCAGGAATGGCCCTGAGGTGAGCAGGTGGACCCAGATGGACGGTTCCCACATGATCTCGATCCAGACGCCGAAGCCCGCCGCCGGAATACCCATGATGATCATGATGAAGAAGGCAGGGCCGTCGGCCGGATCGGCGAAGGAGTAATCCAGGCCGCAGGCCTCGCAGCGCGGGGCGAGTTTGAGGAATCCGTTGAACAGACGGCCCTTGCCGCACCGGGGGCAGCGGCACATGAGGCCGTGCTTGAAAATGGCCTCCCTTGCCGAGGGGTTCATGGTCATGTGGTTTCCTTCAGATCTGCGCCCGGCTCCGGGACGAGTGTCAATGTATGGTTTGACTATCCATACAATGCGCGATAGGTTCCCCTTGTGGGTCGAAGCGTGGAGCTGACGTTGATAGGTTTCCGTCAGGCCACGGCATCCATAATGTATGTTGGGCATGAGCCATACATTTGCAAGACAAGAAGGTCAAGGAAGCATGTTGTCCTGGACGCCGCGCATCGAGAAGGACAGCGGACCCAAATACCTGGCCATCGCCAGGGCGCTGCGAGCCGATGTGCAGTCCGGCCGCCTCAGGTCGGGCGAGCGCCTGCCGGCGCAGCGCCTGCTCGCGAAGGCGCTCGGGGTCGACCTCACCACCATCACCCGGGCCTTCAACGAGGCGCGTCGGATGGGGCTGATCGAGGCCAATACGGGGCGGGGCAGCTATGTGCGGGGAGGGGCCTCGGCACAGGATGAGGCCGACCGTTCCGGATCTCCGATCATCGATCTGAGCATGAACATGCCGCCGCAGCCGCCGGAGGCGAAGCTGCGGGAGCGCATTCAGGACGGGATTGCCGGCATTCTGAACGCTCCTCAGGGCCTGATGCATCTTCACTACCAGGAGAGCATCGGAGCCGGCCCGGACCGCGCCGCGGGCGCCCGTTGGCTCGCGCCGCGCCTCGATGCGGTCCCGGTCGATCGCATGGTGGTGGCGGGCGGGGCGCAGACGGCGCTCTATGCGGTCGTGCGCGTTCTGGCTCCGGAGGGCGCCGCCCTCTGCGTTCCGGATCTCACCTATCCGGGCCTGCGGGCGATCGCCGAGCAGCTCAGGGTGAGGTTGATCCCGGTGGCGATGGATGAGGAGGGGCTCGATCCCGCCGCGTTGGAGGAGCTGTGCGCGCGCGAGCGGCCGAAGGCGGTCTATTGCGTCCCGACCATTCACAATCCCACGACCGCCACGATGTCGACCGGGCGGCGCGAGGCCATCGCCGGGGTCGCGCGGCGGCACGGGATCAAGATCATCGAGGACGATGCCTATGGCGCGCTGCCCCGGCAGGCGCCCGCGCCGATCGCGGCCCTTGCGCCGGATGTCACCTGGCATATCGCCACCCTGTCGAAATGTGCGACGCCTGCGCTTCGGACGGCCTATGTGGTCACGCCGGGATTGTCGGACACGCTGCGGCTTGCGGCGGAGATCCGCGCGATGACCCTCATGGTCCCGCCCCTCATGGCCGCCCTGGCCTCGCGGTGGATCCTCGACGGAACCCTGGACGACGTCACGGCGGCGGTCCGCGCGGAGAGCGCTGCGCGTCAGGCCATTGCCGGCCGGGCGCTGACAGGGCTCGCGTTCAAGAGCCACCCGGAAGGACACCACCTGTGGCTGACCTTGCCGGACCGCTGGCATCGGGCCGATCTCAACGTCTATGCGCGGCAATCGGGCCTCGCCCTGGTGCCGAGCGAGGCCTTTGCGGTCGGCCCTGCGCCCGACGCCATCCGGGTCTCCCTCGGGGCAGCGCAGAGCCGGGCCATGCTGGAGCGGGGCCTCGGATTGCTGGCGACGGTCCTGTCGCACGGGCCGGGCGCGCTCTCGTCCATCGTGTAATCGGGCTCGAGAGCATGGGGCGTGAAAAGTGGAATCCACTTCTGGGATTCCCTCCGATGCTCCCTTCTTAGATGAGCGCATCGTTATCGCGAAAAACCGGGGCCACTTTTTCGCACGATGCTCTAGCGCGTCGCAAACAGGCAAGCCGTGTCTCAAACGATCAAGCAGCCTTCCGCAAAGCGGCCATAATGCACTTTCCGCGCGATCGTTCCCAGATCGCGCCTTCTGGATGCCGCCAAGAAGGAGCGTGGCCATGAAGCGAATGCTCTTGATTCTGTGCGCTCTGCTGATGAGTGCTCTTCTCATTCCAGGAGATGCGGAGGCGCGCGGCGGCCGTGGCGGAGGCGGCTTCGGGGGAGGCGGAGCCCGCTTCGGCGGTGGAGGATTTGGCGGTGGCTTCGGAGGACACCGGATGTACATCCCTCGCGGCGGGTTCAACCGCGTCTCTGCCGTTCGTCCGGGGGGAGCGGGCTTTCGCCGGACGGCGATCAACTACCGAGGCAACCGTTTCGATAACCGGATCGGAGGCTACGGGCGTTATGGCCGCTATCCCTATTATGGCCGCAACTACGCACGCTATCCGTATTATCGGCGTTACGGCCGATACCCGTATTACGGACGGTATGCCGGTCGATATCCGTATTACGGGAACTATTATGGGAATTACTACGGTGGCTTGGGCGTCGGTCTCGTCACGGGCAGCCTGCTGGGAGCGGCCGCAACATACCCGTATTACAATTACCCGTACCAGAGCTCGGCCGGTGTCGGCGGCTACTGCGCAACTCAGGTCCGCACCTGTGCTTTGATCTCGCCCTCTACCGTAGGAAACGGATGCTCGTGCAGAACGCCGGGCGGCCGGGCACGCGGAACTGTCGTGAGCCGGTAATATGTCCATCGCGTCAAACCTTCGAACGCGTTGCGCCGCGACGTCGCTCGAAGGTTCGCCACGATGATTCCAAGGAGCTTTCCATGGATCTGCGCAATCCCACCAACATGCACAAATGCGTCGCCGAAGGCATCGGCACCTTCTGGCTCACCTTCGCGGGCTGCGGCAGCGCCGTCATCGCGGCCGCCTTCCCCGAGGTCGGCATCGGCCTTCTGGGTGTCGCGTTCGCCTTCGGCCTGTCGGTGCTCACGATGGCCTACGCCATCGGTCACATCTCGGGCTGCCATCTCAACCCGGCCGTGACCGTCGGCCTGGCGGCGGGCAATCGCTTTCCCAGGCAGGACGTTCTGCCCTACATCGTGTCCCAGGTGGTGGGCGCCATCATCGCCTCGGCGGTGCTTTACGCCATCGCCATCGGGGCTCCCGGCTTCGATCTCGCCAAGGGCTTCGCGGCCAACGGCTACGGCGCGCATTCGCCCGGCCATTACAGCATGATCTCCGGCTTCGTGGCCGAGGTGGTGCTCACCATGATGTTCCTGTTCATCATCATGGGGGCCACCCACGGCAGGGCGCCGGCCGGGTTCGCGCCGATCGCCATCGGGCTGGGCCTCACGCTGATCCATCTCGTCGGCATTCCGATCACCAATACCTCGGTCAATCCGGCCCGCAGCACCGGACCGGCGCTGTTCGTCGGCGGCTGGGCGCTGGGGCAGCTCTGGATGTTCTGGCTCGCGCCTCTTCTCGGTGGTGCGCTCGGGGGCGTGCTCTACCGCTGGCTCAGCGAGGAGCCTTCCGCCCAGGTCACCGGCGTCTCGCCCGCGGCTCCGGCGGAATGAGCCGTGTCGTCGAGGTTCTCAGGAGCGCTGCTCCCACGATAGAACCGCGCATCGTTTGACGATGCGCGAGAATCGTGCCGTCCGCTTCATTTGCCGCGCGCACGATGTTGCGCGGCTGGCGGAGCGTTGGCGGTCGCCTCCTGAATGCAGGTCAGCACCTCGACATAGCTCGGGGAGCCGCCGATCGTGGTTTCACGGGTGCACCTCGCCCGCAGCCGGGGATCGTAACCGGCCCATTCCCGCTCCAGCTCGTTCCGGGCGTCGGTCTCGTCGCGGACGCAGTTCTTGTCGGTGTCCTTGTCGTTGGCGTCCAGGCGCGGAGCGGCCCGGCACATGGAGGTGACGTCGAAGCGCGGGACCCCTTCCGCCCAGGCGACCGAAGCGAGCAGGGGCAATGCCAGAAGGCCTGCGAACCGAACCATGTCGTTTCTCCGCGGCGATTTGCACATCGAGGACTATTATAGGCCGTAGCGCGAATGCGGCTTGACCTTATGTGACGCGTTCTTGTCCGAATGCGTCAAAACACTGCAATTTGCGTCGGGGAAGACATCGCACGATGCTCCCACGATGGAACAGCGCACCGCATGCTGCGAAAACCGGGTCCACTTTTCGCTGGCGCGGCCCGCTGGGTCCGCACGATGCGCTAGTACCCGGTCAGCTCGTCGGCCTTCGGGGGACGGGGAGCGGGCTTCCCGAGAATCCGTGACATGATGGTTCCGAGCGTCGCGGGGTCGTTGTCGAAGCCGCCATGGCTGCGCGAGGCGGTTTTCCCGCCGGTTCCGGTCGAATAGGCGATATCGAGCTTGGCGTGAGAGGGCAGCCCGCGGGCATAGATCTGCATGCCAGCAAGGGGCGTGTTCGGGGCCTGCTCGTAGGCTCTCGAAACCAGATAGAGCAGCGAGTGGCCATAGGACGGAAGCAGGGGGAAATTGGCCGATACGGTGTCGTCCTGCTCGAGCTGGTCCGTCAGGTTGTACAGATAGATCCGGTCCTGCAGCCTCAGTCCGCCCTTGCCGGTCAGATAGGGCTCATAATGCTCCTCGAAGAAAGCGGTCGTGCAGGCCGGCGCCATCAGATGGACCGATCCGAGCTCGAGCCGCTTGAGCTTGAAGCGATCGAGAGCGGACAACAGGTATCCGAGCACGATCGCTCCGGCGCTGTGCCCGACGAGGTGGAGTTTGGGCCGCCGGGGCGCGCCGTCCAGTCCGGAGAGGAGCGGCGACAATCCCTTGAACCCGCCGTCATATTCCGGCGTGCCGCCGAACGACATCAGGGAGTCCTGCTTCATGTTCCGCCAGGCATAGGAGCCGGTCTGCTTGCCGATGCCCGCCTCGAAGAACCAGTCGGAGATCCGCCCTCCGGCGCGACCGACGGCGGGCGATTGCGACAGCTGGCCGAAGACCTCGTCGATGAAGCCCGAGCCCCACATCAGATGGAAGTTGTAGATGCGGTTGCGGCCGTAGATGTCGTTCCTCTTCCAAATCGCGATGCGCTGGGCCTCGGCCGCGAGCGTGTTCAGCCCGCCATGCGCGTAGATGACGAGATGATCGAAGCCCTGATTGCCGTTGGAGGCGGGGTCGATCAGGCGCTCGACGGTCTCCTGCATCTCGGTGTCCGTGGGGGACCCGTACTTGCCCGACGTGACGAGGGTTCCATCGTCGATATTCGTGTAGTGGCCGATGATGTCGCTCCGCGTCGGCTCGTTGAAGCCGAACAGGCCCGTGGCGCTCGACGGGGTGACGCCCGGGGCGGCCCCGAACGTCGCGGGAGCGCGGACGCCGAGCTGCAGCACCCAGGCGTCCATGATCGTGTTCGCCCAATCGGCGTAGGTCCATTTGGCGATGCCGTTGACGCCCCATTCCGCCCCCCAGGAATTGAGGATCCAGAAGCCGGCGTCGTCATAGCCCACGATGGCGAAGGCGTGGCCGCCGATCGGGTCGCCTCCGGGTTCGATGAGGCCGTCCTTCGGCGTGTCCCAATGGGAGTGGATCTGCGCGGAGGCGTAGATGACGCCGATGTCGTTGAGCGCCGCATGGTAGTCGCTGATGTCCGGCTGGACCCGGAAGTAGGCGCCGAGCCGGGTTTCCCGCGCCTCTTTCGCCATGTCGTAGGTCAGCGCCCAACGCTTGATGCCGGGCTTGTCCGGCGCGGTCGCATCGCTGCAGACGCCGTTCTGGTAGAAGCCCTTGAGGGCTCCCCGGATGCTCGATCCCTCATAGGCGGAGCCCTCCCACTCGTCGTTGCGCTTCGCCATCTCGTAGAGCATGCGCGAACTCACGGGCTCGGGGCGGTCCGGTCCGACCTCCCGAGCGCGCAGGTAGTCGATGACATGGGCCAGGGCGAAACCGGTGCAGCTCGAATCCTTGCCCTGGTTGCGAACCGGAAATGCGATTCTCGGATAGATGCCGGGAAGCAGGGCCCTGAGGTGCGGGAGATAGATCCGGTCCCTGATGTCCGGCATGTCCGGCAGAATATCGAGAACATGCGGTCCGAGCTTCTGGCTCGATCCGGAGAATTCGCGATTGCCGACGCGAATGGACGGCGGGGCCGAGACCATGGAGGCGTTCGCATCGCTCGGAATGTCGTCGGTTTGAGCCGTGGGGGCGGAGCGCGGGGCGTTTCGCACCGCCCGCGCCTTTCCGGAGGAACCCGCGGTCCGGCGCGGCTTGCGGGATCCGTCGTTGCTGGATCCCTTGCCTGCGTTCGATTTGCCCCGCGCTCGTGCCATGATGTCACCGCAGAAGTCGATCGCCCCTTTTCGGGATCATCTCACGGTTAAGCCTGGCCGTCGACACGGGAAGCGCGGCCGTGCGAACCCGACCCCGGGAGCCTTGAGCATCGAACGTGAAAAGTGGGTACCGGTCTTGCGTGAAAAGATGCTCAAGACCAAGGAGCATCGAACGTGAAAAGTGGATACCGGTTTTGCGTGAAAAGATGCTTGAGAACACAGACATACAGCATCGGAGATGGGCTCGATGTCGCCTCCGATGCTGCCCCCGTTCTGTGCGGCATCGTCTCGAAACAGGTTGCCCGGCGGGGAGGCTTGGCCGCTTTCCGGCCGCGAATTGTCCTGGCTGCCATGCGTTTTCCGTAGCCGGGAAACGACCCGAAGCTGTTGCGCTTTAAAGCGGAAGCCGCCATTAAGGCTCCGTAACGGCAACCTGCCCGATCTGAAACAAATGACAGGAGTAAGATAGATTGCAAGCAGCCTCCATGCTGGACCAGGCACTGACCCGCCTCGACGAGGCAGCCCGGCACCTCGATCTCGATGCGGACGTCTTGGAAAAACTGAAATATCCGCGTGAGACGACGAAAGTCCGCCTGATGATCCGCATGGACGACGGCTCCCGCAAATCCTTCATGGCCTGGCGCTGCCGTTATGACGATACGCGCGGCCCCACGAAGGGCGGCATCCGCTTCCACCCCGACTCCACGATCGAGGAAGTGGAGACGCTTGCATTCTGGATGACCTTCAAATGCGCCGTGATGAACCTGCCTTACGGCGGGGGCAAGGGCGCCGTGCGGGTCGATCCGCACACGCTCTCGAAGGCCGAGCTCGAGCGCCTGTCGCGCGCCTATATTCAGGCCTTCTCGAAGATCATCGGGCCCGACCGCGACATTCCGGCGCCCGACGTCTACACCAATTCCATGATCATGGGCTGGATGGCCGATGAATACGCCTCCATCGTCGGCGACGCGACGCCGGCGGTGATCACGGGCAAGCCCATCGCCCTGGGCGGCTCGCTCGGGCGCGACGACGCCACGGCGCGCGGCGGATACTATCTCGTCCGGCACCTGGCGCGGCAGCTCGGGCTGGCGCCCGGCGCCCGGGTCGCCATCCAGGGCTTCGGCAATGCGGGCCAGCATATTGCGCGGCTCCTCGGCGAGGACGGATACAAGATCGTCGCGGTCTCCGACTCCAAGGGGGCGATTCACTGCCCGACGGGCCTCGATGTCGGCAAGCTGCTCGCCGCCAAGGGGCAGGGGAGCGTCACGGCCCTCGCGGGATCGGACGGCGTCTCATCGCTGCCGGCGGAGGAGCTGATCTCCGTCGATTGCGATGTCCTCGTTCCGGCGGCCCTGGAGGACATGATCCACGAGGGCAATGCCGAAGGCGTGAAGGCCCGCGTCGTCCTCGAGCTCGCCAACGGTCCGATCACGCCCGAAGCGGACGCGATCCTGACGCGCAAGAACGTCATCGTTCTTCCCGACATCCTGGCCAATGCGGGCGGCGTCACCGTCTCGTACTTCGAATGGGTGCAGAACCGGCAGGGCTATTACTGGACCGTCGACGAGGTTCATGCGCGGCTGCAGACGATGATGGAGCGGGAAGGCCAGGCGATCTGGTCGCTCGCTCAGGACAAGGGGACCTCCTTGCGCAGCGCCGCCTATGTGCATGCGCTCTCCCGCCTCGCCGGCGCCATCGAGGCGCATGGAACGCAGCAGTTCTTCACGAGCTGAGAGCCGAGGGTCCATCATCATCATGAAACCGCCCCGATCGCGGGGCGCGGGCGGGCCATGGCGTCATTCCGACGCGGTGGTCAGCTTGCCGCGCGCCCTGTCGAAGCTCGGATTCTGCTCGCGGACTCAAGCCGAGGCGCTGATCGCCGAGGGACGCGTGCGCGTCGATGGCCGGATTGCGCGCAACCCCGGCGTCCGGGTCGATCCCGGACGCGCCCGCATCGCGGTCGACGGCCAGCCCGTCGCGGCCGAGCGCAAGGTCTACGTGATGCTCAACAAGCCGCGCGGACTCGTCACGACCCGCGACGACCCCCAGGAGCGGGCCACGGTCTACGATTGCCTGGAGGGGCTCGATCTCCCGTTCCTCACGCCCGTCGGTCGCCTCGACAAGGCGAGCGAGGGATTGCTGCTCATGACCAACGACACCCGCTGGGCCCAGAGGGTGCTGGATCCCGCGTCGAACGTCGAAAAGACCTACCATGTGCAGATCGACCGCAGGCTGGAACAGGCCGCGCTCGAGCCGATCCTGGAGGGCATGGTGCTCGACGGGGAGCGCCTAGTCGCGAAGGGCGCGAGTGTGCTTCGGAACGGCACGCGCAACGCGTGGCTCGAGATCGTCCTCAACGAAGGCAAGAATCGTCAGATCCGCCGTCTGCTCGCCGCTGTCGGGGCGGAGGTCGTTCGTCTGGTCCGCATCGACGTGGGCGGCGTGCGGCTGGGCGATCTCGCGCGGGGCTCGGTGCGTCATCTCACGGCGGACGAGAAGGCCCGGCTCGACACGCCGGCCCGTACCTTCAGCGGCCCGACAGGCAGGAACGCGTCCCGGGGCACGGCAAGAAACGCGACCTAGAGCCTTTTCCATGAACTTCGGTTCACGGAAAAGGCATTTGTTGTTTGAGAAAGACGCCTTTTCTTCGCAAAACCGGCATCCACTTTTGCGGAAAAGGCTCTAGAGCACCGGACGCGGGAAGTGGATTTGCACTTTTGGGATCGATCCGATGCTCCGTTCTTGGAAAGAGCGCATCGTTTTGGCGAAAAACCGGCCGGACCTTGCTCTTTCGGGTTAGAGCTCCCCGGACCTGCCGCCGGCGCACGATTTGACAAGCGCCCCAATCTGTACGAGCATCAGGCATCATGTTGAGCTTCGCACACATCCGTCGCGGCCTGCACCGGTCAGGCAACCTCATCGCGGGCAAGTAGCCCCGGGCTCGACGCATATCCGCGCTCCGAGTTCGGGGCGTTCCACGATAGCTGGACTTCAAGATCCCTCGACCTTCGGACGTCTTGTGAGGCCGGATGCCGGTGCATCCGGTGCGGCGGTATGCTTCATCATTTCTTCAAACGCGTGCTCCGCCTGGCGGAGCGTAAGTCCGTGCATCCAGCGAGTCTGGACAGCGGTCCGGACCGACATCCCATGCGTGGCGACGCAGGCCCCCCTTCATCCGCTTTCCTGGGACAGATTCTCCGGACGGCCCTTGCTGAGACCCGCACTCGACACCTTGGAGATCGTGCCGTGCATCATTCCCGAGAAGACCCCAAACCGGAGCCGATTCCCCAGGAGACCGAGCAGCCCGGCGGAAACGTGATCCGCTTCGTCCCGCGGCAGCGTCCGGTGCCGGACACGACCCGCGAACCGGCTCAACCCGACGACGACAACAACGATCCCGGACCGAGCGCGGCGTGATCCGCATCGGCCCACAACAGAACCAGGAGAATGACAGTGACCAAGAAGACCACAGGCAGCTCGAAGCCACGGATCACACTGACCGCGACCGACCATGAGAAGCTGTCGACGCTCGCGGATGCCGCCTCGCACACGATGCCGGAGATGGCCGCAGAGCTGGCCGACGAGATCGACCGCGCTCAAGTCCTCCCCAAGGGACGCAGCGCGACCGATATCGTCTGCATGGGCTGCGAAGTCGAGTTCCGCGACGACGTGAGCGGCAGGGTGCAGACAGTCACCCTCGTCTATCCGAACGAGGCGGATATCGCCCGGGGACGGATCTCGATTCTGACCCCCATCGGGACGGCCCTGATCGGGCTTCCCGTCGGCAAGTCGATCGACTGGACCACCCGTAACGGCGACAAGAAGCGCTTGACGGTGCTGCAGGTGCGCGAACCCGTCGCCACGGAGCCGCAATCCGCCTGAGGCGAGCTGACAGGCTCGAGCATCGGACGCAACCTACGTGTGGGATTGAATCCGATGCTCCCGTCTTGGAAAGAGCGCATCGTTGCGAGCGGACCCGAAGGGCCGCGTCAGCGAGTACCGGGTCCGCTTTTCGCTAGAGCATCGAACGCAAAAGTGGGCACCGGTTTTGCGTGGAAAGATGCTCAAGATCAAAAGCATCGAACGTAGAAGTGGGCACCGGTTTTGCGTGGAAAGATGCTCACGACCATAGACTTATAGCGTCGGACGTGAGTTCGATGTCACGCCCGACGCTGTAGCGCGGCCCGCTGGGTTCGCACGATGCGCTAAAGCGCAGTGCCGCTCGTCTGATGCGAGATTTGGAGCTTCCTGATCCATGACCGGTGCTGGGCGGTCGTGCCATCCGGCACGCGAGCCTCCGATTCCTCGCGGCTGAGGATCGCCTGGAGCGACTCGGGCAGGGTTCCGCCAGGGGTGTCGAGTTTCCGCATCCAGTTCCGGTGCTGGGCGCGCGTGTTGTCGGCGCTGAAGGCCGAACCCGAGCAGGCGATGCTGAAACCGATAAAGACAATGCCGGCCATGACGCGGTGCAACGGCGCCTCCTTCTTCGAAGCTTTGATGGATGGGTGTCTGCCTGCAAACTAGAGCATCGTGCGAAAAAGTGGACCCGGTTTTTCGTCAAGAACGATGCGCTCAGTCCAAGAACGGAGCATCGTGCGAAAAAGTGGACCCGGTTTTTCGTAAAGAGCGATGCGCTCAGTCCGATACTCGAGGGCAGACACCGCCCTTGTCAAAGCCTCGAAGGCTGGCTTGCGCTCACGATTTGGCGCAGTCGGAAGGCGCTTTCGATCAGTGCGTTCTGATCGCCTTTGCGACCTGCTGCAGCATCTCGAAGGCCTTGAACCTCTTCTCGTGCCATGCGGTCGCCGACGCATTCGGCTGATAGGTCTCCCCCATGGCGGACATGGATGCCATGGCCGCGTCGATATCGGAATAGCGGCCCGCCGCGACGGCGCCGAGAATGGCGGAGCCGAGAAGAACGGGCTCCTGGGAGACCGGCGCGGCGACGACCTTTCCGGTGGTGTCGGCGAGGAGTTGGCGCACCAACGGGCTCTGGCCCGCGCCGCCGCTGACCACGATGGTGTCGATCGCCACGTCTTTCTCGGCGAGCACCTGCACGATCTGCCGGGCGCCGTAGCCCAGTCCGCAGATACCCGCGAGATAGAGCGCGATCAGGCTGTCGAGATCGCTGTCGATGCCGAGCCCGGCGATCACGCCCCGGGCCTCGGGATCCGCGAAAGGAGCCCGGTTGCCGAGGAATTCCGGCACCACATGGACTTCGCCGACGAGGTCCGACAGGGCCGCCGCGCCGCCGCGCCGCTCGGCCTGGAGCGACAGCCAATGGCTCAGGCTGGTGCCGTTCTCGCGGGCGATCCTTGCGGCCTCATGCGAGGCGGGATGCATTCGCACGAGATGGTCGATGGCCGCGCCCGCCGCCGATTGACCGCCTTCGTTGAGCCAGAGGCCCGGGATCATGGCGGAGTAGTAGGGGCCCCACACGCCCTGTACGAACGCGGGCTCGCGGGTCGAGGACATGGTGCAGGCCGACGTGCCGAACACATAGGCCATGCGCGTGAGGATGCTGCCCACGTTGCCGCGCGCGCCGACCGTACCCACGCCGCCCGCATGGGCATCGATCAGACCCGCGGCGACGGGCGTCCCGGGTTTAAGGCCGAGATCGGCGGCCGCCTCCGCGGTCAGGCCGCCGCCGAGCGCGGTGCCGCCCGGCACGACCTCGGTTCCGATACGGCTGAAGCCTTCGTCGGCGAGGGCGCCGAGCCCCACCTGTCGGAAATAGCCTTCGTCCCAGCGGTTTTCATGCGCCAGATAGGTCCATTTGCAGGTGACGGTGCAGGTCGATCGCGCGAGGCTCGCCGTTGCCTTCCAGGTAAGGAAATCGGCGAGATCCATGAACTGCCACGCGCCCGTGAAGGTCTGGGGCATGTTCTCGGAGAGCCACAGCAGTTTCGGCGTTTCCATCTCCGGCGAGATCGACCCGCCGACGTAGTTCAGCACGGACTCGCCCGTGGCGTTGATCCTGCGCGCCTGCTCTGTCGCGCGGTGATCCATCCAGACGATGATGTTGCGCTCGGGCTCCCCGGACGGGCCGACCGGCAAAGGCTCGCCACCCGCGCCCAGGACCACGAGGGAACAGGTTGCGTCGAAGCCGATGCCCGCGACGCTCTCTGGCGGCACGGCCGCTTTCCACACGGCGTCCCGCACGCAGGAACAGACGGCGCGCCAGATGTCGGTGCTCGACTGCTCCACGATGCCGCCTGCTTCCTGCCAGATCGCGATGTCGGCCTTGGCGGCGGCGAGGAGAGTACCCTGGTCGTCGAAGAGGCCGGCGCGGGCGCTGCCGGTGCCGACATCGATGCCGAGAAAATGCTTTGCCATGGCGGTTCAATCATCCGGAGAAGGAACGGGAGCGGGATCGGCCTGCGCCGACAAACATGAATTAGAGATCGTTGCTCTGCGGCAGGATGACGAGATCGCGGATGGTCACGGTCATGGGCCGCGTGAGCATGAACAGCACGGCCTCGGCGACCTCGACGGGCTGCATCAGGCCGCCGGCCGCCAGTTCCGCATCGAGCTTCTCCTTCGGCCAATCCTTGATGAGGGCCGTCACCACGGGGCCGGGAGCGACCGCGCCGACGCGCAGTCCATGCGGCGCGACCTGCCGCCGCACCGTGTGCACGAAGGCCTGAACGGCATGCTTGGAGGCGGTATAGATCGGCTCCCACACGACCGGGACCAGGCCCGCGATGGAGCTCGTCACGATGATGTCGCCTGTTCTGCGCTCCACCATGTGGGGCAGCACGGCATGCACGGAGCGGAACGCGGCGTTGATGTTGAGATTGAGCATGCGATCCCAGGCGTCGGGATCGCCCTTCAGGATCTCGCCGCCGATATAGGAGCCGGCATTGGCGTGGAAGATATCGAGCTGGCCCGTGTGATCGAGGATCTGGGGCATCATGCGCGCGACGCTGGCCGGGTCGGTCAGGTCGATCCGCAGGGGAATGGCCTGCGGCCCGAGATCCGCGCAGACGGCTTTCAGCGCCTCTTCGTCCCGGTCGATCAGGACCACGCGAGCGCCCTCGGACAGCAGGATCCGGGAGCATTCGAGGCCGATGCCCGAAGCCGCTCCGGTGATGGCCGCGACTTTCCCGTTCAACTTGTCGCCCATGGCATTTTATCCTTTTCGTTCGTATGGCTCAGGCCCGGCCATGGGAAACGCGCGAGCGCCGTGCCAGCGAGTCGACGATGACCGCGATGGCGAGGACGGCGCCGGTGATCATGTACCGAAGCGACGAGGAGAGATCGAGCAGAGTCAGGCCGCTGGCGATCGACTGGATGACGATGATGCCGAGAAGGGCCGAGTAGGCGCTTCCGCGTCCACCGAACAGGCTGGTCCCGCCGATGACGGCGGCCGCGATGGCGTTGAGATTGACGTCGCCGGTGCCGGCCTGCTGGCTCGCCGAGGCCAGGCGCGCGGCGGCCAGGAGGCCGCCGGCGGCCGCGAGCCCGGAGCAGAGCATGAAGGCCGTCGTATAGATGAACTTGACGTTGATGCCCGCCCTGCGCGCGGCTTCGCGGTTGCCGCCGACCGCGAGCATCTGACGGCCCCATTGGGTGCGGGTCAGCGCATAGTTCATCGCCACCACGAGCCCGACGAACAGGCCGAACATCCACGGGATGCCGCGATCGAGGTTCAGGTAATAGGCGATGAATTCCAGCACGATCGTGATGACGGCGATGCGCAGCAGAAGGCTGGTCATGGGCTGGGCCGACAGCCCGGCCTTGCGGCGGCGGGCGGCGGTCCGGAAGCCGAGCACGAGCATCACGACGCCCGGCAGCGCCGCGAGGATATAGGAGACCTCGTCGGGCATGACGAGCAGCTGGCCGAAATCGACGAACGGGGAGCCGTAGGGGAGGTTGATCGAACCGGTCGAGCCGAGAAGATAGAGCTGGAGCCCGAGGATCGACAGAAGGCCCGCCAGGGTGGCGACGAAGCTCGGCATGCCGAAGCGATTGAACAGGAAGGCATAGACGGCGCCGATCAGGGCCCCGAGGACGAGCGCCGCGATGACGGCGGCCGCGACGGGCCAGCCCTGGTTGACCCACGTGACGCCGAGAAGCGCCGAGGCGAAGCCGCTGACCGATCCGACCGACAGATCGATCTCGCCGACGATCAGGATGCAGACGATGCCGAGGGCGATCACGCCCACGGTCGAGCAGTCGAACAGGAGATTGACGAGATTGTTGGGGGCCAGGAACACCGGGTTGAGGCTCTGGAACACCGTCCAGATGATCGCGAGGCCGACGACGACGGGAAGCGAGCCGAGATCGCCGGACCGGACCCGGTCCAGAAAGGCCCGGACCGTGTCGCCGAACCCTTCCGCATGCCTCACGCGCTCGTCTCTGCGGTCGAGCATCGGAGCCGTCTGCGCGTTCCGTTCCGCGCTCTTTGTCATGGGCGTCCCTCCGGTGCCGGTGATTGTCCACTCTGCGCCTGACGCCGGCTGGCGCGACGCGAAACTGAATTGTTGGCCGCGCCCGTGATGGCGCTAACGAGTTGCTCGTTGGAGGCGTCGGGTTCGAAGACGCCGTTGTTGCGTCCCAGCCGGAGCACGACGATGCGGTCCGCGACCGCACGCACGTCCTCCATGTTGTGGCTGATCATGATGACGCCGAGCCCGCGGTCGCGGACGCGTTCGATCAGGTCGAGCACCTCGGCGGTCTGCGCGACGCCGAGGGCGGCGGTGGGCTCGTCGAGAAGAATGAGCTTGGGTTCCAGCAGCAGCGAGCGCGCGATGGCGACCGTCTGCCGCTGCCCACCGGACAAAGAGGCGACCGGCTCGCGCACGCTCGGAATGCGCGCGGACAGTTCGTTGAGCAGCGTCCAGGCCTTCAGCTCCATGGACACTTCGTCGAGGCGGTAGGGGCCGACCTCGCGCCCGAGAAAGATATTGGCCACGACGTCGAGGTTCTCGCACAGGGCCAGATCCTGGAACACGGTGGCGATGCCGAGGCCGAGCGCGGCGCTGGGATCCGAAAGCGTCACCGGTTGCCCGCAGAACGTGATCGAGCCGGAACTCGGCTGGTGCACCCCGGCCAGCGTCTTGACGAGAGTCGACTTGCCGGCGCCGTTGTCTCCCACAAGCGCCACGACCTCGCCCGCATGCACGTCCAGATCGATATCGGTCAAGGCGGAAACGGCGCCGAAATTCTTCGAGATGCCGCGCAGGCTGAGCACGAGCTCGCGCTTGTCGTGTTGCTCTTGGGATATGTCCATCGCGTTTCCGACCCTGGCGGAACCTTCCGCCGTTTCAGGGATGTCCGGCCGCCGTGGCGGCCGGACGGAACGTGCCGGGTTACTGCGTGATGCCCAGCTTCTTGCAGCCTTCGGCATAACGGCCCGTGCAGAGCTGCTCGGCCGTGTTGATCTTCTTGTCGATGATCTCGGCCTTCAGGTTCTCCGCGGTGATCACCGCAGGAACGAAGAGCCGGGAGGGCGTCTCGTAGAGTTTCGTTTCCGCCTTCGGAGTCTCGCCCGCGAGGAACTCGACCGCGATGTTGGCGGCGGCCGCCGCCACGATCTCGCTCGGCTTCGAGATCGTGTTGTACTGATCGCCCGCGATGATGAGCTGAAGCGCGGCGATCGTCGCGTCATTGCCGGTCACGGGCGGAACCGGGTTCACGCCCGCGGCCTTGAAGGCCGCGATGGCCCCGCCCGCGGTGCCGTCATTGGCCGCCACGACGCCGAGGATGTTCTTGCCGAAGCGCGTGATCTGTCCGCTCGCCCATTGCTGCGCCTTCGGCGGAGCCCAGTCCGGCGTGTCGTACTCGGCCAGGATCGGATAGCCGCTGTTGTCGAGACCCTCGTGGATGCCCTTCTTGATGAGGCCGGCGGCGGCGTCGGTGGGCGATCCGTTGATCTGAAGGACGCCGGTGCCGCTGCCGGCGGTCACGTTGCTCTTCTTCAGGTGCTGGACGAGCGAATCCGCAATCGACTTGCCGATGGCCTGGTTGTCGAAGGAGACGTAGAAGTCGGCCTTGGCGTCCGGGATGGGCCGGTCATAGGCGATGACCTTGATGCCCTGGCTCTGCGCCTGCTTGACGAGGGATGCGGCCGCGGCGGAGTCGACCGGATCGAGCACGATCACCTTCGCGCCCTGCGAGATCACGGAGTTGAACTGCTGCTGCTGGCGCGAGACGTTCGCGTCGGCGTTCTGATAGAGGACCTTGCAGGTCGGGCAGAGCTTTTCCATCTCGGCCTTGAAGCCGGGGAAGTCATGCTCCTCGTAGCGGGTGGAAGCCTGGTCCGGCATGAGGAAGGCGACCGTGGCGTTGGAGGCCTTCGCGTTCTGAGCCATGGCCGCGCCCGTGCCCGCGAGCAGTGTAAGGGTCAGGGCCGCGAGGCCGCCGAGCTTCCATGAAGACGTGATCATTCGTTTCTCTCCCATTGGTGACCGTCATAGTGCAGTCGAATTGCGCCGGCTCGGGGGCGACGGTTGCGGCAGCCATCGTGGTTTGCCGCCGTCCCGGATGTCAGAGCAGGGCGCCTCTTTTCTCGGGCTGCTCTTTCGCGCCGCCCGGTCTTCCCCGTGATGCCTGGGTTGCTGGGTCGTGGCTCCTCCGTTGCGCGGCCTTGGCCGTGTTGATGTTATCGAGCACCAGGCGCCGGAACCGGGAAGGGGTCATGCCCTTCTCGGCCAGGAACTGCCTGTTGAAATTGGAGAGGTTGTTGTAGCCGACCTCGTAGCAGATGCTGGTGATCGAGGCCTGCTCGTCGCTCATGAGGATCTGACAGGCGAGATTGATGCGCAGGCGCTTCACGTACTGAACCAGCGACATGCCGGTATGCTGCCGGAAGGCGCGGGAAAACGCGCTCGTGGATTGTCCCGCGATCGCGGCCAGGTCCGCTTCGCTGAAGGGTTGGGTCAGGTTCTCGCGGATAAAGGCGAGCGCCTTGTTGATGCCTGCCGACATGTAGCCGGACGGGTCGGGGAGGTAGCTCGGGCTCGCGAGCATCCGCGAACCCTGCGCGCGGCTCAGGAGGCCGGCGATCATCATGAAGAGCTCGATGCGGCGCACGCTCTTCGCGTGCATCACCTCTTCCATGAGAGGCGAGATCTCGCGGCTGATCTCCCGGCTGAAGAGCACGCCGCGCCGCGACGCTTCCAGCACCGGCGCGAGGGCGGAGAGCTCGGGCAGGGTCTTCATGGCACCGCTGACGAAATCCTCGCTGAACTGGATGATGTGGCACCTGAGCGGAACGATCGCATCCTTCGGGACGTCGCTGACCCAGTTGTGCGGAAGGTTCGGTCCGGTCAGCACCAGGTTCCCGGGCTCGAACTCGCCGATGAAGTCGCCGACGAAATAGCGTCCTTTCGTGGCCACCACCTGATGCAGCTCGTATTCGGGATGAAAGTGCCAGCGCACCGTGCGGTAGGGATAGCCATGCGACCAGGCGGCGAAGGACTCGCCCGGCCTTATCTGAACGACTTCGAGATCCGGCTCCATGTCCGTTTCCTCCAGGCCGGTGCGGGCGCTCGCGATGGCCTCCGCTCCGAGCCGGCCGATCTCAGTTCGGCTCTCACTGACGATGACGGTAACCTTCGCCGCAAGCGCGTGCCAGCACGTTTCATTGCCGGGAATGATACTTTTTTGACAGCGCGATGCTGCGATCCGCCGTAATATGTATGTCGCGGATCGCCGACGGAAAGGCTCGCGGGAGAGCCTATCGGGGTGAGAACCAGAGGTCGGCCCAATCGACCGTTTTCGCCCTACGGCATGTCGCGGCATCCGGGCGGGTCGGTCGGCCCATCGTCACGATTTGCGAAACGGCACGACATTGACGGGTTCGCAAGCCGGCGTGACGATCGACGCGATCGCATGTTCCAAGTCAGCGCGGCGGAAGGGCTTGGCCAAGCGCGGGACGCCAAGTCCGGCCCGATCCGGCAGCTCGGCATGGCCGCTGGCCAGCAGGATCGGCAGCGCGGGCCATTCCGCTCGGATTCGTTCCGCCAGCTCCAGCCCCGTCATGCCCGGCATCGCATGGTCGGTCATGACAAGATCAACGGACGCTCCGTTTCGCAGGATCCTCAGGGCGGCCTCGGCCGACGAGGCCGCCACCACCGTATGGCCGAGGTCTTCCAGCATGGCGGTGGTCCCGGTCATCACCAGCGGATCGTCCTCGACCAGGAGCACCGTGCAGGCGCGATGCTCCGGACGGGCTCGCTCGTCGCCGGTCGGGGATCCTCTCACTGTCTCACCCTGGGGCAGCCAGATCTCGGCCGTCGTGCCTTTCCCCATCTCACTCCTCAATTTCAGGGTGCCGCCCGATTGGACGGCAAGGCCATGGATCATCGAGAGGCCCAGACCCGTGCCCTTGCCGACCCCCTTGGTCGTGAAGAATGGCTCGATGGCGCGGGCCAGCGTAGCCGCATCCATGCCCATCCCGGTGTCGCTCACGGACACGCACACATAGGCTCCGGGCTGAAGGCCATACCCGTTGCCCTCAGCCAAGTCGTCCTGATGCGCCGAGATGGTGATCCGGCCGCTGACCGGCATGGCATCGCGGGCATTCACCGCCAGATTGAGGAGCGCCATTTCCAGCTGGTTCGGGTCCACCTTGACCGGCGAGAGGCCGGCCGGAAGCTGGGTCACGATCTCGATGCTCGGGCCGAGCGCGCGGGTCAGGAGGTCCGTCATGCCGGCCACGAGTTGCGGCACGTCGACGGCTTGCGGCGTGAGGTCCTGGCGGCGGGAGAAAGCCAGCAGCCGCTGTGTCAGCGCCGCGCCGCGCTCGGCTCCCTGGAGTGCCCCGTCGAGCAGCCGTTTTGCCCGGTCGTCGTCCTTGATGCGCCTCCGCAGGAGATCGAGGTTGCCGAGAATGACCGCCAGCAGATTATTGAAGTCGTGCGCGATCCCGCCCGTGAGCTGACCGATGCTCTCCATCTTCTGGGCCTGCAACAGGCGCTGCTCGGTCGCATGACGCTGTTCGCTCTCATGCCGAAGCTGGATGAGGGCCTCCTGTTCCGCCTGGGCGCGCCGGAGGGCCAGCCAGGAGACAAGCCACAGGACGAGGGCGCACAGGGCTGCCACCGCTCCATAGACCGCAAGGTTGCGGTACCAGTGTCTCAGCACAACCGCGGCATCGATGCCGAAAGCGACATAAACCGGATAGGCGCCGACATGGCGATAGGCAAAGTACCGCTCGCGCTGATCCTCCGAGGAGATCCCCGACAATACGCCTCCGTCAGGCTGGGCTGCGATGCTGCGCATGAGGATGTTGTCCGGTCCAAGCCGGCTGTCGTGTGCCAGTGCGGGAGATCGAGCCAGGATCGAGCCGTCCTGGCGCATCAGGACTGCCACATGTGGCCCCGGTGGGGCAGCCTCCTGGAAGAATCGGGTGAAGTATTGAGGGCTGAGCGCCACGTGGATGATGCCGTCGAAATGGCCATCCGGGGTCGAGCGGCGGCGACTGACCGCGAAGGATGGCTTGCCGGTTGCCTTGCCCTGGAACGGCGCACTGATGTACGTGCCGACATCGCGCCCGCGCTGGGCCTGGAACCACTCGCGCTCGTCAATAGTGACATCGGGATCCCACGGCTGGCTGCCGGCACGGACGCGCCCCTTGGCATCCGTGATCCAGATCGAGACGGCCTGCTCCAGAGGAGCCTTGAGCCGCTGGAGGAAGACGCTGGTGTCGGGAGCTGCGATCTCGTCCCAGGACATGCCGCGAGTGTAGTCCTCGACCCGCCCGATCGCCAGATCGACGGTATCGAACACCTTGTGAGCGTGCTCGTGCAGGATCGCAGCAGTGCGGGAGATCGTCTCCTTGTTCTCGCGCAGGACCTCCGACCGGTTCCAGGCTGCGGCGGCCGCGAAGACGATCGCCGGCACGAGAAGCGCGGCAATCAGCAGCAGCCGGTGCAAGCGGACAGAGGACATCGACACGATGGATTCCGAGCATAGGTCAGGTGGGAAGGGATCAATCAGGGCTCCGGCAGACGCGCCGAGGCCCTGTGACGGGATCACATGGGTTCTTGGCAGGGATAAGGCAACCCTGGCGCGCGCACCAGTCCGCCGGACAAGAAGCGCCGATAGAGTCTCTTTCTAGTCTCTTTCTCCCGGACGAGAGATGTCGGGCCGGGAAATCCGCAGGGGAGGAGGAACAAGGTGATTCCGTGTGCGTTGGAGGGCGTTCGAGCCGCACTCGCCAGTCCCCGCAAAGGCACGCCCCGACGACGGATCGGCCTTCGAACGTCGAGGCCCTGCCAGGATGGCGGGACTGTAACCTCAATGCCCGCGTCTTGCTCAGCCCTGATCTCGCGAAGCGGAGCGCTTTCATGTTCATCCACAAAAAAGAGCTTATGCATCCCGTCAACGTGAAGGATCCGGATCCTGTCTTCGGACAGTATCTCCTTGAACAGTTCGGCGGCGCCACCGGCGAGTTGACCGCCGCCCTCCAGTACTTCACCCAAGCCCAGCACACCGACGACGCGGCGCTGCGGGACATGCTGCTCGACATCGCGGTCGAGGAGTTTAGCCACCTCGAGGTCGTGGGCCATCTCATCGAAGCGCATACGAAGGGCAGCCAACAGGCCAAGGCCTTCGAGAGCACCCTCTTTTCCATTCGCGGCAAGGGCCCGCACCTGTTGGACAGCCAGGGCTCCGCATGGTCGGGCCAATACGTCAGTGAAGGTGCGAGTTCGGTGCGAGACCTGCGGGCCGACATTGCTGCGGAGGCCGGAGCCTTGGCGACCTACGAGGCCCTGCTAAAGCGGGCCTCGGACGACGGGTCGCGCGATGCCCTGACGTTCCTGGCTACGCGCGAGGTCTCCCACTCGCAGATGTTCATGGATGCGCTCAAGGCGATGAACAAGCTCGACGACCCGCTCTTTGGCGACCTCCAACCTGACCAGACGGTCGACCTCTATTTCAACCTGTCGTCCAGCGATCAGCCCGACAACGACCAGCCGGCGCCCTGGATCAAGAACTCCTCGTTCAAATATATCGCAGACCCGGTCCAGCAGATGCCTCCGCCCAACAAGCGATAGCGAGGTTTCTTCTCTCCTTGCGGAGGTCACGCGCCTGCGACAGATGGCTTTTGCGAGGGTTTCACGATGGAGGAGACGCGGTCATGCCTGGACATCTCAGCTTGCAGCGCCGTACCTTTCTCAAGATCGTTTCGCTGACGGCCGCCGCGGAGGCGTTGCCGGCATGGGCGACGATGGCTGACGAGTCTATTGTGCCGGATGCCCTCGCCGTGTGGCTGCGGACCACCAACCGGACGATCGTCGCAACGCTCGCGGAGGCTCGCACCGGCTTCGGCTGGCAGACCATCGGCAGCTTCGAGGTGGGGGCTTACGCCAGTCGGCCCGGGGCAGACGACGCTTTCCTGACGAATTTCGCCGTGCGCCGGGCCACGACCGAGACCGGCAGGAATCTGCTGAGGGTGATTGCCGCGCGAGCATGGCGGATCCCACTGCGTGAGTGTGAAATCCGTCCAGCCCGTATCATGAACCGGGTCACCGGGCAGCAGCTGTCATACCGCATCATCCTGACCGTTTAGCGCATCGGACGTGAAAAGTGGATTTGCACTTTTGGGGCCGCTCCGATGTTCTAGGACGGCTTGGTCCGCTCAAAACGGGGATGGGGGCCGGGGAGTACCTTCTCGACGCGGAGGCGCACTTTGCGGTAGCACTCACAGGTACCCTGTTCGAGTCCAGCCCGGTTGGTCACGACGATGCCGCCGCGGCGTTGCGCAATCAGGCCGCTGGTTTGCAACGCGCGCAGGACGGTGCTGACCGTGGAGCGTTGGACCCCGAGCATCTCGGCCAGTCTTTCGTGGGTCAGCGGCAGGGTGTCATGATCCATCCGGTCACGGGTGTTGAGAAGCCAGCGGCAGCACCGGGCCTCGACCGGGTGAAGGGCATTGCAGGCCACGGCTTGAAACACTTGGGCAAGCACCGCCTCGTTGAAAGCGGCCACCATGCGGCGCAGCCGGGAGCGCAGCACGAGAAGCCGGTGCATCCGTTCGACAGGAATCCGCGAGGCGGCGCCCGAGACCAGCACCACGTAGCGCCCAAGGGCTTCACCACTGATAAAGGCGCTCAAGAGACCGAACATCCCCTCGCGCCCGAACAGCGCCACTTCGGCTACGCGCCCATCCTCCATGCCTTCGACCAGGGACACGATCGCATCGTGCGGGAAGTACGTGTGTTGGATGGGTTCGCCAGCCTCGTAGAGCACCGCGCCCTTCGGAAGGGCGACAATCTCCAGATGCGGCTCCAGCATGGCAAAGTCCGCTGGTTCCAGCGCGGCGAGAAGCCGGTTGGCCCGATGATCCCGTTGAAGAGTCGTCACCACGATGAGGCCGTGTTCCTCCTGTGGGTCTAGCGGATCGTGCGAAAAAGTGGACCCGGTTTTTCGCCAGAACGATGCGCGCTTGCCAAGACGGGAGCATCGGAAGGAATCCCGAACGTGGATTCCACCTTTCACGTCCGATTGTCTACGCTCCCAACGCTGGTGAACAAGCTCAAGCTCGTCAAGAGCAGGTGGATTCGGCTGGCGCATTAGGGGTATCGAGAGGAGCGAGGACGCGGCGACGCCCGGTCGACCCGGCATGCTTCTTCAAGAACTCATTCGCAGCCGGTGGATCGAGGCTCAGGCTCGCGTGATCTCGCTCGACCAGGGGCTCGAGGCCTGTCCTTCGCGCGGGATGGCTTTCCGGGAGGTAACGACGAGCCTCTCACGACACAGCGGAATCTCGAACGAGATGCTGCAGCGGCCACTCCCGTCGATGTTCGGGCTTGTTCCGTACTCGGCCAAGATGTCCTCCACGATGCCAAGACCAAGGCCGCTCGAGTTCGAGTCGCATCGTCCCGTCATGCCGCGTTCAGGGCGCGCGCCATCGGCACCCGGGAAGCCAGGGCCGTCGTCCTCGACGGTAATACGGGCGTTATCCCCCGTCGGCTCCGCGCGAACGTCAACCCGGGTGCTGGCCCATTTTCTTGCATTATCGAGAAGATTGCCCATGACCTCTCCCAAGTCATGGGGATCCATGTCAACCGCCAGCTCGGTTGGAATCCTGGTCTGCCAAACGAGCTGCTCGCCCCGTGGCAGATGCTGCATCAGGCGAAGAAGGCGCGCGACGGTCTCGTCCACCTGGGTATAGGCGCCGCACGCCACCGATGCACCGCTGGTCCGGGCGCGCGCGACCTCGCGCTCCACATGGGAGCGGATGAGCTCAAGCTGCTCATGCATGCGCTCCGCAGCGTCGGGCTTGCCTGCCTGTTCGAGACGGCGCACCTCGCCTCCGAGTATGGTCAGGGGCGTTTTGAGGCCATGGGCCAGAGCGCCGGCCCGGTCACGCGCCTTGCGGACGAGGTTCTCCTGCCGGTCGAGCAGCTTGTTGATGCTCTCGACCAGCGGCGCGACCTCGTCGGGAAAGCGGCGCGTCATGCGCCGGATGTGACCGGTCTGGACGGCATTCAGATCACGCCCGACAGATCGCAACGGGCGCAGGCCCAGCGAAACCTGCAGCCAGGCGAACAGAACCAGGACCGCCGCGATGGGAAGCAGGACGCGGGTCACATCCCATCCAAAGGCCTGGCGCAACTCCACCACCTGCGCATGATCCAGGGCCACCGCGAGGCTGAACGTGCGCGAGCCCTGCTCGCCGCCGATCGTGACCTCGCGCGCGATCACGTAGAGTTCCGAGCCGTCGGGCCCTTCGACCTCGAAGGCCTTGTCCCGGTCGGCACCCTGGCGCGGTTCGTCTGCGGGGAGCGTCCGATCCCAGAGCGAACGGGACCGCAGGATTGGCCTCCCGCCTTCGGAAACCTGCCAATAGGCCCCGCCATAGGGCTGGTGATAGCGGGGATCCGTCAGCCTCTGGCTCAAGTCTGTCTCCCCCTCGGCCCCGAAGGCCGTGGCGAGTTCGGTCCAATGAATGTTGAGGTCCTGCTCTACATAGCGGAGCACCTGGCGCTCGAAGAACATCACGAGGGATGCGCCCGCGACGGCGATCGTCACGACGATCGACGTGATCGCCACGATGAGCAGCCGCAGCCGGATGGAGTTCCGAGTCATGACGTGGGCGTCTCCATGATGTAGCCGTGGCCGCGACGGGTTTCGATCGTCCCCGATCCGATCTTGCGCCGCAGGCGCGCCATCAGAGCCTCGATCGCGTTGCTCTCGGGCTCGTCCGATCCGTAGACGTGCTCGACCAGCTCGCTCTGGGCCACGACGCGATCGCGATTATGCGCAAGATAGCGCAACAGACGGAATTCCAGCGGCGACAACTCAATCGTCCGGCCGTTGACCATCACCCGCAGCCGCCGCGTGTCGATGCGCAGCGCACCGACCTCGATCAGAGGCGTCACGTGACGTCCAACCCGGCGCAGCAGGGCCGCGAGACGGGCGAGAAGCTCCTCCATCTCGAAGGGTTTGGTCAGGTAGTCGTCGGCACCGGCATCGATGCCTTCGACCCTCTGCAGCCACGAGCCGCGGGCCGTGAGCACGAGGATGGGAACCGTGCTGGCCTCCTCCCGGAGCCGGCGCACCACCGACAGGCCGTCGAGCTTCGGCAGGCCCAGGTCCAGGATGACGGCGTCATAGTCCTCGGTCGAGGCGCGGAACCAGCCGTCATCGCCATCTCTGGCGATATCCACGACATAGCCGGCCTCGGCCAGAGCGCCTGCGATATCCCTTGCGATGGCCGCTTCATCCTCGACGAGAAGGACCCGCATCAGCGTCTCCTGACTTGAAGAATTTTGTTGCGACGGGCATCCACGACGACCTCCTGGTAGCGACGATCGCGGGTGAGAATCAGGAACTCGTACCACCACTCGCCGCTCCAGGATTGGCGGAGATCGACCTCCAGCACCTGCCCCGGAACCGCTTTCGCCACTGTCGGAAGAACGGAACTCAGGGACAGGGCCCGCCCTTGGGAGACGGCCTCGCGGGCATTGTCGGAGGAGGTGCTCCCCCAGCCCGCGTACGCGCCTGCCCGAGCATCATCGCCGCCCCGGCCCCGGCCACGTCCGCCGCCATCATCTCCGCGTCCTCGATCATCGCCGCGGCCGCCGTCGTCTCCGCCGCCCCGGCCGCTGTTCTGGCCGCCACCATGACCGCCGTCGTCACCTCCGCCGCGACCGCCGCCATCGTTCCCTCCATGACCTCCATCGCCGCCACCTCCGCCGCCACCTCCACCGCCGTCCTTCGCGATGGCAGGCACGATCCAGGAGCCTCCAACCGGGGCCAGTGCCAGGGGAAGCAGCAGCAGAGCAATTAGGTGACGCCGTGTCATGAAACCTTCCGAAGACCGCCAGCATAGCACGCCCAAGCTGATATTTCGCTGACACGTTCCGTCAGGTTCGGATGCCGGCCTTGAGCCAAACTGCTCCTGCATCGGCGCCGATTTGTGCGGCACCGGGTGAATGGAGAACGACGATGCTGAAGCCCATCAAGAACGGTCCGCGTATCCTGGTCCTGGGGACCATGCTGGCCTCGCTCACGGCAGCCGCCGTCCCGGCTGTGGTCACGAGCGCGATCCTGTCGCCCGCTCTGGCGCGCGGCGGTGGCGACAACGGCGGAGGCCGCGGCGGCGACGATAGCGGTGGCCGGGGAGGGCGCGGCGGAGACGACGGCGGCAGCCACGGCGGCCGTAGCGATGATAGCGGCGGACGGGGAGGCCGCGGAGGAGACGACAACGGCGGGCGGGGCCGTGCCGGAGAGGCCACCGGCCGCAACGATGATCGCGGCCGTGACAGGGCTGACGACGCCGGTCATGGGCGCGGCCGGGGAGCCGACGATCATGGGATGGGGCGAGCGGGGGACAATCGGCGCAGCCGCGGAATGGAGGACGGCGTCCTGACGGAAGGCCGGACCAGGACCCAAACGAGAGACCAGCACCAGACACGCACGCGCACCCGCGGCGCCGATCATGTGGCGGATGCGCGCCGGTCCCGCGGGCGTGGGGCGGACGATCCCGGTTTCGCCGCAGACGACAAGGGTGGTCGCGTCGACCGCGACAGGCGCTTCGAGCCAGGAGACGACCGCCGCGTGAACGGCCAGTGACGCATCCCTGACCGTCGTTGCCGCAGGGCGTACGGCCCCGCGGCAATCCAGGGCAGTCGAGGCGGCCTGACTTTTACGCGACGAGCGCCTTTCCTCGCCATCCCGGCTCGATCGAAGAACCATTCATCGTGCCCATCCAGGGTCGCCGCCCGGAATTTGCAGAAAACCGGGCACATCGCGATGCAAGGTCTGCGGCGGGTCGGTCAGGGAGGTGGGGCGATTGTCTCTGAAAGTCCGCCGCTCGTTGTCCTTCGGACGCTGCTCTTGATCCGACGCTCACCACATCAGCCCTGGGCCAATGGACTTTCCCTCGCATTGCGGCAACTCTCTCCGAGCATGGGACGTGAAAAGTGGAATCCACTTTTGGGATCTGATCCGATGCTCTCTTCTTGAAAAGAGCGCATCGTTCTTGCGAAAAACCGGGGCCACTTTCTCGCACGATGAGCGAGGGCAGGGAGGCAGGTCGCTTCTCCGTCGCCACCTCTTGAAGCCCATTGGAGTGCTTGCTCGATGGTTTCGCGGTCACCGGGCGAAGGCCGGTCACGGACGGCAAGCACGTTCTCGTACAGAGCTCGATCCGCAGGGCCGATCCTCCACACCGAGGGGAGCGCCGTCTCCATCGGCTCCATCAAGGGGGGCGTCGACCGTGCAGATGACCCCTTCGGCGGAAAACCGGATCTCCGCCTGTCCGTTCAGGTCGTGAGCCAGGCTCCGCTCGATCAGGCGGGTGCCAAATCCCCGCCGGCGAGGCACCTGAACAGGAGGCCCTCCCTCTTCCGACCAGGTCAGACGAAGGCGTGGGGCCTTACTTCCGGTCACGGTCCATCGGATGCGCACCACTCCGTCTCTGTTGGAGAGGGCACCATACTTGACAGCGTTGGTCGCCAACTCCTGCAACGCCATGGCAATCGCCAGAGCCATGCGTGGGGAGACCCTGACATCGGGTCCATTCATATGGACCCGGTTCTCCCGCTCGTGGCGGAAGGGTGCCATCGCCTCCCGGACGATGTCCTTGAGGTTGGCGCTCTCCCAATTTTCCTGGGTGAGCACATCGTGGGCCCGGGCCAGAGCGAAGAGACGTGCCTCCAAGGCGGAACGGGCCTCCTCCGTCGTGCTCGCGTTGCGCAGCGTCTGGGTGGTGATCGACTGCACGGTGGCGAGGGTATTCTTCACCCGGTGGTTCAGCTCGTTGATCAGAAGCCTCTGGTGACTCTCGGCCTTCTTCTCTTGATCGACGTCGACAATCGCAATCACGCTTGCGGCAACCTCCCCCTGATCGTTGCGAATAGGGGCGGCTGCAAGCCTGACCCAGATCATCGTTCCGTCACCACGCCTGTACAGGTACTCCTCGGGCTCCGTGGCCTCCCCCGTCAGGAGGGCTCTGGCAACGGGATATTCGTGCGGCTGGGCGGGCCTGCCGTCAGGATGGCAAAGCCCCCACTGCCCGTAAGCTTCGATACCTGGGGTCGGGTGGATCGGATGCAGCAGAATATGCTCGGCATACCGATTGCCCGCCACCACCCGGCCCGAGGGCGCCTCGGTGATGACGATGCCCACTGGTACGTTCTCGAGCACGGCCTTCAGCCGGGCCTCGCTGGCGCTCAGCGCTTCCGCTCCTGTCCGACGCTCGGTGACGTCGCGGAAGAAGGACGCCACACCTCCGCCCTCGACCGGAAAGATGCGCAACTCGAGCCAGACCGCACGCCCTGAGAAAATGTAGCGATGCTCG
Source organism: Microvirga sp. TS319 (assembly GCF_041276405.1). Classification (NCBI taxonomy): domain Bacteria; kingdom Pseudomonadati; phylum Pseudomonadota; class Alphaproteobacteria; order Hyphomicrobiales; family Methylobacteriaceae; genus Microvirga; species Microvirga sp. TS319. The sequence continues at coordinate 2,301,882 of NZ_JBGGGT010000002.1, read as the reverse complement.
ATGGTGGCCGGCATGCGCTCCACCATGGCTCTGCGGTAGGCCTCTTCGACGGGTGTTCCCACTGCGTCTGGCCAGACCTCCCAGTGCGAGCGCCCCACGATCTCACCCTCGGGGCGCCCGTCGATCTTCAGGCCCTCGCTGTTGATCTGGAGAACCCGGAAGTCCTGATCGAGCAGAAGAAATCCCTCCGTCATTCCCTCCAGAATGCCCCGGATCCGGGCTTCGCTGGCCCGTAGCCCCTCTTCGGTCAGCTTGGCGTCCGTCACGTCGCTGCCTTCGGCAAAGATGCCGAATACGCGGCCATGACTGTCCCGGATCGGCTGATAGACGAAATTGACGAAGCGCCGCTCGGGCTTCGCATCCGGCTCTCGCTGAAGCATGATCGGAATGCCGTTGCCGACGAAGGTCTCACCTGTCGTGTAGACGGTGTCGAGGATGTCCTTGAATCCTTGCTCCACGACCTCGGGCAGGGCCTCGAGCGCCGGCTTGCCGAGGATGTCGCGGTGGCCAACGAGTTGATAATAGGAGGTGTTGACCATCTCGAAGGTGTGCTCGGGGCCCGTGAGCATGGCCATGAAACCGGGCGCTTGATGAAACAGCTCGCGCAGCCGCTCACGCTCGGTGGCCACCCGTCGCTCGGCCAGCACCTTGTCGGTCGTTTCCGTGCAGGCGCAGAACATACCTGCAATGGCGCCGCCGTCATCCCACACGGGGTTGTAGGAGAAGCTGAACCAGGTGTCCTCACGGTAGCCGTTCCGCTCCATCGGGATGAGAAGGTCCTCCTGCGCGACCGCGCGGCCGGACAGCGTGCTGGCGACCAGAGGCTGGATCTGGTCCCAGATATCCGACCAGACCGCGGCAAAGGGCTGTCCCAAGGCGTGCGGGTGCTTGGCGCCGAAGATCGGCGCATAATCGTCGTTGTAGAGGAAGGCGAGTTCCGGACCCCACGCAATGAACATGGGCTGTCTGGCATTCAGCATCAGGCGCACGAGGGTGCGCAGGGATCGTGGCCAGGTCTCCGGGGGCCCCAGCGGTGAGGTGGACCAGTCATGCGCCCGCATCCGCGCGCCCATCTCGCCGCCGCCGGACAGGAAGTCGGGGGCAACGGGAGTTGCTTCGCTGGGCAGCTTATCGAGCATCGGAAGTCTCCTTGACGGATGGCAGCCTCCGCTCCACGCACGGCTCCCGTTCGTCGATGGGCCGCGGGGCGGCACGGACGGTGCGGGATTGCCCGGATGCAACCTTGCTGCCAGCGAGAGCCGCAAGCTCAGGCGTGAGCGAAACGCTGCGGATTGTGCGGGTTCTCATGGCCAGGAAAGAAAGCAGCGAGAGGGTAACTGGTTATGCCACCTGAACGAGCTGTCAGCTCCACCAGAACGACAGGCTGTTCACGGGCGGCTCGAAGGGGGCTGGCATCTTGAGCCCTGCCTCGGCAAAGGGGGCTTACAGAGCTATGCCCATGAGCACCTGATCTTCCACACTCATGCAGCATGGCCGTTGCATCACGGGAGCCTTCCCGAAATCTCGACAAACAAGGAAAGCCCCGCCGGAGGAGGTCGCCAGCGGGGCCTGGGCGGATGCAGGTGAGGGACGAAACTGCATCCTATAGCGTTGGACGCGGGAAGTGGATTTGCACTTTTGGGTCCGATGCGCTAGCACGTCTTTGTTCTTCTTCGCCCAGGATCAGAAAATCCTCACTAACATAAGTGAAGCTTGGCTGCTCTATCCCTTCGATGAAGCATCAGTCTTCGCGAAGAACCGGCTCCCGCTTCTTCGCACGCTGCGCTTACCTACGAAGGGAGCATCGGATCGATCCCAAGAGTGCAAGTCCACTTCCCGCGTCCGATGCTCCAAGCTCGCCGAGGCGCGTGTCCCCGAAAAAATTGGTCTGCCCGAGGACCAGCACCGTCACGGGGCAGCAGGATCGGGGTGAGTGATGGGCTCAGCTTTTCTCCCGACACGACAGTCTGGATCATGTCGGACAGGACATTCGCCGAACCTGAAGAACTCCGGTTTCGCAAGGATTGGCGCCCTGGGACTCACGTCCCGTGCCAGGAGACTGCCGTCTTAGGTCCGACAAGGGGGGGAATGCCGGCTGATCCAGCCCTGTGCCGCGTCAAGATCGGCAAAGATGGGATGATCGACACCGCCCATCCGCCCGAAGGCGACCTCCAGGAACCAGTGCCCGGGAGCAACCTCGTTCTGCCGGGAGAGATGTGTCAGAACGGCCAGGAGCCGCTGCTCGCCGTCGAAGACCAGCATGCCTTCCTCGTCAGAGCCGGTGCCCACCCGCACGGGCTGAAGAGTAAAATTCATCCTGATCTCTCCTGTCAGAGGGGGGCTCGTCCTGCTGGAGGTGAAGGTAGAGCGGGTCGAAGTCGCCTGCCTCTTTCAACTTTTGCCAGTCAGGAATGTTCACCTGAATTCCCTTGCTTCGAATAAGACCATCGGCCCGGAGTTCCTGAAGCACCCGATTGACGTGGACCGTGCTGGTGCCGATCGCGTCCGCGAGTTCGACCTGGGTCAAGGGGAGATCGAAGGTGTGGTCCTGCACCAGGCCCACCACCTTCAGGCGCACCAGGAACTCGCACAGAAGGTGGGCCATGCGGCTATAGGCTTCGCGCCGGCCGACATTGAGCATCCACTCCCGGAAGATCGAGGCATCGACCAGGGTCTCACGCCAGAAGGCGGCCGTGATCCGGGGATAGCGCTCGCAGATGCGGTGCAGAACGTCGTGCTGGATGAAGCCGACGACTGCCGGGGTGATGGTGGCGAGGCTGTTGTCCATCACCTTGAGGTGCAGGCTTTGCAGGTCGGGAATGTCGCCGGGAACATGAACGGCCACGATCTGGCGCTTGCCCTCGGCGGTCATCTTGTAGACGCAGGTGAAGCCCTCCAGGACCAGGCAGCACTGGGACGGGTGGTCGCCGATGCGCACGATGTTCTGATCGGCTTCGAGGCTCCGGACCTGGATCGGCAGGTCGCGAAGGGCCTGCTTCTCCTCGTCGGAGAGGCTGAAGATGCTCTCCAGCTTGCGGATCATCAGTTCATGAGGCGAGTGGGGCCCGGCGGTCATGACGGTACCTCTCCATTATGCGGGCGGGAAGCGCACAGCCCTCGGCCGCTGGCGCCGGCAGTCAATTCGGCTCCACGGGCTTCTTAGCCCACGGAAATCGAACGGGTCGTGCGGCGGCACGGGGTCGTGGGGATAAACAGGTTGCGCTAGCGCATCGTGCGAAAAAGTGGCCCCGGTTTTTCGCATAAACGATGCGCTCTTTCCAAGAAGGGAGCATCGAATTGATCCCAAAAGTGGATTCCACTTTCGGGTCCGATGCTCCGGCCCATCGTGCGAAAAAGTGGCCCCGGTTTTTCGCATAAACGATGCGCTGTTCCATCGTGGGAGCATCGAATTGATCCCAAAAGTGCAAATCCACTTCCCGCGTCCGATGCTCTAGGAGCTTATGGGACAGGGTTGGCTGTTCCCGGCTGCGCCGCCGGCCATCCTGATGGTCAGAAAAGAGCTGAGTGGCCCTGCGGCTAGTGTCAGTGCAGGTCATAAAAGCAAGATCATCCATCAGGTTGTTGTTTCACGTCCTCGGAGGGGGCACCTTCACCCAGGTTAAGAACGCGCATTCCGATCACGGAGCCGCCCTTGATGGCGGCCACCAGAGGCTCCGTTTGTTCGAGCAGCCTGCGGGATCGCCACACCGTCTCCCGCGCGGTGTGAACGAGCCGGGCCCCATATGCGGCATGGGTCAGCAGTTGGTAGGGAACATTGGCCATGACGGCGCTCCTCAGCCTGGCAGGCGGGAGCACAAGTCTCTCAGCCACCAGCGCCTATGGGGTCGGATCAGCCGGTGATATCAGTAATATGGGCCCATTCCTTCGAATGTCCAAGCGAGGCCGCATAATTCGCGCAAGGCCGATGTTTCGAATTGGATGCCACGCCGTTTGAGCGTGTTCGGAGGCTTCCGTCGGCGCTTCGGGTTTCCTCGCACGATGCGCTGATGGGTGTAACGGTTCGCGACCATCGCAAGGCGACCCATGCGGGAGCGGCGCCGCATGCTTCACCCCGTCAGGGGCAACATGCGGCCGGGACGGGCTCCCGTGGGCGCGCCGTCGCGCACGATGGCTTCGCCGTTGACCCAGACAGCCACGATGCCGGAGGGCAGCAGCGTGGATTCGTCGAAAGTGGCCCGGTCGGTCACGCCTTCCTCGAACAGCACGAGGTCCGCCGCCATGTCGGGCCGCACCAGTCCGCGATCCTGCAGCGAGAAGCGCTGGGCCGCGATCGAGGTCATGCGGCGGACGGCATCCTCGATGGAGAACCACCCTTCATCGCGGCGCAGGGGACCGACGATGCGCGGGAAGGTGCCGAAGGCGCGCGGATGGGGTTTGGTGCCGGGCCGGGGCAGGCCGTCGGATCCCACCATATGCAGCCGGTGGCAGCAGGCCGCGTGCAGGTCGTTCCCGTCGAGCTGAAACAGGATGATTCCGGTCTGCCCGTCGTCCTCCTCCACGAGGCGCATCAGGAGGTCGTAGGGCCCGATAGCCTCGCGCTCCGCCGCCTGGCGCATGGTCAGGCCTTCGAGCGGCTTCAGGGCCGGGTTGTTGACGCCGGAAATGCGCACGTTCTCCCAGCCGATCAGCGCCAGCTTGCTCTGGCCGTGAAAGGCCGGGCCGCCGTTCTCGACCCAGCGGCGCAGCACGGGGCCGATCTCGGGATCGCGCAGCCGCCGCTTCAGGCTGTCGAGACCTCCCTCGAGGGAAGCGGGCGGCAGCAATTGCAGGAGATAGGTGCTGCCGGCCGGATAGGGATACATGTCGAAGCTGATGTCGATGCCGTCCCGCCGTGCCGCTTCCAGGGTCTCCAGGGTGCGCGGGATCTGCCCCCAATTGGGACGTCCCGCCGATTGCAGGTGGGACAACAGGCCGGCCGCGCCGGATTGCCGGAGGATCTCGATGAATTCCTCGATGGATGGGACGAGCCGATCCTCGTAGCTGCGCACATGGGCGGTCATCAGCCGTCCGTGCGATTTCACGACCTTGGCCAGGGCCACCATCTCGTCGAGGTCGGCGAAAGCGCTCGGCGGGTAGACCAAGCCCAGGGACAGGCCGATGGCGCCCTGTTCGAGCTGGCGATCGAGAAGAGCTTCCATCGCGGCGATCTCGTCGGCTCTCGCCGCGCGCCGCTCATAGCCCATGACCGCAAGGCGCAGGGCCGCATGGCCCACGAGGGAGACGACGTTGACGGCGACGCCCTGGTGAAGGCGCTCGCGATAATCCGCGAAATCGTCGAAGATCTCGTCGGGCGCCGTCTGGCCGAGGAGCCCCGAGAAGTGCTTGCGCAGATCCTCCCTTGATTCTCCCCGGGCCGGATAGAGGGAGAAGCTGCAATTGCCGACGACCACGGTGGTCACGCCCTGCAGCGCCTTCTCGGGCCGGTCCGGCTCGCGCAGGCAGATCAGGTCGTCATGGCAATGGGCATCGATGAAGCCGGGCGAGAGATAGCGGTCCTGCGCATCGACGATGGTCGCGCCCGGCGCCGCCTCGAGGTTGGCCCCGACACCGGCGATCCGCCCGTCGGCCACATGCACGTCGCCACGGAACCACGGGGCTCCGGTTCCGTCGATGATCCGCGCATTCTTGATGAGCCAGTGTCTCGTCATCGTCGTCTCGATCGCCAGTGAGTGTCCGTCCGTTCAGGTTCAGCCGCGGGCTCTGCCCATCGGATAGGGCATGTAGCCGACGAAGCCGGTGATCTTCCAGCGTCCGCCGAGGCGGGCGCAGAAATACAGGGTCTGCCAGCTCAGAACCTCCACGCCGCCGCCCTCGAGGGCGATCGTGCCGTCGAATTTCTTGTGGCAGATGGCGGCGTCGCCGCGCAGATCGATGTCGCGCATGTTCGTGGCCCGGAACAGCGCGTCCCGGACCGGTTCGGCATAGGCGACGGCCTGCGCGGCCTTCGCCTGCCGCAGCCATTCGTCGCGATAGGTTTCGAGGTCCGGGAAGTCGAGACGCCAGCTGTCGGGCAGCTCCGACTTGTGCGCGTGCAGACCCAGGAACCCTTCGCGTCGGAAATCCTCGTCGACCATCGACCAGTCGGCCGCCAGAAAGGCATCGATGTCGCGCTCGACCAGCATGGTCCAGATCTCGCGGCGGTCCGCGTCGGTTTCGGCGAAGGGGTTTTTGGTATGGTCGATCATGTCGGAACCTCGGGAGAACAGGGCAGGCGAGGGGAACGGGGTCAGGCCACCTTGCCGCGCGCGGCAACCGGAACCGTCTCGATCACGTCGTCTCCACGCACGAACGTCACCTCGTCGAACAGGTTCGTCACGGGGCAGACATGGTTCGGCACGATGCGGACCATTTCGCCGACCTCGGGCTTGGTGGCCGAACGGCTGAGATCCACGACGCCGTGCTCCTCGCTCAACGAGACGATGACCGCGTCCGGGTACTCGGCGATCCGGCCGAAACCTTGAAGGCCCAGGGTGTCGCTGGTCAGCGATTTCGACCCGGTGTCGAGGACCGCACGGTCGTCGGTCGGGCGCGAGACGACGGTCGCCAGAACCGTGAGGGCGCAATCCTCGAAGCCTCCGACGCCTTCCTTCACCTCGAACCGGTCGAGATAGATATAGGTGCCGGGACGATATTCCGTGGCGGCGCGGTTGTCCTTGCTGCGCCAGAGATCGGGCGTGCCTCCCGTGGAGACGATCTCGGGCTTGAGGCCCGCCTCATCGAGCAGGGCTACGGCGCGCTCGAGCCAGGCATTGGCCTCGGCGACCATGCCCTTGGCCGGATAGGTCATCAGACCGGCGAAGCGCAGGCCCTCCGAGGCGGCGATGTGCCTGGCGAGCGCGACCGCCGCTTCGGGCGTCTGGACGCCCACGCGTCCCCCGCCCGTATCGCATTCCACGAGAACCGGAAGGGTCAGGCCCGAGCCGGCAAAGGTTCGGGAATAGCCGTCGATGGTGGTGGCGCTGTCCGCGGTGACTTTGAGCGATGCGCGCCGCGCGAGGGCGAGAAGCCGCTTCAGCTTCGGCTCGCCGAGAATATTGTAGGGCAGAAGAATGTCGCTGATCCCGGCCTCGACCATCACTTCGGCCTCGCCGATCTTCTGGCAGGTGATGCCGATGGCGCCGAGCTCCATCTGCCGTCTGGCGAACTGAGGCAGCTTGTGGGTCTTGATGTGTGGACGCAGCTTCATGCCGTGGGCGTCGGCATAGTCCTGGGCACGCTTGAGATTGGCCTCGACGCGGTCGAGGTCGATCAGCACGACGGGGGTATCCAGTTCATGAATCTTGGTCATGGGAACCTGATCTCTCTTATCGCATCGGACGTGACATCGAGCCCATATCCGCTGCATTCAGTTGATGGTTTTGAGCATCTTTTCACGCGAAACCGGGTTCCACTTTTGCGTTCGATGCTCTCCTTGCCCGAGCATCTTTCCACGCAAAACCGGTGCCCACTTTTGCGTTCGATGCTCTAGTCGCCCAGGGGCGACCTCGGGTCGTTGACGTTCGCGGCCGCGAGGCTGTGCTTGATGCGGCGGAGCCCTTCGAGCACGGATGGCCCGATGGCCTCCGCCGTGGTCATCGCGATCAGATCGACGATGGCCATCATGGCATAGCGCGCGGCGTTCGGTTTGTAGAGATTGCCGTCCTCCGGAATCGAAAAGGGCAGGAGAATCTCCGCTTCGCGCGCCAGGGCGGAACCCGGCGCGGTCACGGCGACCGTCCTGGCTCCGTAATGGCGCGAAATTCTGACGGAGTCGACCACCGAGCGAGAATATCCGCAGGTCGAGAAGGCGATCACGGCCGTGTCCGGGCTCGCCACCGATGCGGTCATTCGCTGCATCTGGCCGTCGCTGTGCGCCATGACGGACAAGCCGAGGCGGAACAGCCGGTTGTGAAGTTCCATCGACATGATCGAGGAATCGCCCCCCGAACCGTAGGCCAGCACCGAGCGGGCGGTCGAGATCCGCTCGGCGATCCGGTCGACGACATCCATGTCGATGGTCGCCCGCACATCCTCGATCGCCGTGATGGCGTTGTCGCAGACGGCGGACAGGATACGCTCCTCCCGCTCTTCGCGCCGGGCCGGCGACGGGTTGGGATCATTGCCGCCCACGGCCAGGGCCTGGGCGAGATGATATTTGAAATCCCGCATGCCTTCGCAGCCGACCGCTCTTGCGAACCGCGTCACGGTCGGCTCGCTCACGCCCGCGCGGCCCGCGATATCCGCAATTGTCGCCTTGGACACGTAAGCAAGGTCGGAGAGCACCAGAGACGCGAGCCTGCGCTCCGCCTTGGAGCCGTCCTCGGCCCACCGGCGCACCCTTGCGAGGATATCCTGTGGCGCGTTCACGGTCAGGCTCCCGGGAGGCGCAGGCCGGTCGCGGCATCGAAGAGATGGACCTTCGCCGGATCGACCGAGAGGCGGAGCGCCTCGCCCGGATCGAGAGCGATCCTCTCGCGGAGCACGGCGCGCACCTCGGCTGCGCCGACATGCCCGTAGATGTGGCTTTCCGATCCGGTCGGCTCGATAACGTCGACCACGAGCCGGATCGGCCCTGCCGGGTCGACCCGGTAGTGTTCCGGCCTGATGCCGAGGCTCACGCCGGCGCCGTCCTGCACAGGCGATCCCGCGACCGGCACCATCGTGGCGTCCGGGAGGCGGGCGGAGATTCCTTCGCCCGATCGCACAATCGTCGCGTCGAGGAAGCTCATCGCGGGGGAGCCGAGGAAGCCCGCGACGAAGACATTGGCGGGCCCGTCGTAGAGCTCCAGGGGCGTGCCGACCTGCTCGATGCGGCCGCCGTTCATGACGACGATGCGGTCGGCCATGGTCATCGCCTCGATCTGGTCGTGCGTCACATAGACGATGGTGCTCTCGAACTTGTGGTGCAGCGCCTTGATCTCGGTGCGCATCTGCACCCGCAGCTTGGCATCGAGGTTGGAGAGCGGCTCGTCGAAGAGGAAAAGGTCGGGGTTGCGGACGATGGAGCGTCCCATGGCGACGCGCTGACGCTGGCCTCCGGAAAGCTGGCCGGGCCTGCGGTCGAGATAGGCGCCGAGATTCAGGGTCGAGGCCGCGCGCGTGAGCTTCCGCGCCGTCTCCTCGGCGTTCTCCCGGCGGATGAGCGGGCCGAAGGTGATGTTGTCCTTGACCGTCATGTGGGGAAACAGGGCGTAGGACTGAAACACCATCGAAATGTTGCGCTTCTGCGGCGGCACCTCGTTGGCGCGGCGGCCGCCGATGCGGATCTCGCCCTCGGAGACCGTCTCCAGTCCGGCGATCATCCGCAGCAGGGTCGACTTGCCGCAGCCCGACGGGCCCACGAGAACGACGAACTCGCCGTCCTCGACCGACAGGTCGATCCCATGGAGGATTTCGAGAGTGCCGTAGCGCTTCTTCACATTGTCGAGGTGGAGATCGGCCATCGGGCGCTCCGCTCACCTGATCGCGTCGATGAAAGGCAGGTTGCCGGCCATGAGGCCGCCATCCACGGGCAGGGCGACGCCCGTGATCCCGGCCGAAAAGGGCGACGCGAGAAAGACCGCCGCATTCGCCACGTCGGCGGGCGTCACCATGTGGCCGAGGGGATAGAGGCGCGAGACCTTGTCGAGAATTCCGGGATCCTTCTCGATCCGGTGATCCCATGCATGCGTGCGCACGGAGCCCGGGCAGATCGCATTCGACCGGATGCCGTGTCGCCCGCATTCCGTCGCGATGGCCCGGGCATAGGCCACCAGGCCCGCCTTGGCCGCCGCATAGGCGGGATTGCCGAAATGGGCGAGGGCGTTCACGGACGCGATGAAGACGAACACGCCGGAACCTCTCGCCTTCATCGGCTCGAGGAACGGCGCAGTGAAGTTCCGCGCCCCGTTGAGATTCACGTCGAGTTCGAAATTCCAGGCCCGGTCGTCGACCTGTTCGAGGGTCTCCGCGCGGGTATAGCCCGCATTGCTGACGACGATATCCGGCAGGCCGACGCGCTCCTGAATGCGCGCACAAGCCTTCCTGCACGCATCGGCATCGCCGAGGTCGAACGCCTCCCTGTCGGCCACGTCCAGCGTATCGAGCGCCTCGGCCGAGACGTCGCAGGCGACAACCCGTGCGCCGGCGTCCCGAAACCGCTCGACCATGGTGACGCCGATGCCGCCACCCGCGCCCGTAATGACGGCCAAGCGGCCTTCCAAGCTGTTCTTCAACGGACTGCTCCGAACTGCTCCATGCCTTCGAGAGCGATAAGGCTGAAGCGATTTATGTAAATTAGCAACATCAAAGCCAGGAATATACGTAAGTATAGCCTTGCCTAAGTAATTATCTTTCACAACAATGCAGGCTGCCGGGCTGCTTTTCTAAGGTGTGTCTATGGTGTGCGGCCCTCAAGCATTTTTTCGGCGAGGTGGATCCGGTTCGCCGTCCAAAAATGCGGCAAAGCAAAGAAAAGAGCTCCTTCCACGTCGGTGGAAACAGCTCTAGCAGAGGGAACATACACGTGAAAACACTGCACAAGAACACCTTCTTCAACCTCAAGGGACTGATGCTCGCGGGCGTCGGGGCCATCGCTCTCTCGGCGACGGCGAATGCGGGAACGGTCCGGATGACGGTCGCGGAGTATTCGGCCAAGACCGGGCCTTATTTCGAGCAGGTGGCCAAGGACTTCGAGGCCGCCAATCCGGGCATCAAGATCCAGTTCGAAGTGGTGCCGTGGGACAACCTCCTTCAGAAGCTGACCACCGACATTTCGGCGAACGCCAATGCGGACCTGTCCATCATCGGAACCCGCTGGCTCGTCGACTTCGTCGAGCAGGGCATCGCGGAGCCGCTCGACAGCTACATGACGCCTGAGATCAAAGGGCGCTTCATCGAGACGTTCCTGACCCCGTCCGTGATGAACGGCAAGACCTACGGGCTGCCGATTGCCGCGTCCGCGCGCGCGATGTACTACAACAAGGACCTCTTTGCGAAGGCCGGCCTGTCCGAGCCGCCGAAGACCTGGGCGGAGCTGGAGACGGACGCCAAGAAGGTCTCGGCCCTCGGCAACGGGGTCTACGGCTTCGGTCTTCAGGGCAAGGAAGTCGAGACCGACGTCTATTTCTATTATGCCATGTGGTCCTTCGGCGGCGAGATCGTGAAGGACGGGAAGTCGGGGCTCGACTCGAAGGCCGCCGTCGACGCCGCGTCTCTCTACAAGCGCCTGATCGACGAAGGGGCGACGCAGCCGGGCGTGACGTCCTACGCGCGCGAGGACGTGCAGAACCTGTTCAAGCAGGGCAAGATCGGCATGATGATGACGGCTCCGTTCCTCGCGAACCAGATCCGCGCCGAGGCCCCGAACCTCAAATACGGCGTGGCTCCGATCCCGAAAGGGCCGGGCGGGGATCAGGGCACCTACGGCGTCACGGATTCCGTCATCATGTTCCAGAACTCCAAGAACAAGGCCGAGGCGTTCAAATTCCTCGACTTCCTGTTCCAGCCCAAGCAGCGGATCAAGTTCACGATCGACGAGGGCTTCCTGCCGGTGACGAAGGCTGAAGCCGAGGACAAGTACTTCGCCGACAACGCGGACCTGAAGGTCTTCACGAGCCTTCTGCCCATCGCGCGCTTCGCGCCCGTGATCGCAGGCTGGGAGGAGATCGCCGATACGACGACGTCGGCGCTGCAGCGGATCTATCTCGGCCAGGGACAGATCGAGCCGACCCTGAAGGAGGCCGCCGCCAAGGCGAACGCGGTTTTGAAGAAGTAGCCGCGAAAGGGGCCGGGCCCGCCGTCCGGCCCCTCGTCCGTTCGTTCAGCCAGCGGGATGTCAATGACCTCGAAACGGGTGGTCGCGCCCTACGTTCTCATCCTTCCCAGTTTCGTCCTGGCGGCCCTCATCGTCATCTGGCCCGTCAACGAGCTGGCGCAGCTCGCAAGCCACAGCGTCAACCGCTTCGGCCAGCTGCGCGACTTCGTGGGCATGGCGAATTTCCGCGCGCTGCTCGACGATCCGAACTTCATCGACGCGCTCTGGCGAACCGGGATCTGGACGATCGGCGTGGTGGGAGGCGCCATCCTCTGTTCGGTGCCCGTCGCCCTGGTCCTGAACGAGGATTTCTACGGACGCGATCTCGCCCGCGTGCTCGTCATGCTGCCCTGGGCGGTTTCGCTCACCATGACGGCCATCGTCTGGCGCTGGGCCCTGTCGGGCGAGAGCGGCATGCTGAACTCGGCCCTCATGGATTTCGGCATCATCGACGAGAACATCCAATGGCTCGCGGAGGCGAGGACCGCCTTCCCGATGCAGATCCTCATCGGCATCCTCGTGACCATTCCGTTCACCGTCACGATCATCCTGGGCGGCCTCGCCTCGATCCCGGACGATCTTTACGAGGCCGCGGCCCTGGAGGGGGCAGGGCGCTGGGAGCAGTTTCGCTACATCACGCTGCCGCTCATAGCGCCGTTCCTGAACATCGCGCTCGTGCTGAACACGATCTATGTGTTCAACTCGTTCCCGATCATCTGGGCGATGACGCAGGGCGGCCCGGCGAACTCCACCGACATTCTCGTCACCTATCTCTACAAGGTCGGGTTCCGGCTTGGAAAACTCGGTGAGGCCTCCGCCGTTTCGCTGGTGATGTTCGGCATCCTGCTGGTCTTCACGCTGATCTATGTGCGGCTCACCGCGTCCAGGGGAGCGAAAGCATGAACTCCGCCAAGCTGCGCCGCTCGCTCGTCTGCTGGCTCATTCTCTCGCCGATTGTCGTAGCGGCGCTCTTTCCCTTCGCCGTGATGGTGATCACGGCCCTCAAGCCGAGCACGGAAGTGCTGACGCCGACCTGGTGGCCCTCCCGGCTCGCGTGGGAGAATTTCCGGACCATGTGGGCCGCGACGAATTTCGGCAATGCCCTGAGGAATTCGCTTTACGTGTCCGTGCTGGCGACGCTGGGATCGCTGATCGTTTCCATCCCGGCGGCGTATGCCCTGACCCGCTTCGACTTCAAGGGGCGTGAGTTCTACCGCCAGTTCCTGCTGGTCACGCAGATGCTGTCGCCCATCGTCCTCGTGGTGGGGCTGTTCCGCCTGATGGTGGCTCTGGGGGTGATCGACAACATCAACGCCGTGACCGTCGTCTACGCAGCCTTCAACATCGCGTTCTCGGTCTGGATGCTGCAGAGCTATTTCGCCACCATCCCGGTCGATCTGGAGGAGGCGGCCTGGATGGAAGGGGCAGGGCGGGCCAAGACCCTCGTGAAGGTGTTCCTTCCCCTTGCCGTGCCCGCAATGGTGGTGACGGCGATCTTTACCTTCATCAATGCGTGGAACGAGTTCGTCATCGCCCTGACGCTCCTGCGCTCGCAGGACAGCTACACCCTTCCCATTCAGATCTTCTCGCTGGTTTCGGGCCGCTACACCGTGGAGTGGCATCATGTGATGGCCGCCACCTTCGCGGCGACGATCCCGGTCGCGATCGCCTTCGCATGGCTGCAGCGCTTTCTCGTGCGCGGCCTCGCGCTGGGAGCGGTCAAGTAGAGCATCGGGCGCAAAAGTGGGCACCGGTTTTGCGTGAAAAGATGGTCGAGCAAGTAGAGCATCGGGCGCAAAAGTGGGCACCGGTTTTGCGTGAAAAGATGCTCAAGCAAGGAGAGCATCGGGCGCGGGAAGTGGGAACCGCTTTTGCGCGAAGAGATACTCGAAAACATCGACCATGACGAAGCCGCCGGACGGGACGCCTCGACGGCACGCTTGCGGCGCCGAGCTTCATGCCCATTTACCTTGTGTCTTAAGGCTTTGGCGACGCCGATCTTCTATCGGGAGGCTGGTCGAAGAATTCCCAGCAAGGAACAGGACAATGGCTCTGACGGGGCGTTTCAACCTCCGGAAATCGTTTTCCGGACGGATCATCTTACAGGTCGAGGAGGAGGTGAAGAGCGTGTGGAGCCTCTTTTCGCGGGAGCCCAAATTCCGCAGGCGCTGGCGTGACGCGAAGCCCATGGATCTTGCGGCGGCGGAGCTTCGCGCCCTGATGGATCTCCGCAACCGTCCCCGGTACGTCTCGCAGGCCTTCGAGCCGACGCAGATCGTGCGGTCCGGCCTGCGCGCGGAAGAGGCGAGGCTGCCCAGCCCGATCCGGCCCGAGGACGTGCGGTCCGGGGCCACCCATTAAGAAGACCCGGTAAGAAGACCCATTCACGAACAGGGCCGCTCCCATGGGGTGGCCCCGCGGCCCTCAGGCGGCCTGCTCGTCCACCACGGGCGGGTCGATCAGCTCCCAGTTGGCGAACAGGTCGATATTGGCGTGACCCGGCATGGTCGTGTCGAGATACAGCAGGATCTCGACCCAGGGCCGGCCATAGGCGCGGGGCGTGACCTTCGTGACCTGGCCGAAGAAGCCGGTGAGCGGGCAGCGGACGAACTCGCCGATCTCGGGCCACCGGTTCTGCTCGTATTCCAACTGCTGTTCGGCGTCCTGGAGCTCGGCCCGGAGGCGGGCCACCCTCGCCTGGAGCTCGGCGGTGCGTTTCGTGGCATGGGTTTCCTGAAGCTCGTGGAGCTTGGAGCCCAGCTCCAGTCCCTCGCCATACTCTGCGGGCGGAAGCGAAATCAGGCTCATCACTAGTCCTTTCCCGGCGGCGGAACGTCTCGCCGCGAGACGAAGATCTTCAAGGCTCAAGAAAATGTGGTGCGAGCCCGAGATGAGGGCAAGACATCCAAAGGGATGACGGAACGCAAGCTTGCCGACGCCGGTTGTCAGGCATGGCAAAGCTTGTTGGGAAATCTTCAAGTTCGAAAGAACACCGCTCCGAACGACCCTCGCCGCATGCGGCATTGCCTTTGATTCTCGCTGTCGCGCTTGTCTTCCCTTGCGGCGCTTTCGCTCAGGAGGCTCCGCCTCCCTTGCCGCCGCCACGGCCGAAGGGGCTGACGCCGCAGGTCCAGGAGCAGGTCCAGGAGCAGGTCCACGAGAGGCAAGGGCCGCCGAAACCGGAGGCCCAGGAGGGAAAAGCCGCGTCTCCGAGCGAGGCCGACCTGGCTTGCATCGGACGGCTCGAGGCGCTCGGCCTCAAGTTCGAGAAACGCCCGCCGGTGGAGGAGAACGATTGCCGGCTCGGTAACCCTGTATCGGTCCTGGCGCTCGCGAACGGCGTCGACGTCGCGCCGGATTCGCTGATGGAATGTCAGTATGCGGAAACGCTCGCCCATTGGGTCGGCGATGTCGTCGGGCCCCGCGCGAAGGAGCATTTCCAGAGCGCGCCGACCAGGCTCCTCATCGGTACGTCCTATCAGTGCCGGGATCAGCGCTCGGGCGGCAAGCGGAGCGAGCATGCGTTCGGGAACGGCGTGGACGTGATGGGGTTCGAGTTCGACAAGAGGTCCCCGCTGACGATCACGTTCCAGCCCGAAGGCTCACCGGAGGCCGCGTTCCAGTCCGCCATCCACAAAGGGGCCTGCGAGATCTTCAAGACCGTGCTGGGGCCCGGCGCGGATGCCGACCACGGCAACCACCTGCATCTCGATATGCGGGCGCGCAAGAACGATTACCGAATTTGTCAGTGAGGGCGAGGAACGCTCGACGGGCTTCGGTCTTTGACAGGAAGTCCGCCCCGTTCCGGGGGCGCACGGTGCGGAGTGAAGAATGAGAGTTCTGGTATGCGTGGCGTTCGGACTCCTGTGCATGACGGGAAGTGTCGCCGCTTCCTCGCGGGATCTGACCATGGAGGCGGTGAACGAGGCCTCGGACCCGTCGGCTTCCACAGAGAACGATGTCAGTCCGATCCTGATCAAGGCGCAGGTTCTCCTCGACCGCGCCCGTTTCTCTCCCGGCGTCATCGACGGGCGCAATGGCGAAAACGTCCAGAACGCCATCAAGGCCTTCGAACGGGCGCATGAACTCGATGCCGATGGAAAGCTCGACGAAGCGCTCCTGGCGAAACTGAACGAGACGTCGTCCGACCCCGTCCTCATGTCCTACACGATCGCCGGGGACGACGTGAAAGGGCCCTTCACGGCGATTCCGGAGCGGATGGAGGATCAGGCCAAGCTCGAGCGGCTGTCGTATTCGAGCCCCGAGGAGCTGCTGGCGGAGAAATTCCACATGGACATCGATCTCCTCAAGGAACTGAACCCGGGCAAGCGCTTCGACAAGGCAGGGGAAACGATCGTCGTGGCCAACGTCGCGTCACCGGACGGCGAAAAGGATCGGCCGAAGGCGGAGAGGGTCGAAGTCATCAAGAACGAACACAGCGTGCGCGTGCTGGGCAAGGATGGCGCCGTGCTGGCGGTCTACCCCGCTTCGATCGGCAGTGAAGAGAAGCCCGCGCCCACGGGCAGCTTCACGGTGAGGGCCGTCGCGCATAATCCCGTCTACACCTACAATCCGGATTATGGATTCAAGGGCGTGAAGGCGAAGGAAAAGTTCGAGATCAAACCCGGGCCCAACAACCCTGTCGGAACGGTCTGGATCGACCTTTCGATCGAGTCGTACGGCATCCACGGAACGCCGGAGCCGGAAAAGGTCGGGAAAGCCTATTCCCACGGCTGCGTGCGGCTGACCAACTGGGACGCGGAGGACCTCGCGGGAATGGTCAAGAAAGGGACGCCAGTCGATTTTCTCGACTGACGCCGCGACACCATTTCTCAATCGTCGTTGGCGGAGTTCAATTGGTCGGGCTTCAGACCCTCGTCCACTTCAGTGTCGTGCATTTTGACGAGCCATTCGAGTTGCTCCTGCACGAAACTGGGGTCGCTGTGAAAGCGCATGGCGCAGGCCACGAGGAAGATTGCCATTTCCGGAAGGTCTTCGTCGCCCATGTCCGGCAGGACAAGCTCCAGCTCCGTCATGTTGCTGGCCGTCACGATGGCTGCCTCGTTGGGCGGAATGACGGTGCCGCTGCTGTCGGGGGGAAGGGCCATGAACATTTCCTTCGGTTGGGTTTTGCGGGTTCCTGGCTGTTTTAGAGCATCGTTCCCAAAAGTGGACTCCATTTCGGGAAACGATCCAGTGCTGACAGCATGGATGAGCGCATCGTTACGAGCGGCCTTATGCTGCTGCAAGACGCGCCTGTTCATCAAAAAAGGCCCGCCGCGGTGCGGCGAGCCTGCCTCGAAAGCGAGCCTGCATCGAAAGAATGCCGGTTACGGGTAGGTACAGACGTACCGCATGCCGTTGGTCGCCAGGAATGTACCCGAAGCCGGATCATAAGAGCGGTACTTGCGGGCGCAATAGGCGGCCATCTGCGGATCGACCGTGCCGGGAGGCGGGGGCGGAGCGGCCTGCGCCTGACTGCTGGCGATTGCGCCGCCGATCAATGCGCCCGCGGCGAGGCCCACGGCCCCTGCCGCCAGGGCGGAGCCGCCGTCGTGGCGGCGGTAATGGCGGTGATAGTAGGGCGGCGGAGGACGATATCCCCGGTAGGGACGGTATTGAGTGTATCCTTCGTTGGGATAGGATTGATCGATTGAAGGAAGCGCACGCTTCTGGAGCGGTTCCGCCTGAACGGGCAGGCTGGAGACGAGGAGGGCTCCAAGAATGCCGGCGGTTCCAAGAGTTACGGCGAATTTGCGCATTGGGACTCCTGATCTTGCGGTTCGGCAGCATCGAAAGGCTGTCGCGGGCCGACGTTACACCGCCCCATGCCGAGGTTGCAAACGATACCGGATTTTCCGCCATGCGCGGCACATGGCGGAATAAATCGCCTGCAATGATAATGGCTTATCGCCTCCAAGATTCAGCGGCCTCCTTTGGAATGGGCACGTTTCACGGGGGCCGAAGCAGGATATACTGGACCCTTCGGCTCCAGGGGTGGCCGTGCGGCCGAGGCAATGCCCTGGATTTTTATGGTGAAATCGTCCAGATAGCGTATGTTCTAACATAATATTTCAGCGGGGATTCCATGCGGTACATCCGACTCCTGGGGCTGCTGGCGAGTTTTCTGGGATGGAATTCCTTTGCAGGAGCGGCGGAGCCCTTGCCGCTGCCGACGGGACCTGTGCTGCTGACGATTTCCGGCAGGATCGACCGGACCAATGCCGGGCAGGAGGCCCGGTTCGACCGGGAGATGCTCGAAGCCCTGGGGGCGGCCTCGATCACGACCTTTTCCATCATGTCGGCCACCCGGCAGTTTTTCGAGGGTGTACCCCTACGGTCCGCCCTGGAGCGGGTGGGAGCCAGCGGAACGTCCATCGTCGCCTCGGCCCTCAACAGCTACAAGATCACCATTCCGCTCGAGGATCTGAAATATGAGCCGATCATCGCCATGCGGGTCGACGGACAGGTCCTGAAGCTCCGCGACAAGGGTCCCCTGTGGATCGTCTATCCGCGCGATGAGCATCCTGCTCTGCAGACGCCGATCTATGACGCCCGCTGGATCTGGCAGTTGAACAAGCTGCGTGTCGAGTGACCATGAAACTGAATCTCAGCAACCACAAGGCGGGATTGCTCACGCTTCTGACGACGGTGGTGCTCGCCGTCTCGCTGAGTTTCGCCGTCGTGCGGCTGTTCGATATCGAGCGCGACCTGCGCAGCGAGGACACCCATGCCAACCTCTGGATGATTTCCCAGGCCCAGTTCGAGGCAGCCCTCATGGCCGAAAGCCTGGCCCGCTCTGCCGCCGGCGAAGACTTCGCCGATCCCGAACAGGCCCCGGACTTTCGCTTGCCGATCCTCATCAGCCGCGTCGCCGTTCTGCTCGAGGGGCCCCAGGCCGAGATCATCGCCAAGGTCGGCCTGTTGGGCGATCTGAAGGTCGGTTATCTTCAGCTCACCCTCGCCGAGACCCTGGTCGGGCAGACCATGACGCCGGAAGAGGCCGCGCAATTGCGCGTGCAGGTCCGGGATCTGGGCTACACCCTGCGGGACGCCGCCAACGACGTCATGCTGCTCAACCGGACGGACACCGCGTTCAAGCGGGCCATGTATCTGCGGGTGGTGCTGGAGAGCCTCGCCTTTCTCACGGGCATTTTCCTGAGCGCGGCATTTCTGCTGGTCAGATTGTTCAGAGGCGTCCAGGAGGCCAGTCAGGCCAAGCAGCTGCTGCGCCAGGAGCAGGAGCTTTCGGATCTCGTCATCAACAACGTGAGCAACCAGGGCATCGTCATGTTCGACGAGAAACTCGAATGTCTGCTCTGGAATCCGGGCATGGAGGGCCTGCTCAACGTCAGGCCCGACGAGGCCATCGGCCGCCTGATGCAGGATCTCGACCCGCTGTTCTCGAAGCCGGAGATGATCCGCTCCCTCAATCTCGCGATCGAGGGCGAGAGCACGATCTTCGAGGACGAGACGAGCAGCGAAACGGGCGGCCAGGAGCGCTGCCTCGAGATCAACTGCTTTCCCGTCTCCATGGCGCAACGCAAGCTGGGCATCGCCTTCGTGCGCGACGTGACCGAGCAATGGCTCGCCCGCAAGCAGGCCGAGCGCGAGAATTTCGACCTGGAGATCAAGGTCCTTCAGCGCACGGCCGCCCTGAGGCAGGCGGAGCGGCGCCTGATCGCGGCCATCGAATCGGCCTCGGAGGGGTTCGCGGCCTTCGACTGGACCGGCAGGCTTCTTTTCGCGAACGAACAGGTCTGGGCCGCCGCTCCCGTGGCGCTCTGGTGTCGGGAGGAGATGAGCCTGCCGGTCTTTCTGCGCTGCTTTGCCATGTGCGAAGGCGCGGATCAGCGGCTTCTCGTGACACAGCCCCCCTTCGAGGAGATCGAGGTCGACGTTCTGATCAAGAAGGACATATGGGCCCATCTGTCCGTCTCGAAGGCCGACGGAGCGACGATCTTCGTGCGGCTCACCGACATCTCGGCCTACAAGCAGGTGGCGAAGGCGCTCCAGTCGGCTCTCGATCGCGAACGTGTGACGACAAACGCGTACCGCAACTTCGTCTCCATGGTGTCTCACCAGTTCCGGACACCGCTGGCGATCCTGGACTCGAGCGCGCAGCGAATTCTCCGGCGAGGGCCGGATCTGACATCGGACGAGCTCTTGGGCCGCATTCAGAAGATCAGGAACGCCGGCAATCGCCTGACCCGCCTCGTCGAGAGCGTCCTGAATGCCGCCAAACTCGACGAGGGCCGGATCGAGCTGAATCCGGAGCCCTGCGATCTTGTTCAGCTCGTCATGGATATCGGCGAGCGGCAGAGCGAGCTGAGCTCTCACTCCAAGATCCTGTTTCAGGTCCCCGACCAGGCCATCCGGGTCTATTGCGACACCATGCTGATCGAGCAGGTCGTCATCAATCTCCTGTCGAATGCCGTCAAATATTCAGGCGAGCAGCCGGTCGTCGAGATCAAGGTCTGGGCCGAGGGCGCGCGCGCTTTCTGCTCGGTTCGGGACTGGGGCATCGGCATCCCGGCCGATGAATTGCCCAAGATCTTCGATCGCTTCTACCGCGCGAGAACCGCCACGGGGATCGCCGGCACCGGGATCGGACTGAATTTCGCACAAAGGATCATGCACTTGCACGGAGGAGATATCCAAGTGGAAAGCTACGAGGCCGAGGGCTCCCTGTTTACGTTTGACCTGCCGCTGTCGCATGCCGACCAGGCGCAGCAGGCTGCTTGAGTGACGAAACCCATGAATCATCAGAAAACGATCCTTTGCGTCGAGGACGAGGACGATTTGAGGACGGACCTGGCGGAAGAGCTGGAAACCGCCCATTACCGTGTCCTCCAGGCGTCCAACGGCAATGAAGCGCTCCGGCTGCTCGAAACGGAGCGTCCGGATCTCGTGCTCTGCGACATCACCATGCCGGGCATCGGCGGCTACGAGGTCCTCAAGGCGATCCGCGAGCAGGGGGACAAAGCGGATGTTCCCTTCATCTTCCTGACGGCCTTGGCCGAGCGGAACGATGTACTCGTCGGAAAGCAGGCCGGCGCGGACGACTATCTCGTCAAGCCGATCGATTACGAGATCCTGCTCGCCACGATCGCCGCCCGCCTCAGTCAGGTGGCCCGCGTCCAGTCGAGCGCCGTCAGCCGCGCTGAGGAAGCCTGGCAGGAGGTTCTCAGGTCGTCCCGCGGGCAAGCCGTGGAGGCGCTCTACAAGGCGACCTTCGCGTTCGACCGCTTCCTCGTCGGCGTCGTGATCGTCGACGAAAAGGGGGAGGTCAGGCTCATGAACAAGGAGGCCGAGCGCATCATCGGGGAGAACGACGGCATCGGCGTCTCCTCGGGCATTCTGAGGGGCGCCGCCGCCAAACAGAATGCCAAGCTCTACCAGGCCATCGAGAAGGCCTTCGAGGAGGAATCCCTCGACGAGATCGTGTCCTTCCCGCGCAGCTCGGGCGGGCGTCCCTATCTCGTGCTCGTGCCCGGACAGCGCTTTTCCGCCAACGAGCGTCCGGAAGCGGTCGTGCTGCTCGTCATCGACACCGAGCAGCGCACCAAGGTATCCGGGGATACGCTGGTGCGGCTCTACAATCTCACCCCGTCCGAAACACGGGTGGCGCTGCTGCTCATCGACGGTAAGCGTCTCGACCAGATCGCGGAGGAACTCGAAGTCGCCCAGACCACGGTCGTGTTCCACCTGAAGAACCTGTTCAGAAGGACCGAGACGAACCGGCAGGCGGATCTGGTGCGCGTCCTGCTGTCGGTGCCGTTGCGGACGGCAGCAGATTGACCGGCCGCAGGGGTAGGGGCGTCCGAGCATCGGATGCGGGACGTGGGCACCGGTTTTGCGTGGAAAGATGCTCAAGACCGCGGACTTGATGTACCGGACGCGACATCGAACCCATATCCGACGCTGTCACCGCTCATCGTCATGGCCGCCTTGGTTTATGGCCATCGACGTCTTGATGCACCGCACCAGGTCGAAGACGTGGATGCCCGGCTCAGGGCCGGGCATGACGGGGATGATGCTTCCACGAGAGAACAGCGCATCGGACGTGGGTTCGATGTCGCGTCCGATGCCTTAAGAGAGTGTTTACCGTCTCGTTTGAAACAGAGTTCGGTCCGAGCGTTGCCACAATCCGTTCAGCTTCCAGTGAGGTTTGCGGCCCTATAGTCCCTGCCAAGAAAGGGCGAAAGGAATTCTCCCTCCTGCTTGTAGGTGACGAGCTATGAAGGTCTTCAATCTCTTCTCCGGCACGACGGCCGCTCTGGCGCTGGTGGCTGGCCTGGCCGCCGCTGAGCCGGCAGCCGCACGCGATCGCATGTCTCCGGGGGCCGCTGCCGCCGTCGGCGTTCTGGGAGGGCTTGCGGTCGGTACCATCGTCGGGGCGACGGTTGCCCAGCAGCCCGCCTATGCGGCTCCTGCTCCCGTTTACGTGGCGCCCCCTCCGCCCCCTCCGCCGGCCCGCGTCTATGTGGAGGAGCCGGCTCCCATCGTCTACCGCCCCGCGCCGCGCCGGGTCTATGTCGAGCGCTGCACGACCGAGCGGTTTCGCGAATGGGTTCCCGGCTGGGGCTGGGAATACCGGACCCGCCAAGTTTGCAACTAAGACATGTGCAACTGACAGGATCCCTGCCGGATCGAGAACGGGCCCGCTTCAAGCGGGTCTTTTCTTTCGAGGGCGCGTCTTTTCTATCGAGGAGCGGAGAAACCGCGATTCCACTGTCGCGTTGACGGATGAGACGACACCGAGAGACCCGTCATGAACAATCCATCGCGCGATCAAGCCGCATCCGAGCCACCGAAACTCAATCCCGGCGACCAGGCCGAGCCGGGCAGTCCGGGCACCGGCGAAAATGTCTGTCCCGAATGCAATGGCAGCGGGCGGATCGGCGCAACGGCCTGTCCGATATGCGGCGGCACGGGCAAGATCATCGAAGGGATCGGCGGAGCCTAGATTTTGGATCCGATTCTCTAGCGCGTCGTGCGGACCCGGCGGGCCGCGCCAGCGAAAAGTAGACCCGGTTTTCACGAACGTGGCCCTTAGGGTCCGCTTAAACGATGCGCTGCTCTAAGAAGGGAGCACCGGATCCAATCCCAAAAGTGCAGGTCCACTTTTCACGTCCGATGATCTAGGACTTGTCCGGCTTGGCCATCCACCGCACGAGCGGCATCAGCGGCACGATCCAGATCAGGCCGAGCACGATATAAGCGAGGGTCTGGATCAGCTTTGGCGCCTCGGTGATGCGGCCCTCCGCCAACGCCATGGCGAACAGCGCATAGGTGATGATGAACAGCAGCATCGCCACTGTCCCGATCAGTTTGCGCCATCGCATGCCCATGATGAACCCTTCCGGCCCCGCCCGAGGGCGGTGCGTCACTGTCATTGATTGCCCTTCGGCGACCCAGCCTCTATGTGACAAGCCGTAACCTGGGTTCAAGTCCTAAATTGCCAGTGAGAACGAGCATGGCTGTCGCAGCCTCACCCGATGGCGTGTCCTTGACGCGCCTTCCCGAAAGCCAATCGCCCGAAAGCCAATCGCCGCCCGTCCGGTCCCCGACTCTCGTGAGAACCTGGATCTACGCTCTGGCCGCCCTGGTGGTGCTGATGATCGCGGTGGGCGGTGCCACCCGTCTGACGGGCTCGGGCCTGTCGATCACGGAATGGAAGCCCGTGACCGGCGCGATTCCGCCTCTGACGGAGCAGGCCTGGCAGGCCGAATTCGAGAAGTATCAGCAGATCTCTCAATATGAGCTCGTCAACAAGGGCATGACCCTGTCCGAGTTCAAGTTCATTTATGGCTGGGAATGGGGGCACAGGCAGCTCGGCCGCCTGATCGGCCTCGTCTTCTTCGTGCCGCTGGTCTGGTTCTGGCTTCGCGGGACCATCAAGGGCCGGCTCGCGCTGACATTGCTCGGCATCGGGGCGCTGGGAGGGCTGCAGGGAGCCATCGGCTGGATCATGGTGGCGTCCGGTCTCGAGCCCGGCATGACCGCCGTCGCGCCCATCAAGCTCGCCCTGCATCTGACGGTCGCGAGCCTCATTCTGGTCTGTCTCGTCTGGGTGGCCGCAGGGCTGAAGGACCGCAGCGCGTTGCCCGCCGAGAAGGGGATCGGCTTCGCGCCCCGTATTCTCGTGCTCCTGGTTCTGGCGCAGATCGCCTTGGGAGGGCTCGTTGCGGGCTCGAAGGCCGGATACACGTACAATACGTGGCCGCTCATGGACGGTAGCCTGATCCCGCCCCCGTCGGCTTTGTTCTCGGTCAAACCCTGGATCGAGAACTTCGTGGACAATGTCGTGCTGGTTCAGTTCAACCACCGCATGCTGGCCTATCTGGTTGTCGCCTTCGCGCTCTGGCATGCCTGGAGCCTGCGCCGACAGGCGCCGGGATCCGGCGCCGCGCGCCGCGCCACGGGCATCGCGGGGCTTGCCCTGGCCCAGATGGCGCTCGGAATCGCGACCCTTCTCCTCGTGGTGCCGCTTTGGGCGGGGCTTGCCCACCAGGTCTTCGCCATGGCGGTGCTTGCCATGACGGTGGTTCACGCCCGCGTCAGCGTGGTCCGGTAGAGCATCGAACCCAAAAGTGGAAACCATTTTTGGGATCAATTCGATGCGCTCTTCTTAGAAAGAGCGCATCGTTCCGGCGAAAAACCGGGACCACTTTTTCGCACGATGCACCGGAGCATCGAACCCAAAAGTGGAAACCATTTTTGGGATCAATTCGATGCTCTCTTCTTAGAAAGAGCGCATCGTTCCGGCGAAAAACCGGGACCACTTTTTCGCACGATGCGCTAACAAGAAGGGCGGCCCGAAGGCCGCCCTGACTCCGTCATCCTGCGTAGAGGTTAGCGGATGACCTGGACGATGCGGTGGGTGCCGGGATCGACCAGAACCGGGGTGTCGTTCACCACCGTGTAGCGGTACTGAGACACGCCGTACTCGGCCGGAACCTCATAGTACCGGACGCCCGAGGTCGGCAGCACCGTGCCCACGCGAACCTCTTCCTGATAGCGGTAGGACGGCACGTCCTGCTGAATGACGTACTGACGGAAACGGGGCTGAGACTCGCCCGCCAGGCCGCCGACGATCGCGCCCGTCACGCCGCCGACCGCCGCGCCGATCGGGCCGCCGACGATCGCGCCGCCCACGGCACCGGTCGCTGCGCCAGCCGCGGCGCCACCGGCAGCCGGGTCCTGGGCGAAGGCGCCTACGGGGGCGAGCGCCACGAGAACAGCGCCTGCAAAGAGAATCTTCTTCGACATGTGTCAGCTCCATTTCACTGGTTAAGTCGGGAGCTTAACGACTAAGCAAAAAGGTGGTTCCGTGACCGGTATAAAGTTTCAGAAAGGGGTGCTTTCGAGGAAATAGTCCTGGCTGGCCGCCCTTGCCGGAAGCAAAAATCTTGTGCCCCGTTCCTGACATAGTTGCCGATTGTCTATTCTGATCAGTCGTTTAGGATTCGTCCTTCATATCCCGGCGGAGGTCCGTCAACGCTTTACAAGCCAGCAAATCTTCCTGACGATGCGGTATGCAGTTTTGCCAGCCCGCGCGTTCTCCGCTTGGGGATATGCACAGAGGGATCGAAGGTGGAATTAGGAAATCAGGTCTTGTTCTGCTACAGATGAACAATATTAAGCTCGCGTTAACAGAGGGCTGCGGGCTTTCTTAGGCTTATGAGGAGTCAGGCATGAATGTGCTGGTCTTTGCTTCGCGGAAAGGCGGCTCTGGTAAGAGCACGCTCGCTGCTCATCTTGCGAGCTACATTGCCAACCCGTCGCGCAAGACGTTGTTGATCGACAACGACCCGCAGGGTTCCCTGTCCCTATGGCATAAGATTCGCGATCAGGAGCATCTCAGCCTGAGGCACAATGTGCGCAACCTCGGCGAGGCCCTGAAGGACGCCAAGCGGGAAGGCTACGAGTGGGTCCTGGTCGATACGCCGCCCAACAAGTCCAACGTCGTCGCCGAATCCATCCGGCATGCCACCCTCGTGATCGTCCCGACCCGGGCGAGCCTGTTCGATATCGCGGCCCTGCAGGATACGGTCCAGATCGCGCGTGAGCTGCGCAAGCCCTATGCGGCCGTGATCAATGCCGCTCCGGCCAAGCACGGCGATACGGAATCGCCCGTGGTGACCGATGCCCGCGGCGCGCTGAATGCCCTGCAGGTTCCTGTCTGGGCAGGCCAGATCACCCATCGTCCGGAGCTGACCCTGGCTCTGGCGACAGGCGAGGGCGCCAGGGAATACGAGCCGAACTCTCAGGGTGCCGAGGAGATCGGGCGCCTTTGGACGGCGCTGGAGCGCTCTCTCAACGCCATTCACGACACCTACAAGAAGACCAGCGGTTCCTCACGCGCCGCGTGACCGGGATCCGGATTTCCTTCAACAAAAAGGGCGGCTCGAAGCCGCCTTTTTTGTTGCCTGCTTGTCGCGATTTTTCGTCATGAGCCCTTTCCGTCATGGCTGGACTTGATCCGGCCATCCACGTCTTGTCTCTTGCTGCGGCTCCGATGACGTGGATGCCCGGCTCGAGGCCGGGCATGACGAGGAATTAGCCCTATCGAAGAGTTCCTAGGCCGCGTCGAGGGCCTGGTTCAGGTCATCGATCAGGTCTTCCTTGTCTTCGAGGCCGATGGAGAGGCGCACAACCTCCGGTCCGGCACCCGCCAAGGTCTTCTGTTCGTCGGTGAGCTGCCGGTGCGTGGTCGAAGCCGGGTGGATCACCAGCGAACGCGTGTCGCCGATATTCGCGAGATGCGAGAACAGCTTGAGGTTCGAGACCAGCTTCACGCCCGCCTCGTAGCCGCCCTTGAGACCGAAGGTGAAGACGGCGCCGGCGCCCTTCGGGCAGTATTCCTTGGCAAGGTTGTGGTAGCGGTCCGACGCGAGGCCCGGATAGCTGACCCAGGAGATCTTGTCGTGGTTCGCCAGATGCTCCGCCACCGAGAGGGTGTTGTCCGAGTGGCGCTGCATGCGCAACGGCAGGGTCTCGATGCCGTTCAGGATCAGGAAGGCGTTGAAGGGGGAGAGGGCGGGGCCCAGATCACGCAGGCCCAGGACGCGGGCCGCGATGGCGAACCCGAAATTCCCGAAGGTCTCGCCCAGCACCATGCCGCCATATTCCGGACGCGGCTTGGAGAGCATCGGGTAACGGTCGTCGCCTGCGAAGTTGAACGAGCCGCCATCCACGATCAGGCCGCCCACGGAGTTGCCGTGACCGCCGAGGAACTTGGTAGCGGAGTGCACGATGAGGTCCGCGCCGTGCTCGAACGGGCGGATCAGGTAGGGAGTCGCCATCGTGTTGTCCACGATGAACGGAATGCGATGCTTCTTGGCGATCGCCGCGATGGCCTTCAGATCGACGATCACGCCGCCCGGATTGGCGATCGATTCGACGAAGATCGCCTTGGTGCGCGGCGTGATGGCGGCCTCGAAGGTCGACGGATCGTCGGAATCGGCCCAGACCACGTTCCAGCCGAAGTTCTTGTAGGCATGGTTGAACTGGTTGATCGAGCCGCCATAGAGCTTGCGGGCCGCGATGAACTCGTCGCCCGGCTGAAGCAGGGTGTGGAAGGTCAGGAACTCGGCCGCGTGGCCCGAGGCGACCGCCAGGGCCGCCGTGCCGCCTTCGAGTGCCGCGACGCGCTCCTCGAGGACCGCGTTGGTCGGGTTGCCGATGCGGGAATAGATATTGCCGAAGGCCTGGAGGCCGAAGAGAGAGGCCGCATGGTCCACGTCGTCGAAGACGAAGGACGTGGTCTGGTAGATCGGCGTCGCCCGTGCGCCGGTCGCGGCATCGGGGGCGGCCCCCGCATGGATGGCAAGCGTATCGAAGCCCGGCAAACGGTCAGTCATGGCAGAAGCCCTTTTTCCTCTTGAGGACGTTGTTCTGTTCTCTATAAAGAACGAATTGTTCGTCCGGTCAAGGTGGGGGCAGGGCGCCTTTTTGAAGACTTACGGACGATTGAGGCTGAGCTTCTGAAAGCCCTTGCCCGAAAGCACCGGCTTCTTGGCGCTGAGCATCCGCGAATTCACGCCCTGCCAGGAAATCTCGCCGGAGAGGCGCCCGAATTCGATCTTGGGGCAGCGGTCCATCACCACCTTGATGCCCTTGGCCTCGGCTTTCGCGGCCGCGTCGTCGTTGCGGACGGAAAGCTGCATCCAGATCACCTTCGGCAGCGGATCGAGCGCGAGGGCTTCGTCCGTGATCGGACCCGCCGCCTCCGAGTTGCGGAAGATCTCGACCATGTCGATGGGGCCGGGCACCTCGGCGAGCGAGCCGTACACCTTCTTGCCCAGCAGTTCCGTGCCGGCGATTCCCGGATTGACGGGAATGACGTCGTAGCCCCGCTCCAGCAGGTATTTGGTCACGATCCAGCTCGGACGGGCGGGATTCGCCGAAGCGCCCACCAGCGCGATGGTCTTCGTGCCGTTGAGAATGCCGCGGATGTAATCGTTCGGGTAATTGCTGTGATCCATGGGGGCAACGTATGGGATAGGCCAGGGCAGTTCAATGAGCATTTGACGCATGGCATCCCATCATCCCGTCATGACGAAGGACGATCTGATCGCGTTCCTGGATCGCGAGTTTCCACAGATGCATATGGGAGGGCAGACCTACTTCCTCGAAGAGATCGGGCCACTCTCCGCCCGCATGCGCATGGACTATCACGACCGCCATCTTCGCCCCGGCGGCACGATTTCGGGGCCTGCCATGATGACCCTGGCGGATCTCGCGCTTTATGCCGCGATTCTCGCCCATGTCGGTCCCGTGGCGCTCGCCGTCACCACGAGCCTCAACTTCAACTTCCTGAGAAAGCCCGAGCCGCGCCCGCTGATCGCGGAATGCCGCCTCCTGAAGCTCGGGAAGCGGCTCGCCGTGGGCGAGGTCTCGATGGTCTCGCAAGGCAGTTGCGAAGTGGTTTGCCATGCGACCGGGACCTATTCGATTCCAGAGGGGCAGCGAGGGAGGTAGAACTCGATGACGCGGCTTATTTTTGTATGTGCGGGGATATGGGCCGGGGTTGGTTCGCTGACCGCTGCGCCGGCATTGGCCGAGTCAGAGGCAAGGTGGGAGGCTAAGAACGCCTACACTCTGTGCGGAGGCGCCGTTAACGGCTCACTGTCTTGGCCTTCAAAGCCCGAAGATGCCTGTCGGGCTCTTCATATGTGCGCGAACGAGGCGCAGCTGACCTCCGAGCAATATCGTTCCTTGCTGGCCGAGATCCGGCGAGTGCCGGATTGCCAGGCTCCTTGAGCTGCCTCTGGGCGACTTGAGGGGAGTGAATCCCAAGTCTAGCCCTTCTGCCGGGCAGCGGCCAAAGCATCGTCGATCTCCCGCGCCCGCATCGCGGCCGGGCGGCTGCTGATCCGCTGCCAATAGGCTTCGAAGGCAGGGCGCTTTTCGAGGGTGCCGAACATCATGCCCCAGCCGATCTGCGACCCGACATAAACGTCGGCCGCGCTGAAGCGGTCGCCCGCGATGTATTCGGATTGGGTGACGGCGTATTCGAGAGCGTTCACCACATCCTCGACGCTGCCGTATCCGATCATGCCGCGCCGTTCCTGGGGTACCTCGAAACCCAAGGACTTGTTGCTCAAGGCGGCCTCGACCGGGCCAGCGGCGAAGAACATCCAGCGGTAATAGGGGCCGCGGCGACGGTCGCCGTGGGGCGGCGCCAGTCCCGCATCGGGGAACACGTCCGCCAGATAAGCGCAGATGGCTGCTCCCTCGGTGACGACGGTGCCGTTATGAATGATGGTCGGAACCTTGCCCATGGGATTGAAGGCGAGAAAGTCCTGGCTCTTCATGGGGGTGCCGAACTCGAGGATTTCCGTTCGATAGGGCTTCCCGACCTCTTCGAGCATCCAGCGGACGATTCGCCCGCGCGACATGGGATTGGTATAGAAGATCAGATCGTCGGCCATGGTTGGTCCTCGTTCAGGGATGGCGACGCAAACGATAGCTGGAGTGGCTTGGATCGGCAAATGGCATGTGGTTTTATGATACCACAATGGCGGTATTTAGATACCTATATAGATTAAGTTACTGATAATAGGCGCATTTTGCCTATTTTTGATCGTCGTGAATGCCGTTGACTTGCGGCACGAAAGTCACTAAACACCCACTCACTCGCCGCCGCATCTCGCGGCGGTTTGTCGTTTTCAGAACCTGAGCCCTGACGGGCTCCAACGGGAAACAGCGCAATGAAGACTACGACTTCGCTGAAGCCCGCCGAGGTCGAGAAGAAGTGGGTTGTGATCGACGCGAAGGGCCTCGTTGTAGGCCGTCTCGCGACGATCGTTGCCATGCGCCTGCGTGGCAAGCACAAGGCAAACTACACGCCCCACGTCGACTGCGGCGACAATGTTATCATCATCAACGCCGACAAGGTGGTGTTCACCGGCCGCAAGCGCGAGCAGAAGGTGTACTACCATCACACCGGTTATCCGGGCGGCATCAAGGAGCGCACGGCCAGGTTCATCCTGGAAGGCCGCTTCCCTGAGCGCGTGGTCGAGAAGGCCGTGGAGCGCATGCTCCCCCGCGGCCCGCTTTTCCGCCAGATCATGGGCAACCTGCGCGTCTACGGCGGCGCCGAGCACCCGCATACGGCTCAGCAGCCAGAGGTGTTGGACGTGGCTGCCCTGAATGCCAAGAACGTGAGGGCCTAATCCATGGCGACCCTTCAGTCTCTCGCCGATCTGGGCCAGTCCGCCCAGACTGCCGCTCCGGAAGCTCCGAAGCATGTCCAGAAGCTCGACTCCCTGGGTCGCGCTTACGCCACCGGCAAGCGTAAGGACGCTGTCGCTCGCGTGTGGATCAAGCCCGGCTCCGGCAAGATCATCATCAACGACCGCGCCGTCGAGGTTTACTTCGCTCGTCCGGTTCTCCGCCTGATCCTGTCGCAGCCGCTGCAGATCGCTCAGCGCGAAGGCCAGTACGACATCGTCGTGAACGTCAACGGCGGCGGCCTCTCCGGCCAGGCCGGCGCGGTCCGCCACGGCCTCGCCAAGGCGCTGACCTACTACGAGCCGGAGCTTCGCGGCCCGCTCAAGAAAGAAGGCTTCCTGACCCGCGACCCGCGCGTCGTCGAGCGCAAGAAGTACGGCAAGAAGAAAGCTCGCCGCAGCTTCCAGTTCTCGAAGCGCTAATCGCTTCCAGGCTCTATTTTTCAAGGAAGGGCGGCTCTCGGGCCGCCCTTTTTGTTTGCTCGGGCGTCGTCTTCCACGCTCCGCCGTCATCGCCCGCGCGCCCGGCATACCGGGGTGAACTGGGGTCTATTGCCGTTGCGGCATCGGACGTGAAATCCGCACCCGCATCCGATGCTTTTCCGCTGGGCTCGCCAAATGCTCCAGCACCATGTGGGGCTTCCGGCAATCCCCCGCCATGCGGTCCGAACCCGCCCGACGGTCGCTCTCCCCCTCGCCAGGATCGCCGCCGACCCCCGGGGAATGAGCCGCCGCCGCGTAGTGGCTCAGATGGATGGCACAGAGAGTTTGAAAGAACACACGAAGAATCCAATGCTGCTGGGGACTTCTGGCAATATTCCTCATCAGCGTGTTTGAGCATCGCAGGAGCGATAACGGTAGCGAGCGGCGGTGCTGCAACGCCCGCCTCAGGTGTTTTCGGGGGGCTCATGAGATGGGACTTTGCACAAGCTCTCTCCATGGAGAACCAAGCGCAAGGAGCCGGCAGGTTCGGACTCGTGCGGAAACGACCGCCTTCGCATCGCAATGCCCGTAGAACCCGACCTACCTGAATGAATAGGTTCCTATGGCGCGTTCACGCGCTACAAGGGGCGATAAGGGGCATTCGCGCAACCTGTGGCCTCCGTCATGAGCACACCACCGGCTGGCGGGGCTACTGGCGACGCTCAACAGGTGATGCTGATAGGGGTGTTTCCATGCAGTTGGAAACAGAAGAAGTGCAGCAGAAACCGAAACGCTTGACCCTATTCGGTGGATTTCGGTTTCATCAATCCGTGAAACACTTGATTGCGTTGGTCGTGACAGGGCTCGTCGCCATGTGCAGGTTTGGCGAGGAACTCGGTATCCCGAGAATCGGGTCAACATCGATATTAACGCTACTTCTATTGTTAGCATTCATATATAGAAAAAAGATACTAGAAGTGCATTATACCAACAAAATACCATTCCAAAAAAGCGCGATAATAATTATGACTTATATTGCCTGCTTAGTTTGTTCTGCTGTCGGAATTTACTCCGGCGATATCCTTGGAGACAGTGCTGCGCTGTTATCTAAAGTTATGTTTTGGCTACTTGTTTCACCTATGCTTTACTTGATTACGATTGATGCATTCGGAGATCGTGATTGATCTAACTCTACGAAAACAGGAAGCCTGCATGTCCCCGGAACCAGTAGAAGCGAATATTGCAGACCCCAATCTTGTGCAAGTAGCCTCATCCCTTCTCCCAGGATCTCCGGGTGCGCCACCACCCTGGGGCCTTCCGGCAATCCCCTGCCGCGCAATCCGAATGACGGCAGCAGCCCACCCACACCAGGGTCTCCCCCAACTCCAGGCGACCCGCCACCACCCCCGAAAAGTGGCTCCCAGGAATGGCATGATCGTCTTCAGAAATTAGGGGAGGACCTGAATCTTGCCTCAGACAGAGGCGCGCACAATGGCGCAGGCCATATTGCAGCAGGAAACGCGATGTCGAGATTTAACATCGCGACAAGGAGCCGGCAGATTTGGGGTGCGCAAAAACGACCGCCTTTGCCTGCCAATGCCCGCAGTAGCTGCCCTATATAAACGAATAGTTTCCTATTATTCGTCCGCGCGCTACAAGAGGTGATAAGGGGAATTCGCACAATCTGTGGCCTCCGTCATGAGCACACCACCGGCTGGCGGTGCTACTGGCGACGCAAAACAGGTGATGCTGATAGGGGTGTTTCCATGTGGTTGGAAACAGAAGAAGTGCAACAGAAACCGAAGCGCACCACCTTCTTCCGTAGATTCCGAACCGATCAATTCATGAAACACATGATTGCATTCGCCGTGACAGGGCTCGTCGCCATGTGCAGGT
Source organism: Microvirga sp. TS319 (assembly GCF_041276405.1). NCBI lineage: Bacteria > Pseudomonadati > Pseudomonadota > Alphaproteobacteria > Hyphomicrobiales > Methylobacteriaceae > Microvirga > Microvirga sp. TS319. The sequence goes on along the minus strand of NZ_JBGGGT010000002.1, from coordinate 2,269,026 downwards.
TTGACGAAGAACTCGGCATTCCAAAAGATATCTCAATATTGGTTATAGTAACTTTGTTCATAATGGCTTATATATTTAGAAAGAGAATTTTTATAATAAATGAAAAAAGACAAAGATTTACTAATGAGAAAAAAGCGATTGTTATTGTATATTTCTTAAGCATAGTTTCTTCTATAGCAGCTCTTTATTATGATCATATCTTCGGTATTCCATCAAGACTAGCTTATAAAATAGTATCATTAATACCTATACTGCCAATACTTTATTTTGTTGTGCTTGATATTTTCAAGCCTCGTATCTGATATTATCATATAAAAGCAGGGGGGCTGAATGTCAGTAGAACTAACGGAAGAGAATACTTGCGACACCAATATCATACAAGTAAACTTATCCCTTCTCCCAGGATCTCCGGGTGCACCGCCGCAATGGGACCCGTCTAGTTCGCCACCACAGCGCCGTCCGAACGACGGCAGTACTCCGCCCTCGCCGGGATCTCCTCCCACGCCCGGAGATCCGCCGCCGCCACCCAAGAGCGGTTCGCAAGAGATTAGTGATCGCCTCAAACAATTATCAGACGATCTGGGAGAGGCGTCAGCCCTTGCACAGGATGCTGCGTTGGCATTGGGTGGAGTGACATGGGGCCTAGCAAGGTTGGGTAATCCAGCAGCTATCGCCACTGGCCTGGCGGCGGGAGCCTTAGAAGGCCTGAGTGTAGCCGCACATGTGGGATCCCGCGCTGTTGGCTTTGGATCTAGAGCAACCGCTGCAGATCCCTTCGTCCTCGACCTCGACGGCGATGGCGTCGAATTCGGTCAGCTCTCGGTCGCCTTCGACATCGACGGCGACGGCTATCTTGAACAGACTGTCTGGATTGCTTCGGATGACGGCATCCTGGTCCTCGACGAGGGCCTGGACGGCATCATCGGCAGCTATTCCGAGTTGGCCTTCACGGCAGGCGGGCCCGGAACGACGGACCTCGACCGGCTGCGCGGCTTCGACAGCAATCATGACGGCGTGTTCAGCACAGCCGATTCCCGCTTCGCCGAGTTCAGGGTATGGCGCGACCTCAACCAGAACGGCATTTCGGATGCGGGCGAACTCCTGACGCTGTCCGAGCTCGGCATCACGTCCATCGACCTGACCGGCACACCGGTCGATCCGTCGGGCGGCAACGTCTCGTACTGGGCAGACCTCAACGGAAACGGCCTCATCGATGCAGGCGAGGTCTTCGCAGATGCGGCCGATGCTCCTGCCGGCGCCATCGCCATCCAGGATGTCGGAGATGGGCTGATTCTCAACGCGACCGGCGTCACGACGCAGACCGGCACGATCGCGGCCTACAGCGTGGGGCTCGATTTCAACTCGGATGGGATCGCCACCAATATCCAGGGCAGCGATATCGTCCAGACTCATGAAGATGGCCGGGTCGACAGGTACTATCTTGTTTCGGTCGAAACCGGACAAAGCGTCGATGTCACCGGAACGAATTATGCAGGCGCCTTCGGGGCCGCGGGCGACGATGTCCTCGTTGCATCGGATGATAGAAACGTCATGTTCGTTGGTGCGGCGGGTCACGACATCCTGACCGGCGGCAGCGGTAACGACACGCTGATGGGGGGCGTCGGATCGGACATCCTCCACGGCGGTGAAGGCGACGATACTCTGATCATCGATGCAAGCGACCTGTCGACGAACATCAGCGGCGGCGGTGGGAGAGACACCGTTTTCGTCGAAACCGAGGGTGGCGTGTCACTCGATCTCGTGCAGACCGAGGTCGAGGTGGCTTATGGAAATGCGGGCAACGATGCCTTCACGGCTACGGGCAGCACAGTTTCTGTCATCCTGAATGGCGGAGCCGGCAACGACAGCCTGACGGGCGGAAACGACGACGACCTTCTGTCCGGCGATGAGGGAGCTGACATCCTCTCGGGCGGTGACGGCGACGATATCTTGATGATCGACGCGCAGGACGTCGCCATCGACGGAGGGGATGGCAACGACGTGGTCTTCGTGACGTCTTCGGATGCGGTCACCCTGGATCTGACCGCCACGTCCATCGAGTTCGCCTTCGGCCATGATGGTGACGATGTCTTCACGGCGACCGGCCCGACAAACGTGGTGATGGGCGGCGGCGGCGGCAGCGACACGCTCATGGCTGGAAGCGGCGACGACCGCCTCATGGGCGAGGCTGGAAACGACGTCCTGAACGGCGGCGGCGGCCTGGACGTGGCGATCTTCTCCGGCAATGCCGATGACTACACCATCGTGGCGACCGCCGATGGCTATACGGTCACCGACAATGCCGGTGACGATGGGACGGACCAGCTCGAAAGTATCGAGCGGCTGGTCTTTGCCGACCAGACTATCCACCTGGATGGGACAAACAACACCCCCCGCGCCTGGGGTGAGCTATGGCGCCTGCGCGATACCGGTGGTGCCATGCTCCTCACCGGCGAAGCCTTGACGGAGAATGACCGCGACGCGGATTCCGACGCTCTGAAGGTCACCGCCATTGCCCGCGCCGAAGGCGGAGACGTTTCGATCACCAAGACCGGTGACGTGCTCTTCGACGCCAATGGCTCGGCGGGTGTTCACGGCAGCTTCGCCTATCAGGTCTCGGACGGGCATGGAGGCACTGCCTGGGCGACGTCGCAGCTCGAGATTTCGGCACCGCTTCCAGAAGACGAGCTGTTCCCTTTCCAATGGGCGCTCGAGGCGCTGAACGTCTATGACGTTTGGGACGACTACACCGGCACGGGGGTCAAGGTTGCGATTCACGACAGTGGCATCGACAGCAATCATCCGGACCTTGCTCCGAACTACAACGCGGCGCTGAGCCAGAACTACGGCTCGGGCGGCCACGGCACGATGATGGCCGGCCTGGTCGCGGGCGCTCGAAACGGAACGGGGATGGTCGGCGTCGCCTATGGATCGACTCTCATCGGGAACGATCAGCCCAATCTGTTCGAGGGTTACGACCGCTTCGCAAATGTGGATATCGTCAGCAACAGCTGGACGACGAGTTCGGATTACCGGCAGAGCATCAGGGCTGATGCGCAATCGGGACGCGGCGGTCTGGGAACCATCACTCTCTTCGCTGCCGGCAACGAGGCAGCGCAGGGAATCGACGTCAACCAGTACGCCAATCAGAGTTCACGGCACGCCATCACGGTCGGTGCCATCGATGCGGACGGCACGGTTGCCGCCTACAGCAATCGCGGAACATCCATCCTGGTCGTCGCGCCGGGGACGGCTGTTCTCAGCACCGACGACCCGGGAGCGGACGGCTACAGCAACGCCGATGGGGTGCTGGGCGCCGATTACGCAACGGGAAGCGGCACATCCGCGAGCACGCCACTCGTGGCTGGCGTCGTCGCCCTGATGCTCGATGCCAATCCCCTGTTGGGATGGCGCGACGTGCAGGAGATCCTGGCCTATTCCGCCTGGAACACCGATCCGACAAACACCAGCTGGATCACCAATGGCGCAAGCAACTGGAACGGTGGCGGCCTCCACGTCAGCCGCGACTATGGCTTCGGTCTCGTTGATGCTCGCGCGGCCGTTCGCCTTGCAGAGACCTGGACGAAGACCAGCACCTCGGCGAACGAGATCTCCGCGGCCTACACGGCTGCCGTCAACCGGGACATTCCGGACAACACGGGCGCGTCAGTCGCGGGCTCGATCAATGTCTCCGACCAGATCGAGATCGATCACGTCGAGGTGACGATCGATCTCAATCACACCAATGTCGGCGATCTTGTCGTTGAGCTTGTCTCGCCCGACGGCACCAAGAGCCGGCTCATCGATCGTCTGGAAGTTGACCCCGGCAGCCTGACGGACCGCGGCGCGACGAACGACACATTGACCAAAACCTATGCAAGCGTTCAAAACTGGGGCGAACTCAGTCAAGGCGATTGGACTCTGATCGTCCGGGATGCCGCAACCGGCGAGATCGGCCATGTGAACAGCTGGTCGCTCAAGATCTACGGCGACGCTGCTTCCAACGACGACATCTACGTCTATACGGCCGATTACGGAAGCCTGACGTCCGGCGCCGATGCCGCGCGCCGCGTCCTGAGCGATGGCGCCGGACATGACGTCATCAACGCGTCTGCGATCTTCCAGAACGCGGTGCTCGACCTGCAACAGGGCCATACCGGTCAACTTGCAGGCAACAACCTGACCATCGCAGTCGGAACGGTCATTGAAGACGCCTATTTGGGTGATGGCGATGATCGAGTGATCGGAAACGAAGTTGCCAACCTTCTTTCCGGTGGCCGAGGCAACGACACGCTGAGCGGAGGAGCCGGCAGCGACACCCTCAATGGCGGTCAAGGTGTCGATACCGCCAGCTATGTAGCATCGGCCGCCGCGGTTTCGATCGATCTCTCGGCCGGTGCAGTCAGCGGCGGTGATGCCCAAGGGGATGTCCTGATCGCCATCGAGAACTTGGAGGGGTCTGGATTCGACGACAGCCTCATGGGCGACGGCCAGGATAACGCTCTTGTGGGCGGAGTCGGAGACGACACGCTCGGCGGCATCGCCGGCGAGGACGTTCTCCGCGGTGAAGCAGGCGACGACGTCTTGTCCGGAGGAGATGGAGAGGACACGCTCTCGGGTGGTGCAGGCGACGATCGGATTGATGGGGGGAGGGGTGTCGATACCGCCTGCTTCACGGGATTGTGGTCCGACCATACGATTACATTCGATGGCGGCACCACCATTGTTGCCGGATTCGACGGAACGGATCTCCTCACGGCCGTCGAATTCCTGACCTTCCAGGACAGGACGATCTATATCGGGGGCAGCAACACTGCGCCGACGGCAACGCCGATCTTCCGGACCCTTACCCAGCGACCGGCACTCACTCTGACAGGAGCTGAATTGCTGCAAGGGACGCATGATGCCGACGGAGATGAGCTCAGCCTATTTGCGGCTTATGCATCGAGCCATGGACTTGTGACTCTGACGAGCGGCGGAGACATCCGCTTCACGATCGATCCGGATTTCGTCGGAACGACGACATTCGACTACACTGTGTCCGACGGCAAGGGCGGTATCGCCACCGCGACAATATCCTTGACGGTCGATGCCGTTGCCACTTTCAACGGCACATCGGGCAACGACGTTTTCCTTGGCCTGGGAAGCGCCGAAACGGCTTATGGAAACGACGGAAACGACTGGCTCGACGGAGGGTATGGAATCGATAGCCTCTTCGGCGGGGCAGGCGATGATACGCTCATCGGTGGCCCTGGGGCCGACCACCTCGACGGCGGAGATGGCGTCGATACGCTCAGTTACGGAATTGCCACTGCGGCGGTGGTTGTGAACCTGTCCACTGGTGCAGGCAATACCGGTGACAGCTTTACCGGATTCGAGATCGTCATCGGATCGATGCACAATGATGTTCTCACGGGCGATGCCTATGCGAACACGTTGGATGGAGGATCGGGGAACGACACACTCGATGGAGCTGGCGGAGCCGACAGCCTCTTTGGTGGCGACGGGAGCGACTCGCTCGATGGCGGAGCCGGGACGGACACTCTTGTCGGCGGCGAGGGAAGCGATCTTCTCTTCGGGGGGAGCAATGGTGACTCGCTGATCGGCGGCACGGGCAACGATACGCTTTTGGGCGGTGCCGGAGGGGATACTCTCAGCGGGGGTGGGGGCGTCGACGTCGCAAGTTATCGAGATGCCACATCGGCCGTTACGATCGATCTGGCAGCGGGCACGAAGTCCGGGAACGCTGATGTCAGCGGTGACGTCTATATCGGCATCGAGGGCCTTGAAGGCGGGATCTTCAATGACAAGCTAACCGGCGATAGTGGTGCGAATCTTCTTATAGGCAATGCCGGTAACGATACTCTGACCGGAGGAGCAGGCAGCGATACGTTGGCAGGCGGTACCGGCATCGACTCTCTGGTCGGCGGATCTGGCCTGGATACCTACCTGTTCAACCTCGGAGACGGGGAAGACGTGGTCTATGACACCGGATCCGATCCGGGTGATGTGCTCCAGTTTGGTGCGGGAATATCGGCGGCGCAGGTTATTGTCAGCCAAGCAGGCTCTGGTCAGGACCTCCTCCTGACGATCGGCACCGACAAGGTGACTCTGGACAAGACAGCTTACAGCTCTCTGAATCGGATCGAGGAGGTGCACTTTGCTGACGGCACGATCTGGACCTATGCCCAGCTCTTCGACATGGCCACGACCGCAACCGCGGGCAACGACGTCTTCTATGGGGACGAGCGTGCCAACAGCCTCGGTGGTGCAGCTGGCAACGACAGCCTCTACGGCGGATCAGGCGCCGATACGCTCTCCGGCGGGATCGGGAACGACTTCCTTCAGGGCGCCTCGGGCAGTGATACTTACGTTTTCAATGCCGGAGATGGCCAGGACACCGTCAGCGACTATGGCTTCGGCAGCGGGGACCTGGATATCCTCCAGTTCGGGGCCGGCATCAGCGCTTCCAACGTGATTGTCAGCCAGGCTGGCGCGGGGCGCGATCTCGTGCTGACCATCGGCACCGATAAGGTCACGCTGGATGACGCTATCTACAGCAGTTACGACTGGATCGAGGAGGTGCGCTTCGCTGACGGCACGATCTGGACCTATGCCCATCTCTTCGACATGGCCACGACTGCAACTGCGGGCAACGATGTCTTCTACGGCGACGAGCGCGCCAACAGCCTCGGTGGTGCAGCTGGCAACGACAGCCTCTACGGGGCATCCGGGGATGACACGCTGACAGGCGGGGTGGGCAACGACTCCCTGAACGGAGGTAATGGCAGCGATACCTACCGGTTCGTCCGCGGAGACGGCCAGGACATCATCTACGACAATGGCGTCGGCAGCGGTGATGTGGATATCCTGCTGCTGGGAGCCGGTATCGGCACGACCGATATCACCGTGACAGAGGCTGGCTCCGGACACGACCTCGTCCTGACGATTGGACCGGACAAGATCACGTTCGACGAGGCAATCTATGGCTCCTCCAACCGGATCGAAGAAGTCCATTTTGCAGACGGCACCGTCTGGACCTATGCCCAGATGCTCGACATGGCGACAGTCGCCACCTCCGGGAGCGACGTCCTCTACGGCGATGAGCGGGCTAACGCTCTGAGCGGCGGGGCCGGCAACGATAGCCTGTATGGCGGGTCCGGCAGCGATACCCTTGCCGGCGGCACTGGAAACGACTTCCTGCGCGGCGACAGCGGTAGCGATACGTATGTGTTCAACGTCGGCGATGGCCAGGACATCGTCAGCGATTACGGATTCGGCAGCGGCGATGTGGATGTGTTGCAGTTTGGGTCTGGCATCAGTGCCGCCAACGTGACCGTCAACCAGGCGGACTCGGGACGCGACCTCGTCCTGACCATCGGTACCGATAAGGTCACGCTGGATGACGCGGTCAATAGTACCTACTACCGGATCGAGGACGTTCGCCTCGCCGACGGCACGACCTGGACCTATGCCCAGCTGTTCGACATGGCGACGGCCGCCACATCCGGGAACGACTTGTTCTACGGCGACGAGCGCGCCAACAGCCTCGGTGGCGGGGCTGGAAACGATACGCTGAGCGGCGGATCCGGAAACGACACGCTCGTTGGTGGAGCCGGCAATGATTCCCTGACAGGCGGATTGAACTCGGACACATTCGTCTTCGCTGCCGGCTTTGGGGTGGATGTGATCACCGACTTCAAGGCCGGCGCGAACACGGACGACGTCATCGAGTTCTCGACAGCCGTGTTCTCCGGTTATGCCGCCGTGCTCGCAGCTTCCGCGCAATCCGGCAGCAATGTCGTGATCACGGCCGGCGCCGGCCATACGATCACCCTGAAGAACGTGACCCTCTCAAGTCTCCATGCGGACGATTTCCGCTTTGTCTAGCTCATCGTTCTTGCGAAAAACCGGTTCCCACTTTTGCGTTCGATGCTCCCTCCTTAGATGAGCGCATCGTTTGAGCGGAAAACCGGAGCCACTTTTCCGCACGATGCGCTCGGATCGGAACAAGAGGTTCGCTTGGCGCAAATCCGGAATTCGAGGACATCCTTCAGGTGAGACCCGGCCGAAGGGGGTTGTTCCTCAGTCAGGCTTGTTGACAAAAGGCCGCCCGCCTCGCCATAAATGTCCGATGAACCAGAGCCTTGCCATCATCCGACGCCGATCGATCGCCGCCCCGGCGCGCGTGCGATGACGGCCGTCTAAATGGCCTGACCGCAAGCCGCGCAATGCATCGCGCGGCTTTTTTATTTCTCCAGAACTCTTTCGGCGTTATTGGCTTTAGCCTGATTGGCGACCACAGGTGGATCGGATCGACATGACAACCATGACCCACAATTCCAGCGCTCTCAGCCAGGGCGCGAAGACGGTCTTCATCGACGGCGAGGCGGGCACGACCGGCCTCGGCATCCGTGAGCGCCTGCAGGGCGTCCCGGGCGTGGCGATCAGGAGCATCGAGTCTGCGCGCCGTAAGGATCCGGAAGCCAAGCGCGAGATCCTGGCGGATGTCGATCTCGTCGTGCTCTGCCTCCATGACGACGCGGCCCGGGAGACGGTTTCCCTCGTGGAGGGCTTGAGCGGGAAGAAGCCGAAGATCCTCGACGCCAGCACGGCCCACCGGGTCGCGCCAGGCTGGGTCTACGGCTTTGCGGAGCTGACCTCCGAGCAGAAGGATGCCGTCGCCTCGGCGGAGCGCGTCGCCAACCCGGGCTGCTACCCGACAGGGGCCATTGCGCTCCTGCGGCCCCTCGTCGATGCAGGCCTGATTCCGGCCGATTACCCGATCAGCGTGAACGCGGTCAGTGGCTATAGCGGCGGCGGGCGCGCCATGATCGAGGCGTACGAGGCGGGCACGGCCCCGGCCTTCGAGCTCTACGGCCTCGGTTTCGAGCATAAGCACGTGCCTGAGCTTCAGGCATATACCGGCCTGACCCGGCGACCGATCTTCATCCCGTCCGTCGGCAATTTCCGCCAGGGCATGCTGGTGAGCGTTCCTCTCCACCTCGACCTGCTGCCGGGCAAGCCCAAGGCGGGGGATCTCGAGGCGGCGCTCATGGAGCGCTACCCGGGAGAGGGCCTCGTCAGCGTGGTGCCGACGATTGCGAATGCCAGGACGATCGAGCGGATCGAGCCCGAGGCGCTCAACGACACGGACCGTCTGGAACTCTTCGTGTTCAAGCACGACAGCTACAACCACGCAGTGCTCGTCGCGCGCCTCGACAATCTCGGCAAGGGCGCGTCGGGCGCCGCCGTTCAGAATATCGAGCTCATGCTCGGGCTGACCTGAGGAACTGGAGCATAAGACGCAGATGGCCGCCCCCGGATCGAGTCCGGGGGCGGCCATGCCGAAATGCGTGTTATGACCACCTCCGCCGTCGTGCCGGGCCTTGAGCCGGGCATCCACGTCTTTGACCGGCGGCGGTTCATGAAGACGTGGATGGCCGTGACGCGCACGGCCATGACGAGAGGGGCGTGAGACATCAGCCCGACCGGGGCTGAATCAATGGCCTTTATGGTGCTTGCTGGTATCCAGCGCGCTTCCCTCGAAGGCGACGACGCGCTGGCGCTGCTCGCCGAGGCCCTCGATGCCCAGGCTCACGACGTCTCCCGCCTTGAGAAAGCGCTGCGGCTTCATGCCCATTCCGACGCCGGGCGGCGTTCCCGTGGTGATCACGTCGCCGGGTTCGAGGATCATGAAGTGCGAAACGTAGGACACGATCTGCGCTACGTTGAAGATCATGGTCTTTGTAGAGCCGGTCTGCATGCGCTCGCCGTTCACGTCGAGCCACATGGAAAGGTTCTGCGGAGCCGGGACTTCGTCCTTGGTCACGAGCCAGGGACCGAGGGGTCCGAAGGTGGGGCAGCCCTTGCCCTTGGTCCATGTGCCGCCGCGCTCGATCTGGTATTCACGCTCCGAGACGTCGTTGCAGATGCAGTAGCCCGCCACGAAGTCGAGCGCCTCGTTCGCCCCGACATAGGACGCGCGCTCGCCGATGACGATGGCGAGCTCGACCTCCCAGTCGGTCTTCTCGGACTTGCGGGGCAGGATCGTATCGTCGTTCGGGCCGACGATGCAGGACGGCGCCTTGTTGAAGATGATCGGCTCCGCCGGGATGGCGGCACCCGTTTCCGCGGCGTGGTCGGCGTAGTTCAACCCGATGGCGATGAAGTTGCCCACCTGCCCGACGCAGGCGCCGATGCGCTGTCCGTCCGGGGCGAGGGGGAGTGTGTCGGGGTCGATGGCGCGAATCCGCGACAGGCTCTCCGCCGACAGGGTCGCGCCGGTGATGTCGGGGATCGTCCCGGAGAGATCTCGGATCTGTCCTCGGGCATCGACGATTCCCGGCTTCTCGTGTCCGGCTTCTCCAAATCTCACCAGTTTCATCAAGTGCTCCTATCCATAACGGGCCAATTCCAATGTGGCGCATTCACGCCCGCCTACAATGCATGTTCCCGGCACAAATATGTTGCTGTTTTGCCACGAGCATGGAGAAAGCGTGAGATTTCCCCCGGCCACGTCGGCGCGCCGCAAGTGCATTTCGCATCCATCAATACGCTTGTTTGCCTAGGATGGGACCGTAACGTATCGTATTCATGCCGGTTGTTCTTTCGAATTCTCATGTAATTCGCAGAAACGGGCTTCAGTATTCGGTCTATACGGAGGCCCGAGCGAAAGCTGGCCTGGAGATTGCGGCGAAAATTGAGCATGGCACAGTGGCCGTTCAAGCGGGATTCCCGCAACAAAACAGAAAAGGGCAGGAAACCTCCATGAGCCGTTTCAACCGTTCTTTGTCCCTCGCCGCAGTCTCCTTCGCAGCCCTCATCGCCGCGCAGGGCGGAGCCCAGGCCGGCGCCTTCGGGCTGCGTGAGCAGAGCGCCACCGCGCAGGGCTTTTCGTTCGCCGGCGCGGCCTCGGGCTCGGGCTATCTCTCGTCGATGTTCTGGAACCCCGCCGTCATCACGATGTCGCCGGGCTGGAACAACGAATGGCATCTGTCGCTGATCCTTCCGCGCGTCGACATCAAGCCCGATCCCACGCAGACGCCGACCGCATTTTTCGGCGCTTCCGGCGATATCGGCCAGGATGCGATCGTGCCGACCGGCTTCAGCTCCTACCAGGTCAACGACAGCCTCTGGATCGGTCTTTCCACCACGGCTCCCTATGGTCTCGTCACGGACCCCCGGGAGAACTGGGCCGGTCAGGTCTATTCCCGCTCATCCCGGATCTTCTCCGTGAACGTCAACCCGGTCGTCGGCGTGAAGGTGACCGATTGGCTGTCCGTCGCCGCGGGCCCGACGTTCCAGTATTTCGACATCCGATTGAAGAGCGCCGTAGGTGTCAGCCCCGGTCAGCCGAGCGGTGTTCTGGAGGGTGACGATTTCGGCGTCGGCTTCACGGCCGGCGTGACGCTCACTCCCTTCATCGGAACGACGATCGGTCTCGGCTATCGCTCGTCCGTCGAGCACGACCTCGAAGGATCCTTCACGCTTCCCGCAGGCGTCGTCGCCCCGGTTGCCGTTCGCACCCCGATCAACGCGACCCTGAAGACCCCGGATCAGCTCACCCTCGGCCTCTCGCAGGTGATCACCCCGAACATGACGGTCCATCTCGGCTTCGAGTGGACGAACTGGAGCATTCTCAAGACGCCGATCGTCACGAGCGCCGCGACCGGAGCGCCCGTTCAGGCGCTCCCGCTCAACTACAAGGACGGCTATTTCTATTCGCTCGGCCTGGAGTACAGGGTGGATCCGCAATGGACCCTCCGGGCCGGTGTCGCCTATGAGGACTCGCCGATCGACACGAAGATCCGCTCCACCCGTCTGCCCGACAACGACCGGATCTGGGCCTCGATCGGCGTGGGCTACCAGTGGAGCGACAAGCTCTCCTTCGACCTCGCCTATACCCACATCTTCACGAAGGACACGGATATCCGCATCGTCGAGGGCCATCAGGACTTCCGCCCCGGCCTGCCCTTCGTGGCCGACGTGGATTCGAGCGTCGATATCATTTCGGCGGCTGTGCGATACCGCTGGGACGATGCGAAGGTGGCCATCCCGGCCCCGATCGTGCGCAAGTACTGAGAGCCGGAAGGTTCACATTAAAAAGGCCGGCGTCATCGCCGGCCTTTTTCGTTCGGTGCTTGGGGAGAGCATCGGACGTGAAAAGTGGATTTGCACTGTTGGGATCAATTCGATGCTCCCTTCCTGGAAAGAGCGTATCGTTCTTGCGAAAAACCGGTTCCCACTTTTCGCACGATGCGCTTGGCCGGGAAGGCTCCTGTCTCAAGCCCTGGCCAGGACATAGGTGCCCGGCGCATCGCAGAGCGGCTCCAGCTTGCCGGCGCCCGGCTCGCGCGCCGGGACTGTCCTGGGAGCCTGCTTCTCGATCCACGCGAACCAGTAGGGCCACCAGGAGCCCGGCGTTTCTTCGGCGGCCGCGACCCAGTCCTCCAACTCGCCCTCGACCGGGCCTCCCGTCCAGAACTGGTATTTCTGCTTGTAGGGGGCGTTTACGACACCCGCGATATGGCCCGATCCGGCCATCACGAAATCGACCGGCCCGCCGAAGGACCTCGAGCCCAGGAACACGGATCGGGCAGGGGCGATGTGATCTTCCTTCGCGGCGAGATTGAAGATCGGCACCTTGATCTTCTTCAGGTCGAGCCGCACGCCGGCAAGCTCCATCTCGCCTTTCGCGAGCTTGTTCTCGAGATAGCAGTTGCGCAGGTAGAAGGCGTGGTTCGCCGCCGGCATGCGCGTCGAATCGGAGTTCCAGTAGAGCAGGTCGAAGGCGGTGGGGGCCCGGCCTTTCATGTAGACGTTCACGACGTTCGACCAGATCAGGTCGGTCGGCCGCAGCATGTTGAAGGCATTGGCCATGTGCGAGCCTTCGAGATAGCCGCGCTTCTTCATCTGCGCCTCGACGGAGCGGATCTGCTCCTCGTCGGCGAAGACCTTCAGGTCGCCGGCATGCGTGAAGTCCACCTGCGCGGTGAAGAATGTGGCGCTGTCGATCCGCTTGTCGCGCTTGGCCGCCATGTAGGCCATGGTGACGGCGAGCAGGGTGCCGCCGACGCAATAGCCGATGGCCGTCACCTTCTTTTCGCCGGTCGCCTGCTCGACGGCATCGAGGGCCGCGAAGATACCCTCGCGCATGTAATGCTCGAAGCCCTTCTCGGAATGCTGCTCCTGGGGATTGACCCAGGAGATGCAGAACACGGTGAGCCCCTGCGCGACCGCCCAGCGGATGAAGCTTTTCTCGGGGTTGAGGTCGAGGATGTAGTATTTGTTGATCCAGGGCGGCACGATCAGAAGCGGGCGCTTGAGCACCCGTTCGGTCGTCGGGGTGTATTGGATCAGCTCGATCAGGTCGTTGCGGAAGATCACCTTGCCCGGGGTCGTCGCGATATTTTCGCCGATCTTGAAATTGCTGGGGTCCGTCTGGCGGATCTTGAGTTCGCCGCCTCCGGTCTGGATGTCCTCCGCCAGCATCGCCATGCCGCGGGCCAGATTCGCGCCGTTCTCCTTGATCGTCTCGCGGATGAGTTCCGGATTCGTCAGCAGGAAGTTCGACGGGGAAAGGGCGCTCGAAATCTGCCTGAGGTAGAACTGCGCCTTGTGGCGGGTGCGCTCGTCGAGGCCTTCCGCCTCCTCGACCATGTCCTCCGCCCATCGGGAGGAAATCAGATAGGCCTGCTTGAGGAAGTCGAAGACCGGATTGTCCGTCCATTCCGGATCGCTGAACCGGCTGTCCTTCGGTTCCGGCTCCGCGATCGGGGACACCGGCTCGCCCTGAGCCCTCTTGAGCGTCGAGGCCCAGAGATGGAGGAACTGGGAGCTGAGGCGGGCTTGCGCCTCGAAGGATTTCTGCGGGTCGCTCATCCAGGATTCCGCGACATGACCCAGGGCCTTGATCGCGTCCGAGGCGTCGCTCGCGATTTCGGGCGTGAAGCCGCGCTCCTCCAGCGGCTTCAGGTAAGCGGCCGTCGCCTTCGTGGCTCCTTCGAGGAAGCGAGCCATGTTGCGGGAGAGCTCCTCGAAGTCCGGGCCCGAGGATCGGGCCTTCTCTTCACCGTATGGCTTGTCCATAAGGCGATCTCCCTTTATCTCGCGCCATTGCCCAGGGGGCGCAATTCGAGCATCTTAGCGTTTCAGCCCCATCCTGTGCAGTCATCTCTTAGGTTACCGACAATGCGTATCCAGTTTCCTACGGTTTCCCGCCCGCCGGCCCTTCTGCTGGCGCTGCTGGTTGCTGCTAACGTCACGGCCTGTGCAGGTGGTTCCAATCCCGTGCGGGATGTCGCCGCTGCGGTGGGGGCGGGACCCAAGACCGCGCCGACGCCGGATTTCGTCGCCCGGTCGCGGCCGGGCAGCCTGGACTACATGCCCATCGGCAGGGCCGAGGAGGGACGGCCCACTCCCGCCCGCTCGGCCGCCGAGGTGAAGGCCGCGGAGGCGGAGCTCGACGCCCTGCGCGCCCGCAACGAGGCGGCCGGGACCGAGGCGGCCCGCCTCGGGGGAACGCCCCCGCCCGAGCCGGTCACGCTGCCGGTCAACACGCCGCAGAAACCTGCCCGCAAGACGAATTCCAATACCACTCGCTGACAATTATACCGGAGCGATCCGATTCCGCTCGAGGACGAACCATGTCGAACTTCTACCGCATCAAGCGCCTCCCACCTTATGTCTTCGAGCAGGTCAACCGCATCAAGGCCGCCGCCCGCGCCAACGGAGCCGACATCATCGATCTGGGCATGGGCAATCCCGACCTGCCGGCGCCGCAGCACGTCATCGACAAGCTGGTGGAGACGGTCGGCAAGCCGCGCACGGACCGCTACTCGGCCTCCAAGGGCATCTCGGGCCTGCGCCGCGCGCAGGCCGGCTATTACGAGCGCCGCTTCGGCGTGAAGCTCAACCCCGACACGCAGGTGGTGGCGACCCTGGGCTCGAAGGAAGGCTTCGCCAACATGGCGCAGGCCATCACGGAACCGGGCGACGTGATCCTGGTGCCCAATCCGAGCTATCCGATCCATGCCTTCGGGTTCCTCATGGCGGGCGGCGTGATCCGCTCCGTGCCGGCCGAGCCCACGCCGGACTTCTTCGTGGCGGCCGAGCGCGCCGTGATGCACTCGATCCCGAAGCCCGTGGCGCTCGTGGTCTGCTACCCGTCGAACCCGACGGCCTATGTCGCCTCCCTCGATTTCTACCGGGATCTCGTGGCCTTCGCCAAGAAGCACGAGCTGATCCTGCTCTCGGACCTCGCCTACTCGGAGGTCTATTTCGACGAGAACGACCCGCCCCCGTCGATCCTGCAGGTTCCCGGAGCAATCGACGTGGCCGTGGAATTCACCTCCATGTCGAAGACCTTCTCCATGGCGGGCTGGCGCATGGGCTTCGCCGTGGGCAACGAGCGCCTTCTCGCCGCGCTCGCCCGGGTGAAATCCTATCTCGATTACGGCGCCTTCACGCCGGTTCAGGTGGCGGCGACGGCGGCGCTCAACGGTCCCGAGGACTGCATCCGGGAGATGCGCGCCACCTACAAGAAGCGCCGCGACGTCCTGGTCGATTCCTTCGGCAAGGCGGGCTGGCCCGTTCCGGCCCCCAGCGCCTCCATGTTCGCGTGGGTGGAGATCCCGGAGAAGTTCCGCGGCATGGGGAGCCTCGAATTCTCCAAGCTGTTGGTGGAAAAGGCCGATGTGGCCGTCGCGCCGGGTATCGGGTTCGGCGAGCACGGCGACGATTACGTCCGGATCGCCATCGTGGAGAACGAGCAGCGCATCCGTCAGGCGGCCCGCAACATCCGCAAGTTCTTCGACAACGCGGACCAGATCCTGCACAACGTGGTCCCGATGGCACGCCGGGGTTAGAGCATCGAACGCAAAAGTGGGCACCGGTTTTGCGGAGAAAGATGCTCAAAAATATAAACCCGCTGCATCGGATGCGGGCTCGATTTCATGTCCGATGCGCTAGGTTTCCGACGGTCGGAAGACGATGTATTCCTGGGCAAGTTTCCGGGTCCGCATGGACATGGGAGCTTGGCGGTCGTAAAGAGCAACCCGGTTATACAGGGAGCTTCTGTCCGTGATACGTCCTCTCAAGGTGGGCATTGCCGGCCTCGGTACCGTCGGCGCTTCGGTTATTCGGATCCTCGAACGCCGGAACGCGACGGTTACGCAGAGGGGCGGAAGGCCTGTCGAGGTCGTCGCCGTTTCGGCCCGTGACCGCTCGAAGGACCGCGGGGTGGATCTCTCCCGCTTCGCGTGGTTCGACAACCCGGTGGATCTCGCCGGATCGGCCGAGGTCGAGTGCGTGGTCGAGCTGGTCGGCGGTTCCGACGGAGCGGCCCTGGAGGTCGTGCGGACGGCCCTGTCGCAGGGTAAGCACGTGGTCACCGCCAACAAGGCGCTGCTCGCCAAGCACGGCCTCGCTCTTGCGAAGCTCGCCGAGATCCATGGCGGATCGATCGCCTTCGAGGCATCGGTCGCGGGCGGAATCCCGATCATCAAGACCCTTCGCGAGGCGTTGCCTGGGAACCGGGTCGCGCGCCTGTACGGCATCCTCAACGGAACCTGCAACTATATCCTGTCCCGCATGGAGCTGGAGGGCCTGACCTTCCAGGAATGCCTGAAGGACGCGCAGCGCCTCGGCTATGCCGAGGCCGACCCGACCTTCGACGTGGAGGGCTTCGACACGGCCCACAAGCTCGCGATCCTCACGAGCCTCGCCTTCGGGACCGAAATCGACGCCGACGCCATCTATGTGGAAGGGATCTCGTCCATCACGCCGCTCGACCTGGCCATGGCCAAGGAGCTCGGGTTCCGCATCAAGCTGCTCGGCGTCGCCGAACGCACGGAGACGGGGATCGAGCAGCGCGTACACCCGACCATGGTCTCCCGGAGTTCGTCCATTGCGCAGGTGATGGGGGTGACGAACGCGGTGACCATCGATGCGGACGCGGTGCGCGAGCTGACGCTGATCGGGCCGGGCGCGGGAGGCGACGCCACGGCCTCGGCGGTGGTGGCCGATCTCGCGGACGTGGCCGCGGGCCTGGTCCAGCCGCTGTTCGGCAGACCCGTCGAGCAGCTCGAGAAGGCCCTCCGGGCCCCCATGCAGCGCCACGAGGGCGGCTACTACGTCCGCCTCACGGTCCATGACCGGCCGGGCGTCGCCGCAGGCGTCGCCACCCGCATGGCCGAGGCGGACATCTCGCTGGAGAGCATCCTGCAGAAGCGCTCCGAGGTGGCGGCCACGAAGGATCCCCACGGCCGCTCCGGCGCGCCCGTCTCCCTCGTTCTCATCACCTATGCGGCCACGGAGGCGAGCATCCGTTCCGCCTTGGAGAAGATCTCGGGGGATGGTCTTATCGCCGAGCCGCCCCAAGTCATTCGCATCGAACGCGATTAATCATCGGGCGGGCGGTTACGCCCGCCGGTCACCGTCACAAGGGAGACGACACGTCCATGTCGCAAGGCATTACCGTTCAACCGGGGCAACTCATCGAGCGCATCCTGACCATGGAGCTCGTCCGCGTCACTGAGCGCGCGGCCGTAGCTTCGGCCCGGCTGCGCGGGCGCGGCAACGAAAAGGCGGCCGATCAGGCCGCGGTCGACGCCATGCGCCGTGAGCTCAACAAGCTCCCCATCGACGGCACCGTCGTGATCGGCGAGGGCGAGCGCGACGAGGCGCCGATGCTCTTCATCGGCGAGAAGGTCGGCAACAAGAACGGACCGAAGGTGGACATCGCCGTCGACCCGCTGGAAGGCACGACCCTCTGCGCCAAGGACATGCCCGGCTCGATCGCCGTGATGGCCATGGCGGAGGCGGGCACGCTGCTGGCCGCGCCCGACGTCTACATGCACAAGATCGCGGTCGGCCCCGGCTATCCGGCCGGCGTCGTCGATCTCGATGCCTCGCCGGAGGACAACATCCATGCCCTCGCCAAGGCGAAGGGCGTGAAGCCGAACGAGATCAACTGCCTCGTGCTCGACCGTCCGCGTCACGCGGAGCTGATCGCCGCCATCCGCAAGACCGGCGCGGGCGTTCGCCTGATCACCGACGGCGACGTGGCGGGCGTGATCTTCACGACGAAGCCGGCCGATACGGGAATCGACATGTATCTGGGCATCGGCGCCGCGCCCGAGGGCGTGCTCGCGGCCGGCGCGCTGCGCTGCATCGGCGGCCAGATGCAGGCCCGCCTGATCCTCGACACCGAGGAGAAGCGCTCCCGCGCCCTCCAGATGGGGGTCACCGACCCCAACAAGAAATACGACATGACGGATCTGGCCCGGGGCGACGTGATCGTGGCGGCCACAGGCGTGACCGACGGCGCGCTGCTCAAGGGCGTTCATTTCAGCAAGGACGTGATCACCACCGAGACGGTGGTCTACCGCTCCGCGACGGGAACCGTGCGCCGCATCCATGGCGAGCACCGCGAACTGGCGAAGTTCCACCTCGACTAGAGCCTCGAATTGATCCCAAAAGTGAAAATCCACTTTTGGGTTCGATGCTCTGGCGCATCGCGCGAAAAGTGGGCCCGGTTTTCGCGAGAACGATGCGCTTGTTCTATAATGGGAGCATCGAATTGATCCCAAAAGTGCAAATCCACTTTTGGGTTCGATGCTCTAGGCGGTCGAACCTCGTGATGTGAAGTGGCCGGGCTCGTCCCGGCCATTGCCGTTTGAACGCGGGGTGATTTGACCACATTTCACGGGTAAGACTCAGAGCGTGACCGAATCATCGCCTATTTCCCTGCCGAAGCCTTTTCTAGGCGTGACGCAATCCGCCCTGGGACGGACCTGGGTCGAGCGCTGCAGCGCCGCCCAGAGCGCGATCGCCATCGCCATCGCCCAGACGCATGGCGTCCCCGATATCGTGGCGCGGGTGCTCGCGGGCCGCGGCGTGGGAATCCACGAGACGGAAGGGTTCCTGAATCCGCGTCTGCGCGATCTCATGCCCGATCCCCATGTCCTCACCGACATGGAGGCTGCCGCCAGCCGGCTCGCGGATGCCGTGACGCGCGCCGAGAAGGTCGCCATCTTCGGCGATTACGACGTCGACGGGGCCTGCAGCGCGGCGCTCCTGGCCGAATACCTTCGCGCCTGCGGCATCTCCTATGCGATCCATATCCCCGACCGCATCACGGAAGGGTACGGCCCGAATGTCGATGCGATCCGAGGCCTGAAAGAGCAGGGAGCCGATATCCTGGTCACGGTCGATTGCGGCACGGCCAGCATCGAACCGCTTGCCGAGGCGCGTCGCCTCGGCCTCGATCCCGTCGTGCTCGATCACCATCAGGCGCCCGAGCACCTGCCCGAGGCGCTCGCGATCGTAAACCCGAATCGTCACGACGATCTCTCCGGCCTCGGGCATCTCTGCGCGGCGGGCGTGGTGTTCCTGTTCCTGGTCGCGCTCAACCGCGTCTTGCGCGGGCGCGGCTTCTTCCAGAACCGGCCGGAACCGGACCTGATGGGCAGCCTCGACCTCGTGGCGCTCGCCACCGTGGCCGACGTGGTGCCGCTGATCGGCCTGAACCGCGCCTTCGTGCGCCAGGGGCTCGCGATCATGCGCGGCCGCCGCCGCGTGGGCCTCGCGGCGCTCCTGGACACGGCGGGGCTCGCGGGGGCGCCGGAATGCTGGCATCTGGGCTATCTCGTCGGCCCGCGCATCAACGCGGGCGGGCGCATCGGCGACGCGGCGCTCGGATCCCGGCTCCTTCTGACGGAGGATTCGGTCCAGGCCGGCCAGATCGCCGGAGAACTCGACCGCCTGAACCGGGAGCGCCAGGCCATCGAGGTCGTCGCGGTCCAGGAGGCCGAGGCTCAAGCCATGATGGCGCTCGAGAAGGCTCCCGATCAGGCCGTGCTCGTGACGGCCTCGGCCGAGTGGCATCCGGGTGTCGTCGGCCTGATCTCCGCGCGCACCAAGGAACGTTTCCGCCGCCCCGCCTTCGCCTTCACGCTCAACCCCGACGGGACGGCCACGGGCTCGGGCCGGTCCGTGCCCGGCGTGGATCTGGGCCATGCGGTCCGCGCGGCGGTGGATGCCGGGATCGCGATCAAGGGCGGAGGGCACACCATGGCGGCGGGCGTCACGATTCGCGCCACCGAGCTCGACCGTTTCCTCGCCTTCGTGACCGACAGGCTCAACGAGCCCGTCAGCACCATGCGCCTCAACGATCAATTTCCCGTCGACGCCACATTGACGGCGGCGGGCGCGCAGCCCGCGCTCGTGACGGCCCTGGAGCGGGCAGGGCCATTCGGTTCGGGCCAGCCGGAGCCGATGTTCGTTTTTCCACAGCATCGTCTCGTCGAAGCCCGGGAGGTCGGAAGCGGCGGACACATGCGTGTGAAGCTGCGGGGCGGCGACGGCAGCTTCATCGGCGGGATCGCCTTTCGCGCCGCCGGACAACCGCTCGGGAATGCGCTCTCCGCCGCCATGGGAAGCTCGCTGCACGTGGCGGGCACGCTCTCCATCGACCGCTGGGGCGGGCACGAAAAGGCCGAGCTGCGGATCATGGATACGGCGAAGCCTGAATAAATCAAAACTGACGCTTGCGGTACGTCACGAACCCATCTATATGTCCGCCCACTCCGGAGGCGATGCCCTCCGAAGCACAGCGCGCCCTTCGTCTATCGGTTAGGACATCTGCCTTTCACGCAGGAAAGAGGGGTTCGACTCCCCTAGGGCGCGCCACTCTCTTTCAGTGTAGTAAAGCATTCGAAATTCAAGGACTTAAGAGCGGTCCCTTGAACGACGTGTCCCCCATATTCCTCAGATTGCGTCCCCCACGTTTCGCCGTTCTCGGGATTTCGGCCCTGGCCCACCAGCGCATCGGACCCAAAGTGGCTTCCACGTCTCACGTCCAATGCTCTCGAACCTGCGACAGGGGGAGGTTCGATCCGTGAGACCGAATGGTGCGCGAGCGGATAACACAGTGTCGGATACGCGGAACTGCCGCCCTCAACGCTGATCCCCCTCTCACTGACGCAACCAAGCTTGAAGGTTGTTGGCTTCGCCGCTCATCACGAAGGTTCAGAAACGCTCATGGAATGGCCTCGACGGCGGCTCGATCAGCATACCGACCATACCCTGGTCCTAACGCAGGCGAACTCGTCAACGACTTGGGGCGTCGTGCTCATCCTGCTCCCCGGCAGGGCCAACGCTGTATCGGGTCTGCCATGTGCAGCACCGAAGTGTTGAAATGGGAGTAGGGACGTCTACATAGGGACGCTGAACTGCACAGCTTGCACCCAACGCCTGGAGCAAGCGGCCCTTACCGATCAATCCTTCGATTGCATGGAGCGCTCATGTCTGCCGTTCTTCAGCGACACAATGTCAAGGTCTTCGGCCAGGGTCAGCAACCCATGGTCTTCGCCCATGGCTATGGCTGTGACCAGAATATGTGGCGCTTCATTACTCCGGCCTTTGAGGAGCGGTATAAGATCGTCCTCTTGGACCATGTCGGACACGGACACTCGGATGCCGCCTCCTTCGACAGAACAAGATACGGCAGCCTCGACGGCTACGCGGACGACGTGCTGGCGATTTGCCGTGAACTCGACTTGAAGGATGTCATCTTCGTCGGTCATTCGGTCAGCGCGATGATCGGGATACTGGCTGCCATCAGGGAGCCGGAGCGCTTCGACCGGCTGGTCCTGATCGGGCCGTCGCCGCGCTACATCAACGATGGCGACTATGTGGGCGGGTTCAAGCACGAGGACATCGAGGGACTGCTCGACTTCCTCGACAGCAATCATCTCGGCTGGTCCAGCACCATGGCCCCGGTCATCATGGGCAACCCGGACCGGCCCCAGCTCGGTGAAGAACTCACCAACAGCTTCTGCCGCACCGATCCGGAGATCGCCAAGCACTTCGCTCGTGTGACGTTCCTCTCCGACAACAGATCAGACCTGGCCAAGGTTGGAACGAAGGCGCTCGTTCTCCAATGCTCCGAGGATGTGATTGCTCCCGAGGTGGTCGGGCGCTACATGCACCAGAACCTCACCGGCAGTGCGTTCGTCCTGATGAAGGCGACGGGACACTGTCCGAACCTCAGTGCGCCTGAGGAGACGATTGCCGCTATGGAAGCCTTCCTGCGCGATCCAGCCCCCGGCGTGGCGGCAGCGTAGTGAGCGTCGACCAGGGCTTGCTGACCGAGACGGCTGAGGAACTCTACGAGAGCGCTCCCTGTGGCTATCTTTCGACCCTGCCGGACGGTACCATCATCAAAGCCAACCAGACTTTTCTCACCTGGACCGGCATGGACCGGAAGGCCCTCGTTGGCCACAAGTGCTTCCAAGACCTCCTCACCATCGGAGGCAAGATCTTCTACGATACGCATTTCGCGCCGCTTCTGCGGATGCAGGGTTTCGTCAACGAGATTGCTTTCGATCTCATCGGCGCGAACGGACGGCAACTGCCGCTTCTGGCCAACACGGTCCAGAGGCTGGATGCGAACGGAAAGCCCGTTGTCCATCGGATCACTCTCTTCAATGCCACCGACCGGCGAACCTATGAGCGGGAGCTGCTGCTTGCTCGCCAGAAGGCGGAGCAGGCCACGGAGGAACTCAAGCGCCTGAACGAGACGCTGGAGGAGCGTGTCGCGCAAGAAGTGGCCGAGCGGATGAAGGCCGAAGAAGCTCTCCGACAGGCTCAGAAGATGGAGGCCGTCGGGCAACTCACCGGCGGCATCGCGCACGACTTCAACAACCTGCTGACGATCATCGTCGGCAACATCGAGTTGCTGCAACGACGTTTGCCTGAGGGAAGCGGTCGCCTCCTGCGGGCCGCCGACCATGCCATGGAGGCGACTCGGCGGGCGGCCACCCTAACGCATCGGCTTCTGGCCTTCTCACGACGGCAGCCTCTTGATCCCAAGCCCATAGACGCCAACAAGCTGGTGGCGGGCATGTCGGAACTCTTACGCCGGACACTGGGCGAAACGATTGTGCTGGAGACAGTTCTGGCTGGTGGCCTCTGGCGGACGCAAGCCGACCCGAACCAGTTGGAGAACGCCATTGTCAACCTGGCAGTGAACGCCCGTGATGCTATGCCCGACGGTGGTAAGCTGACGATCGAGACAGCCAATACCCGGCTCGACGAGGCCTATGTAGAGGCGTTGGCCGAGCCTCTGCCTCCTGGGCAGTATGTGCAGGTGTCGGTCTCCGACACCGGCACTGGCATGGACAAGGGAACGATGGGGAGGGTGTTTGAACCATTCTTCACGACCAAAGAGGAAGGTAAGGGGACGGGCTTGGGCCTGAGCCAAGTCTACGGCTTCGTCCGGCAGTCCAATGGCCATGTCAGGATCTACAGCGAACTTGGCGAAGGCACGACGATCAAGATCTACCTGCCCCGGCTCATCGGCTCCGATGAGGAGCCTGCCGAGATACCGTCGCAGAAGGCCGCACCCGTGAAAGGTTCCGGCGAGACCATCCTGGTCGTTGAGGACGAGCCCTCCCTGCGGGCGTATGCAGTCGAGGCTCTCCGCGACCTCGGTTACCGTGTGCTCGAGGCTTCGGACGGGAAGGGCGCTTTGATGGTCGTGGAGCAGCACCCAGAAATCCACTTGCTGTTCACCGATGTTGTTCTGATAGGCGGCATGAACGGGCGTGTTCTTGCCGAAGAGGTCACCAAGCATAGGCCAGGTCTCCCGGTGCTTTACACAACCGGTTACACGGCCAATGCCATTGTTCACCATGGTCGCCTTGATCCTGGGATGCACCTGATCGGAAAGCCCTTCACCTATGCTGATCTGGCCGCCAAAGTGCGCCGTATGCTTGATGAGGCCCAATTCTGAGCGACCATGGCAGGGGGCAGATGGCAGGGGCACATGGCAGGGGCACTTGGCTGGGGCACTTGGCTGGGGGGCACTCAGCAGATGGGGTCCGAAAGGAGATGGGTCTTCCCTTGCTGGCCTCGTTGGGGCGACCTACGTCTTGGTGAAGCGCACTCCATGGAGGGGCACCATGAGCATAGCACTGGCACTACTGGCCCTCGCGCTTAGCTGTATCGGCATCCTCTGGATCGTGGGTGTTTGGATCAGCCAGCGGATACATTCCGTGTGGTCCCGGCCAACGGGAGGTCTGGACCCCATCACAGGGCCGAAAGACCGCATGGCAATCTACGACACGGGCGGCCCTTTCATCCCTATGCCAGAGGCCCTCAAGACCCATGAGGAAATGGTCGCGTGGATGACGAAGGAATTGCCTAAACTGACAGCCGAGGCCGGGAAGCCCTAGGGTTGGTGCCGACTGTGCAACTGCCTTCGTGCCCGGGACAGGCTCATCTCTTAGCGCTTAGCCCCACGCGAAGGAGGGGGCCTGCGAAACTCGGTTTCGCTGCTATGTTTGGGACCTCTCACTTGGGCGACGCAAATCACTTGGGCGACGCAAATTTTCGTCCAGTGGGATCGGATGCCGTCGTGCTGCGTTAAGTTTTCGTTAAACGCTTCCATCGGGCGGGTCTCAATGTCTGAGGAACTGAAGGCGATTCTCATCCCATTCGGCGCGGCTGCGGGTCTGAGCACCTTGGGTGTTTTGGTTGCGGTGGCCATACATCTGGCTTGAGCAAAGCACGAACTTGTCCTTATGCTCGCAAGTCCTTTGAGAAAGCGAGCCGAACGCACTGACGAATGGAACCTCGTTGCGCCGCGTCGTGTGGCCTGAGGCTGTCTTTCCGCTGTGCTGCGCGGAGCTTCTGTCAGCCCGAGGTCATAACATCGTGCCACGCTATTTCTTTCATGTGCATATAGGCGAAGACGTCATCCAGGACCCCGATGGACAAGAGTTCAGGGACATGGACGCGGCTTGGCGGGCGACCCAAGCGACGGCTCGCAACATCATGAACTCGGAACTTCCACAGCCCGTGAACTGGGCTGGAAGCTATATCGAGGTCACTGATGAGGTCGGGGAGATCGTCCTGGAGTTTCCGTTCGTTGAGGCCATCGAGGTTCCCGAGCGACCGAATTGACTGTCTCGATCCTTTCGAAGCAACTTGGTTCTGGTGAGCCGCCCGACGCATTCGGCGTCAGGCCGGGTCCCCTTTGACCTTCGTCACCATTTCCCAGTTGTTGCCCGCCGCGATCAGGCAGGCCTTGCCGTCCGGCATGGTCATGACCATCGTCCACGTGCCCGCCTGCGAGGCGAAGACCTCGAGCACCTGACCGGGCTGGGCGAGGCCGATGCCGACAGGATTCTCCTTGTATTGATCGGAAAGCAGCTTCACGATTTCGCTTCGTGGCCCGCACGACGCCTGGACCTGGGCAAAGGCGGAGGGGCCGACGAGAAGCGAACACCCGAGAGCGGACAGAGCGGCGAGGGGACGGTGGATCATGACGCATCCTTAGCGGTTTTCCCGCACGCCCCCCTTGATGTGTCCTTCAACGCGCAAGCCTTCCAAAAGTGTCCCTGCCGCGCAAGCCTCACGTTATGCTGGATAACAGGGCCTCCTCACCAAGATTCCGGTGTCCGGGCGGGGCCCCTCCCGCTACTCTATCGGACGTGACATCGAACCCGCATCCGATGCTTGCACCCTTGGGTCTTGAGCATCTTTTCCCGCAAAACCGGTTCCCACTTTTGCGTTCGATGCTCTACAGCGTCGGACACGGGAAGTGGACTTGCACTTTTGGGACCCGTCCGATGCATTCTCCTTGGACTACAGCATCGTCCGGACGGACCCGAAGGGCCGCGTCAGCGAAAACCGGATCCACTTTTCCGCACGATGGTCTAGAGTGAACCTGACGAAGTCGAACCAGTTTTCTCGCCATCTCTCTTCTCGAGCGTTCTGCCATGCCTCGCTTTTTCTTCAATATCCGTGACGGTTACGATGTCGACGAGGACGAGGAGGGTATCGAGCTGCCGGATTTCGATGCCGCCCGCGCCGAAGCCCTCGCCACGGTGGAGGAACTGCGCGACGAGCTGAGCGATGCAGGCAATATCGAACTCGAGATCGTGGACGAGACGGGGCGGCGCCTGCTGACGGTTCCCTTCTTTCCCGGTGGACGCGGCGGCAAGCGCCGTTGATCGGATGCACGCGAAAAGGGCGAGCCGGTGAGCGCTCGACGCTCAAAGGCGATGTTGAAGCCCCGGATGTGAGTTCGATGGCACGCCCGATGCAGTAAGCCACTGTTCTTGAACATCTTTTGCGCAAAACGGTTCCCATTTATGGGATTGCATCCGATGCTCCCTTCATAGATGAGCGCATCGTTGCGAGCGGACCCGGAGGTCCGCACGATGCGATAGCCGGCCTCCAACAAGGAAGCCCGGCACGAAGCCGGGCTTTGCTGTAACGCCAGAGCCGCGTGCGCGCTCAGCACTCGGTCGTCTTCTTCGTCGTGGTGTCGCCGAACTCGTTGGTCTTCTGCTTCGTTTCGGTCGTGCAGCCCACGCCGGAGCCGGTCGTGACCGTCGTGGAGGACGTCGTGCTCGGCTCGCGCTTCTGTTCGATCGTGGTCTTGCTGCCGAGGAGTCCTTCCTCCTTCTTGATGGTGGTCGTGGTGTCCTGAGCGAAGGCGACCGTGCCGAGCACGGACGCGGCAAGGACGAGAGCGAGTCTTCTCATGGTTGAAACTCCTATTGAAAGCCGTGCCGTATGAACGCCTTGTCCGTAAGGCGGTTCCTGTGAAGGCTGGAGGAGCTTCACCGTCAGCGCAGTTCTTTCCATGCGCTCGCGAAGGCGCGCGCATTGCGGGCGATGTCTTCGACGCTCATGGCGGGCGTGAAGAGCGCGGAGCCCAAGCCGAACCCGTCGGCGCCCGCATCCACATAGGATTTCATGGTGTCGGGCCTGATGCCGCCCACGGGCAGTACGATCGTGTCCTTCGGCAGCACGGCCCGCCAAGCCTTGACGATCGCCGGGGGAATGCCCTCCGCGGGAAAGATCTTGATCGCATCCGCTCCCGCCTTGAGGGCCGCGAAGGCCTCCGTGGGCGTCGCGACGCCGGGCGTGCAGAGCATGCGGTGCTCCTTGGCGCGGCGGATCACGTCGGTATCCCCGTGCGGCATGACGATGAGCTTGCCGCCCACGTCGCGAATGCCGTCGACCTGTTCCGGATCGAGAACCGTGCCTCCGCCGACGAGGACGCCGGTCGGCATGGCTTTGGCCAGAATCTCGATGCTGCGGAACGGATCGGGCGAATTCAGGGGAACCTCGATGATGCGGAAGCCCGCTTCGACCAAGGCCATTCCGACAGCTTCGGCGGCATCCGGACGCAATCCGCGCAGGATGGCCACCAGGGGAAGATCGGCGAGATAGTCCCGCAACACGACAGCACCTCTTCAAGATGATTGGGTAGGCTCGGGAACTTAACGCCGAAGCCGCGGGAGTTTTCCAGCGGCTTCTTCACTCCCGCTTGCCAAGTTCACAAGTGTCGCACGCGAGCACTCCTCAGGAGGCGAGCGCTCCTCAGGAGGAAGGAGCATCGGACGTGATATCGAATTCACATCCGACGCATCAAGCTTTTGCGTTCGAGCATCTTTTCACGCAGATCCGGTACCCGCTTTTCACATCCCATGCTCTCGCGCATAGAGCGAAAAAGTGGCCCCGGTTTTTCGGCGGAACGATGCGCTCTTTCCAAGGAGGGAGCATCGGCTCGATCCCAAAAGTGGATTCCTCTTCCCGTGTCCGATGCTCTAGGAGCGACCGGCCGGGCCTCGGCGCCATGCGCCGGTGGAGGTTGGACCGGACCGGGGCGGCTGATGGGCCGTGTAGGAAAATTCGGATGCCGCGCGGGGCAGGGCATCGGCGATATAGCGCACGACGCCGCCAACCGTGTCTTGGCCATTGGCGCAATGTTCGATG
Source organism: Microvirga sp. TS319 (assembly GCF_041276405.1). NCBI lineage: Bacteria > Pseudomonadati > Pseudomonadota > Alphaproteobacteria > Hyphomicrobiales > Methylobacteriaceae > Microvirga > Microvirga sp. TS319. The sequence goes on along the minus strand of NZ_JBGGGT010000002.1, from coordinate 2,241,225 downwards.
AACCACCGGTCGAGGGCCAAGCCCGCATAGAGCTGCTCGACACGCGAGAAGAACTGCATGAGCTGGCCGGAATCGAAGTGGAGGTCGTGCGTCAGCGACATGTCCATGTCGACATGAGTCACGCTGCCTCCGCCGACGACCTTGCAGAGATCGACAATTTCACGCGCAACGTTCGCCTCCAACTGGTGGGTCATGGCGTTTCCTTGGGGTGGCTTACGTAGTGTCGGAGAGAGACGATATCGCGTATCGCTCCAATACAACATAGCGTCCGCGTTGAACCCGTGCAAATTACGTTTGGGAATTTGCAAGATGCCGCTGCCGCCGGAGAAATCGGTCCTCTCACCGGTGTTCCTTCACGGTATCGGCCATAAGACCCGGTGAGACCCGGTTCGTCCCGGGAAGCCCTGTCAGGAGGGATCGCGCCGCAGACATTGCTGGGCCATGCGGGACATCCGGGTTCTCTCATCCTCGGTCATCGCGCCGCTCAGAGCCTTTTGCCACAGATCGTCCTGGCGCAGCCGATCGACCGTGCAGGAGCAGACGGAACTGCACGTGGCCGCAGGAACATTCTCCCTCAGGCAGGAGGCCACGCAGTCATTCATGAAGGGCCGCGCTTCGGCCCTCGGGTTCGGGCCGGTGACCTGCAGAATGCCGGAGAGAAGCGCGAGCAGCACCAGCTGGTGAAGAAGGTAGATCGGGAGGCTCTTTCGTCCGGCCAAGACGAGGAAGCGCGACAGCGGATCCCGCGCCCGCCAGCGCGCCAGGGGCCATGCGCCCGCGCGCGGCACCAGCGCCTTGCCGAGTGCGACCCCGATCAGAACCATGCCGAACCATGGAAAGATGGGAACGTAGTCGTTGGTCACGGGGTCCGAGGCGCCGAGGCCCAGCCAGTCGAGAGAGGGCGCGTCCAGAGCGGCGCTCGTGAAAAGAAAGGGCGCCGCGAGGCAGAATGCGGCGACCAGTAGGGTGATGGCAGGGGGCAGCCGCAGGAAGGGGAGCGCGAGCACGCTCGAAACCGCGATGCAATGCAGGATGCCGAAGAAGATGTAGCTGTCGGGAAAGACGAAGTAGGTGACGAGGGTAACGGCCAAGGCCGCGCCTCCGACTGTCAGGAGGCGTCTCAGGAAGGCGGATCGACGGAAGCCCTGCAGATGGGCGAGGGCCAGTCCCACTCCGGCGAGCAGCAGAAAGGAACCGGCGATTCCCCGCGCGAACCATCGCCATGCCGGAATCTGAAGAACGTTGGTTTCGATGAGCTGCAGGAAGCTCAGATCCCAGCCGAAGTGATAAACGATCATGGCGAGGATCGCGACGCCGCGGGCGACATCGATGGCGTCCCACCGCTGGAACGTGGCTGCGGGAGGGTGCCCCGCCGATGCGTCGGCCGAGGCGCGCCTCCAGGTGGCTCCGGCGCGGGAAAGTTCGTCGGTCACGGAATGAGGTTCCTGTTGTTGGGAGGCGCTTCTCACGGGGCCCCAGCGGCATATATCAGTGACATGACCGGGAACATCGCAGCGTCAATCTCCGAATTGCAGGATATGATTCACGACGCCAGGATGGTGGTCGGCTTTACCGGGGCGGGCATCTCGACGGAGAGCGGCATTCCGGACTTCCGGTCCCCCGGCAGTCCCTGGCTGAGCAACAAGCCGATCTCCTTCGAGCTCTTTCTCCGGAGTATCGAAGCGCGGCGCGAGGCCTGGCGCCGGAAATTCGTCATGGACGATCTCTATCGCGGCGCGCGGCCCAGCCAGGGGCATCTCGGCATGGCCGCGCTCGTGGCCTCGGGCCGCATGCCGGCGGTGATCACACAGAATATCGACGGCCTTCATCAAGCCTCTGGCCTCTCGGACGAGCAGGTCATCGAGCTTCACGGCAATGGAACCTTTGCGAGATGCCTGTCCTGCGGGCGCCGCCACGAGCTCGACTGGATCAGGAGCCGTTTCGAGGCGAGCGGGGACCCTCCCGCCTGCGTCCAATGCGGGGGCGTTCTGAAATCCGCAACGATTTCCTTCGGGCAGTCCATGCCGGAAGAAGCCATGCGCAGGGCCCGGACGGCCATGGCGCGCTGCGATCTCTGCCTCGTGGTCGGATCGTCCCTGGTGGTCTACCCGGCCGCGGCTTTCCCGGCCTTCGCCAAGGAGAACGGAGCCCGTCTCGTGATCGTCAATCGGGAGCCGACCCCGCTCGACGACGAGGCCGATCTGGTGATCCGTGCAGAAATTGGGCCCATCCTGTCGGTATTTCTGTCGTAATTTCAATGGTCTCGCCGAGTGCTGAAAAAATCATCGCATTTTCAGGCGCGTTTCCGTCTTCCCCTGAATCAGGACGATGTTATCCTCTTTTTAAGAATCGGGATTTTTGATTCGAGTTCGGGTTTATTCATGACTAGCGATTTCGGCTCTAACTCCTTCAATCTCCGAGAGGAAAGCTCCTCTTTCGATCAAGGTCGCCGTGAGGTCGCTCAGGCCCCCGCGGAGGAGCATTCCCTCGAACTCATTCATGTGAGCGGCCGGATCAAATGGTTCGACGTCGCCAAGGGCTTCGGTTTCATCGTCCCCGACAACGGCATGCCCGATGTTCTGCTGCATGTGACATGCCTGCGCCGGGACGGTTATCAGGCCGCCAACGAGGGGGCCCGGATCGTGGTCGAGGCCGTTCAGCGCCCGCGCGGCCTTCAGGCCTTCCGGGTCCTGTCGCTCGATGAGTCGACGGCCCTGCATCCGTCCGAGCTTCCGCTGCCGCGCACGCACGTCCAGGTGGTGCCGACGAGCGGCCTCGAGCCGGCCGTGGTGAAATGGTTCAACCGTCTGCGCGGGTTCGGCTTCCTGACGCAGGGGGAGGGCAAGCCCGACATCTTCGTGCACATGGAGACGCTTCGACGCTATGGCATCGCCGAGCTGAAGCCCGGTGAGCGGGTCTTTGTGCGCTTCGGCGACGGTTCGAAGGGCCTCATGGCCGCCGAGGTCCGCCTGGCTGAGATGGCTCTGCCGCACTCCCACTGACAGGTTGCGTTCGTGTTCCAGCGGTTTCGCCCGGCCCTTCCGGCCCTCGCCCTCGTGATCGCCTCGGCCGGAGCGGTCTATGCCCAGGCGATGGAGGCCTTGTCGATCACGACCCAGGGAGGCCAGAAGCATGGCTTCCAGGTCGAGGTCGCCCGTAACGACGCCGACCGGGCCCAGGGGCTGATGTTCCGCCGCTCCATGGCGGCCGACCACGGCATGCTCTTCGATTTCGGCCGGGTCGAGCCGGTCTCCATGTGGATGCAGAACACCTATCTGCCCCTCGACATGCTGTTCATCCGGCAGGACGGCACGATCGCGCGCGTCGCGGCCAATACGGAGCCGTTATCGACCCGCACCATTTCCTCCGGCGAGCCCGTTCTGGCCGTCCTGGAGCTGAATGCCGGCACCGCGGCCCGGCTGGGCATCAAGCCGGGCGACAAGGTGGAGCACCCGCTTTTCAGACGGTGAGGCGGACGGCCCGCTCCGGATGACATCGGGGCATCTGATCTCGCCCTGGAACACGGGTCAGCGAAAGCCGAGATCCACTGCGCCGCGAAACGGTCCCCTCAGCGTTGTGGCTGTCACAGAATGAAATAGGCTTTCGAAAGGGTCGAAAGGCCTTTCACATAGATGGAAAAATCGGCCTGGCCGTCGCCGTTCACGTCTCCGCTGACGAGGACCCCGGTTCCATATTTCTCATAGCGCAGCTCACCCGCCTTCTTATGGAAGGATTGAGAGCCGATGAAGCTGAAGGCCTGATCGCCGGCGGCCTTCTTGTTGGCGTCGATCACGTGCAGGTCGATCCTGTCCTTCTGAGATGGCGTGAAGTCGAAGATCGTGTCGCGCCCGGAAGCGGAGACCGTGCTGTCGCCCGTTGACTTGAAGACAAAGGTGTCTGCCCCGGCTCCGCCATAGAGCTTGTCGGCCCCTGCCTTCCCGTAAAGGATGTCGTTGCCGCCGAAGCCTTCCAGCTTGTCTCCGGAGGCGCCGCCTGTGAGCCGGTCGTTGCCGGCGAGAGCGGATTTGAAGATCTTGAGGTCGTCTGCCGTGGAATAGGTCATTGCGGCGGCGACGAGCGATTTCACGGAAATGTTGAGGCCGTCGATGAAGCCGACTTTCTTACCGGACGCGATGGCGGCATAGCTCTTGACGGTTCCGGAGACGGGAACGCCGTCGCGGTCATAGGCGAATCCGGTCCCGCGAAACTCGTCCCGGAAGGACCCCTTGGCGTCGTACCGGGCCGCGAACACGGTGGACGTGCGCGTGTAGTCATAGGCATCGGCAAGCCCGGAAAGATCGAGATCTCTCAGGTCAAAGCCGTACGATCCCGACCAAGTAAACGTCGCCATGTTGTCGCTCCCCCCTTGATCCACGAAATATAGATGGACGGAGCGGGTGCCTACAACTGACTTAATGTCGTAAGGCGCTGTGATCATATTCCGCATAGGAGGGGAAAGAGGCGAGGGAATCCTGCCGGAAAGTCAGACTGCGGTCACAAAGACGACCTGTCCGGCCTGGTCCGTCACAACCATGATGCGACCCGGCTGAATTCGCTTGCCGAGGCATTTTGCCCACCCTTCCGTATCCGGGTCGGCATTCGGCATGTGTCTGGGATCCGGCAGTTCGACTCCGATCCGATCCCGGAATAATCGATTGCCAACGAGATGATGAAAAAAATAGCGCGGCATGATGGAGCTCCATCCATGCGCAAACTATTCCGACGCTCTTCGCTCGCGACCATCAAGTAGGTTAAAACCGGGCCTCGTTCGGAGCGCCGTAACCCTAAAGAACTCCTGCCGAGCTTTTGCTGGACTTCCTGAGGCGTATCCACGGCAGCATTCGTGAAATGCGCGGGCGTCCGCTGCTGCGCTGCCGAAGCATCGCGCCTCTACCTCGTTGGCTCACCGGTGGCTTCGTGACGGTCTCCAGGGCATGTTCAGGGCCTTTTCATCGGGAATTCATGGCATCATGGGGCTAGAGCCTTTTCCATGAACTTCGGTTCACGGAAAAGGCATTTGTTGTTTGAGAAAGACGCCTTTTCTTCGCATAATCGGCATCCACTTTTGCGGAAAAGGCTCTAGAGTATCGGACCCAAGAGTGGAATCCCCTTTTGGGATCAATGCGATGCTCCCTCTATGGAGCAGCGTAGCGTTTGAGCGGACCCGAAGGGCCGCGTCAGCCAATACCGGGTCCGCTTTTCGCTGGCGCGGCCCGCCGGGTCCGCACGATGGCTAACTGCGCTGTTATTGCTCTGGGAGCTGCAACCTTGGGGCTTGCCTAGGGGTTCTCAAATCGATAGAGAAACCAAGCTGTTGAGAGACTCGGGGTGTAGCGCAGTCTGGTAGCGCATCTGCTTTGGGAGCAGAGGGTCGCGGGTTCAAATCCTGCCGCCCCGACCATCCTCACCGGCTTAAGTCGTTGGAGAGAGTGCGAAAACCAATGCCTGCCCGGATTTACAAACCCGCCAAATCCGCAATGCAGTCCGGCCTGGCCCGGACCAAGCAATGGTTGCTCGTCTTCGAGCAGGACAAGCCCCGCGAAATCGAGCCTCTCATGGGCTGGACCAGCTCGGGCGATATGCGTCAGCAGCTCCGCCTGTGGTTCGACACCAAGGAAGAGGCCATGGCCTATGCGGAGCGCGAAGGCATCGCCTACCGGGTCGAGGAGCCTCAGGAGATCAAGCGGCGGACGATGTCCTATTCCGATAATTTCAAGTTCAATCGCGTCGGGCCCTGGACTCACTAGCGTCAGGGCCATGGCCCAATGGCCCCTTAGCTCAGCTGGATAGAGCAACTGCCTTCTAAGCAGTAGGTCGCAGGTTCGAGCCCTGCAGGGGTCGCCAAATTTGCCCGGAAGACAAGCACTTCGCCAGGGAGTCCTGCCGCAGTCGCACTGCGATGGCCCCGAGAAGCGGGAACAGACGGATCTAAACCGCGCGACGCAGGGCCAAAAGTACCCAGGTTTTATCCAGGGAGGCACGTTTCGGCGCGCACCTGTCATGTTTGACGGGTATGAAGGACCTTCGTCCGCGCATCTCTCCCGTGCGGCGGCGCCGCTTTCAGATGGAGCGGGTGAATCCTACCAAGCTACGTACGGGGCTAGGAAATGGCTCCCCACGGGGGCTGACGAAAAGAAGACGCAGTAGGCCGCCTGTGTGGGATTCAAGACCCCATTCTCGTCACACGCTACCTGTCAGGGGGCGCCGCCTGAGCTGTCATCGCGAGGCCGCTGAGTTGTCTCGCCTCATGACGTTCGAGGCGTGAGAGCAATTACAGGTGGTTGCCCGCTTCCTTGCTATGATCCCAGTTTCGGGAAGGCGAAAGGACTCGATCCTATTCATTCCTGCCCCCGGGAATACCCGGCCCACCCGGGAGTACGTGCCCGGGTACAACTCCGAAAAGTCTCTCGAATCCTTGCCGAAGGGCCCGGACCTCGGAGCTAGGCTCGGGGTAAGGGTCTGGACGGTCATTGAATAAGGGTCCGGCACTTCCGGATCCGTTGCCGATCCAGGAGGACATTGTGGAGCTGATTGTGTTTTCAAGCGGGAAGGGGGGAGCTGGCCGCACCACTTGCAGCGTCCAGCTCCCGGCCGGCGCTTACAAGCTAGGATGGCGACCACTTCACGTTCAGGTGCTCCCTTCAGGGTGTGTTTCGGCGTGCAATGTTGCCCCCCTGAGACGGGGCCGTCCAAATTTGATTGATCCACCTCCCTGAGGGCCGGATTTGCCGCACGCCATTCCTGAAACCCGGACCTTGCGCCGTGTGTTCGGTTGCATCAATTGAAACAACCGCCGGCGCACGGCGATGGAGAGAAGCCATGGGGGCCAGTGACAGCCAGCGGCCAAGCCGCGGGACGAGCCAGTGCACACCACGCCTCCCACGGCACGTCATCGCGCACATTGGACAGGTGCTGCGGAACCGCTCCCGGGAGGAATTGCTCCTTCCCGTGCCTGACGAGATGATTGAGCGGCTGAGGAGGATCAGACCTGCGCAAGGTGTAGTCCCGGCATGTCCTGGATCGAAGCTCGAGGGCGGCAATCCCCGGCTCAGCGACTGGTCCAACAGCGTACCGGATCCCGGTTCCTGACCTAAATCGGACTATCAAAGGGCTCTGAATTCTATGATGTCACGTTTCGCGAAAGGGTCAGGCCCCATCAAACAGCCATCATCCTGGTGCCCAGTTGCTCCAGCGTTCGGTAGCAAAGACCACCAGTAGCTTGATAAACAACTGATATGGGAAGCCCTTAGCCTCTTCGGTGCCGAGCAAAATTTGTAAGGTTTGATCTTGTAAACGAGCCGATAAGGTGGTGCCGAAGGCAACGACGCATGCCTCCTTGCTCAAGGTCGCCTCTAACAACGCGGCTAGGATAAAGATCCCTTTCGAGGGATCGACCGAGTGTTCCGAATCCCGTATATTGCCCCTCAAAGCACGGGAATTTGGGCGGGTGTGAAAACGGAACGAGCAAGGCTGTCCGCAACAGCCACAATGGACAACATCTTGGCCACCGTCGCGGAAGGAAATCCAGGGAGCACAGAAGTTCTCCTCCTGGTCTGCCAGCATGCCCTTTCGCCTGTCCTTACGCTCCTCGACCTCGACGATATGAACATGCGCGGCAGCCAGATCTGGCATGCTTTCCATCAGGTCTGTGATGGGAACATCGACGAGTTCATCCTCCGGGTTGAGGACAGGGACGCCAGCCTCGTGACGGCGGTAAACTTACTGACATTGGGGGCACGGGAACGGGCGGTGCAGAGGGGCGGGAGCGAACGCCATCTGCCACAAAGGTCAACCGTCAGTGGATAAGCGGAAATCAACTGCCTGCGGACATTACCGGGTCAAGTCACGGAAGTCTGGTGGCGTTTGCTACCGAATGCCGAGTTGCTCTGCGGCGGTGACCGAAACCAAGTGATGCCGTCACGCTGATTCCGTGCGGAAAGAGGAGAGGCCTATCATCTCGAGACTGGCAATCGCACTTGCATTGGCGCTGGCCGCGACCACTGCCGACGCCCAAGATGCTCCATCCAGACATTCGCAGGATCCGGCTGCTACGAGCACGCATGGAACACAGCCGTTCCTGTTTGATGGACGGATGAAAGGTGATGGTATCCGACAGGGAGAGCAGGCGGACAATCGCCATTCCAACGCTGGTGCTATCGTGCAGCCGAAGGCGAACCGGCCTGAGCGCAAATGACGAGCCTGGGCATCCTATTCAAGCCGACAGCGGCGTAAGGCCCAATTCGCGAAGTTCACGCAAACCGATCAGTTGCAGCAACGATGCTCTCGGTCATGCCGGGGTCGCGCGCGTCATGACCTGCCTCGCTGACGACGATCAGCTCGCTGCCTGGCCACTGCTGCCTGAGCTTCCAGGGGGTGATGAGCGGTCCGCCAATGTCCAGCCGACCGTGGATCAGAACGCCTGGGATGCCTGCCAGACGGCTTGCCGCCAGCAACAGAGCTCCATCCTCTAGCCACGCCTGGTGGCGCCAGTAGTGGGTCACGAGGCGGGCAAACCCTAGCCGGAATGCCGGGTCCTCGTATCTTGGATGAGGCTTATGAGTGGGATGCACGGCAACGATGGCCATCTCCCAATCGCACCAATCTCGTGCAGCTTTCTCATGCACAGCAGGGTCCGGGTGCACGAGAAGGCGGTGGTACGCCTCGACAAGGCTTCCGTCCCGCTCTGCCTCTGGGACGCCACCTCGAAAGCGGCTCCACGGCTCGGGGAAGAAGGCGCCAACCCCTCGGGTAATCCAGTCGATTTCCGATGCCGTGGTGGTGGCAATGCTGAACAGGACCATCTCGGTTACGTGTTGGGGTTGCTGCCCAGCATAGGCGAGCGCCAGGGTTGATCCCCAGGACCCGCCCAGGACCAGCCACTGCTCGATCCCAAGATGCTGCCGTAGCAGCTCGATGTCCGCGAGCAGGTGTGATGTGGTGTTGGTAGAGAGATCAACATCGGGCTGGCTGGCGTGGGGGGTGCTGCGCCCACTTCCGCGCTGGTCAAACAGAACAATGCGATACGCGCCCGGATCGAAGTACCGCCGGGCATTCACAGTGCAGCCGGATCCGGGACCGCCGTGAAGGACAAGGGCGGGTTTCCCGGCGGGATTTCCGCAGGTCTCCCAATAGACGTGGTGCCCGTCACCGACGTCGAGCATGCCAGCATCATAGGGCTCAATGGGAGGGTAGAAACCGGCCATAGGCCTGTGTATCATTTCTGCGCCGTCGCGCCAGTCGGAGAGTTGGGAAGACGGCCGAAGATCGCTTTGAACTCTGAAGATATCCTAAGTATTCAAGGGCGTCGCATGCGGGATAAGAGGCCATGATAAATAGGTCTTTACTTAACCGCTGTCAGAGTAGTGCCGCAATGCTTCCGAATGTGGTCAAATGCACCTTCATCCGGTCCCATAAAGCGTCTTCTCGGAAATTCGCACTCGCTTCTGTCACTGCGACCAGGGTTCGACAACGAGCTCCGGCCATGTCTGGACCAGACGTTTGGCTTTCTCCTCGTAGCTGGCTCTGTTCGGCAACGCGCGGTTCGGGCGAACTCGCATGGCGAACAGGTCCTCAAGGCCAAAGGGGCAAAGGACGCTGAGGTTTCCATCCTTGCCGAGCCGAACCCCAAGGGCCTGAACCCTGAGAGGATATTGCCGGAACACATCGTCGGGATGGGCGACCGGAGGGCACGGAAAGCCAAATCGCTCCTCGAACCAGAGCGGCACCCGGGCATGGTTGCGGACTTCAACGTCTCCCGGCAGCGGCGGCAGGGCAGCGGCAACTTGCTGAATGACCGCGTCCTCGACCTCCCAGGACAGATCGGAGCTGTCGAAGTAGACAAGATCATAATCTTTGATCCCGGTCCGCCTCGGTCGGCCCGTCAGGGCATTCCAGACCGTCTGGTAGATACACCCTCCACCCAAGCGCCAATGGGGGAGTTCGAGCCGACAAGCGGCCGTGAGAAGCTGCATCAGATCAGGATCGGCACGGATGATCTGGTCGAGGCGTCGAATATCCTCTGGTTCCTGGTTCCGGGACATACAGCGCTGAAGCCTCCGAATAATCGGCCATGCAATTATCCAGCCTAAGCTCATTCCATAAAGGCAATGTCACGCAATTCAGAGCCGTTGCCTTCTCGAACGAATGGTGAGGTTGTCGTAACTATGCCGCTCTACTATAGCCCTGAATTCCTATTTGTGGCGCATGATGCGGCCACGTCCTCTTTTCCGCCTGAGCCCGGGCATGATGCGGGCACCGGCGCTCCAGGACGGCCATCATGCACGTTAATTCCACCCTCGCCCAAGGTCTTCAGATCCTGCTGGCCGCCTCCTCTGATCAGGCTGCTTCCTCGAAGGCCAGCCTAGCCTCAAAGGCCGCTCCCGCCTCCAGCGGCATCGTTCCGCTGTCGTCGGCCACGAAAAACATTGCAGGTCAGATCGGCGCGGCCATGTTCGATCTCTCGGCCAAGAGCACCAGCAGCGTCCCCGCAGGAATGGTCGCAGTATCCGACGAGTTTGGCATGCATGCTGTGTCCAATGAGGAGTTTCGGGCAGCAGTCATTTCCAGGATGCGCGAGAAAATTGCTCAAGACACAGATCATGCCATCTGGGACAAGGCTTCCGCTCAGGCGTTCGAGGATGCGGTTGCCAACGGAACCATTTCCATCGAGCGCGCTCAAAAGGCAGAAGGTCTCGATTTCAAAGCCAACCGCAGCGTTCAAATCATGGAAGGACGGATTGTCGGCCAAGGTTGGGCCCCGACGTACGGTGCTGAGCGCTACCTGGCGGACAAAAACAGCGGGAGGGACATCGCGATAGGTGGGGTTGATGGCATCGGCGACTTCTATCTGACGTTCCCCTCGGCAGCTTCCATGAAGCAGACCAAATCGGCCTGACACGCTTCCCTCCAAAGAGCGTTCAATAACGCTGCTTTTACGAAATGATCTGATCGCAAAAATTGCTTCGGCGGCCTGCTTCGCGCTCTGCTCAGGGGGGCGCCGGGCCATATCAAGAAAGGCATTGCTGAAGGCGCGAGCCTGGTAGCCCTCGTCATGCATCTCGATGATGCGTTCTCGCTCGCCAGGTGTGAGCCTCTTGGACCTTCCGTCTATTGTGACGGTTTCGTAATGCTGTTAAGAGCCTCGTGCCTGGCCGTGCAGGCGTTAAGGCATGGTGTAGCGGGTGCCATCGGTCACATAGAGCCAAAGTTGCTTGCATGAAGCTCGTTGCGGGAAATTCCAACCGTCCGCTGGCCGAGGCCATCGCCGCCTATCTCAACGTTCCGCTGGCCAAGGCCCAGGTGAAGCGTTTCGCCGACATGGAAGTGTTCGTCGAAATTCAGGAGAATGTGCGCGGCGAGGACGTGTTCATCATTCAGTCGACCTCGTTCCCCACGAACGACCACCTGATGGAACTGCTGATCATCACCGATGCGCTCCGCCGCGCCTCCGCGCGCCGCATCACGGCGGTGATCCCCTATTTCGGCTACGCCCGCCAGGACCGGAAGTCCGCATCACGCACGCCGATCTCGGCCAAGCTGGTGGCGAACCTGATCACCCGTGCGGGTGTCGACCGCGTTCTGACCCTCGACCTTCATGCCGGTCAGATCCAGGGCTTCTTCGACATCCCGACCGACAACCTGTTCGCGGTCCCCACTCTTGCCCGCGACATCAAGGAACGGCTCGACGGCGGCAACCGCATGGTGGTTTCGCCCGACGTGGGCGGCGTGGTGCGCGCCCGGGCGCTGGCCAAGCGCATCGATGCGCCCCTCGCCATCGTCGACAAGCGCCGCGAGCGTCCGGGCGAGTCCGAGGTCATGAACATCATCGGCGACGTGGCCGGCCGCTCCTGCATCCTGGTCGACGACATCGTCGATTCCGGCGGCACCCTGGTGAACGCTGCCGATGCTCTTCTCGCCAAGGGCGCGAAGGAAGTCTATGCCTACATCACCCATGGCGTTCTCTCGGGCGGGGCCGTGTCCCGCATCGCCGGCTCCCGGCTCAAGGAACTGGTCATCACCGATTCCATCATCCCGACCGAAGCCGTGAAGGTCGCCCACAACATCCGGGTCATCAGCATCGCCCCCCTCATGGGCGAGGCGATCGGCCGCACGGCGACCGAGAGCTCGGTCTCGAGCCTGACCTGGCATTGAAGCTTCATTCGGCGTTTAGAGCCGCAACCACTCGCATTCCATAAACGTCCCTCCAAACGTCCCTCCGCGAAATCCGGGCCAGTAATGGAAAAGCCCTGGCTGAGGAGGTAGACCTGAGCCAGGCAGCGTCCACGCCTGGAGCAATGGAACTCCGTCGGGCTGATACGCAACGCGCCCGGTGCAGGCATCTTGTAATGGTCACGGTAAACAATCTGTAGCAATCTCAGATGAGTGCTTGCGCAGAACGCGAACCCCGATTGTCATTGTCTCAGCAGGCGTGGAGATGCGTGAGATCCTGTCCACTCCCCGGCTCCTTATCAGGGAAATCGCCCCAACTAACCTCCCTGGTCTCCATCGCATCTATCGCGACCCGGAGTGCATGCGGTTCTATCCCGCGCCGAAGTCGTGTCCCGAGACCCGGGCGTGGTTCCAGGAGCTTGCCTTCGACAGCTACGCCCGGAACGGGTTCGGCCTCTGGGCTGTCATCAGCAGGGATACGGGCGATCCGATCGGCGATTGCGGGCTCACCCTTCAGAGGACGCCAGCCGGGCAGGAGCCGGAGGTCGGCTATCACCTGTGGCGCGGGTTCTGGCACCAAGGCTTGGCGACGGAAGCGGCTCGCGCCTGTGTGTGCTACGGGCTGGACATCCTCCGGATGCCGCGGGTGGTGAGCATCACCAGCCCCGAAAACCTGCCTTCCCAGAAGGTGGCCGAGAGGGTTCATCAGCGGCGGGAGGTGTTCACCAGGATCAGCCGCGCCACCGGGCAGGAGGTTCTGCGATATCTCTATGTCACTGACGCCGAGGCCTGATTCCAAATGGGAACTCTGCGAACTACGCAGTCTCAAGATGGCCCGTGATCGCCGCCAACAGCCATGCGATGGCGATCCAACTGAGGCTCCCCAGTACGAAAAGGGCCCCTGTCGAGATGCCTGAGGTCCGGTCCATCCAGAGCGCATTCATGATCCGGCTTGGCTGGTCCGCCGCGCTCGCGGCCATTCCCGTGGAGCCGCTGATGCCTGAACCGGAGCCTACGAACATGAGCGCTCCAAGGGCACCCATTCCGAGCCCGACATAGCTGGCCGTATCGAGCAACTCCGAGGCAGAGCTCCGGCTTAGGAACCAGGCTACCGCCGCCGTGATGAGGAAGGCCAGAACGTTCAGGGAAACCAGCCCCTTGACGATGCTCTTCATGTCGATCGGACCTCCCCAGCGGCACAGTACAGGTTATTGGTTCCCAATTGAAACGCTCACGAAGATCTCAAGCAAGCCGGCCGATTGGAATGATCTCCTTGGCCTCCGGGTGGTACGGGCCCCCATCCCAGCTTCCGAGCCATGTATCCACCACCAATCCGGATGCCTCAAGCAACGCCGCAAGCTCCTCCTGAGGCGTGTAGCGGATCTGGGCCGAGGCGGAGAAGGCCTGGCCCGTCGCAAGGATCCGATAGCCATTCTCATAGGTCAGGATCTTGGTCGCATCGTCATAGACGGGCTCGTTCCAAGCCTCGATGGTGCCAAGTTGCGGATGTTCGAGCCGATGCAGGCTGTTGTGGCGGTCCCGACCTTCCCAGGTGCGAAGTCTGGGATTGCGGCTGTCGAAGATGAAGCGGCCATCCGGGTTCAAATGGGCCGCAATCGTGTCCAGAGCGGCCTTCTGGTCCTCCTGGGACAGGAAGACCTGGAAGACGTGCCCGGTGAGGAGAACGAGGTCGAAGCGTTCCCCCAATCGCACCGTACGTGCGTCCGCTTGGACCCAGGTGACCTCGTCACCTCCGGGCCGGTTGCGCGCGATCTCCAGCATGGCGGCGGCCGGGTCGACCCCGGTCACCCGCCGCTTTGGGGCGAGCGCCGCAGCCAGTTCGCCCGTTCCGGATCCGAGATCGAGGATCGAAGCCGCATTCGCCGCGAGCGAGGTGCAATAATCGAAGTCGATCCACCATCGGTTCACCAAGTCGTAGAACTGGGCCAAAGCCGGATCCCGATAAAGCGGGTCTTTTCTAGGGTCAGTCATTCAGGTTCACCCGTTTTGCAGACACGGCGGCCACGAACATGATGAAACGCTGTCCGGGCACCCGCACTTCATCCCGACAGCGGGTGCTTCATCCAGAGGTTCGGCTCGACATACGTCCCTGTGTTGGCGGCGCGGTCAATCCGAACCGGGGCGAGGGCGTCCGGAACCGCGTAGCAGCCCGTCGCCGGGAACCTCAGGCCCGTCCAGGCCTCCCAGGAGGCCACCGTGCCCGATACCGTCATAGAGCGTAGCGCGACCTTGACGATGCGGGCGCCCAACCGGGAATGGGTTCTGATCCACGGGTCGAACGGCAGTCCGTCGGCCCTCGTCCAGGCGCAATATTCGTCGAAGGACTGGAGCGGATAGAGCGCCTTGCGGGTCGGCCGGATCGGCGCCACCAGGGTCGACAGGCCGGCCGTCAGCGCGGCCTGCTTCATGGCCCCGATCAGACGTTCCGCCAGTCCGCTTCCGCGCTGGGCGGGATGGACCGTGATCGCCAGCGCCGACAGGGCATTCGCCTGTTCCCCTCTCAGCATCAGCTCGACCCCGTCGCGCAGCACGCCGTCCCAGCCGTCGTCGGGCAGCATCGTCGCCGGATCGCCGTCGCGATCCAACGCGAACGGCACCGCGTTTGCGAAGGCGACAACGGTCTGGGTGCCGCTGCCCGTCTCCACGGCGAGGGCCTGGAAGGGGGCCAAGGAGGGCGAAGAGAGCTTGGGCCAGTAGCGTCCGGCGACCGGATCCTTGAGCACGAATGTCGGCCAGAGGGAGGCGACAAGCTCATCCGCCTTGCCGAGCAGGTCCGGCCGCTCCCGCAGGCTCACGAGTTCAACGGTCAATGCAGGGCTCCATGAGGGTAAAACTTGGTCGCTCGTCTCCCGCTGGACCCTGTGTCTTGGGAAAGCCACAGGCAGTCAGGTCGAAGGGGTGGGCAACCCGGTATTCGGTAGCAAACGTCACAAAAGTCCTGTGATCAGTCCGGTACCATCGGCAACCCATACAGGTCTAATGTCATGGCACTGGACAGCCCCTGTCCTCAGACATTCACCGGGACGCGATAACGGCCCCGACACCGACCATCGCGCTGCCGGCAATGCGGTTCATCCACCGCACCCGGCCTTGCGGCCGGAACCAGGAGGAGGCCCGCCCCGAAAGGAGGCCGTAGAACCCCATCGTCATCGTGTTGACCGTGAAGACGATGCCGAGAACGACCCCTGCGTCGAGGATCGTCAGCGAGCCAAGATCCAGCAACAGCGGCATCAGGCTGGCATGAAAGAGAATCCCCATCGGATTGCCCAGCGCCATCGTGGCCCCGAGCCCTATGTTCCAGAACGTGCGACGGGAACCGGTCGGCCTTCCGTCCATGGGCTCTGGCTTGGACCGCCACATCGTGATGCCGATCCAGATCAGGTAGGCGGCACCGGCATACTTCACGAATGCGAACACCCACTCGAACGTGGCGGTGAGGGCGACCAGCCCCAGAAGAGCCACGCTGACCAGCAGGATGTCGCCGAGGGCGATCCCGAGCCCGACAGCGATCGCGGCGGATGATCCTCGGGCCAGACCCGTGGAGACGACCCCGAACATGGCGGGTCCCGGCGTCGCAACGTCGACGAGGAGAGCCGCGGCATACGCGATCATTGCTGTCATGGTCATGGGAGAGTTTCCGGCGGGCAGGCTATCGATGATCTGGACGCTACAACGACAAAGCAGGGTTAACCACCCTTTCGCCGACGCGTTGAATGCTTCCACGATCCCGGACGGTAAGAATGCAGTGGTTCCAGGTATTCGCCTGCTGCTTAGTGGTCTTTGTTACCAAATTCTTGGACAATCTCGCCGTTGCCACGCAGGCTTATTGGAAATTCGGGTGACAGCAATATAGTCCAGCAAGTTGTTCGGCATGCTTATCAAAGACCATCATGGAATCAGCCATCAACACCCGACAAAGGATCATCGACTACATCGCCCCGGAGCTTGAGCTGTTCCGATGCGAGCATGCTCTTCTGTTCGGGAGCCGGCATGCGCAAGCGCCCCTGGTGCAGCATACGAAATGGCTGTTCGACCAAGGGTACTTTGAGAGGCTCATCATCTCGGGTGGGTGCACCCAGGGCATCGCTCGGCCAGAGGCGGACCAACTCGCCCAGCGGCTCGTCGAAGCCGGGGTGCCGGCCCATGTGATTCTGACGGAGTGCCGATCCCGCAATACGGGTGAGAATGTCATGTTCTCGCGGGAGATGATGGGTTCCGCCGTGCGAGAGCTTCTTCTGATCGGGAAGATCTATGCCAAGCGTCGTTACGCCATGACGGTCAGAGCACAATGGCCGGAAGTCAAACGTATGACCTGCTCCACGATCAACTACTTTGGTGTGCCGCGGGACAGATGGTGGCATGAGCCGGAGCTGAAACGCCGGGTGATGGCGGAGACCCGCAAGATCCCGAGCTATCTTGCGAGCGGCTACATCCGGGAAGTCGGCATCGAGCGGGGCCATCTCGTGTAGCTTCGGGCGGATCGCCCTTAATGCGCGTGCTGTCTGAGAATGGGCTCGATGGCGCAACGGTCGAGGCCCGGGAATTGGGGCGATTACCGTTTTTTCGCCGTCCCGCTGAGAATCGAGCACGTGGGTCGTCTCACTGTCCCTCCAGGCCGGTTCAGAAGCAGCGAGTCGCCACTACCGAGCCAACGATGCTATGCGGGTAAGAGCTTACGGGGAGAACCATGACGCGGGCGCTTGTCATCGGGGGATCGGGGTTCGTCGGGCGTGCCATCGTGCGACGGCTCCAGGAGCAGGGGTGCCAGGTTACGGTCCTCAATCGTGGGTCACGGCCGATTGCCGGCACACGGCAGCTTATCGCGGACCGGAATGATCCGGTCGCTGTCGGGGAGACCGTGAAGAATCAGGCCTTCGAGGTCGTCATCGACACCAACTGCTATCGGCCGGACCAAGCTCTCATCCTGGCCGAGGCGCTCAGGGGCCGCGCTCCGCGTCTGGTGATGATCTCGAGTGCGGCCGTGTACGCGAACAAGGCCCGCCGGCCGCCGTCTGAAACCGAACCAGTCGGAGGGGCTTCGGTCTGGGGAGACTATGGCCGCGACAAGTCCCACGCGGAGGATGTCTATGCCGACGCCGATCATTTTGACCGCGTCGTCTTCGTTCGTCCTCCCTACATCTTCGGTCCCGGCAACAATCTGGATCGCGAGACATGGTTCTGGTCGCGACAATGCGCCGGGACACCGATCCTGCTGCCGGGCGAAGGCACCACACAGGCGCAGTTCATCCACGAGGACGATCTTGCCGAGGCCGTCGAAGGGCTGGCGTTCGGACCAGGACACGGCATTGAGGCTTTCAATGTGGCCGATCCGCAGGTTCTCACCCTGTCGGAGCTTGCAACGATGCTCGCGGAGGCGGCAGGTGTCCCGGATCGCCAGATCCGTGCAGGCTCCGCGGCATCCGGCCTTCCGGCCCGAAGCTGGTTTCCGTTCAGAGACTATCCCTGCTTGGCCGATCCGGGCCGCTTGATGAGCACGGGCTGGCGCCCTGCGGCCTCTCTCGCGATCCGCTTCGCTGAGACCCACAAGAGCCTGAGCCGGAGCGATCTTATTCCGCCGCCCGTGATATCAGAGACGGAGCAGCAGATCGTTTGCAAGTTGAGAGCGCGAATCCCGGCCGATTTCGCATCGAGCATTCCCGAGACCTGAGGCCTTATCACGGCAGGAACGAAGCCCCTTACGTTCGACTTTTTGAGACTATGCCGAACGGTTCGGCCATGGTGCATTGACGGGCGCGGGAAACGAGCCCCAACGGGGCCGATGGGGGGACCAATCCGATGGCGATCGAGGTTTTCGGCATCGTTCTGCTCGCCGCCATGATGCACGCGGTCTGGAACGCCTTCGTCAAGGCGGACGGGGATCGCCTGTCGGTGATCAAGACCATGTCGCTCACCCAGATGGTCCTGTCCCTGATCCTGCTGCCGTTCGTGTCGATCCCGGCGGCCGAGGCATGGCCGTTCATCACGGCCAGCGCCGTGGTCAATGTGGGCTACATGCTGTTCCTCGCCCAGGCCTACCGGGCCGGCGACCTCAGCCATGCCTATCCCCTGGCTCGCAGCGTCGCGCCGCTCCTCGTGGCCGGCGTGTCGATCATGTTCCTGGACGAGCGTCTCGGCATGGCCAGCCAGTTGGCGGTCCTGCTCATCGGCCTGGGGATCACGAGCCTCTCCCTGACGCGCGGGGCCGATGGCCTGCGCGACCGGCGGATGGTCGGTTTCGCGCTCGGAACCGGCTGCTTCATCGCCGCCTACACCCTTCTGGACGGCTACGGGGCACGCGCCGCCGGCAGTGCTCACGGCTATGTGGTCTGGCTCTCCCTTGCCGCATCAGGGCTGATCGTGGCCACCGTGCAGTGGATGCAGCGGCACAAGCCGGTGCCCGTCGCTCGCCGGAGCCGTCTGGTCGGGGCGGGGGCTGGTCTAGCCAGCTATATCGGTTCCTGGATGGTGATTTGGGCCATGACGGTCGCCCCAGTGCCGCTCGTCTCGGCCCTGCGAGAAACAAGTATCGTCTTTGCGGTCGTCATCGGCCTCGTGTTTTTCCGCGAGCGGCTGAACCTTGCCCGGCTGGCTTCCGTCGCCGCAACATTGACCGGGGCGGCGATCCTGAAGATGACCAAATAGGTGCGGTTCACGGGAGGCGTCGCACTTGGAAGCGGCACCCCCTGCACGATCCAAGGGATGCCGGACATTGGTCTCCAGTCGTTCCCCCAGGTCCAAGCGGTTTTCTAGATAGCGATTCAGCCAGAACAAAAGTCCCGTTTGCGCGGACGTCTCCGTGAAGGATTTATCGAGATCGTCCGACATCGCGATGGGAACCGCGATGTCGGCGAGGGCGACGTGCGGATCCTTGCCGACCGCCTCCAGATAACGGCGGCAGAAGCCTAGGTGGGCAACGCCCCAAACGCCGGATTCGTTTCTGCGAATAAATCGTGGGCGGTGCTCATTTGTCGAAACTCAAAAGCTTGCGGTAGTCGGGGTGCCAGCCGACTTGCCCATCGATTGAAAGCACTTGGAACGACCCTCGAACATAGCTCGGAGCGGTTACCGTTGGCGCGATGGATTCGATTTCATTTGGAGCGCTGAAATGACTCCAAGACAGCAGTTCCTTTCCCTTGAGCGCCATGTGTTCATCAGGCTGTCCCCTGCATTGCGCACACATGTCAACGTGACGGTCCGACCATTCTTCCTTCAAGCGAACGTCGTAACGGTCGATCGCAGCCTCCGAGCCGCCGACGAGTTCGATCTGTCTCGCCACCATCGGATGCGACTGATAGGCGGGAGGAGGGATCTCCCTGGCATAGCAGTCGACAAAGGCGTCGGTCGTCACCTCGGCGACGATGTTCATCTGAAGGTCCACCAGTTCGTGGCGATGACTTGCCTTGGGCCGTTTCCCGCAATGGGCGTGTACGATCTCTCGGTTCCACCACTCGACCATCCGGGCGGCGACATGGGCCCGATCCTTTGTGCGCACACCCGTCAGCATCTTTGCAAGCTCATCCTCGATTTGCCGGATGTTGCTTTGCCCCGGCATGATGCGAGCATTCTTGAGGATGTCGAGTTGAAGGTCGTCGTTGATAGCCAGGAACGCCTCGCACGCCGTCGCGCACGGGGCGTGTGGAAGAGGGGTCACGCCTTTCGACGCGGCGTCCGCCCTCTCTTGTCTGACACGATGCGCCTCTCGATCCAGGCCTTTAGCGTCCTCCACACGTTCAAGCTTGCCAAGGTGATTGCCGGCGGCTTCACAGCCAGCGAGTGCTTGAGCTGTTCCAGGATAACCTGGCCGTTGCTCTCCAGGACGACGTCGTCCAAGGTCTCAAGATGACCGTGGCATCGTCGCTCGAATCCTTTCATAGGCGGAGCAAGGCGTAGTGGGCTTGATAAAGGAATCCCAAGGCTGCGGCATCGGCGCTGTGAGAATTGGTAGTATTCAATTCCGGCTTCGCGGAAAGAAAATCGACTATAACCGCCTCGGGTATGCATTACTTGTGGTGGAGAACTCCGATCGGTGGCAAGCGGTATATTAGCTGTGAGTTCGGTCCTCAAGATTGAATTGTCGACTAACCGTTAATTCTACCCAAAGTTATTTGCGAGGCCTCGCAGCTTGACGGCTCAACAATAGTCGTCCTCGCTTTACTCCTCCGAACGCCTAGGGGAAGCGCCAGATCATAGTTGCTCCGGCCAGGATGCGGACTCGCTACCTGATGCGATCCAATATCCTTGTTGCTGGGAGTTTGAAGGGCTGCGAGACAGTCGTTCACCAACGGCCGTCAACGGATCTTCGCACGATGGCCATTTCCGCTTTCCAGATGGGTTTTCCCGGTAGCAGACGGACTGGTGTCGGCCCCATTCACGGTCTTCGGTACAGTTGCAGGAAGGTCCACTATTGGCACGCCTGAGACCTAAGCTCAAAGGCAGCGATCCTCGTCGAACCGGACGTTCCGAATGCGCACGGAATCTCGATTCCTGACCCGTTCCGGACGTTTGCGCCAGTGAGAACCGAGCCCGGTTCAGCGGAATATGGCCGGGGTGGTGTCCTGGCCCAGCACCGCTTGCAAGCGCTCAGCATGCTCTTCGAAGATGGTTGCGGCTGTGGCAAAGTCCTTGCGGATCACCGCCTCATGAGCGCGTTCGTACGTGCCGACATACAGCGGCCAGTTCTCGACCGTCAGTTCGAGAGCCATCGAGCGGTGGTAGTGGTAGACGTGCAGCGCCTCGAGTAGATACGTCAGATAACGATTGCCGGAGAGAGCGATGACAGCCCTGTGGTAGCAGGCGATCTCCCGCATCAGCGCCGGATAGGAGCGTGCCGCCTGCGCCAGCCGCATCTCGGCGACGATCGGATCGAGCACTGCCTTCAGGCGTGCCGACTCGTTTTTGCGTAGTGCCTGGAAGAGCGCTCCGGCATTGAGGCTGGCCAGGGTCTGGACCATGTCGGCGAGATCCTTCCGGTCGAGCTTGCGCACCCAAGCGCCGCGGTTCGGGATCAGGTCGAGCACGCCTTGGCCAGCGAGCATGCGCAACCCTTCGCGGACCGGGCCGCGCTTCAGATCCAGGACGGTGCAGATGTCGATCTCAACCAGTTTCTGGCCCGGGGAGAACCGCCCCTGGGCGATGCCGGCCCGGACGTACTCCATGACCCGGTCCACCTCCGGTGACGAGCCCCGAAGACGGGAGGAGGCGGTTGGCTGAAGCATATCTTGCGTGGTGGGCACTGGCACGGACACTTTGCACTCGAACCGAGAGAGTCGTGTGTACCGGAATGTTGCGGTTTGATCCACCTTGCAATGTTAACAAAAATGTTGGAATAGGATCGCAGACCTAACGTGACCCTGCTCAGGCGGGCCACATCACCAACGAAAAATTCATTCTCAGCATCGACGGGGGCACAGCCATGAGGCAGCAAGCGAACCAGGAACGCGCCGAGAAAGTGCGGATACGGGACGTCAACGATGCGGGTTCAGCCTGTCCGTTACTGAGAGGACGGCATAAGGCTCCCCTTCTGGCCTCGGTGTCGATCCTCACTCTGCTGGCGCCCGCCAGCCCGCGCGCTGCTGAGGTCATCGACAATGGCCAGACCATCACTGTTCCCGGTAACCGCCCCTTGCATTGGAATATCGGCTCTGACGTGTTGGTTGGGCTTTTCGGCACCGGAGGGCTCGTGATCGAGAACGGCGGCACCGTCAGCAGCACCTCCGGACTTCTCGGCTTCGGAGCCGGCTCGACAGGCACCGCCACGGTTAGTGGCTCCGGCTCCACATGGGACACCCCAGGCGGCCTCACTGTTGGTGTCGCTGGCACCGGGATGCTCACCATCGACAACGAAGGCCGGGTCAGCAGCGGCGCAGGCATTCTTGGCGCTGGAAATGGCTCAAGCGGTACGGTGACTGTGACGGGTGCCGGATCCACCTGGGACACCAGTGACCTCCAAGTCGGCGAGGCCGGCAGCGGTGTGCTCACAATTCAGAATGGCGGTGTCGTCAACAGCACCAAGAGCTGGGTCGGTCAAAACACTGGCTCGACAGGCTCAGTCACGGTAAGCGGCTCTGGATCCACATGGAGCAATGCCGATTTCCTGGGGATCGGTTTCAAAGGTAATGGCACGCTTCTCGTTGAAGAGGGTGGCCATATCAGCAGCGTCTCGGCTGTTATCGGCTATGCCGATGTGGATGGCACAATCACCGTCAGCGGGCCCGGTTCGACATGGGATAATTCCGGCAAGATCGATGTCGGCTATGAAGGCACCGGCACTCTGACGATCGAGAATGGCGGTCACGTCAGCAGCGGTGAAGGTTGGCTCGGCTATGGATCCGACGCCACGGGTGTGGTGTCGGTGAGCGGCTCCGGTTCCAGATGGGACAATACGGGCCTTCTCAACATTGGCGTTTCCGGTACCGGCACACTGACCGTCCAAGACGGTGGCCACGTCAGCAGCGGTGAGAGTGTGATCGGCTTCATGTCCGGTTCGACCGGAACAGCAGTGGTGAGTGGTTCCGGTTCGACATGGGACAGTAGCGCCATCATCAGCGTCGGTCGCTTTGGCGCGGGCATCCTCTCCATCGAGAACGGCGGTATCGTCAGCAGTGCTGCCGGCGCCATTGGCGAACATGCCGGCTCGAATGGCACGGTGACCGTCCGTGATCGCGACTCCATCTGGAACAACATGGTCGTCGCCGTCGGACTTGATGGCAGGGGCACGCTCACCATCGAGAACGGCGGTCAGAGCACCAGCGGCCAGGCTGCCTTCATAGGCAAAGGCTTGGGTTCGGAGGGTTGGGTCACGGTGAGCGGCGCCGGCTCCGCCTGGAGTGCTCCCATCCTCGTGATCGGCGAGGAAGGCAATGGCACGATGACGATCGAGAAGGGGGGCCGCGTTACCAATGCCGATGAGGTGACTCTGGGCTCCTATTCCGGCGCGTCCGGCACCGCGACGGTGGATGGTGCCGGCTCCGTCTGGGACATCGGCGGCGAGTTCTATGTCGGTTATTCCGGCACCGGCGAAGTGACCGTTCAGAATGGCGGCTCTCTCAAGGCCGCGGCCGTGACACTCGGCTCTCACGGCGGTGACGGCACGCTGACCATCGCGAACGGCGGCGCCGTCAGCAGCACGGAGAGCACGATTGGTTATGAGGCCGGCTCGTCCGGCATGGTGACGGTCAGCGGTCCCGGCTCATCGTGGGACAGCAGCGAGTCCCTCGACATTGGCTTCGAAGGCACTGGCACACTTCTCATTGAGAAGGGTGGCACCGTCAGAAGTCCCGGTGCGCGCATCGGCACTCTGGCGGGTTCATCGGGGACAGTGACGGTCCGCGGGGCTGGCTCCACCTGGAGCAATAGTGATGGTCTCTCCGTTGGCCAGCTCGGCTCTGGCACATTGCACATCGACAATGGCGGCAGCGTCAGCAGCACCTCCGGCCAAATTGGTCTTGCGCCCGGCTCGTCCGGCAGGGTAACGGTCAGCGGCTCCGGCTCCATGTGGAGCAACAGCGACTCTCTTACCATCGGTACAGCCAGCACCGGCACCTTGAATATCGAGGATGGCGGCCGGGTCAGCAGCGCTAGTGGCTCCATCGCCTCCGGGTCAAATTCGTCCGGCACGGTCACAGTGCGTGGAACCGGCTCTCAATGGAACAATAATAACTCGCTCCATATCGGCTATTCCGGCACCGGAAATGGTGCTCTGAGCATCGCGAAAGGCGGTCGTGTCGGTGACGCCGAGGGCTACATCGGGACATTGCCTGGCTCGTCCGGGACGGTGACGGTCAGCGGGGCAGGCTCGGAATGGAACAACACCTCCGCTCTCAGGATCGGAGTATCCGGCTCGGGTACACTCACGGTTGCGAACAGCGGCTGGGTCGGCAGTCCCGACAGCATTATCGGCCTCAACCCCGGCTCGTCCGGCACGGTCATCGTGACAGGTCCCGGCTCTACCTGGGACAATTCCGGTGAACTGATCGTCGCTAAGGGAGGGACCGGCTTGCTCACTGTCGAGAACGGCGGCCGGGTCACCGCGGGAACTACGGTCCTCGCGTATGGCGGCACGGGTCTCGCCACTCTGGCGCTCACAGGCACCGTGGGGGCCCGCGGCACCTTGGTGACCGGCCAGATGATCAAGGGGGCAGGCCGCGCCAGCCTTCTGCTCGATGGCGGTGTTTTGCAAGCCAGTGCCGACCAGGCCGATTTTCTGTCCGGCTTCGAGGTTGGCGATATCGCCCTCGGAAACCGCGGCGCCGTCTTCAACCCGGACGGCCACAGCATCGCCGTCGGGTCGGTGCTGAGCGGCGCTGGCGGCCTCATCCAAGCAGGACCCGGCACCCTCACGCTGACCGGCCGGAACACTTATACGGGTCCGACCCTCGTGCAGGCGGGGCAGCTCACCGTCGAGGGTTCGCTGACCTCCGCCGTGACAGTGGCTTCGGGCGCGGCACTTGCCGGCTCCGGCGAGATCGGCGGCCTGACGGTCCGGTCCGGCGGCACGGTGGCTCCGGGCCGTGCGATCGGCACGCTGAAGGTGGCAGGCGACGTCGTCTTCCAGGCGGGTTCCGTCTATCAGGCCGAGGTCAATCGGGCCGGGCAGGCGAACAGGATCGCCGCCACCGGCACCGCTACTCTGAGCGGCGGCACGGTGCAGGTGCTGGCAGAGAGCGGCACCTATCGGCCCTCCACCACCTACACCATCCTCACGGCCGATGTCGGGCTTGCCGGCACCTTCGCCGATGTGAGGTCCAACTTCGCGTTCCTGGCCCCAAGTCTTGTCTATGACGCGAACGAGGTCAGCCTGACGCTCACGCGCAAAACCGAACCGCAGCCGCCGACCCCGGAAACGCCCACTCCCCAGCCGGTGAAGTTCAACTCCGTGGCAGTGACCGGCAATCAGTATGCGGTGGCCGATGCGGTCGAAGCCCTTGGCGCCCGCAACTCCCTGTTCAACGCCGTGATCGGCCAGAGTGTGTCCGGGGCACGGCAGGCTTTCGACGCTCTCTCCGGCGAAGCGCATGCGTCGGCCGCAATAACGGTACTTGCGGGGGCTGGCCAGGTACAGAGCGCCTTGACCAGCCGCCTGCGCGCCGCTCCCGCCGCCTCCCGCTTGGCTGAAGGCACCTACGCGGCCACTTATGCCGCCGACAGGCCTGGTGCTGCGCCCCAGCCGACGGAGGTGCCGGTCGCTGCGTTCGATCCTGGCCGCTTCGCCCTGTGGGGCGAGGGCTTCGGCTCCTGGGGCAAGGTCGACGGCTCAGCCGGTACGGCCGGGCTCGACGCCTCCACTGGCGGCTTCATCCTCGGGGGCGAAGCCGCCCTCGATCAGAGCTATCGGTTCGGCATTGCCGGGGGCTTCACCCGCACCACCTTCGATGTGGACGGCCGCCTCTCATCGGGCTCCACCGAGACGGTGTTCGGTGCCGTCTACGGCTCGGCCTCGTGGGGCGGTCTCAACCTTCGCCTGGGCACGTCCTATGCGGTGCACGATATCGACACCCATCGCCGGGTGCAATTCCCCGGCTTCAGCGAGCAGGTCAGCGCCTCGTACGATGGCTGGACGGCGCAGGCCTTTGGGGAACTGGGCTACCGCTTTGATCTGGATTCCGTGCAACTGGAGCCGTTCGTGGGTGTCTCGGTGATGCGGTTGCATACTGGCGGCTTTCAGGAAGACGGCGGGGCGGCAGTGCTCACCGGGTACGCTCAGGATCAGGATCTGGCCACCACCACGCTCGGCGTGCGGGTTGAAGCGCGCCTGAGTGAAACGGTGCCGCTGGTGGCCCGTGGTTTGCTCGGCTGGCAGCATGCCTACGGCGACGTGAACCCTCGTGCGCTGATGGCGTTTGCCGGGGGAGCCTCGCCGTTTACGGTCGCGGGCACGCCGGTGGATCGGAATGCGCTCGTGGCGGAAGCCGGGCTCGACTGGCAGGCTACGCCTGCCATGAGCCTGGGTGTGGCCTATCAGGGGCAGGTCGGCTCACGCGCACAAGAGCACGCCCTCAAGGGCAACTTCATCTGGCGCTTCGAAACACGGTGAGGCTTCCGTGACCCTGCTGATTGCAGCAGGTGGTGCCACGGAGGGCTGTGCAAAGCCACAGCCCTCGAATACGCGACCGCTGGAAACGCCCGCGCAACATTGGGAGGAGCTGCTCCTGGCACGCCTGAGACCTAAGCTCGAAGGCAGCGATCCGCGTCGAACCGGACGTTCCGAAAGCGCAGGGAACCTCGCTTCCTGACCCTGAGGCAACATTCCAGAGGGCAAGGTTCCAGAGGGCAAGAACGAAAGACGTGCTCAGTATGCTCCGACAGGAGGTTCACGCCTTTCAGGGAATGTGCTGCAATTCTGGCGACAGGACAACGAGCCGACCCAAAGCAACAATGTCGGAGGGGCCTGCGAACTCTTTGAGGCACGAGGCGAGTGGCATTGTGCTTCAGTTCGCGCACGTCGCATTTCCCGGTCGCGACAACCGGATCGCTTATGCCACGGACAACTTCTTTCCGATGCTCGTGCGCGGGCCTTCCCCTTAAACAGCGAAGACCACGGAGGCGTTCACTCCTCCAAATCCGAACCCGTTGGACATGGCGTAGCGCACCCGTTGCGCCCGGCTGGCCTGCGCCACGAGATCGAGCCCTTCGGCCGCGGGATCAGGATTATAAAGGTTCAGGGTTGGCGGCAGCATTCCGGTGCGAAGCGCCTGGATCGTGAAGACTGCTTCCACTGCGCCTGCGGCTCCGAGCAAGTGACCCGTTGCGGATTTGGTGGACGTGATAGCCGGACCGCGTCCGTTGCCGAACACCGCCTTCATGGCCGCGAGTTCACCCGCATCTCCGACCGGCGTCGATGTGGCATGGGCGTTGAGATGGCCCACCTGATCGGGGCTGAGTTGAGCCTGCGCGAGTGCCGTGCGCATCGCCCGTTGTGCTCCCGCCCCATCCTCCGGAGCCGCCGTGATGTGGTGGGCATCGGAACTCGTGCCGTACCCGACCAATTCGGCCAGGATGGTGGCTCCGCGGGCCATGGCATGGTCCCGGCTTTCAAGCACCAGGGATGCGGCTCCTTCACCCATGACGAAGCCATCACGGTCGCTGTCGAAGGGGCGTGATGCGGCCGTCGGATTGTCGTTGAAGCTGGTGGACAAAGCTCTCGCGGCTGCGAAGCTGCCCAGGCTCACGCGATCGATGCACGCCTCCGATCCGCCGGCCAGGACGACGTCCGCTTCGCCGGCACGGATCAGCCTCGCAGCATCCCCGATTGCCTGGACGCTCGCAGCGCAGGCTGTCACGGGGGCTCCCAGCGGGCCCTTGAAGTGATGCCGGATCGAGACCTGGCCGGCGGCAAGGTTGGCCAGGAAGGAGGGCACGGTAAAGGGCGACAGGCGGCGAACGCCTTGTGTCTCCGTCGTCCGCGCGGCATGGATGATGGTTTGAAAGCCACCGATGCCGGAGGCAATGACAGTCGCGGTCCGTTCCTGTTGCTCTTCTGTTTCGGGTTTCCATCCTGCCTGTGCGAGGGCCTCGTCGCTCGCGGTAACGGCGAACTGGATGAAGCGGTCCATCCGCTTCTGGTCGCGGCTTGTGATGGTACGGTCAGGATCAAAGCCACCTTCCGGGTCTTCGTTGATCGACGGCACCATACCGGCCACCTTGTTGGGCACGTCGGAGACGACCTCGTCGGGAAGGCGTCGTATCCCTGACTGGCCTACAACCAGTCGCTTCCAGACGATCTCGGTTCCACAGCCAAGGGGCGAGACGATGCCCATTCCAGTTACGACGATGCGCATTGCGGTATATTCCATCTTGATGGCAGCTAATGCTGCATATACAGGATTCGTTGCGGAAGACAAACCATGGATACTGAAACTTTAGCGCTGCGAGCGATGAACGAGTGCCTTGGCTACCAAGCACTCCGGACGGCCCGTATCTTGAGCCGCTACTTCAACGATGCTTTCAAGGCGGTCGGTTTGCAGGGGACGCAGTTCTCCCTGCTGGTGACGATCCGGTTGAACCCAGGCACATCTGTCGCATCGCTCGCCGAGCTGCTGGCGACCGATGCCTCAACCCTAGTGCGCAACATCGCCGTGCTGCGCGCCCGTGGCTTGGTGCATGAGGACGCGACGCGGGGCCGCGCCGGGAAGCGCCTCAGAACGACGCCGGACGGCGACCGAGTGCTGGACCAGGCTCTGCCAATCTGGAATACGGCCTTCGAACGGCTTAAAGAGAGCCTTGGGGACGAGTCCGCGGCGAAGACTCTTGAAGCGTTGAGGACTTTGGAGAGGGCTGCTGACCGGCCTTCACCCGCAGACTGACGATCGCTTTACCAATTTTGTCGGCCGCACATTGTTCGAAATAGCGAACCTTATGGTCAGCCCATGGCGCGGGGCTGACCTTAGCCGTATTTCCGCAATGGAACTGCGAAGCGACCTTCACGGGAGCTCGCTTGAGGGCTCAGGTTGACCCGATCCTGACATTCTCAGACGATTGGGCCTTTGGGAACGTCGATTTCTCACGTGCAGTCTGTGCGGTGCCATCTGATGCTTCTCAAAGACCCGTTCTTTACAGAGGAGCGCGATGGCAGCGATCCGGCGCAGATCCTAAACGTAAGGAAAGCAGGGCATCCAGACAAGGATCGGCGCTCGACTGAAATTCTCTCGTCTGAAACGTCGACCTATTCGTTTGTCACTCCGCGACGGGCGCTCGACACGGGAGGCACTCTGAACCTCAAACAGGAGCCTTGCATGTCGAGCCCAGTTCTTTGCGAAATCTCGGAAGGAATTGCCACCCTCACACTCAACCGCCCCGAAAAGCTGAATGCGGTCAACTATGGTATGGCGGACACTCTCCTTGCGGTTCTGGATACCTTGGAGGCCGACGGGAACATTGGCGCCGTGATCGTGACGGGGGCCGACGAACGAGCCTTCTCCGCAGGCGGCGACATCAGGGAGTTCTCGCCGATCGTCCTGATGCTGTCCTAGAGCAAGCATTCTGACGGGATCAGAATGCTTGCTCTTTCTCTTTGGCGAAGCATCGTTTTTCGCGAAGAATCGGTTCCCACTTCTTCGCACGATGCTCTAGGGGCAAATCAGTGACTATGGCGGCGGACGGCACATTCTCGATGCCCTGCCACCTGGCTCAACGCTGATTGCGGATCGTTGCTATGACCGAAACTGGTTCCGGGAAGCTTCCAAGAAGCTCTTCCAAGAAGCTTTTGCCGACAGGGACATCGCACCCGGTATTTCGCCGCCCAAGAACCGGAAAACCCTCATAGCTTACGACAGGGTGCTCTTTCGCCAGCTCCACGAGGTCGAGAACATGTTCGCGAAACTCAGGACTCGCGTCGGGTCGCTACCCGGTTGTCCCAAGCCAGCATCCAAACGTTTACCAGCCAAAGGCAAAAGTACCGTGAGACACTGCCTTACATGCAGGAGGTCGCCTCCCTTCTAAGCAGTAGGTCGCAGGTTCGAGCCCTGCAGGGGGCGCCATTCGCACGCGGGCGGCCACGCGGTCGTCCGGGGCAGTCTCCCTTGCCTAGACACGCGCGTCGCCCCTGCGATGGGGGAACCGAAGCCACCCGACCGGGCGAAGACCATCCAGCATCGGACACGAAATCGAACCCACATCCGATGCAGTAGGTCTCTGTTTTCGAGCATCCTTTCACGCAAAGCCGGTCCCCGCTTTTGCGCTCGATGCTCTAACGTGCCGTCGGTTCTGTTGCTGCGGCGGGCTCCTGCGGTATTTCCGAACCTGCCTTTGCGGGAGGGGCGTTCTTGAGGGTCTGTTCCCGCGCGAAGATGAACAACCCTGCGCCGACCACGATGGCGATGCCGACGAGGGCCAGGGAGTCGGGCCATTCATCGAAGAAGAGGGCTCCGATGAGGAGGGCCCAGAGGATCTGGCTGTACTGCGCCGCACCGAGCCGGTCCGCCGGCGCATAGGTGGTCGCGACGACGAAGAGGGCCTGAGCCACGAAGGCCGTGGCCGCGAAAGCGAGCAGCAGAACCCATTGGGGCAAGGTCGGCCATGCGAAGCCCGGGATCATCAGGACCCCGGCGATCGCCGCAGTCCCGAGAAACACGCTTCCGATCAGGGTGTAGCGCTTTTCCGTCGTGCCGATCATTCGCCCCATGATCACGCCGCCCGCCGAGCAGAGCGCGGCCGCAATCGCGATCAGGTGCCCGGGGAGGATTTCCCGAAAGCCGGGGCGGACGATCACGAGCACGCCGATGAACGCCGCGCAGACCGCAAGGCCGCGCCGCCACCTGACCGTCTCCTTCAGGATGAAGATGGACAGGACCGTCACGAGGCTCGGCATCAGGAACAGAAGGGCGAAGGCTTCCGCGAAGGGAAGCCTCGTGAACGCCATCACGCTCAGGGGCGTCGTCACCGATATGAAAAACACCCGCAGGCCCATCAGCCACGGCCGCTTCCAGCGCACGAGATCGCCGAGCCTGTCGCCCGGTTTCATGAAGGCCGGGGAGAGCAGCAGGGGGATCAGGTAGCCGAAAAACGTCACCTCGAACGGATCGAGGCCGTGGCCGATGGCCTTCACAACCGCGTCGCCCCAGGCGAAGACGGCAAAGGCAAGGAAAGCAAGGACGATGCCTTTGACCATATCGGAAATGCTTCAAGAGACGGGACTGCGTCCGCGCAGCCCCTGATACCATGGGACGGATCGGTATGAGAGTTTTAGCGCGCCGCCAAGCGGGGACGCCGCCGCTCCACCACGATGACCTTGGCGCCTTCGCGGCGATCCAGGATCCGGTCGGCGAGGGCGGAGCGCTCCAGCTGGCGCGGCTGCGCCGCGAGCTTCTGGGCCACGGGCCTGACCTCGTCCTCCGCCATGCCCATGAGCTGGGAGGCGATTTCGACCTGCCAGTCGAGGTTGTCCGTCAGGCCCTGGGCGGCGGCGATCGCCTCCTCAAGGGACGGGGGTTCGATGCGAGTGACCCGCCGGCCATAGCGGTTCGGTGTTTTCTTCGTTCCAAGCATTCCGCTTCTCCTGGGCTCCCCTTAGCGTATGGATCCGGCGTTCGCACAATGCGCAGGCGTGACGGCAGGGATGCGCCTGACGCAGGCTTCGTGGCAAGTCGGCGCGACCCTGCTGGAAAGAGGCGCAAAATCATGCTTCCACAGAACGCAGTGCGACGGCCGGTGTTTCGTGCCGGAGCAGAGGAAAGGTCACGATAGTGGGAAAAGCCAAAATTCTCCTTCTCGGATCGGGCGAGCTCGGCAAGGAGTTCGTGATTTCGGTCAAGCGCTACGGTTGCCATGTGGTCGCCTGCGATTCCTATGCCCATGCTCCGGCCATGCAGGTCGCCGACGAGGCCGAGGTTTTCCCGATGCTCGATGCGGACGCCCTGAGGCGCGCCATCGAGAAGCACAGCCCGGACTTCATCGTCCCGGAGATCGAGGCGATCCGCACCGAGGTGCTCCAGGAATTCGAGGACAAGGGCTTTACGGTCGTGCCCTCCGCCCGTGCGGCATCGCTCACCATGAACCGTGACCGCATCCGCGAGCTTGCCGCGACCGAACTCGGTCTGCGCACGTCCAGGTATCGTTATGCGGAGAGCCTGGACGAGGTGAAGGCGGCCGTGGACCACACCGGGCTGCCCTGCGTGATCAAGCCGGTCATGTCGTCCTCCGGCAAGGGCCAGAGCACGGTGCGGTCCGCCGATCAGCTCGAACAGGCCTGGGATTATGCCGTCGCGAACATGCGGGGTGACCGCAGGAAGGTCATCGTCGAGGAATTCGTGGCGTTCGAGTATGAGATTACTCTCCTGACGGTCCGCGCCCGGGAGGGCGTGTCCTATTGCGCGCCCATCGGGCATCGGCAGGAGCGCGGAGATTATCAGGAGTCCTGGCAGCCGACGCCGATGACGGACAGGTTGCTGGCCGAAGCCCAGGACATGGCCCGCAAGGTCGTCGACAACCTGGGTGGTTACGGCGTTTTCGGGGTGGAGTTCTTCGTCACCCGGGACGAGGTGGTCTTCTCCGAATTGTCGCCCCGCCCGCACGATACGGGATTGGTGACGTTGCTGTCCCAGAATCTCTCCGAGTTCGATCTCCATGCCCGCGCCGTCCTCGGCCTGCCGATCCCGAACATCCGCTTGAGAGGTCCCACCGCCTCAGCCGTGGTCCTGGCGGATCGGGACGCGGAGCGCTTCTCCATCGAGGGCCTGGGAGATGCGCTGGCCCTGGGTTCCGACGAGAGCGAAGTCGAGGCCCGCATTTTCGGAAAGCCGACGACGCGGCCGTATCGCCGCATGGCGGTGGCACTGGCCTCCGCGAGCACGGTCGAGGAGGCGAGGGCGCGCGCCCGCGAGGCCGCCGCCAAGATCCGGATCGAATACGAGGAGTGAGCCTCAGGCGGGGCGGCATTCCCGGTCGAGCACCTCGGTCGTACGGCGATGGAATTCCTCGGCCTGCTCGTGCGTCCGCGCGATGCAGAGCACGCCGAGCTTGCCGAATTCGGAGAGGGCGCCGATCAGGTGAAACATCACGCCCTGCTGGCACGCTCCGTCGAAATGGAGGCCGTTCATGGCGGCGATGTCGATGAGATCGGCCGGCAGAAGCCCGCGATAGGCATCCGATTGCACGTTGTCCGAGGCGTAGTAGCAGCGCGTCTGCCCGGACGGGGTCAGAAATGTCCCGGTTCCGGGATCGTATTGCCCCCCGGTGAGGTATTCCAGCATGAGGAAAGGATGGGTGGTGCCGCCTCGGCGCAGGTTGATTTCGATCGCGTAGTGGCGCCATCCGTCATCGTCCTTCACGGAGAGGAAGTCGATCGCGAAGCGTCCGAGCACGCCCTTGGCGGCCAGCGCACGGGCCGCCTTCATGCCGCTTTCCTGAATCCCGAGCCGGTACGCGTCGTCCGCGGGAAACAGACATCCGAGGAAGACCTGTCCGCTTTCTCCGCCGAGAACCTGATCGTGGGTGGAGACCGCTTCCAATCGGCCCAGGGGATCGACGCGGAACTGGACCGAAGGCGAGCGTTTCACATCTCCTTCGATGAATTCCTCGACGATACCTCCCATGACCGAGAGCTTTTGCGCGAACAGCTCCCAGGTCATGTCCTTCGCCTCGAAGGCGAGCCAGGGCAGGCGGTCTTCGACCCATGTCCGCAGCCTGGAGCACTCAGGGGCATCCTGGTAGGAAAAAAGAGCGTTTCCCTCTCCGGAAAAACCCTCCTCGAGCTTGACCACCGCCCGTCGGATGCCGGGCCTGCGCGCTCTGAGCTCGACGAGAGCGTCGGCGATCTCGTCGACGCCGCGGAGATCTTCGAAACCCTCCGGCCTCTCGATCCCGGCCTCCCGGAAGATCTTTCGCGAGCCGCTCTTCGAGCCCCAGTGCAGCAGGTTCGGATCGCATCCGTAGATCGGCAGGTTCAGCCTGAGCGCGAGGTTCCGTTCATGGTCCGTCACGTTGAAGCAGATCATGTAGGCGGCGTCCGGATCGGGGATCGACGCCCGGAGGCGTTCGAGCAGGCGGGGCCTGTCCAGGATCTTCGCCGTCAGGGCCGCCGAAGACCCGTCGTGGCACGAAAGCAGGATCAGGCGGCTGCGCGCGTGCTGCGCCGGGATGCCGGGCAGCAGATGCAGATAATAGTCGATGATGGATTCCGGGATCGAATAGCTGGACACATAGATCACGCGGGTGCGCGGCATCCGCAGCAGCATGAGATAGCACAGCATCCGCTCCTCGTAATGGTGGGCGCCGGGAATGGTGGCCAGGACCTGCGCATCCATGCTCAGGCTGGGCACGATCAGGACGGTTCGCGGCGCGTCCGGCGAAGCGAGAGAGCGGAATGTTCTCCCGAGCCGCGCCTGAAGCATCGGAAAATCCTCCGCTTCCGCGTTCGCCGCGGTGCCGATTGCCGTCACGGACGCGTATTCCGTTTCCAACCGTGTCTCCCGTTATGCGTAATGCCGGAACGTCGCCGGCGCGATTCAGACCGGAACGCATCTCGCGAAGATCGGTTGCGTCCTGGCGAGGCTTTGCCGCGAGAGATCTGGCGTCGGCCGGGACGCGTCCTACATTAAGCAGAGCCCTAAGGGCGGGAAATTGTAGGGGAGCCAGGCGTCGTCTGGCTTAAGGCATTGAAATCCATAAACTTCGAGGCTCTTTTCAACGCTTCGCCGAACCCATATGTGCTGGTCGATCCCTCACTGGTCATCATGGGGATGAACGATGCGTATCTGCGCGCAACGATGCGCAAACGGGAAGAGCTGGTCGGGCGCGGCATGTTCGAAGCCTTTCCCAGCGATCCGGCCTCGGAAAGCCATAGGCAGCTCAATGCTTCGTTCGAGCGGGTCATCCGCGAGAAGGTGACGGATCATTTGCCGCTCATCGAATACGCTATCCCGTTGCCCGACGGCGAAGGTTTCGAGGTTCGCTACTGGAGCGCCACGCACTCGCCCCTGTTCGACGACGCGGGGGAGCTGGTCTCCATTCTCCAGCACACCGTCGACGTCACGGAACTGCACCATCTTCGGGCCTTCGCGCAGACGTCGGTGTTTCTGTCGGGCCCGTCGGCACTGATCGAGACCGATATGTTCCGCCGGGCCCAGGCGGTGCAGGAGGTCAACCAGGCCCTTTCGCGGGAGCGCCAGCACCTGCAGGAACTGTTCGAGCAGGCTCCCGGCTTCATCGCGGCGCTCAGCGGCCCGGATCACGTGTTCACCATGGCCAATGCGGCCTATCGCCATGTGGTCGGTCGCGCGGACCTGATCGGCAAGCCGGTGAGCGAGGCTTTGCCGGAAGTGGTGGATCAGGGCTTCCTCGACCTTCTCAACCGGGTCTACGGCACGGGCGAGCCCTTCGTCGGTCGCGGCGTGCGCATCGTTCTCAGCCAAGGTCCCGAGGACGCCGGCGAGGAACATTTTCTCGATTTCGTGTACCAGCCCATCTTCGGCCGCGACGGAAAGGTCTCCGGCATCTTCGTACAGGGCCATGACGTGACGGACCATCGGCGGGCCGAAAACGCTCTGCGGGAGAGCGAGGAGCGCTTCCGGGCGATCGCGAATTCCATCGATCAGCTCATTTGGGCGACGCGGCCGGACGGCTTCCACGATTACTACAATCAACGCTGGTACGAATATACCGGCGTGCCGGTCGGCACCACCGACGGCGCGGCCTGGAAGGGGATGTTCCACCCCGACGACAGGGAGCGCGCGTGGACGAAATGGCTTCACTCGCTCGAGACCGGCGAGCCCTATCACATCGAATACCGGCTGAGGCACCGTTCGGGCCAGTATCGCTGGGTGCTCGGGCGTGCGCAGCCCGTCTACGGCGACGAGGGACGGATCACGCGCTGGTACGGCACCTGCACGGACATCCATGATCTCAAGGAGGCGCAGGAGGAGCTGCGTGCGAGCCGGGAGCGCGCAATCCAGTCCGAGGAGGAGACCCGTCGTCTGGCCGGAATGCTGGCGGAGCGGGTCGGGGAACTCGACGCGGCGAACGAGGAGATCCAGCGCTTCGCCTATATCGTGAGCCATGACCTGCGGTCCCCGCTCGTGAACATCATGGGCTTCACGAGCGAGCTCGAGAATTGCCGGGCGGACATCGAGAGGTTCTACAAGAGCGTCTCCGACAGTCACCCGAACATGGTGACTCCGGACGCGCGAGCCGCCATCGAGGAGGATCTCGCGGAGTCGATCGGGTTCATCAGGTCATCGACCGTCAAGATGGACAAGCTGATCAATGCCATTCTCAAGCTGTCCCGTGAGGGCCGCAGGGTGCTGGCGCCTGAGCAGATCAGCATGAACACGCTGCTCGAAGCCCAGCATCACAGTCTTGCCCATCAGCTGCACGACAAGGGAGCCGAGCTGGTCATCGAAACCGTCCCCGATCTCTTCAGCGACCGCCTGGCCGTGGAGCAGGTATTCGGGAACCTCATCGACAACGCGGTGAAATATCTCGACCCGAAGCGTCCCGGCCGGATCGTGGTGCGGGGACAGGATCTCGGCCCGGGGGTCAGGTACGAGATCGAGGACAACGGCCGAGGCATCGACGAGAGAGATTTCGAGCGGATCTTCGATCTCTTCCGGCGCTCCGGAACGCAGGATCAGCAGGGCGAGGGAATTGGCCTTGCACATGTTCGCGCCCTTGTGCGAAGGCTGGGCGGGAGCATCTCGGTCCGTTCGCGACTTGGTGAGGGCTCAACTTTCACTGTCACCCTGCCCAAATACATCAGTATGAGTTCGGAGGCCGCGTAACATGCCCCAGCAGCAACCTGTCACCATCATCATGATCGAGGATGACGAGGGCCACGCCCGTCTGATCGAGAAGAACATCCGGCGCGCTGGTGTGTGCAACGAGATCCGCACGTTCGGCAACGGAACGGCTGCGCTCGAGCACCTGTTCAGTGACGGCGTGCGCAGTTCCGGCCCGTTCCTCGTTCTCCTGGATCTCAACCTGCCCGACATGAACGGCGTCGATATCCTGGCGAAGCTGAAGAGCGACGACACCCTCAAGCGGGCCCCGGTCGTGGTTCTGACCACGACGGACGATCAGCGCGAGGTGCAGCGCTGCTACGACCTGGGCGCCAACGTGTACATCACCAAACCGGTCGAGTACGAGTCCTTCTCCCAGGCCATTCGCCAGCTTGGCCTTTTCCTGTCCGTTATTCAGGTTCCCGACACGCTGTGAGCGACACTACGCCTATCCGCCTTCTCTACATCGACGACGATCCCGGTCTCGGGCGCTTGGTGGAGCGCGCGCTCTCCCGGCATGGCTTTCAGGTCACTCACGCGCTCGGCGGCGACGAAGGCCTCGAACGGCTCGCGGCGGAGCCCTTCGACGTGATCGCGCTCGATCATTTCATGCCCGGCAAGGAGGGCCTCCAGGTCCTGGCGGAGATCCAGACGCTCGCCGACCCGCCGCCGGTGGTCTACGTGACCGGGGCGGATGAGGGGCGCATCGCGGTGGCGGCCCTCAAGGCGGGTGCGTCCGATTACGTCATCAAGGACGTCGGGGGCGTCTTCCTCGATCTGCTCCATTCGGCGGCCGGGCAGGCCCTCGAGGCGGCGCGGCTGCGCCGGGCCAAGGAGGCCGCCGAGCGGGAGATGCGCGAGGCGCGCGAGCGGGCGGAGATGCTCATTCGCGAGGTCAACCACCGGGTGGCCAACAGCCTGCAGCTCGTGGCCTCTCTCGTCGCCATGCAGCAGCGCGCGGTCGCGGGCGACACGATCGCGCAGGATACCCTCGCCGAGACCCAGAGCCGCATCACCGCCATCGCGCAGATCCACAGGCGCCTCTACACCTCCGACGATGTCCGCTTCGTCGAGATGGACACCTACCTGGAGGGTTTAGTGGAGGAATTGGAGGGCGCCATGCGGACGGCGGGCCGCGCGCATACGATCTCGCTCCGGGCTGAGCCCATTCCGATCCCCACCGACAAGGCGGTGTCGGTCGGCGTGATCGTGACGGAACTCGTCACCAATGCATTCAAATACGCCTATCCGGAGGGAGCCAGCGGCGACATCCGCGTGATCCTGGCGAGTTCCGGCGAGCGGATCAGTCTGTCCGTTGAGGATGACGGCATCGGCTGGACGGGAACGGGCCAGGTCCAGGGCAGCGGCCTGGGAACGAAGATCGTGCGCGCCATGGCCTCGAACCTGCAAACGGCGATCGAGTTCGACCCTCAGCACACGGGCACGCGGGCGATTCTGTCGTTCTCGATCTGACGGGTAGCTGGAGCATCGGCCGTGAAAAGTGGAATCCACTTTTGGGGTCGATCCGATGCTCCCACGATAGAACAGCGCATCGTTCTTGCGAAAAACCGGGTCCACTCGAAGGGACGTCGTGACCCGGCTGAAAATCCCAGAGCAGATCGACGCCGTCGCCCTCCTTGTAAAGGAAGGTGTCGTTGCCGTCGTTGCCGTAGAGGTTGTCGCCGATCTTGACCCCTAGGCCACCCTTCTACAGCATCGGACATGAAATCGAACCCATGTGCGATGCTGCAATTCTACGTTCTTGAGCATCTTTTCACGCAAAACCGGTTCCCGCTTTTGCGTTCGATGCTCTAGGTCAGGGTGCCGTTGCGCTTGCCGTCGTTGCCCTCGATCAGATCGGCAAGGAGTGCCCGTGGGAGGGCGTGCCGCTGCCCGGATCGATCGGAACGGGCTTGTCGGTGCCCGGCGTGCCGAACGCGACGCCGACGTCGAACGGGCCGACGGATTTGCCGACTTCCCCTTCCATGGTGACGTCCTTTTCGACCTGCATCACCTTGTTGGCTTTGGCGATGTAGGTCGTCACGTCGGGGCCCTTCACTGTCAGGCCGGACAGGAGGGCTTCATGGGACACGTGAAAGAAAAGGCCCCGCAAGTCGGCGATGTCGGGAGCATCCTTGGGGCTCGCGATCAGGTCCGTCACCTTCACGTCGAAGGTCAAGGTTCCTGCCGGTGTTTCTGAAACCGTGATGGGAGCCCCAGGCTCCCCATGCCGAGGAGGTCGACGGTACGAAGATTTGAGGAGGACATCGGGCGTCCGATGATTGAGGCGTTACTGATGGCTCCCCGAGGAAAGTAGACAACAGAACAGTATGCTTAAGCTAAATTACGTATATCATTCGACATGACACAACGTAACGCAACTTATCATTCCGGAATGTGGTCTTACTTGCGCTGCTCTCTCTTGTATGTGGCCGCCGCGACCTTTGTCCGTATGGCGCTGGCGATGAGGCTGAGTTCGCGCTGAACGCGGTTCAGCCGGGAAAGCAGCTCGCCATCTTCCATGGTCGGCAAGTTCGAGAGGGGCTCTTCCACCGGAGCCTCGCCGATATAGCGGCGGATCTCCTCGAGAGTGGTCGGGCCGATATTGGGAACCGTCAGCCATTGCGCATCCGAGATGCTGGCGACTTCCCTGATCGTGGGACATCGGCCCTGGAATTCTGCGAGAACTGCACCACGGACTCGCCCCGAGCACTTCTCGATAGGAAATGGATCATCCAAACCCATCTCGCTTCCCCGGATCCCGATAGGTGACGTACTGCCTATTTGCATCGGCTCATTCCCGAACTTGGCATTACAGGTTCACATGCGTATCTGTTGCATATGGAAAAGAGCAGAGTTCCTTAAGTTGATACAAGGCATGCTTGGGGAGTAGCCAAATCGGCTCGTGTGGCGAGTCTGTGGCGAGAGCGTGAATCAGAGCCCAAAGAATGTGAATAAGTCAGGCTCGGATGGCCTGTCGGGCACCTTGAGCATCGGACGTGAAAAGTGGAATCCACTTTGGGGATCGATCCGATGCTCCCTTCTTGGAAACAGCGCATCGTTCTGGCGGAAAACCGGGTCCACTTTTCGCTAGCGCGGCCCGCTGGGTCCGCACGGTGCGCTAGGACGGCAGCATGCTTCCGGTCTTTCGAGCGCGCATATGCCACGAAAAAGCCTCTTCCAGAACATGTGGCGTGTGGCCCCCGCGTTGCGACGCGCGCTTCAGGTAATCGGCCGCCAGTTCGCGATAGCTCGGATGAATGCAGTTGCGGATGATCGTTTCCGCGCGTTCGCGCGGCGCCAGTCCGCGAAGATCGGCGAGACCGATCTCGGTCGCGAGCACGTCGACGTCGTGCTCGTTGTGGTCCACGTGCGTCGCCATCGGCACGATACGCGAGAGCGCGCCCTTCTTGGCGAGCGATTTCGTGACGAAGATGCCGAGATAGCCGTTGCGGGCGAAGTCGCCGGAACCGCCGATGCCGTTCATCATGTGGGTGCCGTTGACGTGCGTCGAGTTCACGTTGCCGTAGATGTCGCATTCGAGCGCCGTGTTGATGCCGATGACGCCGAGGCGGCGGATGACCTCCGGGTGGTTGCTGATCTCCTGCGGGCGCAGAACCATCCTGTTCTTGTACCGGCCGATATGCGGGATCACGCGATCGTGGGCGTCCGGCCCGAGCGTGATGGACGATCCCGACGCGAAGGCAAGCTTGCCTGAATCGAACAGTTCGAAGGTGCTGTCCTGCAGCACCTCGCTGTACATCTTGAGATCGTGAAAGGGGCTGTCGACGAGCCCGTGGAGGACCGCGTTGGCGATCGAGCCGATCCCCGCCTGAAGCGGGCCCAGGGTCGTTCCGAGCCGACCCTTCCTGACCTCCGACTGGAAGAACTCGATGAGATGGCCCGCGATGGCGGCGGTTTCCGAATCCGGCGCCTCGATGGTGGCCGCGCTGTCGGATTTCTGCGTGATGACGATGGCGGCGATCTTGCCGGGGTCGATCGGAATGAAGGGCAGGCCGGCGCGGCTCTCGGGCGACACGACCGGGATCGGCTCGCGGAAGGGCCGGCGGGTCGGGATGTAGATGTCGTGCAGGCCCTCCAGCGCGAGCGGCTGGGCCAGATTGATCTCCACGATGACCTTGTCGGCCAGGATGGCGAACGTCGCGCTGTTGCCGACGGAAGTCGTCGGGATCAGTCCTCCGTCCTGCGTGATCGCCGAGGCCTCGACGATGGCGTAATCGATCGGGCCGAGCTGGCGCGAGCGAAGCATCTCGACGGTCTCGGACAGATGCTGGTCGATGAACATGACCCGGCCGTCGTTGATGGCCGCACGCAGGGTCGGGTCGGCCTGGAAGGGCAGGCGGCGGGCCAGGACGCCCGCCTCGGTCAGAAGCTTGTCGTTGTCGTTGCCCAGAGAGGCGCCCGTCATCAGGGTGATGCGCAAGGGCTCCGAGGCGGCCCGTTCGGCGAGAGCGAGCGGGATGGCCTTCGCATCGCCCGCGCGCGTGAATCCGCTCATCCCGATGGTCATGCCGTCCTTGATCAGCAGGGCCGCCTCTTCCGGCGACATCACCTTGCCCCAGAGCGTGCTGAGGCGAATACGATCGCGATACATCGATGAATCCATGGCACTATCCAAACCCGCCGCCCGGACCGGCCGAACCAGGGGCTCCCGCGCACCCGGGAAAGGCTCCGGGCCGGCGGTTCAAGCCTTAGGCCCGCCGGCGCTCAGCCGATAGGCCTTTCGATGCAGGGCTGCGTTGATTCCGATCACCCCCGCTCAAAAGGGCAGGGCGAGGCATAAATTCATGGCTTTCAAGCGAAAAATCCGGGAAATCTCCCCGGACCCGTCATTATTAGCCGGCAACCTTATTGTCGTTCCGGGACAACGGGGCTAAGCAGAAGGTTTACCGCTCGTCTGTCGCTCGCTGAGGAATAAATGTCCGCCACCACCGTCTTGATCCACCTTCTCGGTGAGATTGCCCTGCTGCTGTGGGGCATCAACATGGTCAATAGCGGGGTTCAGCGCGCCTTCGGCAGCGATCTGCGGTGGATCCTCGGCATCGGCCTGAGGACCCGCCTGCGCGCCTTCCTGGCGGGCGTCGGCGTGACGACGGTCCTGCAGAGCAGCACGGCCACCGCGCTGATGGTGGCGTCCTTCACTGCGGGGGGCGCCGTCGATATGGTGCCCGCCCTGGCCGTCATGCTGGGCGCGAATGTCGGCACGACCCTGATCGTGCAGGTTCTGTCCTTCGACATCACCCTGATCTTCCCGATGCTGATCTTCTTCGGCTATATCGGCTACAAGCGGGGTTCGTCGAGCCGGTTGAAGGATCTGGGGCGGGTCGCCATCGGCCTCGGCCTGATGCTGCTGTCCCTTCATCTCCTGAGCGAGACGATCCGGCCGATCGAGTCCTCCGAGGTGCTCAAGAACGTTCTGGCGGTCATCGCACCGGACCCGCTGATCCTGGTCTTCCTGTCCGGCTTCTTCGCCTGGATGGCCCATTCCAGCGTCGCCGCGATGCTGTTCATCATGTCGCTCGCCAGCGCCGGGGTCATCGACTCGCATGCTGCGCTGGTCATGGTGCTCGGCGCCAATCTCGGCAGCTCGGTCAACCCGATGCTGGAGGGGCTGGGGGGCGACCCGGCCAAGTTCCGGGTGCCCTTCGGCAATCTGGCCATGCGCGTGATCGGTTGCGTGGCGGCGCTGCCGCTGATCGATGTCGCTCTGGGCTATCTGACCATGCTGGAGCCCGATCCGGCCCGCCTGGCGGCGAACTTCCATACCCTGTTCAACATCGCGATCGCCGTGATCTTCATCGGGCCGCTGCCGTGGATCGCGAAACTGCTCATGAGGGCGTTTCCCGAGAAGCTGGTCGCCTCCGATCCCGGCATGCCGCAATACCTCGACAAGGACGCGCTGGACACGCCCTCGGTCGCCCTATCGAATGCGGCCCGTGAGGTCCTGCGCATGGCCGACACGGTCGAGATCATGCTGCGCAGCTCGCAGGACCTCTTTCGCGAGGACGATATCAGCCGGGTCGCCGAGGTGAGCCGCACGGACGATGTGGTGGACCGCCTCTACAGCGCCATCCGGCGCTATCTGAGCTCGATCAACCACGAGGCCTTGAGCGAGACGGAAGCCAAGCGCCTTTCCGACATTCTGGCCTTCGCCATCAACCTGGAGCATATCGGCGACATCATCGACAAGAACCTGATGGAACTGGCGGCCAAGCGCATCAAGAACCACCTGCGCCTGCCCAAGGACAGCCTCGACGACATCACCGGCATGCACAACAAGCTGCTGGAGCACCTGCAGCTCGCCGCGTCCGTCCTGATGTTCCAGGACATCGGATCGGCCCGCCGTCTCGTGTCGGAGAAGGAGCGTTTCCGCGACCTGGAGCGCGCCGTCACCCAGAAGCAGCTTGAGCAGATCCGCTCCGGGCGGACCGTGGGCGATACCAGCGCGCTTCAGCTCGACATCGTGCGCGACCTGAAACGCATCGAGGCTCACATCGCGGCGACGGGCCATTCGCTGCTGGAGCAGAGCGGCCAGCTCAAGCCGAGCCGGCTTTCGTCCTGAGGCCCTCCAGCATCGGACGTGACATCGAACCCACATCCGATGCGGTCAGTCTATCGCCTCGAGCATCGTTTCACGCAAAACCGGGTCCACTTCTTCGCGAAAAACGATGCTTCGCCAAAGAGAAAGAGCAAGCATTCTGATCCCGTCAGAATGCAATTTGCTCTAGAGCCTTTTCCGCAAAAGTGGATGCCGGTTTTGCGAAGAAAAGGCGTCTTTCTCAAACAACAAGAGCCTTTTCCGTGAACCGAAGTTCATGGAAAAGGTTCTAGAGGCGCGTCTCGTCCTTCAGGCGAGCCCAGTCCATGTAACGGTGGGGCTCGGACAGGCCGATATCGCGCCTGTCGTGATCCGACAAATGACGCAGGTCGGCGGTCGGATTACGGCGGACCTGGCGAAACGAGCGCAGCCACATCTCCAGACGCGGCCAAACGCTTCCGACGCCGCGCAAGCGGCGGGCATCTTCGTACCTCATGACGATGTCCATTGCTGTTGTTCGGGGCTCTCGCCCCTTGTTCATCCGGTAAGACGATGCTCCTGTTCGCGAGCCTTGACAAAATGAAACGCAAGGGGCTGGCATAAGGCAGCCTTATGGATCACAGATGCCGAAACCGGTCTCCAGACTTCCTCCCATGAGCGCGGTCCGCGTCTTCGAAGCGGCGGCCCGGCACCAGAGCTTTACCCGGGCGGCGGAGGAGCTCGGCATGACCCAGGCCGCCGTGAGCTATCAGATCCGGATGCTGGAGGATCGTGTCGGCGCGCCGCTCTTCGTGCGCATGCCCCGGCAGGTGACGCTCACGACGAAGGGGCAGCAGCTCGCTCCGGCCGTGACGGAGGCGTTCGATGCGCTCCGGGCGGCCTTCGCCGGGGTCGAGGAGATGGTGCAGTCGGTTCTTACCGTCACGACGCTGAGCACCTTTGCGTCCAACTGGCTCATTCCCCGATTAGGTCGCTTCCAGCATCTGTTCCCGCATATCGCGGTGCAGATCTCCGTCAGCGAGCAGGTCGTAGAACTCGGTCAGAGCGAGTTCGATCTCGCCATCCGCAGCGGGCAGGGCACGTGGCCCGGGCTCGAGGCCCATCTCCTGGTTCCTAATCGGTTCACCCCGGTCTGCAGTCCCGATCTGATCCGGGACGCCGAACTGACAGAGCCGACGGATATCCTGAAGTTTCCGATCATCTCGCCGAGCGACCCATGGTGGAAGGAATGGTTTTCCGCGGCGGGCGTGCCCGAGGTGGATCTCTCCCGGCGCCCCGACAACTCGCTCGGCGTGCAGCAATTCGAGGGCATGGCCGCAATGGCCGGCCAAGGCTTCGCCCTGATCAATCCCTTCTTCTTTCCGGACGATCTCGCTGCGGGACGCCTTGTCCAACCCTTCGATCTTCTGGCCGAATCCGGCCGGGGCTACTGGGTCGTTTATCCGAAGGGGCGCAGGCGATCGCCCAAGATCGAAGCGTTT
This sequence comes from Microvirga sp. TS319, assembly GCF_041276405.1. Classification (NCBI taxonomy): domain Bacteria; kingdom Pseudomonadati; phylum Pseudomonadota; class Alphaproteobacteria; order Hyphomicrobiales; family Methylobacteriaceae; genus Microvirga; species Microvirga sp. TS319. Next base: position 2,196,790 of record NZ_JBGGGT010000002.1, on the reverse strand, counting down.
CGGGACTGGATCCTCAGCGAGGTCGCGGGGGATGCGGAGAAGGATTTTCTCACCCGCGGGATCAAGGCCAGGGCGTGAGCCCCGGCCCAGGGTATCGGACGTGAAAGCGAGGCAGCCTTTGCGTCCGGGACGCGAGAGAATGGCTACTCGGCCGCCTGAGCCTCCGTCGGCTTGTCCTTCAGGCGCACGAGCATGTTGAGCAGGCCGCGATCGTGCAGCACGACCATGCGCTCCTTGGGATGCAGCCATTTGACGGCATCCTCGATCGTCTCCGCATCGGCGAGCTTGGCCTCCGCCAGGGCGCGTTCCGTCTCGATGATCCCGCGCTTGCGGGTCGCCGCGGGCGGCAGCATCTCGATATGCCGGTCCCTCAGGGCGGCATCGGCATAGATCGCCTTGAGGCTGTCCTCGTCGTCGAAGCCGAGGGTCGCGTTGCGCACCTGCAGTTCGTTGGCCCGGACCGCGATGGAGGGCGGCTGGTGCTCCTCCGGAGTCAGGAGGAGACCGAGCCTCTTGAGGGCGAGCCCCGCGCCGAGCTGGCCGCTGAGCCATGACAGGGGAATCGCCAGCAGAAGGCCGATGATGGTCGGCGACATCCAGAGAAAGAGCGACGTGGCGATCATGAAGGCCGAGACGCCCGCGAGCGCGCCCAGCACCGTATGGGCTCGATGGCGGCGGACGATATCCCCGAACGGGATCGATCCGTCGTCGCGGCGCTGCGGCTGCCAGCCAGTGTCGCGGCCCAGCAGGATCTGGAATACCGATCCAGATTGGATGAGCATCAGGATCGGCGCGAGAAGCGCCGACAGGATGATCTCGATCAGCGACGAGACGACCAGGCGGAGGCCGCCGCCCGAGGCGCGGCGATCCTTGCTCCGGATCAGCATCAGGATCAAGCCGAAGATTTTCGGGGCCAGCAAGATCCCCATCGTCAGCGCGAACAGGGCCAGGGCTCGTTCGGGATCGAACCGGGGCCAGATCGGATAGAGACGGAAATCGCGGGAGAAATACTCGGGCCGGATATACGTGGTCTGCAGCACGAGCGCGATACCGACGATCAGCTGGAACAGCCAGAAGGGCGACGCCAGATAGGACATGATGCCCGTAGCGAAGTGCTGCCTTGTCGGAAGCTTCAGGCCCTTGGCGGTGACCACGCGCATATGCTGCAGATTGCCCTGGCACCAGCGCCGGTCGCGGGCCGAGAGATCGATGAGGGAGGGCGGGCTCTCCTCGTAGGACCCCTCGAGATCAGGCAGCATGTAGACGTCCCACCCGGCACGGCGCAGAAGGGCCGCTTCCACGAAGTCGTGGCTCAGGATGTGGCCGCCGAAGGGCGGCTTGCCGCGCAGGTCGGGCAGGCCGGCATGGGCCGCGAAGGCCTTCGTCCGGATGATCGCGTTATGGCCCCAGTAATTGCCGTCCCGGCCCATCCAAACCGACAAGCCCATGGCGATCACCGGGCCGGTGACGCGGGCGGCATATTGCTGAAGGCGCGCGAAGAGGGTGTTGCGGTTGATGATGAGGGGCAGCGATTGGATGATGCCCGCATCCGGATCGGCCTCCATCGCGGCCGCGAGGCGCACGACGCAGTCGCCCATCATGAGGCTGTCGGCGTCCAGCACGAGCATGTGCTCGTAATGGCCGCCCCAGCGGGAGACGAAATCGGCGATGTTGCCGGCCTTGCGGTGATGGTTCTTCGCCCGGTGGCGGTAATAGAACCGCGCCTTCGGGCCGAGCCGCTCCCTGAGAGCCAGGAAGGCGCGTTCCTCGGCGACCCATGCGTCCGGATTCGTCGTATCCGAGAGAATGAAATAATCGAACGCATCGCCAAGGCCGGTCGCCTCGACGGATTCGTAGATCGCCTCGAGGGCCGCGTAGGTTCTTGCCGTCTGCTCGTTGTAGACGGGCATGACGATGGCGGTGCGCGCCTTCAGCGAGGCCGGCAACGCCGCGGGCCTCCGCTGCCGGAGAAGAGCGACGAACCCGAGGAGGGCGCTGGTGAAGGCCACCGCGATCCAAGAGAAGTTGATCGTGAACAGGGCAACCAGCACCCACTGGAGTGCGGTCGTGCGGCTCACCGACACCACCTGGTACATTTCATAGGTGCCGTAGGCGGTCACCAGAAGGCCGCCGCCGAACACGAAAAGACGCGCGAGCCAGGTTCCGAGCTTCGAATTCCGCCGCACGGGCTTGCGCTCCTGGTCCGCCGACCAGCGTCTCAGATGCTGGGTCGGCATGTCCAGATGCTTTTCGGGGGGCATGACGGATTCGGGCCGCCCGAGGGCAGCGATATTCTGGTTCGGGTCGGAACTTAGGGTGTCCAACGATACAGCCATGTCTCGCTTATCGGTTTCCCGCCTGCTTCGAGGATGAGACGCATCTCACACGCGTTTTCGTTGCCCGGGTCAAGCTCGAATGCAACGCGGATCGTCTTCCGCTCCGGATAGGGCAAAAGTTTGAGGTTCTGGAACGAGCCCGGACCAACGGTGAGGACTGATCTAATGTCCTTCGGCCAATTGTCACCCAGCATCTCCCCGGAAAAGTCGACGGTGAAGCGCCGTCGCCGTCCGGAACTGCCCCGGCCGGACCGGGTCGCGATGACGGTCGCGAGCGGAGGCCTTTCGGGCGAGTTCCAGCCCCAGTATTGCCGATAGGCGAACGGGACCTCCGTATTCGCCGCCATGGGGGCGCGCGGACGCCAATAGGCCAGGATATTGTCGTTGATCTCGGCATCCGTGGGGATTTCGAGGAGCTGGACGCTGCCTTGGCCCCAATCGCTCAAGGGTTCGACCCACAGGCTCGGCCGGCGCTCGAACCGCTGGTCGTCGTCCTGGAAAGAGTCGTAGTTTCGCTCGCGCTGAAGCAGGCCGAATCCGCGCGGCGAGCTGTCGACGAAGGCCGAAATCTGGAGGGTCTCCGGATTGTGCAGGGGGCGCCAGAGCCACTCGCCTTGGCCGTTCAGCATCTGGAGGCCGGACGATTCGTAGACGGACGGGCGAATGTCGTCCGCGTTCCGGCGGTCGTTCGGACCGTAGAAATAGGTCGAGGCCATGCCGCCCAGGCCCACATGCTCCAGGTTCACCCGGGGGAAGAGGGTCGTTTCCACGTCGACGATCGTCATATCGCCCGGCCGGAAGGTCATCCGCACCGCGCCGGTCGTCGAATCCGAATCCAGAACGCCGTGGATCGTGATGCTGTTGCTGCCCACGCTCGGACGCTCGATCCAGAAAGACCTGAAGATCGGGAATTCCTCGCCCTTCGCTTCGGCGGGCTTGAGGGTGAGGGCCCGGGCGATGACGCCGTAGTTCTGGCCGCGACCGAGGGCCCGGAAGAAGGTCGCTCCCTGGACGATCGCGAAGTCGAAAGGCTTGCCCTCGGCCGGCTGCGCGATCAGGCGGAAACCGGAAAAGCCGATATCCTTCAGGTCGTTGGGAACGTTGATCCCGTTAAAGTTGAACTGGGCGGGATCATAGGACAGCCGCCGGATGTTCCCGTCCTCGACGATGTAGAGATCGACCGCGTTGTTGAAGACGAAGCCCCGGTGCAGAGGCTCCAGCGCGATGCCGCGGCCTTCCGAGCTCCAGATCGGCTGCTGGAGCGATTTGATGGCGACGTACTGCTCGTAGTTCAGGTTCGAGAACACATCCGGAAGATCGTTCTGCGGGGGCACGAACGGCTTCTTCGAAAGCTGGCGGGCGATGTCGGTGACGCCGGCCGGATCGAAGCGCTGTCCGTCTCCCATCATGGTCGCGATATTCGCTTGTGGAGTCTGGGCCCGAACCGCGGGCGCGAGCGTGAACGCGGCAACTGAAGCGCTGAGATAGGCCAGCACATCGCGTCGCCGAGGATGAGAAGGGCGTGATGCCCCCAGCGAAACCGACACAGTGATACTCTTACGTGAATTTGGCTCTTCGGCCTGACAATCAGGAAGACTCATGATTTATCATCGAACATGAGTATGAAGTAAACGAGGCAGTTCGCGTTCGGGGCCGTTCCCCATGAAAAGATTGCCGAAATACCCCTTCTGGTTTAGCTGCATCCCTGACCCCTACCGGATTGAAGCCTGATGACATCGAGCCATTCCCCCATGACATCCGCCGCCCGGAGCTGCCTGGCCGTCGTGCTGGCCGCCGGGGAGGGGACCCGGATGAAATCCGCCAAGCCCAAAGTTCTCCACCACGTCGCGAACCGCTCGCTCGTCGGGCATGTGCTGGCGACCCTGGCGGAGGCCGGCGCCACGCAGACGGCCGTGGTGATCGGGCCGGACCGCGAGGATGTCGAGAAGGAGGTGCGCGGGATCCTGCCGGACGCGCGGATCTTCGTGCAGCGCGAGCGGCTCGGCACCGGCCACGCGGTTCTGAGCGCCAGGGATGCCCTCGCGGCGAAGCCGGACGACGTCATCGTCGCCTATGCCGATACGCCCCTCGTCACGACCGAGACCTTCGCCCGGCTGCGCGCCCCGCTCGCGGAAGGCGCGGCCGTCGTGGTGATGGCTTTCGAGGCCAGGAACCCGGCCGGCTATGGGCGCCTCATCACGTCCGGAGACGACCTGCTCGCCATCCGGGAGCACAAGGACGCCTCGGAGGCGGAGAGGGCGATCACGCTCTGCAACGGCGGCCTGATGGCGATCCGGGGCGATGTGGCGCTGACGCTTCTGGAGCGGATCGGCAACAGCAACGTCAAGGGTGAGTATTATCTGACCGACATCGTCGAGATCGCCCGCGAGGCCGGGTACAGGGCCGCCATCGCGGTCGTGCCCGAAGAAGAGGTGCACGGCGTCAACGACCGGGCGCAGCTCGCGGCCGCCGAGCGAATGATACAGGATCGGCTTCGGGACAGGGCCATGGCGGCCGGCGTCACTCTCGTCGCACCCGAGACGGTCTTCCTCAGCCACGACACCGAGTTCGGCCAGGACGTGGTCGTGGAGCCGCACGTGGTCTTCGGTCCCAATGTCGTCGTCGAGGCGGGAGCGATCATCCACAGCTTCAGCCATCTGGAAGGAGCCCGCGTTGCGTCCGGAGCCGGGATCGGCCCCTTCGCGCGGCTGCGTCCGGGCGCCGTCATCGGCCCGAAGGCGAAGGTCGGCAACTTCGTCGAGCTGAAGAACGCGAATCTCGGCGCGGGCGCGAAGGTCAGCCACCTGACCTATCTCGGCGACGCCACCATCGGGGCCGGCGCGAATATCGGCGCGGGGGCGATCACCTGCAATTACGACGGCTTCGCCAAGGCCCGCGTCGAGATCGGCGAGGGCGCCTTCATCGGCTCGAACTCGTCGCTCGTGGCGCCCCTCACCATCGGCGAGGGGGCCTATATCGGCTCCGGCTCCGTGATCACCGAAGACGTGCCCGCGGACGCGCTGGCTCTCGGGCGCGGCCGTCAGGTCGTGAAGGAGGGCTGGGCCGCGCGGTTCCGGGAGAAGGCCAAGGCGGCGAAAAGTAAGTAGGGCGGTGCTCCCTCTTATGGGACATCGCGCGACACGAAAAACCGCATTCACTTTCCCGCGCGGTGCGCCAGCTGTCATAAACTGTCACCGAAGTTGATTCCAGCATACCTCGCATTCTCTGTATGGAGAGGCGCAGCATAGCTTAGATTAAATTCGCGAATAGGAAGCCTTGGGGCATGTGCGGAATCGTTGGAATCATCGGCAATACACCGGTCGCAGAGCAGATCGTCGAAGCCCTGAAGCGGCTGGAGTATCGCGGATACGATTCCGCCGGTATCGCGACGCTGGAATACGGCCGTCTCGACCGCCGCCGCGCGGAAGGCAAGCTCCGGAACCTGGAGGCGAAGCTCTCCGAGGCGCCCCTCTCCGGGGTCATCGGGATCGGCCATACCCGCTGGGCCACCCACGGCAAGCCGAACGAGACCAACGCCCATCCCCATGCGACCGACAGGCTGGCGGTCGTCCATAACGGCATCATCGAGAACTTTCGCGAGCTGAAGGCCGGTCTCGAGGCCAAGGGCGTGCGCTTCGAGACCGAAACCGACACCGAGGTCGTGGCGCAGCTGGTGACCTACGAGATGCGCCAGGGCCGCCCGCCCGTGGAGGCCGTCGCCGTCACGCTGCCGCGTCTGCGCGGGGCCTTCGCCCTGGCGTTCCTCTTCAACGGCGAGGACGAGCTTCTGATCGGCGCGCGCCACGGCGCGCCGCTCGCCATCGGCCATGGCGCCGGCGAGATGTATCTCGGCTCCGATGCCCTGGCGCTCGCGCCCTTCACTGACGACATCACCTATCTCGATGACGGCGACTGGGCGATCCTGCGCCGGACGGGGGCCGATATCCGGGACGCCTCCGGGGCGATGGTCCGGCGTCCGCGCCACAGGATTCCCGCGGGCTCCTTCCTGGCCGACAAGGGCAATCACCGCCATTTCATGGCCAAGGAAATCCACGAGCAGCCGGAAGTGGTGGGCCGCACGCTCGCCCATTACGTGAATTTCACCGCCGGACGGGTCGCGCTCCCGGTCGCGCTCCCCTTCGACTTCAAAAGCCTCAAGCGGATCTCCATCTCGGCCTGCGGCACGGCCTATCTCGCGGGCCTGATCTCGAAATACTGGTTCGAGCGGCTCGCGCGGCTCCCGGTGGAGATCGACGTGGCGTCGGAGTTCCGCTATCGCGAGGCGCCCCTGGAGCCGGGCGAACTCGCGCTCTTCGTCTCCCAGTCCGGCGAAACGGCCGATACGCTCGCGTCCCTGCGCTACGCCTCGGGCGAGAAGCTCCATACGCTATCGGTCGTGAACGTGCCGACCTCCACCATGGCGCGCGAAAGCGCGGTCGTCGCGCAGACCCTCGCCGGGGTCGAAGTGGGGGTCGCCTCCACCAAGGCCTTCACCTGCCAGCTCACCGTTCTCCTCTCGCTCGCGATCGCGGCGGGACGCGCCCGCGGCACGCTGAGCGCCGAGGAGGAAAAGGAGCTGGTGGACGCGCTCATCGCCCTTCCAGGGAAGATGAGCGAGGCGATGAAGCGCGAGCACGAGATCGAGATCCTGGCGCGTGAGCTCTCGAAAGCGAAGGACGTGCTCTATCTCGGGCGCGGAACGTCCTATCCGCTCGCCATGGAAGGCGCGCTCAAGCTGAAGGAAATCTCCTATATCCACGCCGAGGGCTACGCGGCGGGCGAGCTGAAGCACGGGCCCATCGCCCTGATCGACGAGACCATGCCGGTGATCGTCATCGCCCCGCACGACCATATCTTCGAGAAGACCGTCTCCAACATGCAGGAGGTGGCCGCGCGCGGCGGGCGCATCATCCTCATCACCGACGAGAAGGGGGCGCTGGAAACCGGCCTCGACACGATGGCCACCATCGTGATGCCCTCCGTGCATCCGGTGGTGGCTCCGATCCTGAATTCGGTGCCGATCCAGCTGCTCGCCTATCACACGGCCGTCTTCATGGGCAAAGACGTCGACCAGCCGCGCAATCTGGCGAAATCGGTGACGGTGGAGTGAGCCATTCCTCCGTGTCGATCCGGCAGGCCCGCGCGTCGGACCTACAGAGGCTCGGCCCCGTCGAACGCTCCGCGGCATCCGTTTTCCGGAGCGCCGGGCTGGATTGGCTCGCGGACGGCGACACGATGGACCCCGCGGTTCTGGCCGACCTGTGCCGGAACGCGACGCTGTGGATCGCCGCCGAGCGCACCGTGCGGAAAAGTGGATCCGGTTTTCCGCTGGAACGATGCGCTAGTCTCAGAAGGGAGCATCGGATTCAATCCCAAAAGTGGATTCCACTTTTGGGTCCGATGCTCCAGCGGGACGAACCCGTCGGCTTCCTGGCGGCCCATGAGATGGACGGGCATTTCTACATCGCCGAGGTGTCCGTCGCGCAGTCGCATCAGCGCCGGGGCCTCGGTGCGCGGCTGATCGGCGCGGCCGTTGCTCATGCGAAGCGGTCGGGCTTTTCGACCGTGACGCTGACGACCTATCGCGACCTTGCGTGGAACGGGCCCTTTTACGCCAGTCTCGGATTCGTGGAGATCGAGCCCGGCGAAACCTGGCCGGGGCACGCTGCTAAGCTTCGGGCCGAGGCCGAGGCGGGCCACGATCCCGCCCGGCGATGCGTCATGGCATTGCGGCTCGATTAGCGCATCGTGCGACCCGGCGGGCCGCGCTAGCGAAAAGTGGCTCCGGTTGTTCGCTCAGACGATGCGCTCATCGATGAAGGGAGCATCGGAGGGAATCCCAAAAGTGGAATCCACTTTTCACGTCCGATGCTCTAGCCCGCCCGCAGCAGCTTGATCGCGGAATCCCGTTCGAACAGATAGAGCATGGTCCGCAGGGCTTGGCCGCGCTCGCTCACGAGATCCGGGTCCCTGTCGACGATGAGGCGCGCATCGTCCCGCGCGGCGGCGAGGAGATCGCCGTCCGTCTCCAGGCGGGCGAGCTTGAAACCCGGCGTGCCGGACTGGCGGGTGCCGAGCACCTCGCCCTCGCCGCGCAGGCGCAGGTCCTCCTCGGCGATGCGGAACCCGTCTTCCGTCTGGCGCATCATTTCCAGGCGGGCCTGGGCGATCTGCCCGAGGGGTCCCTTGTAGACCAGGAGGCAGGTCGAGGATTTGGAGCCGCGCCCGATGCGGCCGCGCAGCTGATGAAGCTGGGCGAGGCCGAAGCGCTCCGCGTGCTCGATCACCATGATGGTGGCGTTGGGAACGTCGACGCCGACCTCGATGACGGTCGTGGAGACCAGGATCTTGGTGTCGCCGCGGGAGAACCGCTCCATGGCGGCGTCCTTGTCCTTGCCGGCGAGCTTGCCGTGAACGAGGCCGACAGCATCCCCGAAAAAGCTCCTCAAGGTCTCGTAGCGCTCCTCGGCGGCGGCGAGGTCGATCGTCTCGGATTCGCCGACGAGGGGGCAGACCCAGTAGACCTGATCGCCGTTGGCGATGGCCCGTCCGATGGCGCCGACGATCTCGTCGAGCCGGTCGATGGCGATGAGCTTCGTGGCGATGGGCTTGCGGCCCGCGGGCTTCTCGCTCAGGACCGACACGTCCATGTCGCCGAAATAGGTGAGCGCCAGCGTGCGCGGGATCGGGGTCGCGGTCATGACGAGAATGTCGACCGCCTCGCCCTTCGAGCCGAGCGCCAGGCGCTGGTGGACGCCGAAGCGGTGCTGCTCGTCCACCACGGCGACGCCGAGATCCTGGAAGGCGACGCCCTCCTGGAACAGGGCATGCGTGCCGACCGCGATCTGGATGCTGCCGTCAGCAAGGCCCGCGAGCACCGCCTTGCGGGCGGCGCCCTTCTCGCGGCCGGTCAGGAGGGCGATCGTCAGCCCGGCCTCTTCGGCCATGGGGGCGAGGCGCTCGTAATGCTGCCGGGCCAGGATTTCGGTGGGGGCCATCATGGCCGCCTGCCGGCCCGCCTCGATGGCGCTCGCCATGGTGAGCAGGCCGACGACGGTCTTGCCCGAGCCCACGTCGCCCTGGAGGAGGCGGAGCATCTTCTTGTCGGAGACAAGATCGCGCCGGATATCCTCGATGGCCTGGGCCTGGGAGCCCGTGAGGCCGAAGGGCAGGGCATTCTTGAGCTTCTCGACGAGATGCCCGTCGCCCGCGTTCACCCGGCCGGGCAGCCGTCGCATGCGGCTGCGGACGAGCGCGAGGGCGAGCTGGGAAGCGAGCAGCTCGTCATAGGCGAGACGGCGGCGGGGCGCCGATTTTGCGAGCGCTTCCTCGGAGAGCTGCGACGCGTTGTCCGGCCTGTGCAGGGTGAAGAGGGCGGTCCTGAAATCGGGCAGGGCGTTCCGGCCGAGCCAGGCGGCATCCTGCCATTCGGGCAGGCTCGGCACCCGCTCGAGGGCGGCCCCGATGAACTTGCCGACCATGCGCGAGGAAAGTCCCTCCGTGAGGCCGTAGACCGCCTCCACGGCGGGCAGGTTCTCGATTCCCCGGTCGTCGAGGATCCGGTCCGGGTGGACCATCTGGCGGCGGCCGTCCCATAGCTCGATCTTGCCGGAGACGTAACGGCGTTCGCCGACCGGCAGGAGCTTTTCCAGCCGCGCCTTCTGGCCGTTGAAGAAGACGAGCGAGACGTCCCCGGTCTCGTCCTCCACGAGGATCCGATAGGGGGCCCGGCGTCCGGGTGGGGGCGGGCGGTGCGTCACCACGGTGACCGAGAGGGTGACGGGCTCGCCGACCGGCGCGTCGGCGATGGAGCCTTTCATTTCCCGCGAGATGCCGCTGCTCGGCACGTGGAACAGGAGGTCGGCCGCCCGCGCAGGCCGGCCGGGCTCGCCGAGGAGGCGGTCCAGCAGGGGGGCGATCTTCGGCCCGACGCCGGGCAGGGAGGCCGCCGGGGCAAACAGGGGATCGAGAATGGACGGGCGCAAGGACATCAAACGGGTGTCAAGTCGAAGGGAGATGGTTATATAGCGGCCAAGCCGCCGCGAAGCGACGTTATCTTTTCTCTGACCGGAGCATTTTCATGAGCGGGACGACACGCAGCAGCGCCGACCTCGACGTTCGCCGCAGGAAGATCCTTTTCCGGGCCTGGCACCGGGGCATGCGCGAGATGGACCTGATCATGGGACGCTTCGCGGATGCCCAGATCGGCGAGCTCTCCGAGGAGGATCTGGCCGAATTCGAGCGGCTGATCGAGGTGACCGACCGGGATCTGCTCGGCTGGATCACGGGCGAGATCGAAACCCCTTCGAACTACGACACGCCCCTGTTCCGGCGGTTGAAGGCCTTTCATACCCATACCTCGCCGATTCATAACTGACGTTCCGTTTCCATCCCGTAGCCGAAGAATCGGGCCCTGGGGCCCGCGTTCTCCTGCCATTGACCCGATACGCGCCATCATGAAGTCTGCACTCGCCCGCGCCCTCGACGCCCTGAAGAAGGGCCACGGCCTGACCCTGTCCAGCGTTCCGGACGGATTCGACGCGCTCGCGGTGGCGGATCTGGCGCGGGGCCTGTCGGGGATCGTGGAGGGACCGGCCGTCCTCGTCCATGTGGCCCGCGACGGGCAGCGGCAGCAGAACTTCGCCAACAGCCTCGGCTTCATCGCGCCGGAGATCGAGATCCTCACCTTCCCGGCCTGGGATTGCCAGCCCTACGACCGGGTCTCGCCCAACGCGGCGATCACGGCCCAGCGCATGACGACCCTGGCGCGCCTCGCCCGTTCCAAGACCTCCGAGGACAAGCCGCGCATCCTGTCGACCACGGTGAACGCCCTCGTGCAGCGCGTCCCGCCCAGAGCCCGCATCGCGAAGGAAACCTTCTCGGCGGCGCCCGGCAACGTGGTGGACACGACCCTGCTCGTGAACTGGCTCGAGACCAACGGCTTCATGCGCACCGGCACGGTCCGCGACACGGGCGAATACGCCGTGCGCGGCGGCATCATCGACCTCTACCCGGCGGGCCTTCCGAATCCGGTGCGGCTCGACTTCTTCGGCGACGCGCTGGAATCGATCCGCTCCTTCGATCCGGAAAGCCAGCGCACCGTCGGCACCCTGCGCTCCCTCGACCTCGTGCCCATGAGCGAGGTGCAGCTCACCACGGAGAGCATCAAGCGCTTCCGCCAAGCCTATGTGGCCGCCTTCGGCGCGCCCACCCGCGACGACCGGCTCTACGAGGCGATCAGCGAGGGGCGGCGCTATCCCGGCCTTGAGCACTGGCTCCCGCTCTTCCATGACCATCTCGACACCCTGCTCGATTACGTCCCCGGCATCCCGGTGGTGTTCGACGCCCTGGCCGACGACGCCGCGGGCGAGCGCCTGTCGCAGGTGAAGGATTATTACGAAGCGCGGCGTGACACCGTGGGGCAGAACCAGCCGGGCGTCGCGCCCTATCGTCCGCTGCCCCCGGACCAGCTCTATGTCAGGCCCGAGGAATGGTCGGAGCGCACGAACGCGCTCCCGCTCGCCCGCCTGACGCCCTTCGCCATGCCGGAATCCGGAGCGCCCCGCATCGTCGTGGATTGCGGCGCACGCCAGGGCCGGAACTTCATCGCCGAGCGGGCGGACGAGAACGCCAACGTGTTCGAGGCCGTGATCCGCCACATCCGCGACCAGCAGGCTCAAGGACGGCGCGTCATCCTCGGCGCATGGTCGGACGGCTCCCGCGAGCGCCTGTGCCACGTGCTGCAGGATCACGACCTGAGGCAGACGAAGCCGATCGGCCGGTTCTCGGACGCGATGGCCTATCCGCGCAACGAGATCCCGGTCGGCATCTGGCCCCTGGAGCACGGGTTCGAGACGGGCGAGCTCACGGTCATCAGCGAGCAGGACATCCTGGGCGACCGCCTCGTGCGCCAGAAACGCAAGTCCCGACGTCCGCAGGACTTCCTCACGGAGGTGGCCGCGCTCACGCCCGGCGACCTCGTGGTGCACGTGGATCACGGTATCGGCCGCTTCGAGGGGCTCAAGACCATCGAGGCGGCGGGCGCGCCCCACGATTGCCTGGAGTTGCATTACGCGGGCGGCGACCGGCTGTTCCTGCCGGTGGAGAACATCGAGCTTCTGACCCGCTACGGGTCCGAGGAGACGGAGGTCCAGCTCGACAAGCTCGGCGGCGGGGCCTGGCAGGCCCGCAAGGCCCGCATGAAGCAGCGCATCCGGGAGATGGCCGGGGCGCTCATGAAGATCGCCGCGGCCCGCATCCTGAAGGACGCTCCGCGCATGGTGCCGCCGGAAGGCCTCTACGACGAGTTCGCCGCGCGCTTCCCCTACGAGGAGACCGAGGACCAGCTCAACGCCATCGAGGCGGTGCTGGACGACATGGCCTCAGGCCGCCCCATGGACCGCCTCGTCTGCGGCGACGTGGGCTTCGGCAAGACGGAAGTGGCGCTTCGCGCCGCCTTCGTGGCCGCCATGAGCGGCAAGCAGGTGGCGGTCGTCGTGCCTACGACGCTGCTGGCGCGCCAGCACTACAAGACCTTCTGCGACCGTTTCCGCGGGCTGCCGCTCAACATCGCGCAGGCCTCCCGCTTCGTGCCGTCAGGGGAGCTGAAGAAGACCAAGGAAGGGCTGACGGACGGCTCCATCGACATCGTGGTCGGCACCCATGCGGTTCTGGGCAAGTCCATCAAGTTCAAGGATCTCGGCCTCATCATCATCGACGAGGAGCAACATTTCGGCGTGACCCACAAGGAGCGCCTGAAGGAACTGCGGGCCGAGGTCCACGTGCTGACGCTCTCGGCGACGCCGATCCCGCGCACCCTGCAGCTCGCCCTGACGGGCGTGCGCGAACTCTCGCTCATCACCACGCCGCCGGTGGACCGACTGGCCGTGCGCACCTTCATCACGCCGTTCGATCCGCTTCTCATCCGCGAAGCCCTCCTGCGGGAGCGCTACAGGGGCGGGCAGGCCTTCTACGTGGTGCCGCGCCTCGACGATCTCGGAGAGGTAAAGACGTTCCTCGACCGGGAGGTCCCGGAGGCGAAGGTCGCCGTGGCCCACGGCCAGATGGCGGCCGGTCAGCTCGAAGACGTCATGACGGCCTTCTACGAGGGCCGGTACGACATCCTACTCTCCACAACCATCGTGGAATCGGGCCTCGACATTCCCACCGCCAACACGCTGATCGTGCATCGCGCCGACATGTTCGGCCTGTCGCAGCTCTACCAGCTTCGCGGACGCGTGGGACGGTCCAAGACCCGTGCCTACGCCCTGTTCTCGGTGCCCGCCAACAAGACCCTGACCACGCAGGCCGAGCGGCGTCTCAAGGTGCTCCAGACCCTCGATACCCTGGGCGCCGGCTTCCAGCTCGCATCGCACGATCTCGACATCCGCGGCGCGGGCAACCTGCTCGGCGAGGAGCAGTCCGGCCACATCAAGGAAGTGGGCTACGAGCTCTATCAGCAGATGCTGGAGGAAGCGGTCGCGCAGCTGAAGGCGGGCATCGAGGAGCCCGCGGAGGATCAATGGTCGCCCACCATCGCGGTCGGCGCGCCGGTGATGATTCCGGAGAGCTACATCGCCGACCTCCAGTTGCGCCTCGGGCTCTACCGCCGGCTCTCCACCTTCGAGACGGATGGCGAGATCGACGGTTTCAGGGCCGAACTCGTCGACCGCTTCGGCCCGGTTCCGTCCGAAGTGGACCAGCTCCTCAAGATCATGGCGATCAAGGTGCTCTGCCGCCGCGCCAACGTGGAGAAGGTGGACGGCGGCCCGAAGGGCATCATCATCTCGTTCCGCGATAATTCCTTCGCCAACCCGGCGGGCCTCATCTCCTACGTGACCGAGCAGGCCTCCTTCGCGAAGGTCCGCCCGGACATGAAGATCGTGTTCGTGCGCGATGTCGAGACGCCGGACGAGCGTATCAAGGCGTCTACCCACATCCTGCGCGATCTGGTGCGGATCGCCGAGAAGAAGGCGGCCTGATCCCATGATCGAGGCCCGATTCCATGATTAAATCTTGGGCCGTTATCGAAGACGGCGTCGTGGCGGACAGCCGGGACGCCGACCGGATCGTCCCCTGGTGGAGCTTCACGAAGACGATCCTCGCCGCGGCGGCTCTCGTGCTCGTGCGCGACGGGCTCACGAGCCTCGACGCGCCGATCTCCGGCAGACCCTATACGCTGCGCCACCTCCTGCAGCACCGTTCGGGGCTTGCCGAATACGGCAGGCTTGCGGCCTATCACGAGGCCGTGGCGCGGGGCGACGAGCCCTGGCCCGTGCGGGATCTCCTCGCCCGCGCCGATGCGGACCGGCTCCGCTACGATCCGGGAGAGGGCTGGGACTATTCCAATATCGGCTATCTCTTCGTACGGCAGAGCATCGAGGCGCTCACGGGGGAAAGCGCCGGGCAGGCGCTGCAGCGTCTCGTCCTGCATCCGCTCGGCATCGAGGGCGCGAGACTGGCGACGCGGCCCGGGGACCTTGCCGGCGTGAGCATGGGACGCGCGTCGGGCTACCACCCGGCCTGGGTCTATCATGGGCTGATGGTCGGAACCGTTCCGGACGCGGCGATGCTGCTCCATCGCCTCATGAGCGGCATGCTTCTCCCGCCCGCGTTGGTACGGGCCATGCTGGAGCCCTATGAACTTCCCGGCCCGGTCGAAGGCCGCCCATGGCGACGACCCGGCTACGGCCTGGGAGTGATGACGGGCGAAACGACGCGAGGCCTGAAGGTAGCCGGCCATACGGGCGGGGGCCCTGGCAGCACGATCGCCGTCTACCGGTCGCTCGACAGGCGCGATGTCCCTCGCGTGGCCGCGAGCTTCGCGACCACCGACGATCAGGCCAAGACGGAAGAAAAGGCCTTCGGGCTTCTGGAGAAATAGGCGTCAGAGCTCCGCCGCCGCCACGACCTGAGCGCTCAACTCGTTCTGAAGCATCGTGGCCGCGCCGCTCGCCTCGCCCGTGATGATCACGGGGGTATGGCTTGCGGCCAAAGTCTTGCGCAGGCGCGTCGCCAGTTCGAGGAACCGCTTCCGCTCGGTCCAGTTGGCATGTCGCGGCATCTGCAGCACGACGGCTGCGGGGCTCGGGATCAATGCGAGAACGTCGTCAGCGGCCTCGAACGGCGTCGTGACGCTGGCATAACCCATGCCCGCGAGTTCCGCCGAAAGAGCGCTGTCAGGAGCGCGCTCGCCGTTGTCCACGACGAGAACCTTCTGCATTCCGTTCATTGCAACACCCTCGCGTAAGCACGCGTTCATCGAGTCAGGAGATCCTTCCCTCAACGAACAAAGCAGCAGGTTAGTTGCATCCGCGACCTGAACGGAACCTCAACAAGAAGGGTAACCCCTACAGCCAAAGGGCTAGCGCATCGTGCGAAAAGTGGCCCCGGTTTTTCGCCAGAACGATGCGCTCTTTCCAAGAAGGAGCATCGAATCGATCCCGAAAGTGGAATCCGCTTTTGGGCCCGATGCTTTAACGGGACGGCCTCCACCAAGTGTCGATGGAGGGTCCGAAAAGGGGTGCCCTGTCGGGTTTTCGCAGGTCGGCGTCATAGGCAACCCATTGATCGCCAACGTAAAACAGCGGGATCACGTAGAATCCCGAGAGCAGGGCCCGGTCGAGAGCCCGGACCGAGGAGACGAATTCCTCCCTCGTCTTCGCCTCCAAAAGAGCATCGACCATCCGGTCGACGGCCGGGGAGGCGACGCCTGCGAAATTAAGGGAGCCGCTCCTGTCGGCCGCATCCGAACTCCAGCGGTTGCGCTGCTCGTTCCCGGGCGAGGCCGACGCCGGCCAGACCCATTGCACCATGTCGAAATCGAATTGCGACAGGCGGCGCCAATACTGGACGTTGTCGACGAGGCGAACGCGCGCGCTGATCCCGATCCTTTCGAGGGATTGGGCGAAATTGAGGGCGAGGCGCTCCTGCTGGCTGGAGCTGACCAGCATCTCGAAGGTGAAGGGCTCTCCCGTTCGCTCGTTGCGCAGGACGTCGTCCCTGATGACCCAGCCGGCCTCCGACAGCAGCGACAGGGCGCGCCGGGCCATCGACCGGTCCCGGCCCGAGCCGTCCGGCGAGGGTGGCCTCCATCGGCCTTCCAGAAAGTCGTCCCGCACCGCGCCCGGGAAGGCCGCCAGAAGGCCGCGCTCGCGCTCATCGGCCGGTTGCCCCGTCGAGGAGAGTTCCGACCCCGAGAAGTAGCTGTCCGCCCGGGTGAGCAATCCGTAATACAGGTTGCGGTTGAGCCAGTCGAAATCGAACATGTAGCCCAGGGCCTCCCGCACCCGGGGATCGCCGAAGATCGGACGCCGGGTGTTGAAGACGAAACCGTTCATGCCCTTCGGCAGCCGGATCGGCACGGTTTCGCGAACGGTCCTGCCGCTCAGGAGACGCGAGAAGGTATATCCCGTCGCCCAGCGGGCGGGATCTCCCTCGAGCCGGAAATCGTAAAGGCCCGCTCGAAAAGCCTCGAACATGGTGTTGTCGTCACGATAGAAATCGTAACGGATCTCGTCGAAGTTATAGAGGCCGCGCAGGATGGGCAGATCCTCGGCCCAGAAGTCCTTGCGCCGCTTCAGGACGATCCGCTCTCCGGGGCGGACCTCCGTGATCGCGTAGGGGCCCGATCCAACGGGCGGGGTGAGGGTAGTCCTGTCGAACCTGTCCGGGTCGGTCGCATGGGCCGGGAAGATCGGCATCGTGGCGATGATGAGCGGCAGTTCCCGGTCGTTGGAACCCGACAGGTCGAACGTGATCCTGTGCGGCGTCTCGGCCGTCACGGATCTCACCTGGCCGAAACTCGAGCGGTGGAAGGGCTTCCCGAATTTCCGCAGGAGCTCGAAGGTGAAGCGCACGTCTTCGGCGGTGAGCGGATGTCCGTCCGAGAAGCGGGCGCGAGGGTCGAGGTTGAAGGTCACCGAGCTGCGGTCGTCCGGCATCTCCGCCGAGCGGGCGATCAGGCCGTAGACGGTGAAGGGCTCGTCCCGGGAGCGCATCATCAGGCTCTGGAGCACGTAGTCGGGCACGGCGGGCGGTGCGACGCCGAGAACGATCAGGGGGTTGAGGCTGTCGAAGGTCCCCTGGATCGCCAGAGTGATTCGTCCGCCCTTCGGGGCGTCGGGATTCGCGTAGGGCAGGTGGGAAAAGTCCGCCGGCAGGGCGGGATCGCCGTGCATGGCGATCCCATGCCGCAGGACGTCCGCTTCGGCGGCAGCCACGGGGCCTGGGACCGCCAGGAAGAGGCTGGCGATCAGGCCAAGAATCCTTGTGAGGCTGCGGCTCATGGGTCTCCTGCTCTACGGCGGCGATTTCGGGGCAATATTGTACAGAAAGTTAACCGGGGTGACTGGAAACCTAGCCCATGAAAGGTTAAAGGAGCCCCACAGGTCATGTCTTCGCCGCATTCGGCAAAGATTCACCGTCCCATTGCAGGTTTAAGAAAGCCGGATACCAACGGCCCATTCAAGAGCCGACCTTTCGACTGAAGAGGATCTAACGACATGTCATTCGCGACACGCATCGCGAGCTTGGGGGGTTCCTGTGGCCTGGCGATCGCCGCGGCCCTTCTCGCCAGCGCGCCCGCTTCCGCTCAGGCCCCGAAGCCCGCCGCTCAGCCGGCGAAGCCCGCCGCTCCTGCGCCGGCTCAGGCCCAGCAGCAGGCCAGCGGCCCCACGGTCGTGCAGGTGAAGGCCGAGCCGTCCCAGCCGGAATGGACCAAGGTCTGCGGCAAGGACCAGAACACCAATACCGAAATCTGCTACACCACCCGCGACTTCGTCTCGGATCAGGGCCAGCCGGTTCTCGCGCTCGCGGTCTACGACGTGAAGGGCCCGCAGCCCCAGAAGGTCGTCCGCTTCGTGATGCCGCTCGGCCTGCTGCTGCAGCCCGGCCTGCGCTTCGCCGTCGATCAGGGTCAGGCGACCCCCGGCCGCTACGTGATGTGCCTGCCCAACGGCTGCTTCGCCGAGGCCCAGGTGAAGGACGACTTCATCGCCTCGCTCAAGAAGGGCGCGAACCTGAACGTCAGCGTCCAGAACCAGGTGGGCCGCGAGATCACCTTCGCGGTTCCGGCTGCCGGCTTCGGGAAGGCCTTCGACGGTCCTCCG
The DNA here is from genome assembly GCF_041276405.1 of Microvirga sp. TS319. Classification (NCBI taxonomy): domain Bacteria; kingdom Pseudomonadati; phylum Pseudomonadota; class Alphaproteobacteria; order Hyphomicrobiales; family Methylobacteriaceae; genus Microvirga; species Microvirga sp. TS319. The sequence goes on along the minus strand of NZ_JBGGGT010000002.1, from coordinate 2,178,345 downwards.
ATCGATCCGAAGGTGCTCGAGGAGCAGCAGAAGAAGCTCCAGGAAGAGCTCCAGAAGAAGAGCGAAGAGATGCGCCAGAAGATGCTTCAGAGCAACGGCGCCGCGGCCCCGGGCGCTCAGCCCGCCGCTCCCGCGACTCCGGCTCCCAAGCCGTAATCCGGATCGCCGCGAATAAGAAACGCCGGGCTACGGGCCCGGCGTTTTCGTTTGGTGCGGCGGCCGATCAGTGCGCGAGGCTCGGCTTGGCCCTGTATCCGCCGTTGGGCTGGCGTACGAACATTTCCTCGATCATCGGGTTGCGCAGAGGCTCGTCCGAGTGGTCGGGCATCAAATTCTGTTCGGAAACGTATGCGATGTACTCGGTTTCCGAGTTCTCGGCGAAGAGATGGTAGAACGGCTGATCCTTGCGGGGACGGACGTCCTCGGGGATGGACAGCCACCATTCTTCGGTGTTGTCGAATTCAGGGTCCACATCGAAGATGAGGCCTCGGAAATCGAACAGGCGATGCCTGACCACCTGGCCGATCGCGAATTTCGCCGAACTCGCTTTCATAGGCATGGTCCTAACTCCTTCGCGCATCGTGCGGAAAAGTGGACCCGGTTTTCCGCTCAAGCGATGCGCTCATTCCAAGAAGGCTGCATCGGATCGATCCCAAAAGTGCAGATCCGCTTTTGGGTCCGATGCTCTAGCCTTGCATATAGACAGGCCCGCCGGAATCTCCAAATCGACCGCCTTCACAATTCGGAGAACCCCGTCAATAGCTTACCAGTATTGGCGAGCGCGGATCGGCGCATTGTCAGTGAAAAAGCCGGCAAGCCTTGCAATTTCGGTCTAGCAGCCTTCCGAAGTTGGGATTGCTGCGAGGGGCTAACCTTGCCAGAAGAATGACCTCCTATCTCTCGCCGCTTGGCGCATCGCGTGGCCCGATGGGCTGCGTTCCACGATGCGCTCTCTCGAAGGGAGCATCGGATCCCATCCCGAACGTGACAATCCACTTCGGGATCCGATGCTCCAAGCCTCGCATCAGGAGCCTGCGATGTCCGACCTGATCGGGCTGTTCAACCTGCTCGCCCCTTTCTTCGGCCTGATCGGCCTCGGGTTCTTCTGCGGCAAGACCGTCAGGCAGCCGGAGGCGGGCCTCGCGTGGATGCAGTTCTTTCTGATCTACGTGGCCCTGCCATGCCTGTTCTTCCGGCTCATCGCCGACAAGCCGCTGGATCAGCTCGCCAACTGGGCCTTCGTGGCGGGCACCACCTTCTCGACGGCCTGCGCCTTCCTGTTGTCCTTCGCGGCGGGGTGGCGGCACACGAAGGACCTGCCGCAATCGGTCATGCAGGGCGTCGCCGGCTCCTATTCCAATATCGGCTACATGGGGCCGCCCCTGATCCTGGCGGCCATCGGCCCCGCCGCGAGCGCGCCGGTCGTCCTCATCTTCGTGTTCGACAACCTGTTCCTGTTCTCGGTCGTCCCGCTGCTCATGTCCGTCGCCGGGCTCGAGCGGCTCAACCTGTCGGCCACGATCCGCCGCATCGTCTGGCGGGTGGCGACCCATCCCTTCAACGTGGCCACGGCTCTCGGCGCCGCCGTGAGCTTTCTCCATCTGGAGATCCCGGGACCCGTCAATCAGATGGTGACCTGGCTGTCGGGCTCCGCCGCGCCCTGCGCCCTGTTCCTGCTCGGCGTGACCGTGGCCCTGCGCCCGACGCACCGCGTCCCGGGAGAGGTGCCGGCCCTTGTCGTCATCAAGCTGATCCTCCATCCCCTGCTGGTCTGGATCGTGCTCTCGGCCATCGGCGATTTCGGGCAGACCTGGACCTACGCGGCCATGGTCATGGCGGCCCTGCCGCCCGCCCTGAACATCTTCGTGATCTCGACCCAGTACAATGTCGGCGTGGAGCGGGCCTCCGCCTGCGTCCTCATCGGCACGCTGGTGTCCATCGTGACGCTGACGGCGGTGCTCTATCTCACGACCAACACCGGTACCTTGCCCTACGACCTGTTTCCTTAGCGCATCGTGCGAAGAAGTGGATCCGGTTTTTCGCGAGAACGATGCGCTCTTTCCAAGACGGGAGCATCGGACCCAAAAGCGGATTCCACTTTTGGGATCAATTCGATGCTCTAAGGAGCCGAGACGATCTGCATGAGGCGGGGTGCTCCCATATGGGGCAGCACGCCCTCGCGCATGACGGCGCGGCGCAGGGGGCCGAGCCTGCTGAGCGCCAGGAGGCCGGCGCCCCTCAGGAGGTCGGCCGGCAGAAAGCCGGTGAGCAAGGTCCTGTTGAGCCCGTCCACGGCGGCCGTCCGCAGGCGCACGTCGAGATCGCGGCTGCGCTGGTATTGCTTCAGCGTGTCGGGCGAGCCGGGCTCGCGCCTGTCGTCGAAGGCGTCCACCACCGCGTCCCTCAAGGAGGCCACGTCGCGGAATCCGAGATTGAGGCCCTGAGCCCCGATGGGCGGGAAGACGTGGGCCGCCTCGCCCACGAGGGCCAGACGGGGAGCGCCGAACCGGTCGACGGACAGGCCGGTCATCGGCACGACACCGCGGGGCCCGTCGATGCGCATCCCCCCGAGAAGGGACTGGGCCTGGCGCTCGATGGCCAGGGCCAGCGCCCTGTCGTCGAGCTTGGCGAGCTGTTCGGCCTGTTTGGGGCTCATCACCCATACGAGGCTCGAGCGCCTGCCGGGGAGGGGAACGAGGGTGAAGGGGCCGTTGCGCGTATGAAACTCGGTCGAGCTCTCCCGGTGCTCGCGCTCATGGGCCAGGATAGCCGTCAGGGCCGTCTGGGGATAGGACCAGGTCCGGGCCTCGATGCCGGCGATCTGGCGCAGCCGGGAATTGCGCCCGTCGCCCGCCACGACGAGATTGGCCTCGATCTCGGAGCCGTCTGCGAGGGTGACCAGGGCCCGATCCGCCTCGGCCCGGAACCCGGTGGCGTGCTGGGGCAGGAGCGTCAGGTGCTCGCAGGACCGGGCGGCTTCGGCCAGCCGCTCCACGAGCGTCGCGTTCTCGATGTTCCAGCCGAAGGCGTCGAGATCAATTTCCCGCGAGGAGAACGAGACCGGCGGCGGGCGGAACAGGCTGCCCGTATCGTCGATGATGCGCATCACTTCGAGCGGCGCCGCTTCCGGGGCGAGGTCGGGCCAGACGCCGAGCGCCTGCAGAAAACGGACCGAACCGTTGAGGAGAGCGACGGTCCGCCCGTCCCGCCGGGCATCGAGGCCGCCGATCATGACCGTCTCGAAGCCGTCGCGGGCGAAGGCCAGGGCAGCGCTCAGGCCGACCGCTCCCGCTCCGACGATGGCAATGCTATAGCTTTTCATCATCAAGAACTTTCCCCGTCATCTGTCGCCGGACGGCTTGCCGACTCACAATAATCCATGGATTCGCCATTGCCGACCGAGGCGGCGCATCCCTATGATCGTTATTCATGGTTCTTGTCGAACCGGCTTCCACATCTTCAGTTCAGAGTCGCTTGCGTGAAGGCAGACGTATCATCATCTGGGCCGCCCCTTGTCGAGCTAAAAGGGATCAGCAAGCGTTACGGCGACCTGCTCGCCAACGACGGCATCGACCTGTCGATCGAGCCCGGGGAGATCCATGCCCTGCTCGGCGAGAACGGCGCGGGCAAGTCGACCCTGGTCAAGATCCTCTATGGCGTCATCGAGCCCAGCGCCGGTGAGATCCGGTGGGAAGGGCGGCCCGTCACCATCGGTTCTCCGGTCGAGGCGCGCGCGCTCGGCCTCGGCATGGTGTTTCAACATTTCTCGCTGTTCGACGAAATGACCGTCGCCGAGAACATCGCCGTCGCCCTCTCGTCCGAGTGGAGCCTCGCAACGGTGCGCGGCAAGCTCGGCGAGATCAGCCGGACCTACGGGCTCGCGCTCGACGCCGACCGCGCCGTCTGGACCCTGTCCGCCGGCGAGCGGCAGCGCATCGAGATCGTCCGCTGCCTGCTGCAGAACCCGCGCCTGCTGATCCTCGACGAGCCGACCTCCGTTCTGACCCCGCAGGAGGCCGAGCACCTCTTCACGACCCTGGACAAGCTCTCGGCGGAGGGCTGCTCGATCCTGTACATCTCGCACAAGCTCGAGGAGGTGCGCCGTCTCTGCCGCCGCGCCACCATCCTGAGGTCCGGGCGCGTGGTGGCGACCATCGATCCGCGGGCGAGCACTGCGCGGGAAATCGCGGCCCTGATGGTCGGCAACGAGGTCGGCGAGATCCGCACCGATGCGCCGCATGTGCCGCAGGGCGAGATCCTGCGCGTCGATCACCTCGACATGCCGCCCGCGGGGCTTCACGGACAGGCCCTGAGGGACATCAATCTCGTGGCGCGCGCCGGCGAGGTGGTAGGCATCGCGGGCGTCGCCGGAAACGGGCAGAGCGAGCTGTTCGCGGCGCTGTCCGGGGAAAGGCTGGCGGACCGGGCCGGCGCGATCGTCATCGCGGGCAGGCCCAGCGGCACCCTGGGCATCGACGCCCGCCGCCGTCTGGCCGCCGCCTTCGTTCCGGAGGAGCGCCTGGGCCATGCGGCGGCTCCGACACACCGGCTGAGCGAGAACACCCTGATCTCGCATGCGGCGACCGAGGTGAGCCGGTCCGGCTTCATCCTGCTGAACGCCGCCAAGCGGCTCGCCCGCACGATCATCAAGAGCTTCGACGTGAGAACGCCGGAGGGCGATCCCCAGGCGCGCAAGCTCTCCGGCGGCAACCTGCAGAAATTCGTGATCGGGCGCGAGATCATCCGCAAGCCGAAGCTGCTGATCGTCGATCAGCCGACCTGGGGTGTTGACGCGGGCGCGGCGCGCCTGATCCGCCAGGCGCTCGTCGATCTCGCCCGCGAGGGCAGCGCCGTCGTGGTGGTGAGCCAGGACCTGGACGAGCTGTTCGAAGTGGCCGATCAGATGGCCGTGATCCACCAGGGACAATTGAGCCCGGTCAAACCCATCGGCGCATGGACCAAGGAGGCGGTCGGCCTTGAAATGCTAGGCGTGGCTCATACCCCGGGGGGCGCTCATGCGGTTTGAGCTGACGCCCCGCACGACGGTCTCTCCCGTGGCGCGCGCGGTCGCGCCGGTCGCGGCCTTCATCGTGTCGTTTCTCATCGCGGGCTTCGTGATCTGGCTCATGGGCCGGTCGCCCATCGCGGCCTTCAACGTCTATGTGGTTCAGCCCCTGAGCGATCCCTGGTCGCTCCAGGAACTGCTGGTGAAGGCGACGCCGCTCGCTCTGATCGCGATCGGCCTGTCCTATTGCTTTCGCGCCAATCTCTGGAATATCGGCGCCGAGGGGCAGTACGTCATGGGCGCGGTCCTGGGGAGCTGGCTCGCGCTGAAGACCCACGGAACGGATGCCGGATTCTGGGTGCTGCCGCTCATGCTGATCCTCGGCATGATCGGCGGCGCGCTCTACGGCCTCATCCCGGCCGTCCTGAAGACCCGCTTCGGCGTCAACGAGATCCTGACGAGCCTCATGCTCGTCTATGTGGCGCAGCTCACGCTCGACTATCTCGTGCGCGGGCCATGGCGCGACCCGAAGGGCTTCAATTTCCCGCAATCGGTCACCTTCGACCCGTCGGCGACGCTGCCTCCGGTGATGGAGGCGAGCCGCGTGAATTACGGGACGGTCTTCGCCCTCGTCGCGGTCCTGGTGACCGCCGTGGTGCTCGGACGGACCCTGTTCGGCTATCGCCTCAAGCTCACGGGCGATGCGCCCCGCGCGGCCCGGTTCGCGGGCTTCAGCTCCAAGGCGACGACGCTTGCGGTCTTCGCGATTTCGGGCGGCCTCGCGGGACTCGCGGGCATTTCCGAGGTCTCCGGCCAGATCGGGCAGCTCCAGCCCTCGATCTCCCCCGGCTACGGCTTCACGGCCATCACGGTGGCGTTCCTGGGCCGCCTCAATCCCTTCGGCATCATGGTGGCGGCGCTGGTTCTCGCGCTCACCTTCATCGGCGGGGAGAGCGCCCAGATCCTTCTCAAACTGCCGCTGGACCTGACCCAGGCGTTCCAGGGCATGCTTCTGCTCTGCGTTCTGGCGGCCGACGCCCTGGTCAGCAACCGCATTCGTTTCGTGACACGGGGAGGGGGCAAGTGACCACATTCGAGGCCATTCTTCTCACCATCGTGACGGCTTCCACGCCGCTTCTCATCGCGGCGCTCGGCGAACTGGTGTCGGAGCGCGCGGGCGTTCTGAATCTCGGCGTCGAAGGCATGATGATCATGGGCGCGGCGTGCTCCTTCGCGGCCGCCGTGACCTTCGACTCGACGGTCGTCGGCGTACTCGCCGGGATTCTGGCGGGCGTCGCGATGGCCGCGCTCTTCGCGCTGGCGGTGCTGGGATTTGCCGCGAACCAAGTCGGCTCGGGGCTCGCGCTCACCATTTTCGGCATCGGCCTGTCGGGACTCATCGGGGCGCCTTTCGTGGGCGCGCGCCGCGATCCCATCGCTCCCCTCGACATCCCGGTCCTCAGCGATCTGCCGGTGGTCGGCCGCCTCTTTTTTGAGCAGGATCTTTTCGTCTACGGATCCATCGCGCTCACGGTTCTGATCGCCCTCTATCTCGGCAGGACGCGGTCCGGCCTGACCCTCCGGTCCATCGGAGAGAACCATGGATCGGCCCATGGGCTCGGCCTTCCGGTCCTGCGCGTGCGATTCCTGGCCATTCTCTTCGGGGGTGCGTGCGCCGGTCTCGCGGGAGCCTACCTGTCCCTCGTCTACACGCGGTTCTGGGCTCCAGGCATGACGTCCGGCCGCGGCTGGATCGCCCTCGCGCTGGTCGTGTTCGCGGCCTGGCGCCCGGCCTGGGTGCTGGTCGGAGCCTATATCTTCGGCACGGCCACCGTGCTCCAGCTCCATGCCCAGGCGGCCCAGTTCGGCGTGCCGTCCCAGGCCCTGTCGGCGGTGCCGTATCTCGCCACGATCCTGGCGCTGCTGCTGCTGTCCCTGCGGCGCGGACGGGCGATCGGCGCCCCGGGATCCCTGGGCGTTCCTTTCGTGCCTGACCGGTGATCAAACTGGTGTTATTCTAGCCACGAGAAGTGTTGCCAGAAACCTTCGGAACTGCCAGGGATACCAAACCTTAACGTGGGGGAGCGAGCATGCTTTCAAAGACAATCATCGGAGCCTTGGCGGGTGCGGCAGCCCTTGCCTTGTCGGCCGGTACCGCGAGCGCGCAGGAGAAGCTGAAGGTCGGCTTCGTCTATGTCGGCCCGATCGGCGATTTCGGCTACAGCTATCAGCACGATCAGGGTCGCAAGGAGATGGAAAAGGCTCTCGGCGACAAGGTCGAGACCACCTATGTCGAGAACGTGCCGGAAGCCGATTCCGAGCGCGCCATCGAGCAGCTGGCCCGTACCGGCCACAAGCTGATCTTCACGACCTCGTTCGGCTTCATGGAGCCGACCCTGAAGGTCGCCAAGAAGTATCCGAACATCAAGTTCGAGCACGCGACCGGCTTCAAGCGCGCCCCCAACGTGTCGACCTATGCGGCCAAGTTCCACGAGGGCCGCTACATCGCCGGCCAGATCGCCGGCAAGATGACCAAGTCGGGCACCATCGGGTATGTGGGCGCCTTCCCGATTCCGGAAGTGATCTCCGGCATCAACTCGTACTTCCTCGGCGCGCAGTCGGTGAACCCGAACGTGAAGCTTAAGGTCGTGTGGGTGAATTCCTGGTTCGATCCGGCGAAGGAAGGCGATGCCGCCAAGGCTCTGCTCGACCAGGGCGTGGACGTGCTCACGCAGCACACCGACAGCCCGGCACCGCTCCAGGCCGCCGAGGCGCGCGGCAAGCTCGGCTTCGGCCAGGCCTCCGACATGGAGCGCTTCGCTCCGAAGGCTCAGCTGACGGCGATCATCGACCATTGGGGCGATTATTACATCCAGCGCACCAAGGCCGTTCTCGACGGCACCTGGAAATCCGAGGACACCTGGGGCGGTCTGGCCGCCAACATGGTGCAGATGGCTCCCTACAAGAACATGCCCGACGACGTGAAGAAGATGGCCGAGGATACCGAGGCCGCAATCAAGTCCGGCTCGCTCAACCCCTTCAAGTGCCCGGTGATCGGCCAGGACGGCAAGGAGATCGAGTGCAAGGGCAACGGCGCGCTGTCGGACGAGCAGATCCTCGGGATGAACTTCTACGTGAAGGGCATCGACGACAAGATCCCGCAATAAGCCGCGAAGCCTATCGACGAACCGAAGGCAGCCGAGGGTTCGGCTGCCTTTTTTGTATCGGGGGCCTCGATGGCGCCCATCCGCGACGAGAGCATCGGACGTGAAAAGTGGATTCCACTTTTGGGATTGCATCCGATGTTCCCTTCATAGATGAGACGCATCGTCTGAGCGAAAAACCGGAGCCACTTTTTCGCACGATGCGCCAGGAGAATGCCAATGACCGAACAACGGGAAATCCAGCCAGGCGATGCCGACGTGCTGGTGGTCGTCGATATCCAGTACGACTTTCTCCCCGGCGGAGCCCTGGCGGTCCCGGACGGCGGCGCGGTCGTCGCGCCGATCAACCGGCTGGCGAAGGCGTTCCGGCACGTGGTCCTGACGCAGGATTGGCACCCGAAGGGGCACGCCTCCTTCGCGTCGAGCCATCCCGGCAGGAAGCCTTTCGAGGCGACCGAGCTCGCCTATGGCCCCCAGGTGCTGTGGCCGGATCATTGCGTTCAGGGGACGCCGGGCGCTGAGATTTCCCGCGATCTCGACATTCCCCACGCGCAGCTCGTCATCCGCAAAGGCTACAACGCGGGCATCGACAGCTATTCGGGCTTCAAGGAAGCCGACCGCAGAACCTCGACGGGTCTCGATGGCTACCTGAAGGAGCGTGGCTTCAGGCGGGTCTTCTGCGCCGGTCTCGCGACCGATTTCTGCGTGGCCTGGACCGCGATCGATGCCGCCGCGGCAGGCTTCGAGAGCTACCTGATCGAGGATGCCTCGCGGGCCATCGACGCCGCCGGGTCTCTGGCGAGAGCCAGGAGCGACTGGAACGCCGCGGGCGTCCGCACGATCGGGAGCGGGCAGATTCGGGAGGCTTAACCCCCGTATGCCCCTCTCGTCATGGCCGTGCTGGAATCTGAGCATTTGCGAAGATGCGTCAAAAGTCTTACATCAAGCCCTAGCGCATCGTGCGGAAAAGTGGATTCCACTTTCAGGTCCGATGGTCTAGTCCGAAGGGCAGATCCCTTCGCCCACAAGGTTCAAAGCTAGGTTCAGCCCCTATGGCCGTCGTTCTCGACCTTCTGAACAAGGACAACCGTCCCCGTCACCCGGAAAAGGCGCACCGGCCGGACCAGCCCGTTCAGCAGCGCAAGCCCGATTGGATCCGCGTGAAGGCTCCGGGCTCGCCCAAATGGGCCGAGACCAACCGGATCGTCCGCGAGAACAAGCTCGTGACGGTCTGCGAGGAGGCGGGTTGCCCCAATATCGGCGAGTGCTGGGAGAAGAAGCACGCCACCTTCATGATCATGGGCGACACCTGCACCCGCGCCTGTGCCTTCTGCAATGTGAAGACCGGCCTGCCCGAGGCGCTCGACCGGGACGAGCCCGACAACGTGGCCAAGGCCGTCGAGAAGCTGGGCCTGGAGCACGTCGTCATCACCTCCGTGGACCGCGACGACCTCGCAGACGGGGGTGCGCAGCATTTCGCGGACGTCATCCATGCCATCCGGGCCCGCAGCCCCAAGACGACCATCGAGATCCTGACGCCCGATTTCCTGCGCAAGCCCGGCGCGCTCGAAGTGGTCGTCGCGGCCAAGCCCGACGTGTTCAACCACAACCTGGAAACCGTGCCGTCCCGATACCTGAAGGTCCGTCCCGGCGCGCGGTATTTCCACTCGATCCGCCTGCTCCAGCAGGTGAAGGAGCTCGATCCCACCATCTTCACCAAGTCCGGCATCATGGTCGGCCTCGGGGAGGAGCGGAACGAGGTCCTGCAGCTGATGGACGACCTGCGCTCGGCGGATGTGGACTTCATGACCATCGGCCAGTACCTCCAGCCGACGAAGAAGCATCACCCCGTCATCCGCTTCGTCACGCCCGACGAATTCAAGGCCTATGAAACCACTGCCTATGCGAAGGGTTTCCTCCTCGTCTCCTCGACTCCGCTGACGCGCTCGTCGCACCACGCGGGTGAGGATTTCGCCAAGCTCAAGGCGGCTCGTCTCGCCAAGCTCGGCTGAAGTATCGGACCCGGAGACGGTTTCCGCCGCCGGGGTCCAATCCGACGCTTCATGATCAATTCGGGTGGGGGCATGCAGCGCATTCTCGTCATCGGCAGCCCGGGTGCGGGCAAGAGCACCCTGGCCCGGCGCCTCAGTGAGCGGCTCGACCTGCCGCTGATCCATCTCGACCGGGAGTATTTCGGTCCCGGTTGGACGATGCCGCCGCGCCCCGAATGGCGCGAGCGGGTGAGCGCGCTCGCCGCCCGGCCCGCCTGGGTCATGGACGGCAATTACGCCTCGACCTTCGATATCCGCGTGCCCCGCGCGACCGCCGTCGTCTGGCTCGATCTGCCGCGCTGGCGCTGCGCGCTCTCCGTCCTGTGGCGCGTGGCGAAGAACTATGGCCGCGTCCGGCCCGATCTCGGCCCGGATTGCGCGGAGAAATTCGATCTGTCCTTCATGCGCTGGATCTGGTCCTATCCCAGGACGATGCGCCCCAAGACCGCCCGGATGCTCGAACGCCTGCGGCCCGACCAGCGGGTCTTCGTGCTGCGCTCGCGCTCCGATATCCCGGCCCTGGAGGCCAATCTCACTCACGTCAAGGAGGCCGCCTGAGCCATGCCGAACTTCCGCATGACTCGAACCGTCAAGCACAAGCCGGCCCAGATGTTCGCGCTCGTCGCGGACGTCGAGCGGTATCCGGAATTCGTGCCGCTCTGCGAGGAGCTGCGCATCATTCGCCGCGTGCAGAGCGGGGAGGGGATCGAGACGCTCGTCGCCTCCATGAGCGTGGGCTACAAGGCGATCCAGGAGAGCTTCACCACCCGCGTGACCCTGGACGAGCCGCGCCTGCGCATCGGCGTCGAATACGTGGACGGCCCGTTCAAGTATCTCGAGAACCGCTGGACCTTCCGTGACGCACCGGGCGGCTGCGAGGTGGAATTCTACATCAATTACGAGTTCAAGAGCTTCGCACTCGGTCTCGTCATGGGCACCGTCTTCGACAAGGCTTTCCGGAAGTTCACGGAAGCCTTCGAGCAGCGGGCCGATACGGTTTTCGCGACCTGAGAAGGTCTCCCTTCAGGATGCGCTCTTTCCAAGAAGGGGCCGTCGGATGGATCCCAAAAGTGCAAATCCACCTTTCACGCCCGATGGTCTAGAGCAAATTGCATTCTGACGGGATCAGAATGCAATTTGCTCTCTCTCTTTGGCGAAGCATCGTTCTTCGCGAAGAACCGGTTCCCACTTCTTCGCACGATGCTCTAGAGCCTTTTCCGCAAAAGTGGATGCCGGTTTTGCGAAGAAAAGGCGTCTTTCTCAAACAACAAATGCCTTTTCCGTGAACCGAAGTTCATGGAAAAGGCTCTAGATCGCGAGGACCCGCTCGAAGAGAGACATGGCATCCTCGACCGCGCTCCGGCGCACCGCTTCCCGGCCGAGATCGCCGTAGCTGCGCTCCAGGTGGATCGTCGCGAAGGACTTTCCGGCAAGGCCGAAATGCACGAGGCCCACGGGCTTCGTAGCCGTTCCGCCACCCGGTCCGGCGATTCCGGTGACGCCGACGGCGATGTCGGCGCGGGAATGGGCGAGCGCGCCCTCGGCCATGGCCCGCGCCACCGGTTCGCTCACCGCGCCATGGGCCGCGATGAGCTCGGCCGGAACGCCGATGAGTTCGGTCTTCGCCTCGTTCGAATAGGTCACGAAGCCGCGCTCCACGACCGCCGAGGAGCCGGCGATCTCCGTCAGCAGAGCCGCCACGAGGCCGCCCGTACAGGATTCGGCGGTCGCGATCTTCAGGCCCTTTCCCTCATAGGCCTTGAGCAGGGCCGCCGCGCGCTGCTTCAGCTCGGGTGTCATGAGAACCGGCGTCACGGGAACGATCGTCATGGTGAAACCTCCGGCGAAACCTCCGGGAGCCGGATCGTTGCGGCGGCCTGGGCGGCGATGCCTTCGCTCCGGCCCGTGAAGCCGAGCTTCTCCGTCGTGGTGGCTTTCAGCGACACCTGATCGAGCCGCAGTCCCACGATCTCGGCGATCCGCTGACGCATCGCCTCGCGATGGGGACCGAGGCGAGGCTTTTCGCACAGAAGCGTCGCGTCCAGGTGGTCGATCAGCCCCCCGCGCCCTCTCACCAGGGCCGCCGCATGGGCCAGGAACCGGTCCGACGACGCCCCGCGCCACTGCGGGTCGCTCGGCGGGAAATGGGTGCCGATATCCCCATCCGCAATGGCGCCGAGGAGGGCGTCCGTCAGGGCATGGAGAACGACGTCGCCGTCCGAATGAGCGATCACGCCTCTATCGTGGGGAACCTTGATCCCGCCGAGCCAGACATGGTCGCCGTCGCCGAAGGCGTGAACGTCGAAACCGGTTCCGAGCCGGGTCATATAGGTCATCGCTAATCCTCGCAAGCGCCTCTCGGCTTCAGCAAAGTCGGAAGCATGGGTCAGTTTGGTGTTGAGGGGATCCCCATCGAACACGTGGACGGGATGGCCTGCCCACTCGGCCAGAGCTCCGTCGTCCGTGAAATCTCCGATACCCGCCTCGGCGGCCCTCCGGTGCGCGGCGAGCAGCGCCGCGAAGCCGAAGGCCTGTGGCGTCTGCACGGCCCTGAGCCCGGCGCGATCCGGCGTCGACACGACTTCGTTCCGGGGCCCGATGACCTTGATCGTGTCGGTGACGGAAATGCCGGGCACGGCCGCGTCCCAGCGTTCCGCCGCGTCCAGCGCGCGCGCGATGAGCGCCTCGGTCGCAAAGGGCCGGGCCGCATCGTGGATGAGCACGTGCCGGGGAGCGGCCGCCGCAAGGGCTTCGAGCCCGTTTCGAACCGAATCTTGACGCGTTTCTCCCCCATAAGCCACCGGCAGGAGGCGGCCGGTTCTCTCGGGTGGAAGGGCCGCAACGGCTTGGCGATAGAGATCAATATCGTCCGGGTGAACGACGACGAGCGCCGTCTCGATCTTCGGATGGCCCAGGAAGGCGTTCAGGGTCAGCGTCAGGACGGGCTTTCCGCCGAGGAGACGATACTGCTTCGGAACTCCCTCGCCGGCTCTCGATCCACGTCCTGCGGCGACGATAAGGGCGGCGACTGGCATCAAGGTGGGCTCTCCCCTTCACGCGCTCCCCTGGCGCATCGTGCGGCCCTTCGGGTCCGCATGGACGACGTGCTCACCGAAATGGTGGGCCTCGGATGAATCCTAAAAGGGCAAATCCATTTGCCGCGTCGGATGCTCTAAGGGCGACTTGGAAATAAGGCAAATCTCTCCAGCGGGGGCTTGCATCGAGCCCCGAATTGGCTAGTAAATAGGCACAATGGAAATTGATCAAAAAATAGGCGAGGGGTTGCGAGTGGGACCGATCGAGGTCGCAGTCCCGGCGATCCTTGCACCTCTGTCGGGCGTCACGGATGTGGCGTTCCGGCGCATCGCGAAGCGTCTCGGGGCCGGACTTGTCGTCTCCGAGATGGTCGCGTCGGACGAGCTCGTCCGGGGATCCGAGGAGGCGCAGCTCCGGGCCGAGGGGGCCGGCATCGAGCCACATGTGGTCCAGCTGGCAGGCTGCGACCCCCGCTGGATGGCGGAGGGGGCCAGGGTCGCCGAGGCGGCGGGCGCCCGGATCATCGACATCAACATGGGCTGCCCCGCGAAACGCGTGATCGGCGGCTATGCGGGCTCAGCCCTGATGCGCGACCTCGACCATGCCAGCCGCCTGATCGAGGCGACGGTGCTGGCGGTGTCCGTGCCGGTAACGGTGAAGATGCGGCTCGGCTGGGACCATGACGCCCTGAACGCCGCGGACCTTGCCCGGCGGGCACAAGCGCTCGGCGTGAGGGCCGTCACGGTTCACGGCCGGACGCGGCAGCAATTCTACAAGGGCCGCGCCGATTGGGCCGCGATCGCGCCCGTCGCGCAATCCGTGAGCATTCCCGTGATCGCCAACGGCGATATCGGTTCACTGGACGAGGCCCGGACATGCCTTGCCGCGTCGCAGGCTCACGCGGTGATGATCGGACGCTCGGCCGTCGGTCGGCCATGGATCGTGGGCCAGATCGGGGCTGCGCTTCGCGGAAGGGCGTTGCCTGATCCGAGCCCGGCCGAGAAGACCGACCTTGCCCTTGAGCACTACGACGGCCTTTTATCTCTCTACGGAGCCAAGGTCGGCATCCGGCACGCCCGTAAACATCTCGCGGCGTACGCCGAGGCGGCCGTGGAGTCCGGTTTTAACGTCCCGCAGAATGTCCGGACCGGCCTCGTCACGTCGGACGATCCGAGCGTCGTCATGGCACTGCTGGGCTCTCTCTATGCCCATCGGAACCGGGAGGCGGCATGACGGCGGCGATGAACGACCTCATCATGAACGCGCTGCCGTTGCCGGTTCTGACCGTCGGGAGGGAGCACGGCATCGTCCACGCGAATGCGGCGGCTGAAGCGTTCTTCGAGGTGAGCCTGCGCATGATGCAGCGGCAGAAGCTCACGGATTTTCTCCCCTTCGGCTCACCCGTCCTGAGCCTCGTGGACGATGTCCGGCAGCGTGGCGCGAGCGTGAGCGAGCACCGCGTCGACATCGGCAGCCCGCGCCTCGGTCCGGAACGGATCGTGGATGTGTTCGCGACGCCGCTCGGTGACGACAGCGACCATGTGGTCGTGATGCTCCAGGAGCGCACGATCGCCGACAAGATGAACCGGCAGCTCACCCATCGCGGAGCCGCCCGATCGATCACGGCGCTGGGGGCGCTGCTCGCGCACGAGATCAAGAATCCGCTCTCGGGCATTCGCGGCGCGGCGCAGCTCCTCGAACAATCGGCCGACGAGGACGACAGGCTCCTCACGCGCCTGATCTGCGACGAGACGGACAGGATCGTGAAACTCGTCGAACGCATGGAGCATTTCGGCGAGGAACGGCCGGTCGACCGAGGGCCCGTGAACATCCATGGTGTCCTGGACCATGTGAAGCGCCTCGCCGCGTCCGGTTTCGCGCGTCATATCCGCTTCGTCGAGACGTATGATCCGTCCCTGCCGCCGGTGCTCGGAAACCGGGATCAATTGGTGCAGGTCATCCTGAACCTCGTGAAGAATGCCGCGGAAGCGGTCGGGATCGATGCGAGCGACGGAGAAATCACCCTGTCGACCGCCTTCCGGACCGGCGTCAGGCTGCAGGTGCCGGGATCGCAAGAGCGCGTGAGCCTGCCGATCGAGCTGAGCGTCAGCGACAACGGCCCGGGAATTCCTCCGGAGCTGATGGGCGATCTGTTCGATCCCTTCGTCACCACCAAGGTGCAGGGCAGCGGCCTCGGGCTCGCGCTCGTGGCAAAGATCGTCGGCGACCATGGGGGCATCATCGAGTGCGAACCGGCACCGAGGCGCACGACCTTCCGAATTCTCCTTCCCATGCACCGCGCGACAGCCGGTAGCGATATGGCTATGTGAGGCCCAAGAACATGCCAAGCGGACAAATTCTCCTCGCCGACGACGACGCCGCGATCAGGACCGTGCTGAACCAGGCCCTGTCCAGGGCCGGATACGAGGTCCGCTCCACCAGCAACGCCGCGACGCTCTGGCGCTGGGTGGCCCAGGGCGAGGGCGACATCATCATCACGGACGTGATGATGCCGGACGAGAACGCCTTCGATCTGCTCCCCCGCATCAAGAAACTGCGGCCGGACCTTCCCATCATCGTCATGAGCGCGCAGAACACCTTCATGACGGCGATCAAGGCATCGGAGCGCGGTGCCTACGAGTATCTGCCGAAGCCGTTCGATCTCAAGGAACTGATCGCGGTGGTGGGCCGCGCGCTCTCCCGGCCCCGGACGCCCGTTCCGACCGCCACCCCCGTCGAGAACGAGGATATCCCCCTGGTCGGCCGCTCCCACGCCATGCAGGAGATCTATCGCGCCCTGGCCCGCCTGATGCCGACCGATCTGACCGTGATGATCACGGGCGAGTCCGGAACCGGCAAGGAGCTCGTCGCGAAGGCCCTGCACGATTACGGCAAGCGCCGGCAGGGGCCGTTCGTCGCCGTGAACATGGCGGCGATTCCGCGCGAACTCATCGAATCCGAGCTCTTCGGCCACGAGAAGGGCGCCTTCACGGGAGCCACCGCCCGCAATACCGGGCGCTTCGAGCAGGCCGAGGGCGGAACCCTCTTCCTGGATGAAATCGGCGACATGCCCATGGAGGCGCAGACGAGGCTCCTGCGCGTCCTCCAGCAGGGCGAATACACCACGGTCGGCGGCCGCGTGCCGATCAAGACCAATGTCCGCATCGTGGCGGCGACGAACAAGGATCTGCGGGTGCTCATCCAGCAGGGATTGTTCAGGGAGGATCTCTATTTCCGCCTCAACGTCGTCCCGTTGCGCCTGCCGCCCCTGCGCGAGCGCGTGGAGGACATTCCGGACCTGGCCCGGCACTTCTTTGCGCTTGTGGAAAAGGAGGGGCTCTCACGCAAGCAGCTCGACACGGAGGCGATGGATCGCCTCAAGCGCTACCGGTGGCCCGGAAACGTCCGCGAGCTCGAAAATCTCGTGCGCCGTCTGGCCGCTCTCTATCCGCAGGACACGATCACGGGAGCGATCATCGACGCGGAACTCGATTCCCAGCCCTTGCCGATGCCGCAGCCGGCCGGCAACAAGGCCGCCGGGCAGGCCCAACAGGGCTCGGAGGGGCTTTCGGAGGCGGTCGAGCGCCATCTGGCGGATTATTTCTCTGGCTTCCGCGACAGCTTGCCGCCACCCGGCCTCTATCACCGGATTCTGCGGGAAATCGAGGGGCCTCTCATTGGAGCTGCCCTTGCGGCAACTCGTGGAAACCAGATCCGCGCGGCCGAACTTTTGGGCGTGAACCGCAACACCTTGCGCAAGAAGGTGCGCGATCTGGACCTGATGGTGGTGCGCAGCAATCGCCCCTGAGCGGGCGGTTGTAATAATTTGACCACAGTGTTGTGTTGGTGCATCACCCTTCAACGGGTGCCCCACTGAGGGCGCCCGATTTGCGGGGCCTCACGTCTTGATCGAGCAGAGCATTCACGAACCGCGCCAAGTGGCGGAACCGGCCCAGGGCAGCCTTGGCTGGCTGGGCTACGGCGCCGTGCTCGCGGCCCTCGGTTCGGCCCTGACCACCTTCCTGGTTCTGTCCGGCGCGACCCCTATCCTGCCGACGAACAACGTGGTCGTCGGCATGTTCGTCATCAACGGATTGCTGATCACGCTGCTCTTGGGCGTCGTCGCCTGGCAGGCCAAGAAGCTCGTGCGCGAGCATCGGGCAGGGGCCGCCGCGGCCGGTCTCCACGTCCGGATCGTGGGCCTGTTCAGCCTGGTGGCCGTCCTGCCGGCGATTCTCGTGGCGGGCGTGGCGACCGTCACCCTGGAGCGCGGCCTCGATCCTTGGTTCACCGGCAAGATCCGGGAGCTCATGTACAACACGGTCGAAATCGCGCGGGCATACCGGGAAACCCAGTGCCGGATGCTCGCCCGCGAAACCAACCTCCTGGCGGTCGATCTCAACCGCGCGAAGGTCATGTACGACGCGGACCGGAAGCTCTTTCGCGAATACATGACCTACCGCTCCGTGGCGCTCGGATTCCCGCTGGCCATGATCCTGGAGCCGGACGGCACCGTCGTGGAAAAGATCGAGTCGAAGAAGCTCGAAGGCATTCCCGAGCCGAAGGAAGCGGATCTGCAGGATGCCAGCAGCCAGGAGCCATGGTGCCTCTTTCCGCGCACCGGCAATATCGTCGTTTCGGTCCTCAAGCTCGAGGCGCATAAAGGGCGAATTCTCTACATCGCCCGCGAGGTCGACCAGAGAGCCATCGAATTCCCGCCCATCGCCGAGGCCGGCGTCGCCTATTACGAGGCCTTCGATCAGAAGAAGGCGGGCATTCAGTTCGCCTTCGCGTCCATGTTCACCCTCATCGCCCTGACCGTGCTTCTCTCGGCGATCTGGTTCGGGCTGAATTTCGCCAATCGCCTCGTCGCGCCGATCCGCCGCCTGATTCATGCCACCGACCAGGTGGCGACCGGGAATTTCTACGTGCAGGTTCCGGTCAAGCGCAGCGAGGGCGACCTGGGCCATCTCGGCGAGACCTTCAACAAGATGACCTCGGAGCTGCGCCGCCAGCACGACGGGCTTACGGCGGCGAGCGAGCTCATCGACAGCAGGCGGCGCTTCACGGAAGCCGTTCTGGCCGGAGTTTCCGCGGGCGTGATCGGCATCAACGCGCGGGGGACGATCACGATCGTCAACCCCTCCACCGAAGCCCTCCTGCAGACGCCGCGCGAGAGCCTGATCGGCCGTTCGATCACGGACATCCTGCCGGAGGTCGCCCAGCTCGTCCTGGAAATGAGCCATGGACGCCAGCGCCTGATGCAGGACCAGATCCAGATCTCCCGCAAGGGCAAGGAGCGCACCATCAATGTGCGCGTCACGAGCGAGCAGACCCGAAACGACAAGCGCGAGATCGTCATCACGCTCGACGACATCACCGATCTCGTCGTGGCGCAGCGCACCGCCGCCTGGGCCGACGTGGCACGGCGCATCGCGCACGAGATCAAGAATCCGCTGACGCCGATTCAGCTCTCGGCCGAGCGGATCCGCCGGAAGTACGGCAAGGTGATCACCACCGATCGGGAGGTCTTCGATCAGTGCACCGACACGATCGTGCGGCAGGTCGACGACATCAAGCGCATGGTCGACGAGTTCTCGTCCTTCGCCCGCATGCCGAAACCGACCATCGGGCGCGAGGATCTGGCCGAGACGATCCGCCAGGTGGTGTTCATGATGCGCATCGCGCATCCCGACATCACTTTCGTCGACCAGGTTCCTGAAGGGCGGGTGATCGCGCCCTTCGACCGGCGGCTGATCTCCCAGGCCGTGACGAACATCGTCAAGAATGCGACCGAAGCGATTACCGCCCTGCCGGAAGAGGAGCGCGCCCAGCCGCAGATCGCGGTGACGTTGGATGAAAGCCATCCGGAATACCTGATCCTGGCCGTGACCGACAACGGCAAGGGCTTCCCGCTCGAGGGCCGCCAGCGATTGCTCGAGCCCTATATGACGACCCGCGAGGGCGGCACAGGACTGGGCCTCCCGATCGTGGCGAAGATTTTGGAAGACCATGGGGGCGGCATGGACCTCGTCGATAATCCCGCAGGCCGGGGCGGACAGGTTCGCATGTGGATCCCGAAGACGAAGCAAGTTGCCGATGAAGAGACGCCCGCCGCCTCAGAACGCAACGAAACTCGCAGAGTAAGTCTATGAGCGCTGACATCCTCGTCGTTGACGACGAAATCGACATTCGCGAATTGGTGGCCGGCATTCTCGAGGACGAGGGCCACCGGACACGCACGGCGGGAACGTCGGACGATGCCCTTGCGGCCATCGAGGCGCGCCGTCCGCATCTCGTGTTCCTCGACATCTGGCTGCAGGGAAGCCGCCTGGACGGCCTCCAGGTCCTGGACATCGTCAAGGCCCAGCACCCCGACCTGCCCGTGGTGATGATCTCGGGACACGGCAACATCGAAACCGCCGTCTCGGCCATCAAGGCCGGAGCCTACGACTTCATCGAGAAGCCCTTCAAGGCGGACCGCCTCGTGCTCGTCGCCGAGCGGGCCCTCGAAGCGTCCCGCCTCAAGCGCGAGGTGAGGGATCTGCGCTCCCGCTCCATCCAGGCCAACCGCATCGCGGGCAAGTCCATCGTGATCAACCAGTTGCGGCAGGCCGTCGAGCGGGCGGCGCCCACGAATGCCCGCATCCTGATCACGGGCGCCCCGGGGTCCGGCAAGGAGCTGACGGCGCGGACGGTCCACGGCATGTCCACGCGCGCCAACGGCCCGTTCGTGGTTCTCACGGCGGCGAACATCACGCCCGAGACCATGGAGACCGAGCTTTTCGGCAACGAGGGCGCGGAAGGCGGAGGTCGCAGGGTCGGCGCCCTCGAGGAGGCGCACGGCGGCACGCTCTATATCGACGAGATCGCCGACATGCCGCGTGAAACGCAGAACCGGATCCTGCGGGTCCTTGTCGACCAGAATTTTCAGCGCGTGGGCGGCACGACGCGCGTGCACGTGGACGTGCGCATCATCTCGTCGTCGAGCCGCGACCTGCCGGCCGAGATCGCGGCCGGAAACTTCCGCGAGGACCTGTTTCACCGGCTCGGCGTGATCCCGATTCGCGTCCCGTCCCTGGCCGAGAGGCGCGAGGACGTGCCGGAGCTGATCGAGTTCTTCATGGATCAGATCTCCACCACGACCGGCCTGCCCCGGCGCCGGATCGCCGAGGATGCCATGGCGGTGCTTCAGTCCCACGACTGGCCGGGCAATGTCCGTCAGCTGCGCAACAACGTCGAACGCTTGATGATCCTGAGCTCCGGCGACCCGGATGCCGAGGTGACGGCGGACATGCTGCCCTCGGAAATCGGAACGTTGGTGCCGAGCACGCCGGGCGGGGCAGGGGGCGAGAAGCTGATGAGCCTGCCCTTGCGCGATGCGCGCGAGATCTTCGAGCGGGAATATCTGCTGGCCCAGATCGCCCGCTTCAGCGGCAACATTTCCCGCACCGCGGAATTCATCGGGATGGAGCGTTCCGCACTTCATCGGAAGTTGAAATCGCTGGGGATCGGCAGCTAGAGTATCGTGCGGACCCAGCGGGCCGCCTGAACGATGCTCTCATTCGAGGAGAAAGCATCGGATGGGTCCCAAAAGTGCAAATCCACTTCCCGTGTCCGATGCTGGAGAAACTCCTCACGCGCCCGGCGCGGAAGCGGCCCCGCGGGGAGCCTGTCCCCGACCGCCACTCTCATCCACGGGAAAATATGCTCCGGAGGGGGTAGATTAATGAAGACCCTCTTGCCGAACGGTCAACTTCGCCCTGTAATAGTCGGGCCGGTCGACGACCGCACGATAGCGGAAACCATATACAGGCGGCCCAATAGCCAAGACCGGCGGTGATGGGCTTGCGAGGCAACTTCAATGGCGGGCGATCGCGCGCAGAATCTTCAGGACACGTTTCTCAACTACGTCCGGAAGCAAAAGATTCCCCTGACGATATTCCTTGTGAACGGCGTGAAGCTTCAAGGGGTCGTCACATGGTTCGACAATTTCTGCGTTCTTCTGCGCAGAGACGGTCACTCCCAACTGGTTTACAAGCACGCTATATCCACCATCATGCCCGGACAGCCCGTCCAATTGTTCGACCAGGTCGACGAGGCTGGCGAAAAGGCTTGAGGTGACTGAACCGCGCACTCCGGGGGAACACCGTCTCGCAGAGCTGGCCGAACCTGAAAAAGAGGTTGCGGTCGGCACCCGAACGCTTGTCGTCGGGCCGTATCTGACCCGAAAGCGTCGCTCGCTTTCCTCCGATGGGGAGAGCGAGGAGACGAACCCTCGCCCGCCCGAGGCCCGCCTCGACGAGGCGTCAGGCCTGGCGCTTGCCATCGACCTTTCCGTCGTTCGGTCTCTGATCGCGCCGCTCGCCTCTCCCCGGCCTGCGACCTATATCGGAAGCGGCAAGGTGGACGAACTGGCGGCCCTGATCCGGGCCGAGGATGTCGGCCTCGTGGTCATGGATTGCGCGCTCAGCCCCGTGCAGCAGCGAAATCTGGAAAAGGCCTGGGGCGCGAAGGTCATCGACAGGACCGGCCTGATCCTGGAGATCTTCGGTCGGCGCGCCCGTACGAAAGAGGGCACCCTTCAGGTCGAGCTGGCGCATCTGTCCTACCAGAAGGGGCGGCTCGTCCGCTCGTGGACCCACCTGGAGCGGCAGCGTGGCGGATTCGGCTTTCTCGGAGGCCCCGGCGAAACGCAGATCGAAGCGGACCGCCGGCTCATTCAGGAGCGGATGAACCGGATCGAGCGCGACCTCGAAAGCGTGGTCAAGACACGCTCCCTGCACCGGACGAGCCGGAGGAGGGTGCCTTATCCCATCGTGGCTCTCGTGGGCTATACCAATGCGGGCAAGTCGACCCTCTTCAACCGCATGACCCGGGCCGAGGTTCTGGCCGAGAACATGCTGTTCGCCACCCTCGATCCGACGACCCGCGCCATCGATCTTCCGCACGGGGAGAAGGCGATCCTGTCCGATACGGTCGGCTTCATTTCCGATCTGCCGACCATGCTCGTCGCGGCCTTTCGGGCAACCCTGGAGGATGTGGTCGAGGCCGATATCCTCCTGCATGTCCGCGACGTCTCCCACGGGGAAACGGAGGCTCAGGCGGGCGACGTGGCCGTCGTCCTGCGCGAGCTCGGGATCGATCCGGATGACACCCGCAGGATCATCGAGGTCTGGAACAAGGCCGACCTCCTCTCGACGCAGGATCGCGAGCGCCTCGCGGCGGCGTCCCATCGCGCCGGAATCGAGCGGCGGCCGGTCCTGATTTCGGCGCTCACCGGGGAAGGCGTGTCCGAGCTTCTGGAGACCATCGAACAGCACCTCGCCATGGGTCGGCGGACCTATGAAGTCGACGTGGCTCCCGAGGACGGGCAGGGGCTTGCCTGGCTTCACGAGAACACCGAGATCCTCGAGCGGAAAACGCTTGAGGACGGCCACACCCTCCTCCATGTGCGCCTGGTTCAGGGCAAGGAGCCCCGGTTCCTGAACCGTTTCCCCAATGCCCGCGTGATCTAGAGGATCGGACGCGGGAAGCGGATTTGCCCTTTTGGGACTCCGTCCGATGCTCCCGTCTTGGAAAACCGCACCGTTTGAGCGCAAAACCGGGGCCGCTCTTTCGCACGATGCTGTAAGTTTCTGTTTTTGAGCATCTTTTCACGCAAAACCGGTTCCCACTTTTGCGTCCGATGCTCTAGCCGTGCAGGAGAGAACGACCTGTCGGCATCAGTCTCGACACTTCGTTCGGCCTCCAGGTGCGCCGATCCATCTCAGGAAGCGCCTTCCTCACCCACTCGTCCGACCGGGCAAGAGCGGCGAGATGGCTCTCATAAGCGGGCAGGCCGGGAAAGCTCGAGAGCCACGCGAAGACGGTCTCGCCTTCGCGAACAGGAAGTCGCGGAAAGGTGTTCGGACCTTTCTCGGTGACGAATGCGGCCAGAACTGTTGCCGAGGCCTGTCGCAGAAGCGGCTGGAGTGTTTCCTCGAAGAACGTGGCAAAAGCCCCATCGGTCCGCGGAGCGAGATAGCAGATCGTTGCCACAATCAGACCCGGTTGCCCATGAGGCCCCGCTGGCCGAGGGCGCTCCTCGGTCGGAGCCGCGAATCCGGTCTGGGGTGTCGCGGGGCGCAGGAGCAGCACGTTGTCGGAGTTGATCATCGTGCCGTTTGCAACGTCCTTGTGGGTCGCCCAGACCGGCCCCGCGTAGAACGTCTGCAGAGCTGCCGCACGGGACTGCATGTCCGCGAAGCCGCGCAACCAGACGAAGTCATTGGGAGCGTCGAGGTCGCGGAATTGCCCGATAACCCGCATGCCGACTGCTTCCTGCGTCTCCACGAACTCACGGTCGAACAGATCGATCAAAGTCTCTCGTTTCCCTGGATGAAGGCGATAGCGCCGCAGCTCGACAACGGCTGTCCCGGTGTCGCTCGCCTCCCGCCGAATTCCGCCAGCTCCGTCGCGATCAGTCATAACAGCCATGAAGAATCTCCAAAAACAGGACGTTCATCCTGTTTCCATTACGGGACGCTTGTCCTGTTTTGTCAACCTGCTATCCTGGCCGGCCCATGGAGGCAGTATGGCGAGCCGAGCGCCCACGAAGCAGCGACGCAGCAATGATCCCGAAGGCGTCCGACGACGCGTCGTCGATGCAGCCTACGCAGCCTTCTCGACACAAGGATATCACTCGACCTCGGTCCATGACTTGAAGCGCGAGGCGGGAGCGACGGGTGGCGCCCTTGCGCACCATTTCGCTACAAAGAAAGACCTTGGGCTTGCCGTCATACGCGATCGGGTCGCCGCTGCCGTTGAGGAGACGTGGATCCGGCCCGTGCTGGCCGCGCCCACTGCGGCAGAGGGTATTCAGGCCGTCTTCGCCAGCATCATCGCGGAACTGGAGGATCAGGGCGCAGTCTCTGGTTGCCCGTTGAACAACCTCGCGATCGAGCTCGCGCGTCATGATGACGACTTCCGTGTGTCGATCGATACGGTCTTTGTCCGATGGCGAGAAGCGATCGCGGACAAGCTCAAAGCCGACTTGAGCGCCGGGGCCGTGGCCGATCTCGATCCTGAAGCCTTCGCGGTCCTGGTCGTTGCATCCTACTCGGGATCGATGGCAATGGCGAAAGCCCAGCAGAGCGCCGAGCCGCTCAGGGTCTGCGCCGAGCAGCTTGCCGGGGTGATGCGCATGCATAGTCCAGCGGTGGGTCGATGATGGCTTCGAAGCGGTTTCGTTCGAGCACTCTTCGTGGGTCGCATCGAGCGGAAAACCGGGACCACTTTTCGCACGATGCGCGAGTGCGGCCCGCCCGGTCCGCCCGAGGCGCTAGACGCCGCGCTCGGACAGCTTCGCCTGCACCCAAAGATTTTCCATCTCTTCGAGCGAGGCGTCGTCCAGCCTGCGCCCTTGCCGCTTCAGGGCCTCCTCGATCGCTCCAAACCGGCGCTCGAACTTGGCGTTCGTCCGTCTCAGAGCCGTTTCGGGATCGATGCCGTAATGGCGGGCGAGGTTCGTGACCGAGAACAGAAGGTCGCCGATCTCGTCCTCGATGCGGTCTCGTTCGCCGCTTGAGGAGGCGTCCTTAACCTCTTCGAGCTCCTCGTGAATCTTGTCGATCACCTGGGCCGCGTCGGGCCAGTCGAACCCGACTTTCGCAGCCTTCCCCGTCAGCTTCTGGGCACGGGTCAGAGCGGGCAGGGCCGTCGGAATGCCGCCGAGAAACCCGGCATCGTTGGGCTCCGGGGCGTGGCCCATCGTCTCCCGGGCGCGGTGCCGCTCGCTCTTTTCCTCCCGCTTGATCTCGTCCCAGAGCGTCTTGACCTTCTCCGGAGTCAGATCCTTCGCCTCGCCGAACACATGGGGGTGGCGGCGGATCAGCTTGCGGGTAATGGCCTCGACCACTTCGGGAAAGGCGAAGGCACCTTGCTCTTCGGCCATCCGGGCATGAAACACGACCTGGAGCAGCAGATCGCCCAGTTCATCCCGCAGGTCGGCCAGATCTCCCCGCTCGATGGCGTCCACGACCTCATAGGCCTCTTCGAGCGTATAGGGGGCGATGGAGGCGAAATCCTGCTCCAGATCCCAGGGGCAGCCTGTCTTGGGCGTACGCAGGGCTGCCATGATCTCCAGGAGCCGTGCGATATCTGAAGAAGGCGTCATATCAGGGCTGTCCTTGTTGTCGTGGCGCTTCATAGCCCGATTCCAATAGGGAATCAGGACAAAAGATGATCAAAGGCCCTTCGAGTTGGGAGACGAAAACGATGAAAGCACGGGTCAAGCTGGTCGACGGCATGATGTTCGTCGGGGAATCGGGCAGCGGGCACGCGGTCGTGATGGACGGGGCGCCTGAATATGGCGGTCGCAACCTCGGCATCCGGCCGATGGAGATGCTGCTGATCGGCCTGGGCGGATGCACGGCGTTCGACGTGGTTCAGATTCTCCGGAAGGGGCGGGAGGACGTGACGGACTGCGATGTCGAGATCAGCGGCGAGCGCGCCGAGACCGACCCCAAGGTCTTCACGGCGATCCACATCGCGTACCGGGTCAAGGGGCGTAAACTGGCCCCCGCGAAGGTCGAGCGCGCCATCGAGCTCTCCAAGGAGAAGTATTGCTCGGCCTCGATCATGCTCGGCGCGGTCGCCAAGATCACGCACGACTGGACGGTCGTCGACGAGACCTCCGCCGAAGCGTAAATTCCAGAGCATCGGACGTGAAAAGCGGCTTCGACTTTTGGGATCGGTTCTATGCGCTAAGTTCCCACACGCATCGGGTACGGGGCCGTACGCTCCCTCCCGATGGGTTGCGGGCGATCGTCGCATGTAGACCTAATCTCCATTCCGTGCCGGTCGGCGGAGGATTATGATTTGCTCCGAAGACCGGGCGCTTTCGCTCTCTGTCTCGGGCGGAAGCGCCGGATTCGCGATCAGCCGATCCGAGACGCATTGCCCTTGTTGGGCACGATGATCATCCCCCGCGGATCTCCGGCTGACGATGGAGGAACGCACGATGGCGCGAAATTCGATGACCCCTTACCGCCCCGGCGGCGGAATGTTCGCAGGCGACCCCTTCCTGTCCCTGCATCGCGAGATGAATCGCCTCTTCGACGATGTCCTGCGCGGAAACAATCTTCCCGCCGCGACCGGCGGTCAGGGCGATGTCGGCAGCTTCGTCAATGCGAGCATGAACGTCTCGGAGACGGACAAGGAGATCCGCGTGACCGCGGAACTGCCGGGCGTCGCTGAAAAGGACATCGACGTAAGCCTCGACGACGACGTGCTGACCATCCGGGGCGAGAAGAAATTCGAGCGCAAGAACGACAAGGAGAACTTCCACTTCGTCGAGCGCTCCTACGGCACGTTTCAGCGCTCGGTGCGGTTGCCCTACCGGGTCGATCCCGAGCAGGTGCAGGCGAGCTTCGAGAACGGAGTCCTCACCGTGACGGTCCCCAAGACCGAGCGGCAGGAGCGCTCCCGCCGGATCCAGGTCCAGGGGCGGGGTTCGACGGATCAGGGCACGGGCGGCGGAGCGACCGGACAAGGGCGTCCGGCGGCAAAGGACCAGTCGGAGGACACCAAGTCGGGATGATGCTCCGGCCCCCGGCGCCTCGTTGCGCCCAGGCGGGAAGCATGGCCGTCATGCCGCGGTTCGCGGAGAACGAAAGCGATGCTTAGGGACATCATCGTGCATCTCGATGGGGGTCATGAAGACGAGATCCGGCTCGAGCACGCTCTCGCCATCGCGGCAGCGGAGCGCGCCCATCTGACCGGTCTTTACACGAACCAGTTGCCGGAACTCACGGTCATGGTGCCGATGGATGGCGGCGCGGCCGCGATCCAGGTTCTCTCCGAGCTCGAGGACAGAGCCCGCCAGGACGGGGATGTCATCGCCGAGCGTCTGGCGGAGAAGCTCTCCGGCCTCGAGGTCCCGAGCGAGTTTCGCCGCCTGGACGACACCTTGGGCGGCTTGCTGGCTCAGGTAGTCGACCAGGCGCGCTGCGCGGATCTCTTCGTAACGACACGGCCCTATGGCAAGGCCGGAGCATCCCTCTGGTCCGGTCTCGTCGAGGCTGTACTCTTCGGCAGCGGCCGCGCACTCCTGCTGGTGCCGCCGGGCCGGCATCTGCAGGGACCGATCAACACCGTTCTCGTGCCTTGGAACGGAAGCCGCGAAGCGGCCCGGGCTCTCCGGGAAGGATTGAGCTTCATCGCGCGGGCGGACCGCACGGTCGTCCTGGTGGCCGATCCTCCGGCGGGTGAGGCTCCGGGAGCGAAGGTGAAACGGCACCTTGCCCATCACGGCGTCACCGCCGAGGTCGCGACGGCCGAAAGCCGGGGCCGCCCCGTCGCGGCGGCCATCCTGGAGGAGGCCCGCCGTCTTACTGCCGATCTCGTCGTCATGGGAGGCTACGGCCATACCCGGTTCAGGGAACAGGTATTCGGCGGCGTGACCCGTGACATGCTTACCGCCTCGGATCGCCCGATCCTGCTGGCTCATTGACACCGAGAGGCCTGCGGAAGGCCCTGCTACAGCATCGGGGTGAGAGCATCGGACGTGAAAAGCGGATTCCACGTTTGGGTTCGGTGCTCCAGCTTCTTATTCGAACCCTGCCCTCATCCGTTCCTGCAGAGCCGTGAGCTCCTCGACATAGGGCGCACGCTGCTCCCGATGACGCTCTAGGAGCGCGGCGACCAGCCTGTGCTTGTGGTCTTCGTCGGTCGGGCTGCGGCGGATGCGCTCGAGGTTCTTCTCGCAGGTGAAATCGATGTCGGCCAGATCGGCCAGGAGCGACTGGAGCTGCGGCAGAATATCGGGCGAATACATGCGCTCCGGCCTTGCAGATCCTTGAATACGCAGGTGCTCCATATCCATCGGCATGGCTCCCTCCGTTGTCTTTGCGGCCTTGAACCGCTGTCGTTCGGGTTGTTAACCTACGTTAAGAGCAAGATACTTTGTTCAACGTAGGGCACCTTGGCGCTTGGCGCTCATCGGATCCGGACGGTCTCGGATCCTCGGTGCTTTTCTCCGGCAGGGCCTTGACTTCGATCAAACCCGCCGAAGGGTAGGGTGCCAGGATTGGTCCGGAAGGGGAACGGGTACCGTGCCCGCATGGTACCCTACCGCTCAGGGATAAACGTCATGATGTCGTGAATCGCCCGTCTCCTGATGGCGGCCGCCGGATTCGGAGCGGCCTGGATCGTCGCCGAAGGTGCGCCGAACTTCGGAATCCTTCGGGCGGCGATCGCGCGCCTGCTGGTCACCTTCACCGTGGCCGGGCTGGCGTTCCGACCGTCCTGTCGAGTCGCCAAGCGCGACGTTACTCGGAAATCCCGGTGACTGACGCGCGCTCGCTCTCTGGCGACGCCGGGGTGTTTTCGGCTTCGGCGGCCGGCGGCTTTGCCGTCACGGCCTGCGCCTGCTTCGGCTCATCCGGGGCCGCAGGGCTGCCGTCGCGCTTGGCTCCCGACCATTTGTAGGCGAGCCAGCCCAGACCCGAGACCAGGGCTGCGAGAACGACGAGGCCCGTGCTGGGAT
Organism: Microvirga sp. TS319; assembly: GCF_041276405.1. NCBI lineage: Bacteria > Pseudomonadati > Pseudomonadota > Alphaproteobacteria > Hyphomicrobiales > Methylobacteriaceae > Microvirga > Microvirga sp. TS319. The sequence continues at coordinate 2,149,560 of NZ_JBGGGT010000002.1, read as the reverse complement.
AGTCGCGGAAATTGATCCGTCTTCCGGCTGCGAGATCGTCCAGGCCGGGCTCCGTGTCATCATGGCTGCTGGGCATGGAAGATACCTCATCCTGCAAGCTCCATATTTAGCGCATCGTGCGGAAAAGTGGACCCGGTATTCGCTGACGCGGCCCTTCGGGTCCGCAATGAACGATGCGCTGCTCTAAGAAGGGAGCATCGGATTCAATCCCAAAAGAGCAAATCCACTTCCCGGGTCCGATGCTCCGGCGCGACAGGTCGTCTGCAACGCGGAGAGCGTCTCAACAGAGCCGATACGACAGGGCAGACAAGAGGCGTCAGCGGCCAGCGGTGACGGTCGGAGAGACAAACGCTCCACCAAGCGAGGCCCATGTCGAGCCCGTATCGCCCTCGCGCTTGACATAGGTGTAGCCGGTCTGGTGCCACGGGAGAACCGCGTCGCGCTTGTTGTCGAGGATGAAGTCCCCCCGGTTGGTGCGCACCATCATCACTGCATGCCCGGCGCCTTCCTCGTCGATGACCACGGTCATCCGCAGGGCCCGGCGGGGAAAGCCGGCCTCGACCAATTGCCGGCGCTTGACGAGTTGGTAGTCCTCGCAATCGCCATAGCCGTCTTCGGCAAAGTCCCAGCGGTCCTCGACGCCCCAATGCTCCAGATCGGTCATCGGCTTGATGGCGGCATTCACCTTCCGGTTGACCTGCACAAGGACTTTCCAAACCTGCGGAGTAAGGGTGATGGTGGCGGGCTCGGCCGGGTCAACCGCGCATTCCTGTGGCCATTGCTGGCAGAAGCGGACCCATCCGGCTATCGGCTTGGCGTTGCCGACCTTCGCAACGGGCTGCGATGCGCTCGGCAGAGCCGCCAAGGTCTGGGCCTGAGCGGCGGCAGCGGCGACGGCCAGAACCAGAGAGATCGCAGCAAGCCGATAGGTGATCGTGGAAAAAGGCCGAACGTTCAGAAGCCTGAAGAGAGGTTGACGCATTGCCCCCGCCGACGTGTCGTTAAGGAATTGTTCATTTTCATGACACGGCGGAGATGGCGGATTCAAGGCAGGAGTTAAACATCGGTTAACGTCATGGGTCTGGTTCCGTTCCAGCGGTCGCGACCTCGGGGCGAAGGCCCAATCGCAGGAGCCTCGCCGGCTCGACTCGATGCCCGGTGAATTCGCCGACGTCAGATCAATCACGAATGCGTGCGGGCCGCGTGCCGCACCATTTGAGACATTGACGGAAAAACCGATGGAGCGATCGTGTGGGGCGCTGGAGCACCTGTTGTTCAACCATGGCCCAGCCCAGGAGAGTCCCCATGAGGTCATCCCTGATCGGATTGTTCTTCGCTATGATCACCCTTCCGGTCCTCGCCCAAGGTCCCGAGGGAACACCCACCCGCATCCGCGGAACGGTCGAGAAGCTCGACGGCCAGACGCTGGTGGTCAAGACCCGGGCAGGCGAGGACGTCTCCGTCGGCTTGGCGCCGAACGTGACCATTGCGGCCGTGGAGAAGCGCAGCCTCTCCGACATCAAGACCGGCGACTACATCGCCTCCACCTCCGTGCGGGGGCCCGACGGCAAGCTGCGCGCCCTGGAGGTCCATTTCCTGCCGCCAGGGGCCGGCGAGGGGCAGTTCGCCTGGGATCTGGCTCCGGACAGCCTCATGACCAACGCGACGGTCGCCGGGATCGCGGCTGCCCCACAGGGGCAGGCGCTGCGCGTCACCTACAAAGGCCAGGAGGCGGAAATCATCGTTCCGCCCGAGGCGCCCGTGGTCGCCTTCGTGCCCGGGGATACGAGCCTTGTGAAACCCGGAGCGGCGGTTTTCATCTTCGGCCAGCGCAAGCCTGACGGCTCCGTATCGGCAACTCGTCTCACGCTGGAGAAGAATGGGGTCAAGCCGCCCATGTGACTAAGGAACGCAGTCCCTGTCTTCCTCTTGCCGGCCGAAGGGATCAGCGCTGGGTCGCCAAGCCCTGTATGGTCTTGAACGTCCTCTCACACAAAACCGGTTCCCACTGCTGCGTTCGATGCTCCGGGCTTCATGGCCTCGAGAAGAGCAGCACCGGGCAACGTCTTGAGCCAGATCGGCCGCAGGATGCGCAGTCCCGCCGACCGCTGCCATTCCTGAATGGCCTCGACGGACCATGTGCCGGACGTGCTGGTCAGAGCGAAGTAGACGTCCAGCACCGCTCCGAGCCTTCGGCTCGGCCGGTTTGCTTCGGCCGGTGATGCGATCCGAATGGCGTCCACGATCATGAACACCCCGCCAGGCCTGAGGGCGCGGGCGACCTTCTGCGCCAGCCGGAGATTCTGCTCCGCATCGAAGTGGTGGATGAGGTTCGCGAGCAGCACCGCGTCATAGATTTCGGTCCCAAGATCGTCCTCGAGTGCATTGCCTGGCACATGAACTACCCGGCGTTCCAGGCCCTCCCGCGCCAGGATCTCGGCCGCGGAGGGGATAGCCTCCGGCAACTCCAGGATCGTCGCCGTCAGCTCCGGATGGCGGCGGCACATCTGAACAGAGTAGAAGCCGTGGGATCCGCCGATATCGAGGAGAGCCCGGGCCCCTTTGGGCAGACGGGACCGCCAGGCCACTTCGGTTGCCGGCGCGGTTGAGAAATCGCGCATGCCCCACTGGTAGCGGTGCCACTCCTTGGGGCTGAGGGTCCCGTGCATGTCCCGGGCCGTCCCGTCCAGAAGCCACCGGTCGAAACCTTCCGTCCAGCGCCATTCGATCTCCTGGAAGTCGAGCTTGTGCGCCAGCGTGTGGGGGCTGTCGGCAAGCAGCCATTTCCGGGACAGCCGGTTGAGCTCATAGAGCCCGTTGCGATACCGGAGGTAGCCGTGGGCCAGAAGGGCATCGAGCACCTTGGCGGTTGCGCGAGGATCCGTACCGCGCGCGGCGGCGATCTCCTGGGCCGTGCGCCCGCCGTCCTGCAAGGCTTCGAACAGGCCGGCCCGGGAGGCCGCCATGATGATCCGGGCGAACTGGAACGCGGCCTGCGTGTCGGCCAGCGGCTTCGGGCCGAGATTCAGCCTGAGAGCCAGCCACTCGATGACGGTTTCAGCATGAGCTCCGAGCCGCATCGCGCCTCATTCCTCCCGCGACTGAGACTGAACCTTGCATCGGGCGATATCGTGCCGGTCCAGCATCATTCCAGGGCATCGGACGTGAAAAGTGGATTTGCACTTTTGGGATTTCACACACGATGCTCCCTCCTTGGAAAGAGCGCATCGTATGTGAAATCGGACCCGCATCCGAAGCTGAAAGCCTGTGGTCTCGAGCCTCTTCTCACGCAAAACCGGTTCCCACCTCCCGCATTCGATGCTCTAGGGAGCACTCTTCGGGACGACGTTCATGACGAGCAGCGTGCTCGCATCCTGGCGCAGGTCGATCACGTAGTCGGCGGCACAGCCGCTGTCCTCGCCATGGCCCGACCTGTGGACCTCCGCAACGAGCCGCGACACCATCGCGCTGCGCCGGTCCGCCGGAAGATCGGGATCGAAGACGACCATCGTGGCTGTCAAAGCGATGAAGGCATCCGCGACGATCACATGAGGCTGAATGGCGGGATGTCCCTTCAGGATATCCGCTGCGAGGACGATCTTTGCGATCTGCACGTCCGATGGCCGATGATCACGGCCTATGACGAGAATCTCGACGTGGGTGGACGAGAAGCGGCACCACGCAGAAGGGGTGTCGCCGCATTGCTGCGAGTGGAACCGGAGTTCGGACCCGGTTTTCGCCAGGACGTCGTTGATGGCCGTGCCGTAATCGCTCGGCGCCTTGGTGAAGGGATCCGCCAGAGCAAGTCCTTTCAACCCCAAAGCTGAGAGCAAACCCCAAGCGATGACCACCGCTCGCTTCCGGACCTTGGACAAGACAGCACCCGGCTCGTGTCTGTCCTCAGCATACGACCAAAGGCGTGCCGCCGGGAGCGCCCACGGATCGCTATCCGATGCACCTACCACCTATGCGTCAATCCGGGATCCCGAACCTCCGTAGTAATCTTGGCGCTGACGGGAGCACCGGAGTTGCGAACAAGGGATGGGGATCATGCGCAAGATGGTTCTTGCTGCGGCAAGCCTGCTGATCGCGGCCGGATTCGGGGTATCGGCCCAGCAGGGCGATCCTATCCGACAGCGCCAGGACCTGATGAAGAACAACCAGGAGCAGGTCCGATTGCTGACCGGGATGTCGCGCGGGCAGATCCCCTTCGACGCGGCGCGCGCCCAGGCCGCCCTGCGTCAGGTGGAGCAGAATGCCCGGCAGATCCACGCCTTGTTCCCACCGAACTCGCGGCAGGGAAAGACCGACGCCCTTCCCGTGATCTGGGAACGAAAAGCAGATTTCGACGCCCGGGCGGAAAAGCTCGTACAGGATGCCGGAGCGGTCCAGGCGGAGATTACGGATCAGGCCAGTTTGCAACCCGCGCTGCAGCGGATCGGCCGGAACTGTGGCGGCTGCCACGAGACCTATCGTCGAAAGACGACTTGAGGCATCGAACGCAGGAAGTGGGAACCGGTTTTGCGTGAAAAGATGCTGAAGACCGCAGGCTTACAGCATCGGAGGTGAGTTCGAAGGCACGTCCGATGCTCGAGGACGGGCGGTCTCGACCACGCTTTCACGCGGGATGCGAGACCTGGCTTTACGCCGCTGCCGGAATGCCGTCGCTCCGGCCAGAAGCGCTCCTGCCATCGCGAAGGTCGCCGCCAGGAGCCAGGCCTCGTCGATGGCGAGCGTCAGCGCCGCTTTCTCCACGAGCGGCTTCAGGAAAGCCTGCGCGAGGGGACTGTCCGGGGGAGGGTGAGGACCCGACAGCAGATCCGGCGATAAGCCCATGAAGGCGGCAGCCGATCGGTCGCCGGCCGCGAGGCGGTCGATGAGATTCTGTCCGTGCCCTGCCACGCGGGACCAGATGACCGTGTCGATCAGCGCGATCCCGATCGCACCTCCAAGATTGCGCATCAGATTGAACAGGCTGCTCGCGTCTGCCACCTGCTCAGGACCCAGATGCCCCAGCGCCAGCCGGGTCGGAGGCAGAATGCACAGCATGATGGCCGAGCCGCGGATCACCTGGGGCCAGAACATGCCGGCGAAGTCCGTTTGCGGCGTCTGGTCGGCACTCAGCCACAGACCGGCGCTGAACAACGCGAAGCCAACGGTGGCGAGAAGGGCCGCAAACCCGCGCCGCTCGATCCAGACCGTCAGCGGCGCGGCCACCAGCTGGGCGCTCCCGGTGACCAGCATGACGATGCCGATCCGGAGCGGGCCGTGCCCTCTGACGAGAGCGAGGAAGACCGGCATGAGATAGACCGATCCGTAGAGCCCGATGCCGAGCAGAAAACTCAGGATGCACCCGACCGTGAACCGATCGTCGGAGAAGAGCGCGAGATTGACGAGCGGCCTCGGGCTGCGGAGCGTTCGCACCGTGAAAGCGGCGCCGAGCGTGAGACAGAGGGCTAAGGCCAGAAGAACGAAAACAGACGTCCATCCCCGCTTCGGGGCCTCCTTCAGGCCGATCTCCAGGGCCGCCAGCGTCATCGCGACACATCCGACCGAGATCCAGTCGAGGGCCCGAAACAGAGATGCTTCGGACCTCTGCCGGGGAAGGCAGATCGCACCGACGAGAAGCGCAACCGATCCCGGAACGACATTGATCAGGAACAGCCAGTGCCAGGAAAAGCGGGCGGTGGTCCACCCGCCGACCACGGGACCGAGCGTCGGGGCCAGGACGGCCAGGACACCTGCGATGGTCGTCGCCAGCCCCTCGGCTCTGCGGGGTAGCAGGAGGAAAACGGCGGAAAACACCATCGGAATGAGCGTTCCGCCGCTGAAACCCTGCACGATGCGCCATGCCGTCAATGACGCAAAGCCGGAACTCGCGGCGCATCCGACCGAGGCGAGCGTGAATCCGCCGATGGCCAGCATGAAGAGCCGGCGGAACGTCAGGGCACGGATGAGCCAGCCCGTCAGCGGGATCGAGATGACCTCCGCGATCAGGTAGGCCGTCTGGATCCAGCTCATCCGGTCGGGGGAGATATCCAGGGCGGAGCTGATGGCCGGCAGGGACGTGGCGACGATCTGGACGTCGAGGATCGCCATGAACATGCCGAGGGCCATGGCCGAGAAGCCCACCCAGGCCGCGATGGAGGCATGGTCCGCCGGGTGACGGAGAGACATGGCGTGAGACATGGGGTGAGCCCCGCATGCGGCCGGAAGCGATGACGTGCGGCGGGACATCGTCATTGGACCGGTGGCCTCGCGTCCCGTGGTTTATGCGCAACCAGCAGGCCATAGCGCATGGAGCCCGTCGCGTACGCCACCCGGATGCGTAAGAGGCTCAAGGCAAAGACGCGGTTCTTCGCACGGGCATCCATCAGATAGCGGCGGTAGCGCCGATCGGTGAGAAGCAGCCTGGCGACACGTCCGGCGCAGATGGTCCATGTCCGCTGCACGCGGCCGGTGAGATCATGAAACGTGTCGATCTCGAACCCTGCCTTGATGGCCCATCCGCGATACTCGGCCTCTGTCCCCATGCTGGCGAGCCGCCCTTCGCGGCAGATCGGCTCGAGCAGGTGGCGTTCCTCCCACGACGTGGCCCCGGTTTTCGCCAGCCAGGCGCAGACGCCAAGCCTGCCGCCGTCCCGTAGCGTCCGAAACGCCTCGTCGAAGAAGCCCTGCTTGTCTGCCATATGCTCGGAGCTTTCGATGGCGATGACGCAGTCGAAGGCGTTCCCGGCAAAGCCGTTCTCCAGCCAGTCCTGACGCAGGAAGGTGAGAAGGGGGGCACCGCCGCTCCGGAGCCGAGCCTGCTTCAGCTGCTCCGCCGAGAGGGTCACGCCCGTGACATGAACGCCGAAACGTTTCGCCAGATACTCCGCCGTGGCGCCGTAACCGCATCCGACATCGCAAAGATTTTGTCCCGGTCGCAGAGCCAGTTCCTGCGCCAGACAGGCGATCAGGGCCTCGACGGCGTCGGCCGGGCTCTCCCGGCCCGTGAGCCAGAGCCCATGATGGACATGGTCGCCCCAGACCTCGCGGTAAAACGGGTCGAGCTCGTCATAGTGATCGGCGACCGCCTGAACCGTCTGGGGCACTCGTGGGGTGATCATGGCGCGACCAATGCCCGATGAATGGCGCCCGAGCGCAAACGGGTGAGTGCCGCGACGGACCTCAGCACGCCGGGCCAGGTCTGAAAGATCGTGACGAGTTTCTGCTGTCCTCTGGGCCAGCGGCCCGCATCGTGAATCAGGGACGCGATCCGGATCTGCGCGCGCACATGGCTGCGAATCTCACGATGATAGATCGAGCTTTCCCGGCCGTGCCGCAGGAAGGCGGAGGCTGATATGAAGCCGCTATGCAGCGCGATCGACATGCCGTCGCCGGTGAAGGACGGGGTGACGGCCAATTGATCCCCGAGCCGGAACAGACCCTCCGGCTCAGAGGGCAGGGGGGTATGGATGAAGCCATAAGGAATGCCGAAGATCGCCAAGGGACGAGGCGTCACGGGCGCTGCTCCATCGAGGCGGGACGCCATGGGAGAACTGCTATCGCAGATGAATTCGAGGAGCTTGTCCCAGCGCTTGCCGACGCCGTCGAAACACTCCCGGCTGACCAGAAGACACAGGTTTGCGATGCCGCCCTCGACGATCTGCAATCCGGCGTAACCTCCCGGGAAGAGCACGATCTCCACCGCCCCGTCGAGAGCCGATCGTTGAGCCGGGGCGAGAGCAAGGTGTGTCTTGAAGCCGATCATGTCGTCCCTGGTCCGGGCGGTCACACGCTTGCCTCCGCGGAGATCGTGCTTGCCTGTCGCCAGGAAGAGCGCATGTGCCTGCAACTGATCGCCGGAGGAGCGGTCGACGCTCCAGCCCGCCCGATCGGGCGCGATGCTGCGGACCGTTGCACCACGTTCGATTCGGGCCCCGCTCGATGCCGCTGCGTTCAGGAGGGCTTCGTCCAGGCTCTTGCGCGAGAGCCCTCGCGCCCTGAAGGGCAAGGCGGCCTCGGCGATCGTCCGGTTGCAGATGATCCGCACGGATGAGATCGCGCTGGCTCCCAGTCGATCGAGATCGATTCCGAGGTGAGCGAGGTAGTCCTGCGCCTCGACGCTGAGGAACTCGCCGCAGACCTTGTGGTGCGATTCCGCACTCCGCTCCATCAGCAGGACCGGACGGCCCGCCCGGGCGAGCAGGCAGGCTGCCGACGATCCGGCCGGGCCCCCGCCGACAATCGCGACCTCCTCCATGGGCTTACCCGGTGTCATTTCAGCCGGCTCACGCACAACCGGAACGGCATATGCCACCGGATCGTCACGGCCGAGAGGTCGAGGCCCGCTTCACGCAGGATCTGCTCCCAGTCTGAGCGGCGGAAGCTGCGCGCGATCGACACCGGACCGTCATGCCGGACGAAGCGGTGCCATCCCGCGAGCCGGGAGAGAAGGCGGAAAGCATGAAACGGAATGCCATGCCGGTGCAGATCGGCGATGAACCAGCCGCGGACAGCCGCGCGCTCCATCCATCGGACGAAGCGCACGAGCTCGTCGTGAGTCATGTGATGCGTGGTCTGGGAACTGACGATGAAGTCGACGGGCCGATCGGAGGTGAACTGGAAGACGTCGCCCACGCGGAAATCGATCCGGGCCTCCTCGGGCGTTGCCGCCCGCGCGATCGTCTCGCTGTACGGATTCAGATCGACGCCGATCAGCGCCACATTCCGTTTTCTGCGGCGACTCCATTGATGAATCCGCCGCAGGAGGTCTCCATAGCCGTAACCCACGTCGAGAACGGTCACACTGTCGGTGGGACGCAGATTGCGCGTGGCGCGATCTAGCCACGCGAGGATCGGGCGATGGGTCGATGTCAGAACGTTGACGCGGGCGAGATCCTCGAGGCACGCCCTGTAGTCCTCGAGCGAGACGTTCTCGGTATCCATGAATTCCGTCTCGTCGCTGCGCCGGCCGAACCCGATGTCCATGACACCCCGCCCGTTGATGACGTCCTACCCGTTGATGACGCCCTACCCGTTGAGAGCGAACCTGAAGGTTTCCGCCACGAGGCCCGGCCCGAATGCCATGGCAAGCCCCCGTGACGGTGACGGCGCGTGCTGCATCATGCGCTTGAGAACGAACATCAGCGTGGCCGACGACATGTTGCCGAACTCCCGGAGCACATCTCGCGACCAGCGCAATGCATCGGGGCCAAGGCCGAGACCTTGCTCGACCGCATCCAGGATCGTGCGCCCCCCCGCATGGACGGCCCACAGATCGTACTCCTCCTTGCTGTGTCCGCGCAGGATGCCCTGGTCGTCGTTGCGCATGGTCTCCTGCCGCAGAGCGCGCGCGATCTGGGGAGGGACCTCGCCGGAGAGACTCATCTTGAAGCCCGAATCCCCGATCCTCCACGTGATCAGGTCGCTCGTGTCCGGGATCGTCACAACCCGAAAGTCCTTGAGCGCAATTCCCTCCGGCCGGGCCGTAACGAGACTTGCCGCACAGCCGTCTCCGAACAGGAGCGCGCTGAGAAGCACTTCGAGTTCGGGCGTTTCCTGGAGGTGCAAGGTGCACAATTCGAGATTGACCACCAGCACCTTCGCCGAAGGCTCGGACCGCACGATGTGATGCGCAACCTTCAGGGCATTGACGGCCGCCGCGCATCCCATGAATCCGACCAGCGTCCGCTCGATGGACGGGCTGAGCCCAAGACGATCGACGAGCTGCTGATCGAGCCCCGGCGCCGTAAAGCCCGTGCAGGACGCGACGACCAGATGCGTGATGGAGGACAGGGCCTCGCTGAGGCCGAGGGATTCGACACCGCGCTGAGCGAGCTCCACCGCGTGAGCCTCGAAATGGGCCATGCGGGCACCGGTGCCGGCGAACCGACACATCTGGTAGAGACCCTTCCGGTCGACCTCGGCTTCCGGATTGTCGCTGGGCTCCAGGGTCGAGTAGCGATGTTCGATGTCCGCCCGCTGCACCATCCTCTGGAAGAGGAGGCGGGTCCTTCGGTCCGGCAGAATTTGATCGGCGAAGTGGATGAAGGTTCCGTGCACGTCGTATTCGGGAACCGCCGTACCGATCCGATTGATGTAGGCCACTGTCATGTCACACCTGAGCACTATTCCGGGGTCGAATGAGAACACCGGTCGTCCTCGAAAAATTCGGCCTGTAGAAGAAAAGACCCTCACGTCCGTGTGATCCGTCCGGGCCACTGCCCAAGCCGATGGCACCTACCGCTCCGGCCCGCCCGAGGCCGAGTTGCGAGGAGCGAGGGCCCGCGCATCGGGGATGACCCAGACGTCGAGGGGGGCCGTGCGTCCCCGCATGGCGAGGGTCTGTCGTCGGCATCCGGCGAGGTCGAGCTGAGCCTGCCTCGCCAGCTCGTCGGAAACCACGAGTTCGGCGTCAAGTTCCTTGGCGAGCGCCTCCAGACGGCTGGCGGCGTTGAGCGTGTCTCCGACGGCCGTCAGGTTCGTGGCCCTGCCATAGCCCATCTCGCCCACGATGGCCGGCCCGACGTGAAGGCTGATGACAATTCTGAGGGGCTGATCGAACTCGCTGCCATAGGCTGCGTTCAGGTCCGCCACGCCTTGGCTGATCCGAAGGGCCGCCCCGACGGCCTGCCGCGAAGCCTCTTCCGGATCCGTCGCCAAGCCGAACAGGGCGAGGGCACCATCACCGACGAACTTGTCGAGATACCCGCCGGTCTCCTCGACCGCGTGGCCGACGACCTCGAAGTAGCGGTTGAGGATGAACACCGTATCGAACGGCAGGCGTCGCTCGGTCAGGCTGGTGAAGCCGCGCAGGTCGCAGAACAGGACGGCAATCTCGCGCTCCTGTCCGCGTGCCGCCCGGCTGTTTCCGGCAGGCACGGTCAGCCTGGTCCGCGCCGCCGACAGCACCGGTACGACGGAGAGGTCGCGATCGGGCCGGAACTGACAGGCAAGCCGCACATTCGGACCGGCCTTGATCCGGGTCAGGGTCGTCCGTTCCGGAGCTGTCGGACCGGGTTGGCCCTCGAGTCCATCAAGGACACGCACCCGGCAGGTCGAGCATCGGCCCCGTCCGCCACAGACGGACGGGTGCGGGATTCCCGCCAAGCGGCTTGCTTCGAGGACGCTGAAGCCGCGCGGGACGCTGACGGTCCGCCCTCCCGGATAGGTGATGCGGATGCGGCGGGACCAGTTTCGTGACACGCGGATTGCCCGCGCCGCAAGGGCTGTCCCGATCAGGGTTGCGAACGCGAGATAAAGGCCGTTGCGGATATCGGACAGGATAGCGGGGGCGGAGGCCGGCTCCGGCGCGTTCAGCAAGTCCGGATTGTCCGCGATGGCCTTGCCGGCTTCGGCGAAGCCTAGCAGGGCCAGGAGCGGAACGATGATCGCTCCGGTGTAGAGGCCAAGAGCATAGCGGGAGAACCACGGCTTGGGACGGAGCCAGAAATAGACTCCCAGGCATCCATGCAGCCAGGCAATCACGAGGGCGATGCCCTGCCGGATGCCGATTTCCGGCGCACGGATCCATAAATTCCGAATGACTTCAGGGTAGCCGACCTCCCGTCCGGTGAGCGCGAGTTCTATCCGGGTCCCGGCGACGTGCGCCACAAGGAGGAACGGCAGCACCAGGCCGAGCGTCAGTTGGGCTGCCTCCCGCACCGGCATCCGCAACGTCCGGCGGCGGTAAAGCGCCTGGAGCGCCAACAGAAAATGCAGGAGAAGCGCGCCATAGAGCAGAACCGTGCCGACCGGGTTGCGCCACACCACGTTGAACCAGCCGCGAGCTTCCTCCATGGCTCCGATCGAGACCAGCCCGAGCGCGTGGTTGCCGAAGTGGGTGACGAGGAAGGCCCCGAGCACCAGGCCCGAAGCCAGACGCACCTCACGCAACCGCACGGGGCTCTCGAAAGGGGGCGGACCGAAGCCTTGGCGTGTCGCGGGCGTACTCATCGGGATAGCCACGTGCGGAAAAGGAAGACAAAGCCCAATGCTGTGGCCTGAGCAGGGCGGCGATGCACCTCGACTGCACAGGACAGTTCAGCGTGGCATGGATCATGGGAGGAGCGAAAGGGCAGAGGAAAAGGGCAGGGACCCTGCTGATCCTCTGCCCTTTCGCGGTTCATGCCGACCTACTCAGCCGGCGCCATGATTTTGCGCAAACCCTTGCGGGATCCGAGATAATTCGGAAGGCTGAATGCGCCTGCCCCGCTGACGAAGTAGAACAGGAGACCGCCGACGATGGCGAGATTCTTGAAGAAATGGGTCTGTTGCTGCGCCGCCTGAGCCGCATCGGCGAAGGTCCAGAAGCTGTGGCTGATCAGGCTTGCGACGAGGGTAAAGCCGATCAGGAGAATGGCGGTGAGCCGTGGCGCGACGCCTAAGATCAGCGCAAGGGGGCCGAGGATCTCGGCCACGCCCCCGAGCATGGCGAGGAGGTCGGGGTAGGGCAGTCCCTTGCCGGCCAGCATCGCCGTCAAGCCGGACAGGCCGAACAGCTTGCCGATCCCGGCGGGAAGGAAAAGGGCTGCGACGGCCAAGCGGGCGACCAGGAGGGCCACATCGTTCGTGCGGGTGGTCATGAATTCTCCGTGACGGATGATCCGTCGGGCAGGCGGTATGGCACCGCGCTTCGCGGCAAGGGCATTTTTCGGCGAAGGGGATCCGGTTCGCCGTCGAAGATGCGGGCGGGCCGAAGACAAGAGCTGATTCCACCTCACTGGAAACGGCTCTATCCCGGCCCTGTGGCATTGAGGGAGACACAATCGTGTGAGACGACGGCCAAGGCTGCAGACCTTTCTTTGCAAACGTGCAAGCGGCCGAGGGGAACCTGGAACAAATACGCGAGGAGAGCCCGGAACAAACAGGCGGGCGGACAATTCAGCACTGGACCCGCTTCCAGATCCACAATAGCTAGATGTTCCTGGTCCTCGCCCGCAGCTCCGATGAACGTGTTTCCCTCAGATCCCGATAGCGAGGCCCTCCGAGGCCTGGTGGACGCGCTCACGGAGAGTGGCCAAGCCATCTCCCTCTATGATGCCGAGGATCGGCTGCGCTACGCCAACAAGACGTATCGGGACCTGTTCATGGGAGACTATGACGGCCCTCTGACGTTCACGGACATCCTGCGCCATGCAAGTCAGAACAGGCTCGGGGTGCGGATCGACGACGACGTCGAGACCTTCATCGCCCGAACCCTGCCGCGGCGTCGCAGCATGCGCCGGAAATCATTCGAGACGGACCTGGTCAACGGCCGGTGGTTCTGGATCGAGCACACGATCCTGCCGAACGGCTGGCTCCTCTCGGTCGGGGCCGATATTTCGACCCTGAAGCATAACGAGAAGTCCTTGCGCCAGGCCCATGAGGCGGCCCTCGTGGCTGCGCGCACCGATCTTCTGACCGACCTGCCGAACCGGCGCCATATCCTGGAACACCTGGACGAAGCCCTCGTGGCGCACAAGCGGGCGGCCTCGGGTCTGTGCGTGGCCATTATCGACATCGATCACTTCAAGGCCGTCAACGACACTTACGGGCACGACGCCGGTGACGCCGTGCTCTGGCACTTCGCCCGGGGTTGCCGCGAGAGGCTGCGCGACCAGGACCTCCTTGGCCGGATAGGAGGCGAGGAATTTCTGCTGCTGCTGCCGGGCGTCAGGCTCAATGACGCCGTCGGCATCATCGATCGGGTCAGGGCAGGTTTTCCTTCCGACAGCCTCCCCGGCCACCCGCGGGGAGTGCGGTTCACCTTCAGCGTGGGCGTGACGGAAGCCCTTCCGCACGACGACCGGAGCTCCATTCTCTACCGGGCGGACCGCGCCCTCTATGCCGCCAAGGCGGACGGCCGGAACTGCACCAGGATCCGCTTCGAGAACGAGATTCCGGAGTAGCGCGGAGAGTCTCGGTCCTGACGGGATCGGCAGCCCTGACAAGGGCAAGGAGCCGCCGTCAAATCTCCCGGGGCGGCAGCGGCTTGCGGGCGGGGCCGTGGATCACGTTCCCATCCCGCTCGAACATGGAGCCATGGCAGGGGCAATCCCAGGTGCGATCGGCATTGTTCCAGGTCACGGTGCAGCCTTTGTGCGTGCAGCTTGCCGAGACGGCATGGAGCCCGCCGCCCTCGTCACGCCAGACCGCGATTTTTTCATCTCCCCTCACGATGACCCCGCCTTCGCCCGGGGCGATCTGCGCGACGTCATCGACGAGCGATTGCGAATCGCCGTTCTGATGGAAGTCCTTCGGCGCCGGACGATCCGGCTGGTAGAGCCGGCCCCAGGGGCGGGAGCCCGTAGCGATCTCCTGGGCAATCGTCAGACCCGCTGCGGTTCCGTTGCTGATCCCCCAGCCATTGAAGCCCGTGGCCACGTGAAATCCAGGCGACTCCCCGGCATCCGGCTGGCCCACATAGGGCATGCGATCCGGGGTGTCGTAATCCTCGTTGCACCAGCGCCAGGCGGCTTCGCCGACAGGCAGGTGGGCGCGGGTCCAGTCCTCAAGCTCGCGGAACCGGCGGGCGACATCGCCATCCTGGCCCGTGTTGAAGCGGGGCCCGAGGGTCAGGATCAGAGGGCCGTCGGCGTCTCTGCCCGTCCGGATGGAATGGGTGGGATCGTCGATGCTGATGAACATGCCGTCGACCGCTTCCGGACGGTCGGTGCGAAAGGCCATGACCACATGGCAGCGAGGCTGAGTGCGGTTCGCATAGCCCACCGGGCTTTGCACCGTGATATTGGTTGCGACCACGACATGATCGGCCATGACCTGGCCCTGTGCGGTCCCGATCGACCAGCGGCCGGAGCGATCGAAATCGATGGCCGGGCTGTGCTCATAGATCCGTCCGCCACGGGTCTGCACGGCCGTCGCCAATCCCACGAGGTATCGGGCCGGGTTGAACTGTGCCTGATCGCGGAATTCCAACGCCCCGGCCGTCGCGAAGGGCAGGGGAGCTTGGTCGAGCACGCGGACGTCGAAGCCGAGCGCCGTCGCCGCCTCCGCCTCGGCCCGGATGTCGTCCCGGCGGCCAGGATCGCAGATGTAGGTAAAGGCTGATTTCGGCTCGCAATCACAGTCGATGCGAAGCGTCTCGACCCGTTCCCGAATGTGTGCGATGCCGGTCCGGTTCGCGTCCGCGTAGGCCTTTGCGATGTCCGGTCCAGCCGTGTCGATCAAGTCGCGGTAGATGAGGCTGTGCTGGGCCGTGATCTTGGCCGACGAGCGTCCCGTGACCTGCCGTCCGACCTGACGGGCTTCGAGCACCACGACCGACCTGCCCGCCTCCAGAAGAGATAGCGCGGTCGTCAGGCCGACGATACCGGCGCCCACGATCACCACGCCGCATTCCTGGGTGCCCGCAAGCTGCGGGAAAGCGGTCTCAGGTGCGCTCGCCACCCAGCAGCAATCGGGCTTTCCTGACAGTTCCGTCATGGCAGATCTCCCTGGTGCGTCGAAGGCCGGAGAAGCGTCCGCCAGGAGACAATGCCCAAGCTTCCGTATGGTTCTGGCCATGTCTGACAAATGGGAAGCAGCGCTCCCGGTCCTCCGCCGGATCCATGCCCAGGAAACGGGCAGGGGCCCTGCTGGCTCATGAGCGACGCGCGGCCCGACCGGCCTCGCCCCCGGGACAACATCCGGCCGGAACAATAGGTCCTGTCCACTGTTTGCGGGCGAACGGCCGACGTGCTGACGAGCTACGGCCACGGTGCCGGTGCACACTCTATCGCGCGTCCTGTCGTCGCCTCGATCGGATCCCGCTTGCGGGACACGCCTGCGATATTTGGAGGATTGTTCATGAACAACGATTCCTTTGCGGCCACTTGGGGACCACGCATGCTCGCGGTTCTTCGGATCGTCACCGCTCTCATCTTCCTGGAGCACGGGACCCAAAAGATCCTCGGCTTCCCGCCGCCGACCGGTCCTATGCCGCCGATATTCTCCTTGCTCTGGTTCGGCGGCATCCTCGAAATGATCGGGGGCCTGCTCCTCCTCGTCGGCTTTCTCACGCGTCCAGTGGCGTTCGTGCTCGCGGGCGAGATGGCCGTGGCCTACTGGATGGTCCACGCGCCTCAGAGCTTCTATCCGGCCCTGAATGGCGGCGATGCAGCCATTCTCTACTGCTTTGTCTTCCTCTACTTCGCCGTGGTGGGAGCCGGGGCGTGGAGCATCGACACGGCCCGACGCAGATCCGGCGCGGCGCCTGCCGCGAACGATCGTCTCCGGTCCGCCTGATATCGTAGGGATTGTCGAACTCCACCCATTCCTTGCCATTCCTTGCCGCCGAGCGCATGGAGGATGGGACTTTTCAGAGCCTCCGCCACCTGCATCAGCTCTGCGTGGCCCCGGCACAGCCGCGGCCGCAGAAGAGGGGCACGCGCCGGGCTCCATTGAGCAATGAGGCGAGCGCGTCGATTTCTCGCTCGCCCGACCGCACGATGGGGAAGGGGGGAGGAAGCCCGGTCTCGGGGAGACGTTCCGGGCGGGGCTGGCCGCAGGGCCACATCGCCCGCCAGGATCACGACCGGAACACCTCGGAAAGTCACACGCAAAGGCCAGACCGTCTCTCATTCCGCTGCGACGCCACCCTTTGCGCCGGGGTCAGGCGGACTTTTGACACCGACCTTGCGGCGTGAGCTGAGTTCCCGCAGGTTCTGGAAGACCACATAGAGCATCGGGATCAGGAAGATGCCGCCGAACGCAGCTGCGATCATCCCGCCGAAGACCGGGGTGCCGACGGCACGCCGGCTGAGCGCTCCGGCGCCTTCCGCGATCACCAGCGGAAGGAGGCCGAAGATGAACGCAAGGCTCGTCATCATCACGGGCCGGAAGCGCAAGCGCGCGCCAGCGATTGCTGCGTCGCCGATTGCTGCCCCCTGGAGCCGCTGCTGGAGCGCGAATTCGACGATCAGGATTCCGTTTTTGGCGGCAAGCGCCACCAGCACCACGAGCCCGATCTGTGCGTAGACGTCGAAGGCCAGGCCCGACAGCTTCACGGCACCGATCGCGCCAAGCCCGCCGACGCTGACAGACAGAAGGACAGGGATCGGGATGTTCCAGCTCTCGTAGAGCGCGACCAGGAACAAATAGGCGAACAGCACGGCAAGGCCGAGAACGATCCCGGCTTGGCCGCTCGCCGTTTTTTCCTGCAGCGCGGTTCCGGTCCATTCAAAGCCGTAGCCGGGCGGGAGTGTCGCGGCCGAGATTCGCTCCATGGCGGTGAGCGCCTGGCCCGAGCTGTAGCCCGGCTTGGGCGCGCCGTTGATGATCGTGGCCCGGAAGCCGTTGTAGCGCACGATCGCCTGCGGGCCCTGTACGAGCCGTGCCTGCGCCAGGGCACGGATCGGCACCATCATCCCCGCGGCATTGCGGACATAGACCCGGTAAATGTCATCGATCTCGTTGCGGAATCCGGGTTCCGACTCGACGTTGACCTGCCATGTCCGACCGAAAAGATTGAAATCATTGACGTAGAATCCCCCGAGAGATGCCTGCAGCGCGTTGAATATGCTGCTGATGGGAATGCCGAGCACCTGCGCCTTGTCACGATCGATGTCGAGGTAGACCTGCGGTGTATCCGCCGCGAAGGTGCTGAAGACGCCGGCAAGTTCAGGTTGCTGATTGGCAGCGACGAGAACTCCGCGCATGACGGCCGCGAGGTCCGTGGGGCTCTGGCCCTGCAACGCCTCGAGGGCGTACTGGAAGCCGCCGGTATTGCCGAGGCCCAGAATGGGCGGCAGGTTGAACGGGAAGACGACGGCTCCCTGGATGGCAGCGAGCTGTGGCCGCAGGCGAGCGAGGACCGCATCGACGCTCTCGGCCGGATCGGTACGGTCCTCATAGGGCTTCATGCGGATCACGAAGAAGGCGTTGTTCGACGAGGCCACGTAGTCGATGAAGTTCAGCCCGACCACCGACAGGACGCCCCCGACCCCAGGGGCCGATCGGACGATGTCTTCCACTTGAGCGACCAGCTTCTCGGTGCGCTCGGTGGAGGCGCCCTCGGGCAGCCGCAGGGCGGCGAAGATCGCCCCCTGATCCTCCGACGGCAGGAAACCTTGGGGAGTCACCCTGAACAGCCCGTACGAAGCCGCGGCGACTCCGGCGACGACCACCAGGCTGACGACCGCCACGCGAACGAGGCGGCGCACCAGCGCGGCAAATCCGTCGCGTACGTGATCAATCGCGCCAAGCACGTAGCGCATGGGTCCACGCGGTGGCCCGGCGCGCTTCAGGAGGACCGAGCATAGGGCTGGGCTCAATGTCAGGGCGTTGACCGCGGAGATGATCATCGCGGTCGAGACCGCGACGGCGAACTGGCGGAAGAGCTGGCCGCTGATGCCGGGGATGAAGGCCACCGGAATGAAGACCGACAGGAGTACGAGAGTGATGGCGATGATCGGCCCCGTGATTTCCGCCATGGCCTTCTTGGTGGCGTCGGGAATCGAGAGGGTCGGCTCCTCTTCGATCACCCGTTCGACATTCTCGGTGACGACGATCGCATCGTCGACGACAATCCCGATCGCGAGCACCAGGGCAAGGAGCGATACCGTGTTGGCGGAATAGCCGATGATGAGCATGACCGCGAAGGTCCCGATGATCGAGACCGGCACGGCCACCAGCGGGATTATCATCGTGCGGACCTTGCCGAGAAACAGGAACACGACGAGCGCCACCAACAGGAACGCGAAGGCGAGGGTGCGAATGACCTCGTTGACGGTTGCGGTGACGAAGGTGGTCGCATCCCAGAAGAGATCGCTGCGGACATCGTCCGGAAAGCGCTTGCCGAGGTCGTCCATCACCTCCCGCACGCGCCGCGCCACCTCGACCGCATTGGCGCCCGGCGCCTGGTAGATGCCGATTGCCGCCGAGGGTGCGCCGTTGAACCGGGTATGGCGGTCCTGCGTCTTGGCGCCGAGATCGGTGCGGGCCACATCCTTGACCCGGACGAGAGAGCCATTGGGGTTCGCCCGCAGGACAATGTTCTCGAAGTCCTCTGTCCGGGTCAGCCGTCCCTTGGTCTTGATGGTGAGCTGCAGTTGCTGGTTGCCGGGTGCGGGTTCCGCGCCGATGCGGCCCACCGCAGCCTGCAGGTTCTGGCCCTGAATCGCGGCGATCACATCGGCCGGCGTCAGGTTGAAGGCCGTCAGACGGTCGGGATCGAGCCATAGGCGCAGCGAATAATCGAGGGGGCCGAAGAGGGTGGCCTGGCCGACGCCGGGTATGCGTGCCAGCGGATCGATGACGTTGATCGTGGCGTAATTGTTGAGAAACAGCGCATCATGCGTGCCCTTGGGCGCCGAGAGGGTGATGACCTGCAAAAGCGCAGCCGATCTCTTGCGGATGACCAATCCCTGGCGTTGCACTTCCTGCGGCAGGAGCGGCGTCGCGAGCTGGGCCCGGTTCTGGACGTTGACCGTATTGATATCGGCGTCGGTGCCGAGCGCGAAGGTGACGGTCAGTGTGTAGCTGCCGTCGGCCCCGCTCGTCGACTGGTAGTAGAGGGCATTGTCGACGCCGTTGATCTGCTGTTCGATCGGCTGGGCGACGGTCGTTTCCACGACCTCTGCATCGGCCCCGGGATAGAGAGTGGTGAGCGAAACCTGCGGCGGCACGATATCGGGAAACTGTGCGACCGGGATTGACCGCATGGCGATCAGTCCCGCCAAGGTAATGACGATCGAGATCACGAAGGCGAGGCGGGGCCGGTCGATGAAGATATCCGAGATCATGGGCGCGTGGCCTCCGGCGGCAGCACGTTCGCCTGCACGACCTGCCCGGGCTGGACCTTCTGGACCCCGTCTACGATCACGTTGTCGCCTTCCTGAAGGCCTGCGAGGACGACGACATCGGCATCCCGGTTCGGACCGGTTTTGACCGGCCGCCGCTCCACCTTGTGCTGATCGTTGACCACCAGGGCATAATAGCCGCTCTGGTCGAACTGCAGGGCTGCCTGCGGGATGACGAGGCGCGGCTCCTCCTGACGTCGGCGAATTTCCACGGTCACGAACTGCCCGTCGAGCAACTGCCCGTCGGGGTTGGGAACCGTCGCGCGCATGATGAGCGTATCCGTTTGCTGATCCACTTGCGGATCGGTCAGGTTCCAGACACCGCGGTGCGGGTACTCGGCACCGCTCGACAGGCGGATGAGGATCTCGATCTTGGCGAGGCTGCCGTTTTCCTCGCGACGTGCTTCGCGAATGAGTTCGAGGTCGCGCACACTGACCGGAAAGAGCACATAGATCGGATCCTGACTCACGATCGTCGCCAAGACGCCGCTCGCTGGATTGACGAGATTCCCCATCGTGTAGGCGGTGCGGCCGATCACGCCGTCGATCGGCGACCGGATCTCGGTGTAGCCGAGATTTTCCTCGGCCTGTGTGAGCGCAGCCTTCATCTGCAGGACATTGGCCGTGGCGCTGTCGAGGTTGGCCTTGTCCTGATCGACGGTTGATTGGGGGCTGAATTGACGCTGCGCGAGAGACAGCTGCCGCTCATATTGAAGCTGGGCGTTGGTCACGACCGCTCCAGCCGAGGCCAGATTCGCTTTTGCCTGGTCGACCTGCGCTTGAAACTGAACCTTCTCGATCTGGTACAGAAGGTCCCCGGCCTTGACGGTTTGGCCCTCGCGGAAAGCGACCTGCTCGAGAAAGCCCTCGACGCGTGCGCGCAGATCGACTTTGCTCACGGCTTTGGCGTGGCCGACGAACTGGAAGGACTGGTTCACTCCGCGAAACTCCGCGGGTCGGACGCCAACCGCCGGCTGCGGTGGCGGAGCGGCGGCCTGCTGCTGAGGATTGCACGCCGCCGGCAGCAGGAGACCGAGAAGAATGGCCCGCCTCCAGCAGGGAGGCTTACACCGATACGAAGTCATTGTGCCGTCTCCGCTCCCATTGCAGGAGCGCAAGCGACCGCGCGCCCACGGACGGCGAGCGCATGGTCAGGGGTTGCGGCGCGAGAACGACACGGCATAAGCGCCGTCCCGCACGGCGATCATCGGATCGTCCGAAGCCTCGATCCCGTCGGTAAGCTGGCCCGGCAGGAACAGCAGCTTCTTCTCGGCCTCCGCGCTGTCCGGCACGGCCTTGTCGACCGTCAGGATGCCGAGCTCCACGACCTTGCGGTCGTCGGGCCAAGGCCGGGAGGGATCGTTTGTGGGATCGCCGGCCGCCGCAAGCTGCGCCTTGAGATGGAAGATGACCGGCCCGCGGCTCAGGCGCTCCGGCAGCTCCGTCATGAGAAAGTCCGGCGGTCGTTTGGCTGCATCTGCCGCATTCAGATGCACCACCTCTTCCGGCGTCACCACGTAGCGCACGGGCTGGCGCTCGCCCGCCTTGTCGACGAGCACGAAGGCGTTGAGACCACGATATTCCTCATGGGCGAAGCTGTCCGGCGTGGCGATGGTGGCCAAAGCCGCCGGTATCGTGGGATGGGCGGCGACGAACCGGTCGAGCCTCGTCGGCTTGGGAGCCTCGGGCGGGCTGGCCGCGATGGCAAGAAAGAAGTCGCGCAGGTCGGCCGCAGTGGGCACCAGGAAGACCTTGAACGAGTTGGTCACCATGTCGGTCTCGCTGCCGTCCGGCAGATGGAACTTGAGCGCCATGCCGTGCGGATTGGCTCCATTCGAGCCATCCGGGATCGTCGGGAGCCCGCCTGCATTTGAGAACCGTACCGTTACTGGGATCGAGCGGCCGTCGAACAGAACCGCGCGGCTCAGCGCGGCGGCTTCTGGAGACCCTTTGAAGCGACCCTCAACCACAATTCCCTTGGCGTGGTTGGTGCGAAACCCAGGATGGCTGCCGAACACCTGGTTCATCGCGTCCACAACCTGGGTTTCGACGGTCTGCTCTTGTGCCCAACCGGGGCCGGATCCGGCGAAGGTCAGGACAAGCAACCTGATTAGAATCCAGCTGATCCTCATAGGTGTCTCCTGCTGCACGGGAACGATGGATCCCGGCTTCAAGGCAGCACGCGAGGCGGACGCAATATGGACTGGCGGCGGCTCATCGCGGAGGAGCGATCCGGAATCTGCCGCGCCCTCGACCGAGGCGACAGGGGCGAGATCGACAGCTTGAGACTGAGCCGACATCAGGGTTTTGTTGTGGCGCACACAGGCGAGCATAAGGAAATATGGCGCAGCGATGTCGCCCGTGACCTTGGCTCCCGTTGCTCTGTCGTCGATCAGGCTTTGTTTGCCGTTGGCAGAAGCGTCTGCCTATGCCGAGCTTTTGCTTGAGCAGCCGGGAGGAGGCGAACTCCGTACCCGGATCGAAGGCAATCGACTGCCGGGCCGGAGCGGGCAGGGCATAGGCGTCTCGATCACGCGCTCATGACGCCCGCCGAGTTGCTGTCCCGACTTGCGGGTTGGCGCCGTCTCGATGGCGTTGCTCACCGGGATGTTGAGACCGCGCGGCTTGCGCAGGTAGCGGGTCCGCCGCTGGCTCCGGCCGCATCGTGAGCGCCAAACCGCCGGGCCAGCCGATGCGCCTGGCGCCGGGTGATGCCCATGAGACCAGCCGCCGCGGTCATCGTCAGGCGGCCTGCACAAACCGATGCCAGCACGTCAGCGTGGCGAAGCTCCCGTTCGCTCATCGACACCACCGCCATCGGCCACGTCCTCCTGCAACCCCGAAAAGCAGGAGAGTGCCATTTGAACTTTGCAAGGGGGTGTCATCTCTATATTGCAGCTACAACACGAATTCGCATAAGATATATTATGGAATTAGCTCTAGGATCTTTCTTCATGTCAACGACGTAATCCACGTACCACCTTAGAGCATTTGCCGCTCGTTGTGGACGGGATTAGCTTCAGGCTGTCCACAACGTGGTTGGAGCGCGCTCATGCATCTCCAGCGCATCGTTCTGCCCAGTGGCCGGATCACCTGGACCGCCTATGACGGCGACGCGGTTGTCGCCGAGATCCGCGACTTCGTCATCTATCTCGAAGCCCGGCACTACGCGCCTCGCTCCGTCAGCCATTACGCCCGGCACGCTGTCAGGCTCGGCAACTATCTCGCGGCCCTCGGCAAGAGCTTCCGCGAGATCACGGCCACGGATCTCGACCGCTTCATTCCCGCCGTCGCCAAGGCTGGCCGGAAGCTCGATGCCCGAACCGCCATGACGATCATTCCACTGCGGCCAGAGCATGTGGAGGTCTCGGCCAGCCTGCACAATCAGATCCTGTTTGGCATCAAGGCCTTCTACGCCTTTCTGAAGCTCCGGGATGCAACGGTGCTCTTCGACACGATCGCGAAGCCACGTGCCTATGCTCCCGAGGCTTATCAGCCGTTTCTGGCGCATGTGGCCGCCCGCAAGGCCCGCCGGAAGGCCGAGAGCCGCTCGGATGCCGACGCTATGGCGGCTGCCGCCAAGCGGGCTGCCGACCACCGTCTAAAGCCGGAGCAGGTCGTGCGGATTATCCAGGCGGCTGCGTTGATGCGCGATGCGTTCCTCGTAGTCGTCCTTTACACAACCGGCATGCGGATCGGCGAGGCGCGGGGTTTGCTGCATGAGGATATCCGCCTCGATGAGAGCCTGATCTGGGTCACGCCGCGCGCTCTGGAAAATGGTGCCAGGGTCAAGAGCGGCCATCCGCGGCCGATCCCGGTGCCGGACTTCCTCATGCGGATGTACGAGGACTACATCGCCAGCGACGAGTACCTGCCCGCTTTTGAGGCCGGAACGGACTACGTGTTCTGCAATCTGGCCGGCGGGTTGATCGGGCGTGGGCTGTCCGAGAGCAATGTCTACGACATTCAGGGGCGGCTGGCGAAGGCCTCGGGCGTTGCATTCACTTGGCACATGTTCCGGCATTCCCATGCCAGCGAAGCCATCGCCCAAGGCTACAGCCTGCTCGATGTCGCCGACCGGCTCGGCCATGCCAGTCCGCAGACCACGAACGCGATCTACAAGCACCTGTTCAACGCCGAGTACCGCAAGATGCGCCTCAGGAGCCATGAGGAACTCGAGGGACGGCTCAGCGATCTGCGGCGTCGAACGCTGACGCAGGAGCAGGTCAAATGGCTATGAAGATCGTCGTCACGAACGAGCCGCAGGACGCTTACCTCGGCGGCCTTCAGGCCTTCATTGCCAGCGTCAGCCCCCTCCTCCTCAAGCGCGATCGCTGGGGCTATCACACCCTGGAAAAGTGCTTCGGCATTGACGGCGTCTCAGCGCTCTACACGCCACCCAAGTTCCCGCCACGGACGCGGCAGAGACTGCGTCAGGAGGCTCTGGCGCTGGCCGCCGATCCGCGCTCGGACGATCGCTTCCTGGGCGGCGTCGGCTTCGACTTCACCAGGGTTCCCGAACCGTATCGGACTGAGCTCAAGGCTTATTTTACATGGCGGCTGGCCCGCTCGCAGAGCCGGCACTACGACTGGTACGCCCGGGCCGTGCGCCTCATCCCGTTCTGTGCCGATCTGGCCGATCCAACCCGACGGCCCGCAACAGTGAATGTGCGCCCGTGCCTGATCGACTTCGGGGATCCGCTTGAGGATGGTGACGGCAACGGCAGCACGCGGCTGGCGCAGGTGATGCGGGAGTGGTTCCAGTCTCAAGGATACAGCACACGAGAGTACATCGGGGAATGGCGCCTCCGGGGCGGCGAGGGCACGTTGGCTAAGAACGTCTATCGCAACTTCACGCCAGCAAACTCCCTGGTGCGGACGCTCCTGATCCTGCGGGAGAAGGCCAAGCCCCTCGAGACCAGGGATCTCATCCTGTTCGAAGATGTGTATCCGGCCGACGAGGTTCCGGAGAGCAAACGGACGGAGCCCTACTTCCACTTCTACAAGCTTCGCTCTCTCTGGCTGCGCGATGCCGCGCGGCGCTATATTTTGAGCAAGATCGCGTACAAAGAACTCTCTGCCACGACCCTGGTGAGCTATGTCAAAAGGTTGTCGCAACTCGACGAGTGCTTGCATGAGCTGCACTCTGCGCCGAAGCCAAAGCATGTGACGCAGGAGTTTGTCGATCACACCTTCCTGGCCTGGGGCAAGGAGAGGGACTTCGTCGGGCAGAACTGGTACGCCGATCCGATCAACCTGCTCAAATGGGCGTCAGCCCACCTGCCCGCTTTGGGCTGGTCACGTCTGACCTTCGATCCACGCAACATTCGCCGGGTGCACAGCTACCATCCGAAGGGCCGCCACTACGAGCGCAAGTTCGAAGAAGCGTTGGTTCCGGAGGAGGTGGTGGAGCAGATGTTTGCCCGGTTCGACACCCTGCCCCCGGTCTGCAAGCGGCTGCTGATCATCGTCCGCTACACCGGCATGCGCTGCCATGATCTTCACCATCTTGGCTTCGGTTGCCTGAAGCCCGATCCGGACGATGACCGCTTCATGCTGCTGACATTCTACCAGTCGAAGGTGAAGCAGTGGAACACCAAGCCGCTGCACAAGGACGACGCGGCCCATGCCTTGGTCATCCAGGCAATCGAGGAGCAGCGCGCAGAAGGTCGCCGGCAATGGGGCCGGGCCACTGAGTATCTGTTCCCGCACCGGCTCGGCGATAAGGAAGTCGCTCTCGACAGCAACCGGACCCGCGAGGTCATCGGTCGATGGTGCATCGACAACGGCATCCGCGACACAACGGGAAAGCTGTACGACTTCGGCTGGCATGACTTCCGGCACTTCTACGGCACCGAAATGGCGTTGGCCGGCTACGACATCCACCTGATCCAGATGGAACTGGGCCATGCCTCGGCTGACATGAGCCTCGTGTATGTCAACCGCCGCCTCAAGTTGCGCAAGAAGGCTCTTCTGGAGAAGGGCGGCGGCAAGTTCGTCACCATCAAGGGCGAGGTGGACGACAAGATCGCCGAACTGGCGATCCGGAAGGATGCGGCCTTGGCGGTGGATATTCCTGGCGGTCTGTGCTCCCTCCCCGGCCAGATTGGCGAATGGTGCGAGCACAATGGAGCCTGCTTCACCTGCGTCTACTTCCGGGCGGATGTGGAGCAGTTACCCTTTTTTGAGCGGGAGAAGCGTTCAATGGCGTCAGGCTTGAAACGCCTGCAGGCGGAGGTGACCGACTTCGAGCAGAAGGGGCAGCTGCGCATGGCCGAGATCGGCCGCAGGCGGATCGGGCGCACTGAGGACGGCATGGCGAACCTCGCCACGATCATCAGCACGATCAAAACGGAAGGGGTGTACGGTGGGAGCGATCGGAAGTATCGGGGGGCTGCTTGCGGCAGCGGAACAGCGCAGTGTGGGAAAGCGGCGCCTGGTCGAGGAGACCATCACGGCAATGCGCCACCGCGGTGAGGTGATCACCTTCAAGACGGTGGCCGAGCAGGCGAGGGTGAGCCGCCAATATCTCTACACGCACTTCAAGGACACCATCGAGCAGCTCCGCACGGATGGGCAGCATCAGGCTGTCGTGGTGGAAGGCGAGACGGTCCCTGCCCGCTCCGCCGGCCGGGCGGCCACGATCGAGCTGGCGCTGCGCAACAAGATCAGCCGCCTGGAAGAGGAATTGACGGAGCTTCGCAAAGAGAACACGGCGCTTGAGCGGCGCTACGAAAAGGCTCTTGGCGAGGCGGAGGAATGGCGCAGCCGGCACCAGGCTGCCGTCACGGAGTTGCTGGAGACGCGCAGCCGTTCGAAGGGTTGAGTGTGAGATCGTCATGGCCGATGACGGAGAGATCCGTCATCGGCCATGCGAGCCTCAAGGCCGGAGGCACGCGCAGCGGTCAAGAATGCGCAGCACCGCCAGAGGCGGCGGGCCGAAGGCCCGTTCTTGACGGCGAGCATGCCGAAGGCACTTCCATCCTCCTGCTTGACATGTCCACGACAGCTAAGTCGTTGGCCCTATGAATATTCTTGTCCAGGGCTGGAGCTAAATGGAACTAAAAGGCATTGCTGGAGCCGGGACACATCGCCCTGCGGTCAAGCTGGCTTATCCAAGGAGGTTCGTCACCCAGAGCACCAAGTCGGATGCGGCCTTGCCGAAGGCGTCGTTCAGGCCCGCCGCCGCAGCCGGGGCATCGGTCCCCTTGACCGGAACGCTGGCATGCACAATGCGCGCGCCGACGATCCGTCCGTCCGTGGCCAGGATCTTGGCCGAGAACTCCACATCGGCGGTCGGCTCCGGGAGCAGATCGAGCTGGAAGCCGCGTATGTCGATCAGCAGCTGATAGTCGGCGGTCAATCCTTCCGTTGGGTAAGATACTGACTGCGGATAATTCGCGTTCTCGAAGCTCTGGATGATCTTCGCCTGCAGGAGCTTCGGCAGGCTGTCGCCCCACTGCGCGTCCAGCGCAACGCTTTCATCGGTCTGCGGCCGCGTGAGGATTTTCTGGGTCTCGAACAGGGCGAGCGCGGTCGGCTCCGGAACGACGAGCTGCCCGCGTGGAGCCTTGTCCGGTGGCGAGATGGCAACCGGGGCGGTCAGGTCATAAAGCACGGAAGGCGCCTTCGGCTGGCCTCCGCCGCCCAGGCGCTCCAGGGACTCCAGGATCCGGTCGATGCGGTCCGAGTTGCGCGCGAGCACCTCCGAGAACGTCTGGAGATTGGCAAGCGTGCCGTGCAGCGGCTCCGCATTGTCGGCGATGAGGGCGTCGATGCGATGCAGGGCCTCCCGCGCCGACTGGCTCAGGTCCTGGCTCGCGGCAGGGTCCGCCTTGAGCACCGGCGCGCCGTCCGTGGCGGTGGGGCGCGGCGCTGTGGGCGTACCACCCTGCAAAGCGATGGACGGCGGGCTCATGAGCCCCTGAGACGCGAGACCGACTTGAGTATCTGCCCTGACGGGCGTTTTGGGATCGAGGGAGATCGTAGCGATCACCTGGTGCGGATCGTCTGGATTGAGCCGAAGCCCGGTAACCGCCCCGGCCGTAATTCCGTTGAACAAAACCTGTGAGCCGGGCAGCACTCCCGTGACGGGGCTCTCGAAGACGATCCGATAGGTATCCCGCTCGCCGAACCCGCCGGCGGCGCGAAGCCAGTACGCGAAAGCGAATGCCGCCGCGATCACGCAGAGTGTGAAGAGCCCGATGAGAGAATATCGCGCCGTCGTCTCCATGATCCCGCCTTCGCAGCCCCCGGAAGGCTATCGAATGTCGCCTAGAGCATCGGACCCAAAAGTGGACCTGCACTTTTGGGACAGATCCGATGCTCCCTTGTTGGAGCGAGCGCATCGTCCTTGCGAAAACCGGGTCCACTTTTTCGCACGATGCGCTAGCGCCCTCGGCTCATGGTGACCGAGACCTGCGACAGATCGGTGCCCTGGGATCGGATGCTCACGGCCTGCCGCGCGCCTTGCGGGGCCATGGCAATGCCGGCCGTGAAGCCGGGCCCCTGGGCGACCGCATCGATCCGGCCGGCCGAGATCCGGCCGGAGATGCTCCCTTGCATGTTGCGCGTGGTTTCCATCCACAAGCCGGTGACGCGCCCCCCTTGGGCGTTGATGTCGGTCCTGAGTTCGAAGGTGTAGCTATCGCTCCTGCACTGCAGGTTCTGCCGCAGGTTGGTGCCGGCGGCCGCCACCGCGTACGTGGCCTCGCAGCGAAGGCGTTCGATGGTCCCGTTCGACAATGCGATCGTGCCGGCCCCGGACCACGATCCGGCATAGCCGGAAAATGGGCTCGTCGAGGCCGACTGGGACTGCGCATCGGCCGACGCTCCGCACAACGGGAACACCAATGCGCCGAGAAGCAGATGGCGCGTGGGTATAAGAGCGTTCAGCAGGCCTGCGGGCATGGTCGCCCCCTATGGCATTCGACCGGAATGCAAGCGTAGCGCCGATAGGGCGAGTTGGCGAGGTGGCACGAGCGCACGTCGCCGACACCACGGCCAATGGCCCTGCCCCACCGCCCCGTTCAAGGCCAGCAGGTGAGGCCGTTCACCTCTGCCTTACAGCGTCGGACGCGAAATCGAACCCGCATCCGATGCTATAAGTCTCTTTTCTGAGCATCTTTTCACGGAAAACCGGTTCCCACTTCCAGCGTTCCATGCCCAAGCGCCGTATCGCGCCAAACGACGCTCGGCGGGGCCTCAATTCCGCGCATTATGGCACTTCGATCCGCAAGCCGTCGTAGGCCGGCACGATGCCGGCCGGCAGTTCCCGGCGCAGCGTCTCGTAATCGAGATCGGTGTGCAGGTTCGTCAGGACGGCGCGTCTGGGCCGGACCTTCCTGATCAGCTCCAGCGCCTCGGAGACCGAGAAATGCGTCGGGTGCGGCGTATGGCGCAGGGCGTCGATGATCAGGACGTCGAGGTCCTCAAGATAGCCCAGGCTCTCCTCCGGCATCCGGCTCACGTCCGGCGCATAGGCCACGCTGCCGAACCTGAAACCGAGGGCATCGATGTCGCCGTGGATCATCCGGAACGGAACGGCTTCCACCGGACCGCTCGGCCCCAGGAGCCCGGTCGTGACGCCGGGGATCAACGGGCGCATTTCCAGGATCGGCGGATAGCTGCTGCCGGCCGGCGTCTTGAAGCAATAGCCGAAGCGCATCTGGAGCAGCTCGGCGGTCATGCGGTCGGCATAGACCGGGATGCGCTTGTGCATGACGAGCGCCAAGGGACGCAGATCGTCGATACCGTGAATGTGATCGGCGTGCTCGTGCGTATAGAGAACGGCGTCGAGACGCCTCACATCGGCCCCGAGCAGCTGATCCCGGAGGTCCGGCGTGGTGTCGACCAGGACGCTGGTCGAGGCGTGGCCCGGTTCCGTCCGCTCGACGAGGATGGAGCAGCGCCTGCGGCGATTCTTCGGGTTCGCCGGGTCGCATGCGCCCCAGCCGACGCCCACGCGTGGCACACCGGCCGAGGAACCGCATCCCAGGATGGTCAAGTTCAAGGTCATTGCGCCAGCTCGGAGATCGTGTCGGCCAAGGCAGCCTTGGAAAACAAGCGGTAGAAATTGTCCGTCGTGATCCTGGCGATCTCGTCTGCGGACACGCCGACGGCCTCCGCCAGAACCTGCGCCGTGTGCGCCACATAAGCGGGCTCATTGGTCTTGCCTCTGTACGGCACGGGAGCGAGATAGGGCGCATCCGTCTCGACGAGCAGTCTCTCTCGTGGAACGCCAGCCGCAATCCGGCGGATCTCTTCGGAGTTCTTGAAGGTCAGAATGCCGGAAAACGAAACGTACAGTCCGAGTTCGACGCCGACCTGGGCCAGCTTCGCGCCCGACGAGAAGCAATGCAGGACCGCGCCGAACCGCCCTCGCCTCATCTCGTCCGAAAGGATCTCGATCATGTCTTCGTCGGCGTTGCGCGCATGGATCACCAGTGGCAGACCGGTCTCGCGCGCGGCTTCGATATGGGTGCGAAACACTGTCCTCTGCACGTCGCGGGGACTCGTGTCGTAATGGTAGTCGAGGCCCGCTTCCCCGATGGCGATGCAGCGCGGATGACCGGAAAGCTCCACCAGGCGGCCTGCGGGCACGTCAGGCTCCTCGGCGGCATTGTGCGGATGGGTGCCGATCGTGAAGAAGATGCTGTCATGCGCCTCGGCCAGCGCCCGGTAGATCTCGTAGCGCGCCACATGCGTGGAGATCGTCACGAGCCGGTCCACGCCGGCGGCCCGGGCCGCTTCCAGAACCGCGGGCAGGCGGGTCTGAAGGTCGGGAAAATCCAAATGGCAATGACTGTCGACCAGCATCGGTGAAGGCGCCCTCCTCCGGGCCGTTAACCATGCGGGTTGCATAGATCGGATCGGCGGGTTCGTCTAGCGACGAACCTCCTGGGTCGTGGCGGCTGGCTCGTCGTCCTCGCGGGCTTCCTTGCTCCGCATCTTGCGGAGCCTATCCTGATGCCTGCGGACGATGAGTTCCTCCATCTCGTGGGGCCATGTCACGGGAACCGTAAGGCACACGCTCTGGGCCGGCAGGACGTCGCACCAATCCTTGATCAGTTGCTTGTAGCGTCGACCGACAGGTCTGATGTTGCGGTCCAGATCATAGAGGCCCACGGGCGTGACCCGGTTGTTCTCCACGCGCAGAGCCACGTCCCAATCCACCTGATCGGTCAGGGAATACCAGGTAAAGCCGACGATCGGCACGCCGTTGTTGCGCACCCTGAGAACGTTGGCCCATTGCTTCCACAGCCAGTCGACGGCCTCTTCGCCGGTCGGCCCCTCCATCAGGTTAGTTTCTGTGTGCATCACGGGCAGCCGATAGCGGTCGTAGTACTGACGCGTGATCTCGTCGTAGCCGAATACGTCTCCGGCGGCTGTCGAGGAGCCGTCCGCCCTCACCCGGTGTTCGTTGGTGAGGTAGTAATCGTTGCCCATGATGCAATGATGGCGCAGGGACGAACGATTGAGGAAGAAATGGTATTCCTTCCGCGTCATCCCGTTGTCCATGAGAAACTCGTACATCTCCGAGTCGACGCGGCGGCCGTAATTCAGGTCGAGGGAGAGGAAACGGCGGGCATTCATGATCTCGGCGGGCTTGATCGCTGCCGGGTTCTCCGCATGGAAATATTCCGAGGATTCGCTCTGGATGAAGAGAACGTCCGGGCGCACCTTGAGGATGCGCTCCATGGCGAGCACGTTCGCCTTCACGATGTGCTTGAGCGCCGTGACGAAGGCCTCGTCGCTCCGCATCTGCTCGTTCCACCAGCCATAGGCCGCCGAGAAGGTGGCGCAGATGAACATTTCGTTGATGGGGGTATAGAGCTGCACCCAGTAAAAGCGTTGCGCGAAGGCCTCGGCGTAACTGGCGAACAACATTGGAAAATCCGGGTTCTGGAAATTTCCGATCCAGTCCGGAACGCCGAAATGGCACAAATCGACGATGGGAATGATGTTGCGGCGCTCGAGTTCGCCGAAGGTCATGTCGGCGAAGGACCAGTCGTAACGCCCGGGCCCCAGGAAGGTCTTGTGCAGCGGGGGGCCGTAGCGCAGGACCTGGATGTCGAGCTCGGCCAGGAGCTCGAAATCGGTGAGCCAGTTTTCGTAATGGCCGCACTTCTCCATCTCGTCGATGCGGGTGCGGCCGTTATTGATGGTCGGGATGCTGTTCTCGATCCCGGTCGCAAACATGAAGGTGGTGTACATGTCCCACTTCCGCTGAAGGCCCGTCCGGGCCTGTCAAAGCGGAAGCGTCAGGATGCTTCCGCCTCCACATAACGCGGGAAAATCGGAGCCGGTTGCGGGAGCGGCGTTCCCGCCGACAGGCGGTGGTCCGGCCCGACTGCCGAAAGGACCCTGTCCTCGGGGGCGACCGACAGCAGATCCAGGAGCTTGGCCGCAGCGGTCGGCACGAAGGGCTGGGCCAGGATCGCGACGGCCCTCAGAACCTCCGCCGTGACGTACAGGACGGTGCCCATGCGTTCCGGATCGCTCTTGCGCAGGACCCAAGGCTCCTGGGATGCGAAATAGCGGTTCGCTTCGGCGACCACGGCCCAGATTTCGGCCAAGGCGGTGTGGACGGAAAAATCCTTCATGGCCGCCCTCGCCTTCTCGGGCAGCGCATCCGCGAGCCAGAGGATGTCCTGGTCGGCCTGCGTGAGTTCGCCGCGCCCGGGAACCGCGCCTTCGCAGTTCTTGGCGATCATCGAGAGCGAGCGCTGGGCCAGGTTGCCGAGGTCGTTCGCCAGGTCCGCGTTGATGCGGTTGACGATCGCCTCGTGCGAGTAGTTGCCATCCTGTCCGAAAGGCACTTCGCGCATGAAGAAATAGCGGATCTGGTCGACGCCATAGGTCTCGGCGAGATCGAACGGATCGACCACGTTGCCGACCGACTTCGACATCTTCTCGCCCTTGTTGAGCAGGAAGCCGTGGCCGAACACGCGCTTGGGCAGCGGCAGTTCCGCCGACATGAGGAAGGCCGGCCAGTAGACCGTGTGGAAGCGCACGATGTCCTTGCCGATGATGTGAACGTCCGCGGGCCAGTAATGCCAGCGCGGATCGTTTTCATCCGGGAAGCCGCAGCCCGTCAGGTAATTGTTGAGCGCGTCGATCCAGACATACATCACGTGTTTCGGATCGCCGGGCACCGGCAGGCCCCAGTTGAAGGTGGTGCGGCTGATCGAGAGATCCTGGAGGCCCGAGCGGACGAAGCTCGTGATCTCGTTGCGGCGGGTTTCCGGGCTGATGAAGTCCGGTTTTTCCGCATAATGCTCGAGCAGGCGGTCCTGATAGGCGGAGAGACGGAAGAAATAGCTTTCCTCCTCGATCCATTCGACAGGAGCCCCCGTGGGCGCGCGCCAGCTGCCGTCGGGCTGCTTCGTCAGGTCGCTCTCGTCGTAATAGGCCTCGTCGCGCACCGAGTACCAGCCGGAATACTTGGAGAGATAGATGTCGCCCTTCTCCTGCATCCGCCGCCACAGTTCCTGCGTGGAGGGCAGGTGATCCGAATCCGTGGTGCGGATGAAACGGTCGTAGGAGCAATCCAGGCGATCGGCCATCGCGCGGAACTTCGTCGCCATCTCGTCCACGAAGGCCTTCGGCGTCGTTCCGTTCCGGTCGGCCGTCTGCTGAATCTTGAGTCCGTGCTCGTCCGTGCCGGTCATGAAGAACACGTCGTAGCCGTCGATGCGCTTGAACCGTGCGATCGCGTCCGTTGCGACGACCTCGTAGGCATGGCCGATATGGGGGGCGCCATTCGGATAGGAGATAGCCGTGGTGATATAGAACTTTTGCTTGTCGGCCATGGCGGAACCTTGAAAATCCTGAAATCTCGTCGACGGTCCCGACGCGCGCTCAGGTTGCCCGCCGAACCGCGTGAGCAAGATCGTCGAACAGCGTCAGGATGAAGGGCCGGCGGTCGAGGTTGAACACGTCGATCTCGCGAGCCGTCCGGGTCATCTTCTCACACACCTCCACCAAAGGCGCAAGGCGTGCGGGACCGATGCCGGCCTGTTCGCGCAGCTTGCCGGAAATCCACCGCTCGATGGTCTCCAGGGCAAGCTCATAGCTGTCGTCGGCGTCCCGCCTCGCGAGCGCTTCGGCAAGGGCGTGGATCTGCCTCGTGTCCACCCGTGGCAGGCCGTCGAGATGCCTCGTCACCTGCTCGATGAACGCAACCTTGTCCGCGTCGAGCAGTTCCAGGGTCCGCCGCACGGATCCTTCGCCGAAAGGCAGCGCCTGTTCGATCAGCCCGCCCGGCATGTCGGCCCAGGGCTCTCCCAGGGAGCGGATGGCGGCCTTGATCTGGTCGGCGTCGAGAGAGCGCAGAAGAAGACGCCGGCAGCGGGAGCGGATGGTCGGCAGGACCCGCTGGGGCGCATGGCTGACGATCAGGAACAGGGAGCGCGGCGGTGGTTCCTCGATGACCTTGAGGAGCGCGTTGGCGCTGGAGATCGTCAGATCCTCGGCGCTGTCGACGATGCAGACCCGATAGCCTCCGTCGGCGGCCGTGGAGCCGAACATGTTCAGGGCCTTGCGGACGGCATCAACGGGAATGGTCGTCGACGCGGCCTTCTTGTCGGTGGCGGGAGCCCGCCGGAGGACGGACAGGTTCGGATGCGAGAGCGCGGAGACCTGCCGCGCCACGCCCGCGTCCGGCGGCATGTCCAGGCTGTCGAGCGCCGGATCCTGCGTCCGGCGCGGATCGAGGACGGTTCGGGCCAGGCGATAGGCGAGAGTCGCCTTGCCGATCCCCTGCGGCCCGCCGATCAGCCAGGCATGGTGGAGCCTGCCGCTGCGAAGTCCCTCGATGAAGGCCCCCTCGCCTTCCCGGTGGCCGAAAAAGGCGAACTGGTCCCGCGGGTGCGGAGCCCCGTCGAACTGGTCGGGCTCAACGGCCCCTTGCGCGTCACGCGACATCGAGTGGCCTCTCGGCATGTTCGGTCAGTGCCGGGAGCCGCTCCCGCAGAGTCGCCCAGATCGCGGCCTCGACCTCGTCCGGCGTTTGGTCGGCATCGATGACGGCGCAGCGCTGCGGGGCGGCCTTGGCAATGGCCAGGAAGGCCTGGCGCAGAGCCCGGTGAAACGAGAGATCCTCGTCCTCGAAGCGATCCACCCCCTCGCCTTTTCGCGCCCGGCGCTCTCCGGCGCGGGCGAGGCCGGCCTCCGCCGGCATGTCGAGAATGAAGGTCAGGTCGGGCCTGGTCCCGGCCAGGGTCACGCGCTCGAGGTCGTCGATCAGGGACGCAGGGATTGCGCCGGAGGAGCCCTGGTAGGCCCGAGTGGAATCCGCAAAGCGGTCGCACAGGACGTGGGTGCCGTTCCGCAGCGCCGGGACGATCACCCGGTCCAGGTGGTCGATCCGGGCGGCCGCGAACATGAGGGCCTCCGCGAAGGGCCCCAAAGGCTTGGCGCGGCCGGCCAGAATGAAGGTCCGGATGGTCTCGCCCAGGGGCGACCCGCCGGGCTCGCGGGTGACGAGCGTCGGGTGCCCGAGGGCCTCCAGGCGCTCCTTCAGCCTTGCGATCTGGGTCGACTTGCCTGCGCCCTCCCCGCCTTCGAACGTAATGAACCGACCCGCCATCAAATTCTTTCGATGACGCTCGAAAAGGCGCGCCGCACCCAGCCCGTGCCGAATTCCAGCAGGCCATCCAGAGCGCGCTGGCTCAGGGTGCCCTCCCGAATGTCTTCATTGGCGTAAAGCGGCAATTCGAGCGCCTGCATCTCACCCCGGTTGACCTGAAGCCGGGCCACCTCGTCCCCCTTCTGGATGGGGGCCTTGAGAGGACCGGTATAGAGGATGCGAGCCGTCACCCGCTCGCTGTCTCCCCGCGGCACAAGTACACGAATAGGCTTCAAGGAGACAAGCGGCAGGGAACGCTTGCTGCCGCCGAACACCTGAGCCTCGCCGACGACCTGCCCTTCCGTGAAGAGTTCCCGGGATTCGAAGGCCCTGAAGCCCCAGTCCAGGAGCTTTCGAGATTCGTTTGCCCTGTCCCGGGCCGTCTTCAGGCCGTTGACCACCACGATCAGGCGTTGGCCGTTCTGGACGGCGGATCCGATCAGGCCGAAGCCGGACTCGTCGATATTGCCGGTCTTCAGGCCGTCCGCGCCGATATCCATGGCCAGCAACGGGTTCCGATTGAGCTGCCGGATCTTGTTCCAGGTGAACTCCCGCTCTCCGAAGAGCTTGTAGAGATCCGGATAAGTCTCGATGATGTGGAGGGCGAGCTTCGCGAGGTCGCGCACCGTCACCTTCTGGTCCGGGTGCCCGTATCCGGTCGCGTTCCGGAATGTCGAATGCGTCAGGCCGATGACGCGCGCGCGCTCGTTCATCATCTTGGCGAAGTTCTCCTCCGTCCCGGCGATTCCCTCCGCGAGAGCGATCGCGGCGTCGTTCCCGGACTGGACCACGAGCCCTCGCAGCAGATCTTCGAGGCGGATGGTGCTGTGGACCTGGGCGAACATCGAGGAACCGCCGGAGCCCGCTCCGCCCTTGCGCCACGCATTCTCGGAAATCGTGAAGGTGCTGTCGAAGGAAAGGCGCCCGCTCTTGATCTCGTTGAAGACGATTTCCGCCGTCATGGTCTTTGCCATGCTGGCCGGTGCCGTCAGCTCATCGGCGTTTTTCTCGTAAAGAACGCCGTGACTGTCGGCATCCATCAGAATGGCCGTGGGAGCGTTGGACTGGAATGTCTGTGCCTGTGCCCCATCAGGCGCGAGCCCGGTCAATGCCAGGGCACCGAGAACAAGAAACGCGGTCGCGAGGGAGCGGGCAGACAGTATTTGACGCATTGTAAGGGATCCAGACTCTTCCGGTAGGAGAGCCTGAATCTGTAGCGCGTCAATGGCAAATCAACGTTGCGTCAGGATAAGCTGTGCGCGGTCGCACGGCCGCAATGGCGGGACGGAAGCGCTGGTCCGCCCCCTTGATTTTTCAGCGAAGGACGAAAGCCGACTGATTCAGATTGCTGAAGCTGCTGCTCTTCTGGAAGCCAGCGCGCGGGACTTCAGGAGACGCATAATACAGGCCCGCAACCACGGGACGTGACGGCGGCAAGGCCGTCGAGCCGGCGGAGCTCATGGTTATACGGGGGCCGCTCGCGCCCGGGATCGTGCCCAGATCGAAGGGACGCTCCGGCGGCAGCGGAACATTGCCGTGGGCGGAGAACGCAACCCGTTGAGGCATGGCAGGCACGGCATCGATACCGTCGTCCGGCTCGTCGCCGCCGATTCCGATGGCCTGACGCGGTGCAGACGCGGGACGCGGGGTCGCCTGAGCGATCATGGTCGGCGGGGTATTCGTCAGAGAGGCCGGCCGGCCGTCCGTGCGAAGGCTCGCGAGGAGAATCCGATCGTCGCTCCCGTTGGTCGATGCGCGACCGACATATTCGACACGGACCCGCGCGGTCCCCTGCCGACGGAAGCCGAGGGCATCCGCTGCCCGCTCCGAGACGTCGATGACGCGGTTGCCATGGTACGGACCCCGGTCGTTGACGCGCACGATCATCGAATGACCGTTCTGAAGGTTGGTGACGCGCGCATAGCTGGGAAGCGGCATCGTGGTATGGGCCGCGGCAACGGAATCCCGGTCGAAGACCTCGCCGTTGGCGGTCATGCGGCCATGGAAGCTGGGGCCGTACCAGGAGGCGAGGCCCTCGGCCGGACGGGGCGTCTCGGTCGGCACATAGGTCTGGCCGGCAATGGTATAGGGCTTGCCGACCATGTTGCGTCCGCCGCCCTTCGGGACCGGCTGGCCGTCCGCGACGACCTTCGGGCTCGGGGCAACGCCATATTTCGGATCGATCCCGCCCCGGACATTCGAGGAGCAGTTGGCGACGGTCAGAGCAATGGCTGCAACGCCTGCCACACGGATGAGAGCTTGGCAGTCGAGGGCCACAATGCCCGTCAAGCCGCCTTTCGCTTCAGCGCGATCACAATGCATGTTGTTCCGCATCCCCTTTTCGCACTGCGCATGGCGGCGCCCGACTCTGCTCGAAAGCCAACCAAAGTGCTTTTGTCGCCTTAAAAGGAAGTTAAATGGCCCCGCTTGTCAATCGCAAAGCTGCCGGATTGTTAACAACATTGCCGGCCGCGCAAAGCCTGCGATCGGCATAGAACAGCCGGCAAGAACCTCATTGCCGCATGGTAACGGAAAGAAGATTGCCGGATTCTAAACTTCGAATACGGTCGGAACTTCGATGAGGTGAGCTCGCCCAAATCGCTCCGGAGCATCCGAATGACTTAATTTTGCCATATTCTGGGGCGCGCTCATGACTGTGCATGCGGCCGGTCCGCTCACGTCCGGAGGGGGCCCGGCGAGCGCATCGTGCGGACCCGAAGGGCCCCGCCAGCGACAAGGCGACCCGGCCTTTCGCAAGAAGGATACATCCGAGGGAATCCCAAAAGTGCGAAGCCACTTCCCGCGTCCGATGCTCTGCCCATGAATTTCGTTGTCCCAATGACGTTGACGGCAACGGGTCTAGCGCCTTAGAGAACGGTTGGGTCCAGCCTTCGTTGACCCATAGCCGGAGGGGTGGCCGAGTGGTTTAAGGCAGCGGTCTTGAAAACCGCCGTGGGTGCAAGCCCACCGTGGGTTCGAATCCCCCCCCCTCCGCCACGGCTCGCACGGAAGTAATTGAATTTAAAGACAGATGTTCTCGTGTCGGCGTTTTGGTCCTAGTTTAGGTCCTAGTGAATGGGATCTGTTGTGACCTTCACAACATCCGTCAGGGCTACATAGTTGCACTTGAGAAAGCTGAGACTAGGGACCTTCTTGCCGGTCACTGCCGGGCAGTTGAATGGGATTTCCCGATTCGAAGGCTAGGCCTAGAAGGCATTCGGCCTAGGACCTTTGTGCAGGGTCGATGCGGAGCGGAGGCCGGATCTCTGCCAAGTTAGCCTTCGTGAGGGCCGCCTTCGTCTTTCAATGTTGGCCCAAGCGCGAAAACACCTTGTGTGAGCGCCACCAGGACCAAAACATTCCAAAGGACTATAAATATCGCCGCTCCATTCACGAGCGATTGGGACCATGCCGTTGTTGCAACGTGGGGCTTGGCAACAACAAGAAGAAACGCAGCAGCGAACAAAATAATAAGCGTATAGGAGCCAGCCCTAATCCCGGCGCGTGTAGCAACAAAGGAGTTGCGCCTATTAAAGCGCTCCTCAATGCCATTGAGGGCGAGGTGCATCTGTGCTGCGGATGCCAGAGTGATCGCAACGATCACTCCGAGGATATTAAGCAGTTCTGCACCTACGAAGCTGCTGAGGAAGCTATTGCTATCGGCTAGCACGTTCGGCGCACCGATAGAAAGAACCACTATTATCGCGGCAAAGCAGATCAGAATGCAATATGCGATGCTTGTGCTCATCAGTCAAATATTGCCTGAATAATACGTCTGAAGCGTGAGGGTTGATCTTCGCCGTCCATTTCCGCATCCGAAATTATGGCGGATTTTGTCTTGTTCTTAGAATTAAAACGTTTCCCCTTTTTGGTCCGAGCGGCAATGTTGCCGCCGCCTTCAGCGGTGTAGTTGGCTGTTTCTCTAACGCGATCGGTCGTTAGATGAAGACCGTCCTCATTCTGCAAGGTAAATTTAGCCTTCCTCGCCTTTTCATTCTCTCTCAATTCCCTCATTTCTCTATCGAGATCGTTCCGAATGCCGAACATATTCGGTGCAACGAGCTCGAATGTTACTGAAGTAATCTCCCCTTCGTTTTCCTGAACGAAATGCCAGAACGTGTTTGGGTCAACGATACCATTTGCCTCGATCACATAAGGCGCTGGCGGGAGGCGGCTGTTTAATGCGTCGGCCAAGGCTCGCATGAGGGCGAGCGGTTGTCCCACGTCCTTGTCGAAAGCAAGCGCAGCCTTCTGACCATCGTCGTGGGCTCGGGGGTCAACCACAATCTCTACAGCCTTCCATTGCTCCCGCTCGGTCTCTTCGAGACCTTGGTCTGGTGGCTCGTTTTCTTTCACGACCCGTTGGCGACCGACTTTGCCAGTGACCATGCCAGATACAGCTGCCGCGAGGCTCGGCTGAGCAGGAACGAAGGAGTATCTCGCTCCACGATGATCAAAATCGATGCGTCGAGAAAAAACCATGCGGAGCCATTCTTCGCGCGTCGGCAGGCTCCCGTCCGGATTCCGAGCTTCCCAAAAGTGGCCTTGCTGCCGCACGAGAAGCATTAGCCGGATCAAGTCAAAGCGCATTCATTATTCAGCCGGGTCTCGTCCGAGACCTATGCGGCCGCCCCCCATTTTGTTGTTCTTGGATTTCTGCCGGTCTTTCGATCCCCGATGATCCCCATCCGTTGCACGTACGGGCATACACATGAGGGCTAAACCGGCAGCGCCCGAGTGTCGAATACGTACCGATGGGCCTCGATCTGCACGTCCGCGACAGCTGGACAATATCAAAGACGTAACAAGATTCTACTGCCCGCTCAAACACTTCGCGAACGCGCAAGTTGCAAAGTAACACAGGTTGTCAGCCACAACCTGTTCAGAGAGGCTCCACCGGCGACCTCACTAGACAAATCGACGGGTCAGGTGGGGAGGCCAACGGCGGCGCAGCGAACGAGCCTTAACGCCGCCCCTGGAGCTGGTCGTTTTCTTTCTTTGCCGCCTCTCGCCGCTTATCGATCCAGGCCGCGAGGTCGGCGAGGTAGACACCTCGCGCGGCCTTCTGGCTCCCCTCGATCATGATGACGGGCAGGTCGATTTTCCCCTCAGTCGCCTTGCGGACGAACTGGACCGGCGTCAGGTGGCTGAAATAGTCGCGACAGACTTCTTCCACAGAAATCACAGCCTTGCCGTTATACTGTGCCATTAGAAGAAATGTAGTGTTCGTGTTCATTGCTCACCCCCAGTACGTGCCTTCGAGCCAAGCTGCCGCTCTCGCGTGAACGGCGGCCTCCCGCTTGTTCCTGGGCGACATAGCAGCGATCCGCTGGGCAATGTCGGCAGCAGCGGTGCTCGCCGCTTGGATCATCCAAAACTCATCATCGACGCTGATGTCTTCTGGAATGGCCTCGATTGCAGCCTTCGCCTTCATTGCTTCCCGATCAAGAGAGCGCCCCAGAGGGACAATATCAAGCACTTTCATGTCTTGCCTCGCGTATTTCTGATAAAACCGCCAATACCCTAGAATAATAGCAAATATACACTCTCTTAATAGACAGTAAAAACGCAACATGAGAAGCGTTAATCGCAACATGTTGAGCTTTTAACAATGGTACTGCAATCTTAACAACACCACACCTACGGAATGTTCTGTCGTAACGCACATTAGCGCTATGGCGCATGCTCAGTGCCGGTGCGGATGCTTGAAATAGGCCGCTTCATACTTCTGCTACTCAGGAGGACGAGGGAGACAGGCTTAGAAAAGTGTCCTACGCTGAACGCGCTGATAATTCATATGGGGAACAGTATGCTTGCAGAGATCACCGCAGGCCTTAGCAGCCTCAAGGCGGCGACGGACATCGTGAAGGGCCTAAATGCCGCCAACACGCTGGCGGCCATCAATGAAGTTAAGCTCGACCTCCAGGAACGGATCTTCGAAGCCCGCGAGGCACTTGCGGCAGCACAAGACGCGCAAACGGTGGCCCTGCAGCGAATCCGCGACCTTGAACAAGAGGTTATGCAGCTTAAAGACTGGGAAAGTGAGAAGCAGCGCTACGAGCTAAAGCCTATCGACCGTGGATCATTCGCTTATATGCTCAAGCCAGGAATGGAGAGCGGCGAGCCTCCTCATTGGCTATGCGCCAATTGTTTCAGTAGGCGACAAAAGTCGTTCCTTCAGTTCAAGGGGCAGGACACGACACCAAGAGGGGGAAGAGGTGAATACTCGACTTACGCCTGCGACAACTGCAAAGGGACGGTTAAGGTATTTTATTCAAGGAGCCCGCTGAAGCCATGGATGCCGTCTGAGGAGTAGCGCATCCGACATCCGCGCCAAAGGCTTCCGGCGAGGCTCGCACGTCAATCCCCTGGCCTGTAGACGAAGCGAGACGTTCCGCTGATAGGTAGGGACTGTGACCAAGTTTTTATCCTCAATAGTATGTGCCGACGCCGCCAGATCCATACGGAGCGGAGCCGGGTTTCTTGTATTGTCCGTAAGCCTTGCCAGCCCCGCCTAGGATCGTTCCGAACGCACCAATGTATCCGCCTGACTGGGCCGACTTTGCCTGTCCGCGATAGAGTTCCGCGCCCGCCCGCTGGTTGGCCGCATCGACGCGGGCATTGTATGCCTCGCGGTAGGTGTTCGTGCGGATCGTCAGGGCGTCCAGCTCGCCAAGGACTGCCGTGTCCGTAATGGTATCGAGCGGAGAACCAAACGTCAGATCTACGCCATTGGCTGCCATGCCTGCCTGTTGTTGGCCCAGGACCTGCTGAACCTGTTGGCGCTTCATTTGCTCGTCCCGAGCGCCCGCCTCGATGGTGGACTTGGCGCGGTTCTCCGCAATCTGGGAGTTCATCTCGGCGACCTGGGCGTTGTACTTGCTTGCTGCAGCGGTCGCGTTGGCCTGCTGAATTTGGCCGGCTGCTCCTAAGAGGGTAGAGCCGAGCGTCAGGATAGCAGTCAGTTCACACATTGGCAGACCTCAATTCAAAGAGGCGGAATGGATGCCCGCCCATTTCGACTGGATCAGTCATCCGAGCGCCGAGCCATTGCAGCCACCGCTTGGACGCCTTGTTCCGGTCATCCACGAAATTCCTCATGATTGGATAGCGTCGGAATAGTTGATCTCTGAAATCGACCGACCGGCGCAGGAAGGCGACATAGTGAGTTTCGACGGCATCCGTCCCGAGAAGCCAGGGCGCACCGACGCCGCCGATGACCGAGATATCCCCGACGCCAAACATAACTTCGGGCCTGCCGTCTACTAACGCCGTCCAGGCATGTGCCGACTTGCGCAGGGAATAGATCAGGGCCCCGGCAGGTGATTTACCCGAGGCCGCAAA
The DNA here is from genome assembly GCF_041276405.1 of Microvirga sp. TS319. Lineage (NCBI taxonomy): Bacteria > Pseudomonadati > Pseudomonadota > Alphaproteobacteria > Hyphomicrobiales > Methylobacteriaceae > Microvirga > Microvirga sp. TS319. The sequence continues at coordinate 2,106,822 of NZ_JBGGGT010000002.1, read as the reverse complement.
CACCTCCTCACGATCCGCCTTGCGCATGCGTCGGGCGATGGTTCGGATATGGCAGGCGCGGGCTAGAACGATCTGGATGTCAGGACCGGCCATGGGCTAACCTTTCGTGGAAATCTGAAGGCGGAAGCCTCTACGGTATCCCACGCTCTCGATAGAGATACCGGACCCCTTGAGCTTCTGCCGAACGTGGCACAGGGAGACCTTGAAGGCCGCATACATACGCGACGGTTCTGGGCCGCCGTCCGGGGCATCCGCATACATTATGTCGAAAACTCTTTCCGCCATGACGGGCATGCCCTTGCCGCGCCAGATCGCGGAGAGAACGCGCCCCTCTAATGGTCGCAACCCGTAATGGTCGATCACAATATCCAGCGATGGAGCGTTCACCGGCTGCTTGCAGCACGGGCACGGAACGCTGACGAGATGATCGGTCATGGCAGCAATCCTAGGATCACGACGATGATGAGAGCGAAGGACGCGAAGGTGCACAACCATGCGGTCATCGATAGCCTCTGCGCTTCGCCTCAGAAATCGCCTTGCGGATCAGTCGGGGGTCGTTGCCTGCCCCCGTTGCCTCAAGGCTAGCCATGGTGCCAGGTGCCTTTCTTTCGAGATCGGCCACGAAACGCCGGGCAAGGTCGATATCGGCGATAGTGACGCCATCTGTTTCAAGTGATGCCATGGCTGAGGCGAAATCCTCTTGCAGCTTTTCAGCCGAGACGGGACCGGCCATCGTGTCGGCTTGCCGTTCCTTAACGATGGCAAACGCTTCCGCCAGATCGGCGCTGTCAGTTCCAGCAGATTTGAAGTCGGACACCAGGGCCTCACTGGCAGATTGCAATGCGCTGGCTCTATCCGTGTCGCCGTCTCCGGCAGCGGAAAGGGCAAACCCGTCAAAGAAGTCCGTCACAGCGCCGCCCTCGAAAGGCTTTCCTTCCGTGCTGAAAAGCTGACTGGCAGTGTCTCCTGCATTGTCGCGGGCGGGATCGGTCGCAAGCCGCTGCTCGGCCCGATGGACCTGTACCGGACCGTCCGGCACCTCGATTGGCTTCGACGGAGTGTCGTTGGGGAAGAGAACGGAGGCCGCATCAAACTCAGGCATCACGCGGCCTCCTCTTCGTCTTCAAGCAGGAAATTCCAGCCGATTTCGGCAACCTCTGAGGTCGTACGTTTGTCGTTGCGGAAGTTGTCCCGCCCGTCCGCAAAGGCCTTGAGGGTGTCCACAACGTGCCTGGAGATTCCCTTGCGGCCAATGAGTTCACCGGGAGGCATCACATGGGCAAGACGCAACGAGGTCCACACGTCCGCTTCGGTCCTGTTCAGATCCGCAAGGACTGCCTTCAGATCCGAAATCAAGGCATCGGCCGTACTGGCAGTGACAAGCAGGCGTTCGGCGTTCTCCCGTGCTTCAGCCAAGCGCCGGGCTTTGCCATTAGTCGCCGCAGCGACAAAGGCATCTGCTTCAGCTTGGAGCGCTTGCTTGCGGGCAGTTTCCAAGACGACACGATCAGCCCGAGCGCCATCGAGTTTCGCGCGGATCTCCGCCAGCCGCCGTGCAGCCTCTTGGTCGCCGCTGACGGCTGAAAGTGAGAGCGTTGCCGCCTCATGCTCAAGGCCCCTCAGAACGGACGCAAGAGCGGAAAGCTGCCCGCTGATGTGGGCAGAGCTAGCGGGCGTGTAAGTTGCTTTGGTATCGGTCACGGCTGCACCTCAAAGGAATTCCGACCAAACGTAGGTCGCAAGTTCAGTCACAGTTTTTGAATGTTCTCGCGGAAGCGCTGCCCCGGCAGGATACCCAGCCAGCAAGTGGGCGTAGTGGCCGAGCCTGCGACGTCCGGCGATAGCGTCGGACGCCATATCAACTCCGCCCATCCGTGCCTCTTTTACGAGAGCAGCTTCCTCGGCTTCGATGTTAGCCATTAACTGGCGGAACTGGCTGACGAGGCCATCCGCCTGTTGTGCCAGGGCCACGATGGCGGCCGCATGCTGAGAGACTGTTGCCATTGGAGAGCCTTTCACTTGTGCTTTCGGGTGTAGTCGGGGAAGCCAGCGCTTGGGTCGTACTCAACATCGACCTGACCGCTCTGTGTTAGCCACGAGACCGGCAGGATGGGTTGATACTGAGGGGGCTTGGGTTGCTCCGGGTTAGGCCTCTGCGCCTTCGGGGGCTCCCAATCGCCTTTGGGTGCGGGCACACGGCTTTCGTGCGCCGTGACACGACGCAGGCGCTCATGCAGCGGATGCGGTGTAGAGTCCGGTATAGACGCGGGCGAGACAGGGGCAGGTTCCCGCTCTCCCCGTTTGGACGCTCGCGCCAGGCGCTCAGCCAAACTATCGAGCCCGTCAATTGCCAGCTTGTCGTTGTAGAGGGACAGGTGACGCGCGAGCTGATCGAGCGCCTTCGATTTGTCCGCCAGCTTCACCGTGAAGTTCTGGTTGCGGTCATAGCCCCAGCCGACGATTGCGCGGCGAACGTTTTCCGGCAGGCGCTGAATGTCATGAGGACCGCGCAGACCGAGGACCGTGCGGCCATTAACGACGAGTGGGCTATTCTCCTCCCCCTCTTCTGGTTCGACATCGACCATGAGATCAGCTGGGTCGTAGAACGCCATGGCTGCGATCTCTTCCAGGACGCGTTCAGAGGTGATCTCCAGCCTGTCCGCGCGCTTGCTCATCGCGTCTTGGATTGCGGCGACGATCTCTGGCCGCGCAAAGAGCTGAGCCGCCTGCACATCAGGGTTCTTTGGAGAGTACCCGGCGCGGATCACGGCCTGAGCGCCGTTCAGATCCACAAGGTATTCATCTACGAAACGCGCCTGTTTCGGGGTCATCCAGTTGGGCCAGCCTACGTTTTACTACGTTGCCCTCTGGTTTCCCACGCGAAAGGTTGAGGCCACCACTCACTGACATTGGGCCACGCCTTGATGGCTTCTCGGGCATAGCATACGCTCCCTCCGCCGCTGACTGAGAGAGTGCGCATGTCACCTAAGATCGCTGCCATCGTGCTGGGTTTGGTTTACGCCGTTCCGGTCATCGCTGCCGTCTGGGCCCTATGGATATCCTGGAGCAATCCGCAAAGGCTCCTTGTTATGTGCAATGAGATTGCCCCGCCCGAAGGGCTCAGGGGACTTTATCCGCGTAAACGCGACTACGCGGTCGTCGCCGCAGCGTTCATCGGCTACGGCGTGTTCGCCTATAGCGGTTTCTATACTGGCCTTTCATGGATGCCCAAGAGCTGGGGCAGCATAAATGACGGAGAATGGGTATCAACCAGGGAGGCGCTTAGCTTCAGCGGGTCTGCAATTGCCGCAATCTTATTTCACTGTCTCGTGATGGATTACTGCCGCCTGAAGGTCAAAGCGCAATGGCAACCGAAACCTGAGACTGATGAGCCCGATATAAAATGAAGGGTGCCTAGACCCAGAGCGGTTGCGGGTGATGCGGGGGGTGCGGGTGATGTTTCCGGCTTCCCATGAATATTCGCTCTTATACCCTCTTATAGAACCCCCTATACGAATTTTCGCGCTTAGTAGACAACAACACCCGCAATCACCCGCATCACCCGCAGATTGGAACAAGTGCTCCGTGGGCGTCATACCCAGCCCCGAAGTGTGGCTTCGGCGAGGCCTAACCAGCGTCACAATTGTCTTCAGGGCGTGCACCTCCGCAATCGGAATTATCACTCTTCATATTCCGCCTCAAAGATGTCGATTACTCCTAGGTTGATATACCTCGGCGCATCTACCAGCTCGATCCGGTCAATCTCAACTTCCTCGGGCCTCTCACCAAATGGCCCTATGAGGGTGAGAAGAGCAGAAGCCTTGAATTTTACTGGAACGTCGACCGACCCGCCTCCGATGGAGACATAATCATTGTCGATCGAGTCCCGGATCGAAAGCGAATAGCTTGCCTCAGCTCTTGCCTCGACCTCAATCCCAACCTTCGCAACAATCTCCTCTCTGCCGACGTTCACGAGTATCACCTCATCCGAGTTGAAGGTGAAATCTGTGAAAGCCAAGTCTACTTGGTCGATATCACATTCAAACGGGGTAACGGCCTCGGGATAGGGACTTAATGCGCCCACATCGTCAGCAAGCTCATCTACAATCTGGCCCATCATCTCCGGCTGTTCGTTTCTAGCCAGGGCCTGTAGCAGTTCCTCAAGGAATTTCTGAGCTCGCTCAGTATGCTCCTGGAAGGTCGCTAAAGCTCTAGAGAGATCACCTTCAACATCAAGGAACTCGGATCCTTCAGCGTACCGCTTCCATCCCTCATCAAGCGAGATGGCCAAAACTTTCAAGCCATGCGCCTTAGCCCATTCGTTGATAGAGATCAGAGCAATAGCGTCGGGGAACTCTGCCTTCTTCGCTTCGGACTTTTCGAATGGAGGCTTAAGTCCGAAATACATATCTACCAGGTCAGACACCTCCACATCTCTAGATGTTATGGTCTCAAAACCGGTTGCCTGCTGGAACTGCTTGATCCTCGCCTCAGCGGCATCGCCTTCCGGCAGGGCCAAATCATAAAGCTTCTGAAGATCATCGGCTTTGCCGCTGTCGATTATTCCACTTGTTGAGGCCGCTCGGAGAGCTTTCTTGAGATCCCTCCTCGCTTCACCAGCGCGCTCCTGCAGCTTTTGCGTCACCTCACGCAGAACTACCTCAGAGAGGATGATCTTTTCCGAGCGTGACTTGAACTGTGACATCTGCGCGAGGATACCGCTTTCCAGCCTCAGCCCATCGGCGACAAAGATGTTCGTATCCAGGGTAATAGCGTCATACTGCATTCAAGGATCCGCCGGGAATGATAGCCTAGATGCAATATAGAAGATTCCAGCTTGAGGCATACTTACCTCTTAGATGTCTTCAACAGCCCACATAGCAATTTTGTTACGGTCTTTCCCTCGGCTCACGATCCGCTTGCCGTCGATGATCCGCCCCATGTGCTTTCTGAGAAAGTGACCGAACCGGACCGCATTGAACTGCCCGTTGCGTTCCATGAACTCCCCGAGCGCTTCAGCAAGCGCCTCATGCTCTCGGACCTCTGCGTCCTCTGCGTCCAGTCCGGGCCTCTGCTGGATCTTCTTTCCGATCTCGGCGGCGGTCCAATCCTTGCCAGCAGGCAGGGCGGAGAGGATTGAGGCTGTCCTCTCTCGCTCCGGATCGTTCTCACGCACCTTCTCGGTATTGCCGAGAGGATCGGCCTTGCCCAGCCACATCAGAGCCGAGCGTACGAGGTTTGACCAGCCTTCAAACGAGCCCAAGGCCGGAACGATCTTGGGGGCTCTGTGCGCCACGAAGGCGCGAAGGATGGTCAGAGCCGCCGTCACGAGGCGAACGCGCTGCCTCCTCGCCGTCTCAAGGACATCCACGTCGAACACGCGCTCCTCAGGCCGCTCCATGCCCGCGTCCAGGTTGATCATCACCACGCGCCGGGTCAGATCCCCGGCAATGCGCAAGCTGTTGCCCGTTGCGCAGAACGTCGCACAGGTTGGTAGTTTCAACGTGCGGCTCTCCCCCAGCACCCGCACCGCTACAGAGCCTTGCGTGAGCACCTGACAGAGGAATTCTGAGCGAAGCGGATACTCGATATTATCGAGGGTAATGAAGGCATCTCCTGCCATCAGGGTGGCCCCGAGTTGCTTCTGCATCTCGGCCTCCTCACGGGGCGCAGATAGGACGGAGGCCGTTTGGCCGGTCGCGAGGATCGCGGCGATATCAACCAGCTTGCTCTTCCCCGTCCCGGGCGTCGGAGCATTCACACAGAACATCGGGGCGGACGGCAGGCAAGGACGGGCGAGAGCGGTAAGGATCATCGCAAGGGCCGCTGCGCGATCTGACGCGTCTACGAACGGAAAGTCCTCGACCAGATCCTCGAGATGCCCGAGGGCATCTGACGCCTCTTCCATCGTAGGGCGATCCGGCACTTGCGGCCATGTCAGCTCAGAGGCGAATAGGATTCCTGTTTCGTAATCGAAGCCCGGCACATTCAGGATCGTACCGTCAGGCCGCATCGTTGGCGCGGAGACAACCGCATTCAACTGGTGGAACGGCCAATCGCCACGGCGGGCGAGGATCGTATCTGCGACGACCGGCGGGCAAGCAACAGGCTTCCAATCGGTCTTACGGCCGTCAAACCGCTGCCAGTCAATCAAGCTCGTCAGGACCTCGACCAAGGCGGGCTTTTCGACCGGAACGAGGACCGTCGCGCCTTCCGCTCGCTTCACGCCTCGGCTGGTGGTCGTGCCGTAGATGGTGACAGGGCGGACTAGCGATGTACCACGGGCGTATAGCTGGGCATCAGCTTTCACCGCCTCCTCGCAAGCCATGTTCACGATGCGAGGCAACTCGCAGTCAACATACTGGATCACTGGCTTAGGCTGGTGGGTGAGGAGTGAACTGTCGCTTACAGGGCCCGCGATGGGACCGGGGTGACTGGCAGACGGCAGGGACCGCTCTAATGGCTCCTCCTTCGACGTAGGAGGAGGCGTCTGCTCCAGGTCCGGCGACCAAGGCCGCACCGTGGCGCGCATGAAGTTGTCGAGATCGTCCTTGCTCCAGCCGTCGTCAACCGCGTCGGCAGCGTCCCATGATCTCGGAAGCGGCTTTCCCAACCTCCAATCTTCAAATGTGTACGGCCTCATGTCCGCGCCCTCGTCTTAGAGCGCAGCGCTGCCGTTTCTCGCAATAGCTCCATAGGCGTACAACCAATTGGATCGTGCGTAGCTGGGTGGAAATCGGGATCTCCAGAACTTGGGAGGAGCACCAAGTCGCCATTCGGTAGCACTTCACAGTTCTGATAATGGTCCGGGACAATCTGTGAGCGACGTGCGACCAACGTGCCCTCTGGTGTCTGCGAGATCGTTCTTACACACCCCTGCGCAACGATCATCTGCGAGCCACAGTCGCTACACTCGATATCGATCTTATCCTGGGTCTCGAACGACCAGGACGCCGGGGCACCACAGTTCCAGCAACCCAGCGCGCCTTTATGCGGTTCGGCGAGCGTCGGGATAGCGCCGATGTCCGAGATAGTGCGAATGACCTTTTCGCCAGTCTTGTAGAAATAGACGACGTACATGCTGCCTCATGTCTTGACGGAGGCAGTGTTTGTTGCAATGATCACAACATTCCAGATAAATCATAGCTTCGACTGCCTCCACGGTTGAAGTTTCAGAGAGCCCCGTCCCTCAACGGGGCTTTTTGTTGTCATGGTGTACTCGGCATCAGCCGTTTAAACGCGACCTCTACTATCCACGCCATACCTGGAGCTGCGCCGCCGAGAAGGCGCGTAGCGCATCTGCAATCAGGGCTGGCGTGGGCTCCGGATGCGCGAACTTCAGTTCAAATGCTTCGATTGTTGTCGCGCCTGCCCAATGCCCCTTTTCGCCGGGCACACGCCGCCAATGCGTGAAGCCTGCCCTTTTGGCAAGTCGCCGCTCGGCCTTGCTCCTTACCGCGACGCCCACATGCGGAGCACTTCGGGCCACGTGACGGGCAAGCGCGAGACTATGCCCTTTGCCGCGATATCCCGGCACGGTCCAGATGAACCGTAGGCGGCGCGCAAGTCCCGGCAACGGAAGGCTGCAAATGGCGATTGAGATCGGACCATCATCGTCGGTCATAGCGAAGATTGGGCAGTTCGATGTTGCTATTGCTATAGCCGTTAGCATCGAACCTTCCGGCTGGATTTCATTGGTACAGCAAAGTGCGAAGGTCACACGCTCGATATTGTTGGTGATGGTGCGGATCGGGGGGAATTTCGTCATTCTTTCGACTTGCTCTCTTAAGGCTCAAGCAGCGGAGCGCTCGGCCGCAGCATCAATGAAGGTGCGGAGGTCTTCAGGTCGCACGAATGTCCGCGCGCCGATCTTGACCGCCTTGAGCTTTCCCGACTTGAACAGTGAGAAGATTGTTGTTCTGCCGAGGCCAGTGGCGGCCATGACTTCATCGACGCTCAGAAGAAACTTGTTTTCCATTTGCTCAGCCTTTCGTCTTGGAGGAAGCTGAGCCACGCTAGGGACCGAATGGTTGTTTTCACCACTCGCCTGAAAATGCACGGTTTCGAGGGAGTTCGTGGCAGTCTAAGCGTGAACATGATCCGCGAATTTTGTAACGCTATCGGTGGACTTGGACACGATATACGCGGCCCAATCCCGCATAAGCGAACGCCTCTTCTCTAGTGCATCGCCACGCCGGTAAGCGCGCTCAGTTGCGTCCCCAACGACGTGGGCCAGAGCCGCTTCGGCAATCTCGCGAGGATAGTGGGTTTCCTCGGCGGCCCAGTCTCTAAAAGCAGAGCGAAAGCCGTGAGCTGTGAATTGTCCGAGCTTCATACGGCGCAGAAGCATGGCGAAGGCCATATTGCTTAACGGGCGTTCGCGCTTGTGCCCCGGAAACACGTAATCGGAGACGCGGTTCTCTGCTAACGTTCTCACTATGGCGAGCGCTTCTTCAGAGAGCGGAACACGATGCGCCCTTCCTGCCTTCATCCGCTCGGCGGGTACTGTCCATAGAGCAGCATCAAGATCAAATTCGTCCCATCTGGCATAGAGCACCTCGCCAGAGCGCGCTGCAGTTAGGATTAAGAAGCGAAGGCCCAGAGCTGCAACTGCGTTACGACTTGCGAGATCGGACATGAACGCCTGCACTTTATCGTATGGCATAGCAGAATGATGGCCGCGCTGGAGCTTCTGGCGTTTTGCCAGCAGAGTGTCGAGATGGCCGCGCCAGCGCGCCGGGTTTTCCCCTGCCCTGTGTCCCTTAGCTTTGGCGGCATCAAGAACACGCTCGATGCGCCCACGGATACGAGAGGCAGTCTCCTGCCTTGTTTGCCAGAGTGGCTTCAGAACCTCCAAAACATCGTCAGTGCAAACTTCGTTGATCGGCTTTTTGCGCATCGCTCGGCAGTACGTGTCGCCTAGTGTGGTTTTCCACTGTGCCCTATGCTTCTCATTACGGAAGCCATCCTGGATTTCATCAACCAGATCGTCTGCGAATTTCCCGAATGTCGGAATTTCCTCCGGTTCCCGCATGGACATCGGATCGCGACCAGCAGCGAGGGCTTCACGAGCAGAAGCCGCCTTGGCACGTGCATCAGCCAGCGTGACGTAGTTATAGGTTCGGCCCCGCTCGGGTTTGGTTGGCAGGAATGGACCAAGACCCATTTCCTTCTGTCGGCCACCGAACTTGTAGAAAAACACCCATGCCCGAGAGCCATTCGGGCGCACCTTCAAGTAGAGACCGCCTCCGTCGCTATGCCGCCCCGGCTTTGTCAGCGCTTCGACCGTCCGCGCGGTCAGCTTGTGCAGTTGCCTCGCCATTGCCGCCCCTTCGCCAATTGGTCCTAGTTTCGGTCCTATCTTTTATCATGGCTTGAGGTGAACTACAATGAACGCGCTCAACCGTGTTTGCGGCTAAAGCGCTCTATATAAAGGATTAAAGCTAGCAATGGCGAACATTAATGAACACGCTCGGACGATAGTTCTACGGACACCCCCTCCGCCACTTTGCCCTCTAGCTTTATTGTAAATAGAAGCGAATCCGCTCCATTGGCGGGCTTACGCCACATTCCAGCCCATGTTCTTTTTGCGTTTGATCTGGCACAAACTGCGGAGCGCAGCGAAGTCCACATGCAGAGCTGGGCTCGACCATTTCTCATTCCGAATCGAGCCTTCCCTAGGTGTTTTTGTTCGAGTCCTGAAAACAGAGGCAAGCGGTCTCGCGTTGGAAGCGAAACAGAAGGACGCCTGCGTCAGGTAAGCGACAGGAGCTGGAAACGCGGCTGAGGTCTGCGTCCGCGCAAGTCGCGGTCCTCATCCATTTTGCAAAGTGCTGTCTCTTTGCTCAGGAGCTAGCCCTCATAGGCGGAGAAGCCTAGGCTCCTCGATGGTCGAACCTCGACGAGCCTTCTTTTTCCTTCTGAACTTCCGCTCATGTTACGTGAGCTGACGTTGGATTTTAGTCCGCTGCGTGCCATTACGAGACACTCCGGGTTCACAGGTGGAATTTCTCCAAAAGCCTGTTCATAGACCCTGCCTCGTCTCTGTCGGCGCAGCCCCAGGAACTGGACGAGCCTTCCTCAAAATCCAGCAGAATTATTCCCTTTTGAGATCACGTCAGGCACTGGCGCTTTGATCGAGCAAACCAGCCCGGTTGAGGCAAATTCAATCTTTGCCTCGCCATGGAGATCCCCGGCAAGACTCCGCTCGATCAGCCGTGTGCCAAAGCCCCTACGGGCCGGAGGACGCACAAGCGGCCCACCACTCTCCTGCCAGCGCAGATGGAGCTGAGCCGGACTGTTCGTCGTATCCAAGCTCCAGTGGATCTCCACCGTCCCGGCCTCGTTGGAGAGCGCCCCATACTTCACCGCATTCGTCGCCAGCTCCTGGAGCGCCATGGCAACCGCCAGCGCCATCGAGGGCGGCAGGCGGAGCTGAGGCCCGGCAAACTTGATCCGGCACTGGCTATGGGCCCGAAACGGCTCCATGGCCTCCGACACGATCTGGTGCAGGCTCGCCGCCTCCCAGTTCTCCCGGGTTAGCACGTCATGCGCCCTTGAAAGAGCGATCAACCGGCTGGAAAGAGCGGTTTGCGCCTCCTCCGGGGACGGCGCATTACGCAAGGTCTGGAAGATGATCGACTGCACGGTCGCGAGGGTGTTCTTCACCCGGTGATTCAGCTCGTTGATCAGGAGCCGCTGGTGCTCCTCGGCGCGCTTGCGTTCGGTGATATCGCGTGCCACACGGATGCCATAGAGTGGCTGGCCATTCACATCGTCCACCCGGGAGGCGGACAGCTCGATCCAGATGTAGTGTCCATCCTTGTGGACATAGCGCTTCTCCAGCGTGTAGGCGTCGATCTCGCCTGCCATCTGCCGGCGGAACTGATCGCGATCAGGCTCCCTGTCCTCGGGATGGGTGATGTCGGTGAAGGTGCGCTCCAGCAACTCGTTCCGGCTATAGCCGGTAATAGTGCTCAACTGCTCGTTCACGCGCAGAAAGCGCCCGCTGGTATCCACCTCGGCAATGCTGGTGAAGGCATGCTCATAGGTTGAGCGCAGGCGCTGCTCACTCTCCCGCTGGGCCGCTTCCGCCCGCTTGCGGAGGGTGATGTCGCGCAGGTAGGCCGTAAACCGGGGTTTATTCCCACTGCTGATTGGGCTGATCGCCAGCTCGACCGGGAATGCGGAACTATCAGCACGGAGGGCCTCCAGCTCGATGCGCCGGTTCAGCACAGGCCCCTCGCCCGTGGCAAGGTAATGCGCCATGCCCCGACGGTGCCTCTCCCGGTACTCCGGCGGAATGATCAGGTCGGCCAAGTCCCGGCCAAGGACCGCCTTGCGGGTAAAGCCGAAGGTCCGCTCCGCGGCAGAGTTCCATTCGATGACCCGGCCTTCCTCATCGATGGAGACAATGCAGTCGAGAGCCGCGTCGAGGATGGAGCCCTTGAGGGCCTCGCTCTCACGCAGCTCCTCCTGGGCATTCCTGTAGCCGGTGACGTCAACGGACACGGCCAGGATGCTGGCGACCTCGCCGGAGCCATCGCGAATGGGACTGACGGCATTGCGCACCCAAACCACCGAGCCGTCGGGACGCAGATAGCGTTTCTCGATCTCGAATGCTTCACCCGTTTCCAGGGCGCGATGGAACAGGTCCATGTTGTGCGGAAGGTCGTCCGGGTGGGTGAGGTCCTGCATGCGGCACTGGAGCAGCTCATCGCGGCAACGGCCCAGGATGGCACAGTATTGGTCGTTCACGCGCACGATGCGGCCCGCCAAGTCGGTCTGGGCCATCCCTGCCGCCGCCTGGGCGATGAGGGCCTCCACCTGCTGCGCACTCCCGGTCAGGGCCGAATCGGTCGTGCCGGAGTGCTGAGGTCTGGGCCGACCGCCGTAGAAGCCCCGCAGGGCTGCGCGCACGACCTCGCTGGCACTCTGGTATTGGCCAGAAGCCACATCTTCGCCGATGAGGCGCAGGAGCTCAGGGGTCAGGGAAACGTTCAGGGTGGATCGGGGGGGCATAGACGGAAGCAGCGGGAGAACAGGAGCACTCATATAAGGCTGTGGCAAAGAATGTCACTACGGCAGGCCGACAAAGGAAGCAAAGGTGCAGCGCTCGCCGTTGCTGATGGCATGCTGGCAGCTTTGGCAGAGCGCGGTTGATCGAGCCTGATCTGGTGAGCGAGATCGCAAGGCTAGCCAAGAAAAACTGAGGATCATGTCGGGTGATCTCAACGCGGCCCTCCTGGGTTGGTTAGCATCAAGGGCCTGAACAGCCTTGAAATGCATGACCTCGGCCCCTTCTCGGAAGGTGGAGCAGGAGCATGTCGCCTAGGCAACTAGGCGCCTGTTGATCAAGGCCCCCGAATAGAGTTTCAAGGCGCAGCGCCACCGGGCAGCCGTGGTCGAGGATCAGGTATTTGCCGTAAGGCTGGGGAACCAGTTTGGATGGCCAGGAAGGTGAATGAGACGCATTGAAGGCGCGTCCCCCGTCCTGTGCCCCTCCTGAGATAACTCAACCCTGCGCAATTCCTGGCGCGACCGGAGGTGTTGCCAAGCTCTTGTCAAGGCCGAGGCTGAACCATAGTTATGCGCCGAATTTGGTCATCGAGTACCCGCCTCCATGTCGTCGATGCGAACCATCCCCTCCAGCGAAATGCTGGCCGCGACCGATCTCGGCTTTCTAGGCGACAGCGAGATGGGCCAGCTCACCCGAAGCTATGATTGGTCGCGCACGTCGCTCGGGCCGATCTCGGCTTGGCCGCAGAGCCTGAAGACCACGGTCGGGATCCTCCTACGCTCGCCGGTGCCCATTGTACTGCTCTGGGGATCCGACGGTGTCATGATCTACAATGATGCCTATTCGGGCTTTGCAGGCGGTCGTCACCCGCTCCTGTTCGGCTCGAAAGTGCGTGAGGGCTGGCCCGAGGTCGCCGACTTCAACGACAACGTGATGAAGGTCGGCCTCGGCGGTGGCACCCTGTCGTACCGGGACCAGGAACTCACGCTCTACCGCAAGGGTGCTCCCGAACAGGTCTGGATGAACCTGGATTACAGCCCAGTTCTGGACGAGAGCGGTCGACCGGCGGGCGTGCTCGCCGTCGTGGTGGAGACCACCGAACGTATCCTCGCCGAGCGGGCGCTTGCGAAAACCGAGGAGCGCCTGTCCTATGCGCTGAATGCGGCGGGCATGGTGGGCATCTACGACTGGCATATCCAGACCGACACCTTCTACTCGGACGCACGCTTCGCGGCGATGTTTTCGGTCGATCCTGACAAGGGTGAGATAGGTGCTCCGATTGCCGAGTACTTCGGGGGGATCCACCCCGACGATCGGGGGCGGATCGGGGAGGCGGTCAACCAGACGATCGCAACCGGCAGCAAGTACGCGCAGGAGTACCGCCTGCTTCAGCCGGATGGCACCATCCGCTGGATCGATGCGCGTGGCGAGTGCCTGTACGATGATGACGGTAAGCCGTGGCGCTTTATCGGCACCGTGGTTGACATCACTGAGCGCAAACGTATTGAGGAGCAGCTTGCCGAAACCTCGCGCCGGCTCGACGCGATCCTGAACAACACCCAGATGGCGGTGTTCATGATGGATGACCGCCAGCAATGCGTCTACATGAACAAGGCAGCCGAGGACCTGACCGGTTACACATTCGCTGAAACTCGCAGACGCCCTCTTCACGACGTCATCCATCACACCCGTCCCGACGGCACGCCCTATCCCCAGTGTGACTGCCCCATCGACCGAGCTCTCCCCAAAAACAACCAGGAGCAAGGCGAAGAGGTTTTCGTCCACAAGGATGGGAGCTTCTACCCTGTGGCCTTCACCGCCAGCCCCATCCGGGACGAAGCGGGGCGGCCCATCGGGACTGTGATCGAGGCACGTAACATTGAGGAGGAGCTGCGGGCCAGGGCGGCGCTCGAGGCGTTCAACGCCACCCTGGAACAGCGCGTGACGGATGCCATCGCCGAACGGGAAAAGGTCGAATCCCTGCTGCGCAACTCACAGAAGATGGAGGCGCTGGGCCAGCTCACCGGCGGCGTGGCGCACGACTTCAACAACCTGCTCCAGGTGATCAGCGGCAATCTGCAGCTCCTGACCAAGGATCTCGCAGGCAACGCCCGCGCCGAAGCGCGGGTCCAGAACGCGCTCGCCGGCGTGTCGCGCGGCTCCAAGCTCGCCGCCCAACTCCTGGCCTTCGGCCGGCGCCAGCCGCTGGAGCCCAAGGTCGTCAATGTCGGTCGCTTCATCAAGGGCATGGACGACATGCTGCGCCGGGCGCTGGGCGAGGAGATCGACATCGAGACGGTGGTCTCAGGGGGATTGTGGAACACCCAGGTCGATCCGGGGCAGATCGAGAATGCCATCCTGAACCTGGCGATCAATGCCCGGGACGCCATGGGCGGCCGCGGACGCCTGACCATCGAGGCCGGCAACGCCCTGCTCGACGATCGCTATGCCCTGCAGCACGACGTGGGGGCCGGCCAGTACGTGCTGCTGGCGGTGACCGATACCGGCAGCGGCATTGCGCCCGAAATCCTGGACCGGGTGTTCGATCCCTTCTTCAGCACCAAGCCGGAAGGAAAAGGCACCGGCCTGGGCCTGTCGATGGTCTACGGCTTCGTCAAGCAGTCCGGCGGGCACATCAAGCTCTACAGCGAGGTCGGCCAGGGCACGACCGTGAAGATCTATCTGCCAAGGGTGCATGGCCAGGAGGATGTGCTCACCGATCTTCGCACCGTGCCGGTCCAGGGCGGAACCGAGACCATTCTCGTGGTGGAAGACGACGACGAGGTCCGCGAGACCGCCGTCGCGCTCCTGTCGGATCTCGGCTACCGCGTGCTCAAGGCGCGCGACGCGACAAGCGCCCTGAACGTGATCGAGAGCGGGCTCGACATCGATCTCCTGTTCACGGACGTGGTCATGCCGGGACCGTTGCGCAGCCCGGAGCTGGCCCGCAAGGCACGGCTGCGCCTGCCGCACATCGCGGTGCTGTTCACCTCAGGGTACACCGAGAACGCGATCGTGCACGGCGGCCGCCTCGATCCCGGCGTGGAACTCCTGCCGAAGCCGTATTCGCGGGAGGATCTCGCCCGCAAGATCCGGCATGTCCTGGCCAACCAGCAGCAGCGCAACCGCGCCGCATCTGCGCCTGCCGCCCACACAGAGGCGGCAGCGATGAAGGTCTCGAACGTCGCGCATTGGACGGTCCTGCTGGTCGAGGACGACGAGCTGATCCGGAGCAGCACGGCCGAGATGCTGGCAGGACTCGGCCATACGGTTCTGGAGGCCGAGGATGCGGCATCGGCCCTCACGCTCCTCGAAGCCAGGTCCATCAACCTCCTGGTTGCCGATGTCGGCCTTCCCGATCTCTCCGGCGCCGAACTGGCGCGGCGCGCCATGAGGATCCGGCCTGGCCTGGGCATCGTCTTCGCGACCGGGGACGAGTCCGTATCGACCGAGCCGGATCTGGCGAGCGCGGTTCTCTTGGTCAAGCCCTACGCCGAGGAGGAATTGGCGCAGGCCCTGGCTTCCGCCGTCGCGCGATCGAAGCTGGATGCGGCGGAGTGATCCGCAGCAATCGATCGGCCTACAGCATCGGACACGGGAAGTGGATTTGCACTTCCCGTGTCCGATGCTTCCTCCTTGAATGAGAGCATCGTTCGGGCGGACCCGAAGGGCCGCGTCAGTGAATACCGGATCCACTTTTCGCTCGCGCGGCCCGCTGGGTCCGCACGATGCTCGAGCCGGCCGTTCCCGGACGGCCATGGCCGCGGAATCGTCTGTACCTCTCGTTGGATCGACAGGGAGGAGCCCTCATCGAGCATCCGGCGCACTTTGGTGGCTAGTTCGGCATAGGTGAAGGGCTTTCCGATCAGGTTCGTCCCCGGGTCGAGTCGGCCATGGTGGACAATGGCATTGGCCGTGTAGCCGGTCGTGTAGAGAACCGGGAGACCAGGCTTGCGTCGAGTGACTTCGTCCGCGAGCACACGTCCGTTCACCCCGCCGGTCAGAACGACATCGGTGAACAGCAACGCGATCTCAGGATGCTGATCCACGGCAGCCAGTGCTTCCTTCCCGTCAGCAGCCTCAAGCACACGATACCCGAGGTCGCGCAGCGCCTCGACCGCATACGCCCGCAAGGCCGACCCGTCCTCCACGACCAGAATGGTCTCCCCGGAGCCCCGCACCATCTTAGGCCTGTTGACGGGCATCTCGACCGGTCTGTCCTCCGCACCGGTCAGGCGAGGCAGGTCAATCTTGATCGTCGTGCCCTCGCCCAGCTCGCTGTAGATCCTCACATGGCCATTGGACTGCCGGACAAAGCCGTAGACCTGGCTCAAGCCGAGGCCCGTGCCCTTGCCCGCCTCCTTGGTGGTGAAGAACGGCTCAAACACCCTCTCCATGGTGGCCTTGTCCATCCCGGTGCCGGTGTCGGAGAGCAACACCTGCACATACTGGCCGGACCAGTCGGTCAAACCGTTCCGGCTCGTGGATGGCGGCCAGAGCCCCAATCATGGCGCTGACCGAATGGCCCACGAAGATCACATTCTTCAGGTCCAGCTCGCGGCAGATCGCCGGCACGTCTTCGGAATATCCGTTCAACGAGCCGTACCTGACGGAATCGAAGGCAGCCGCATCGGACTGCCCGTGGCCGACATGATCGAAGAGAATGATCTTGTAGCGGTCCTCGAAGGCAGGGGTGATGAACCGCCACACGTTCTGGTCGCAGCCATAGCCATGGGCGAGGAGCATAGGCTTCTTCCCGCGGCCGATGACCTTGACATGATGGCGTGTAAGAACGGCAGACATGGGCGCTCCGTGCAATCGAGCACTGATGGGTAGAGCCGCTCGCGTTGGTGAGCGTACGAGCGTTGCAGTTCAGGCGATCTATCCAAGCACCCCTGCTCCCGTTTCAACGACAAGGGTTTTCGTCAAATGTCCGCTGCCGTTACGAGGGGAGCATCGACCGTGCAGACAACCCCTGTCGGAGTGAACGTGATCTCAGCCGTGCCATTCAACTCGCTCGCCAAGCTGCGCTCGATCAGGCGCGTGCCGAAGCCACGGCGACGGGGCGCCTGAACCGGCGGCCCGCCCTCCTCCCGCCAGACCAAGTGTAGGCGCGGGGAGCCATTCCCAGTGACCTTCCACGTGATGTGGACTGTCCCGGTGGCGTTGGAGAGGGCTCCGTACTTGACCGCATTGGTCGCCAGTTCCTGCAACGCCATGGCGATGGCCAGCGCCATGCGCGGGGCGACCCTGACATGCGGCCCTTGCATATTCACTCGATTCTCCTGCTCGTGGCGGTAGGGCGCCATCGCCTCGCGGACGATGTCCCGCAGGTTCGCGCTCTCCCAGTTCTCACGGGTGAGCACGTCGTGAGCCCGGGACAGGGCGAAGAGGCGTGCCTCCAAGGCGAAACGTGCGTCCTCCATGGTGCCGGCATTGCGCAGCGTCTGGGAGGCAATCGACTGCACCGTCGCGAGCGTGTTCTTCACCCGGTGATTCAGCTCGTTGATCAGAAGCACCTGATGCTCCTCCCAGCGCTTGCGATCGGTAATGTCCTGATGAATGCCGACCACTCGTTGTGGGGTGCCGGACCTGTCACGATGCACGACTGCCTGTGAGCTGACCCAGCGTTCCCGGCCATCCTTTCCCAGAACCCGGAACTCCGCCCGATAGAGCGCCCTGCCCTCCAGCGCCTCCCGAAACACTGCATTGACCCGGCCGCTGTCCTCAGGATGAATCACGGCCTGCCACGCCTCGCGCTCGAGAAGTTCGTCGGCGGGCACCCCGAAAATCTCGGCCGAGCGGGGCGATAGCAGGCGGCGCTTGGAGCCGATATCCAGCTCCCAACTGCCGAGTCTGCCGGCTTCCAGGGCGAGAAGAAGCCTCTCCTCGCTCTCCCGCAACTCCTCTTGCGCCCGGCGCCGCACCTCCAGCTCGTGCTGAGCCTCCCGGCTCTTCTGGTCAGCGGCCAAGCGCGCCTTGATCTGAGCCTGGAGCACGCCGGAAACCACGAAGGTCGCGATCAAGCCGCCCGCGAAATAGAGCGGAATGAGGGTCCGGGTCGAGCTCTGTTCCAGTTGCGGACTGCTGAGGTACGCGATCGTCCACGGGCGACCCGCGACGTCGAGCGTGCGGGTGTCGGTGTAACGGGCAGACCGTTCGCCTTGACCATCATCGGCTTGGCGTGAGCCCGACCGGTGCAGAAGGTTCTGGGGAGTCGGCGGCCCGTCGTAGACCCGCAGTTCCAATCCGGGATTGCGCCCGCCGTGGAGGAGCGCCGTGAAGAGGTCGTCCGCCCGGAAGGGGCTGTAGACGAACCCGGTCAGCCCGTCCTGTCGCTCCGACGACGTCTTGGGCGTGGCGCCTCCGCGATACACCGGCACATAGATCAGGAACCCGGCCTGCTTCGCCTCATCGATCTCCTGGACCAGCTCGACCCTTCCGCTTGCGGCCGGCTGACCCGTGTCCCGGGCGCGCTCCATGGCTTCCCTGCGAACCGGCTCGGAGAACATGTCGTAGCCGAGGGCTGCCTCGTTGCGGCGATCCTGGGGCTCCAGGTAGATGATGCCATGGAACTCCGGGCGGGGATGATCGGGCCAGATCCTGAACGACGGACTGCCCTGCTGGCGTTGTGCCGCAACAAAGGCCTCGTGCTCATCAGGCTTCACGCGAGCGGTGTACCCGATGCCCTGGATGCCCGGGTAATCATTGCTCAGGCGCAGCCCAGCCGCAAAGGCCTGGAACGCTTCCCTGTCAACGTCGAGATGGTTGGCGTTGAACAGACCCACGCCCGCTCGCAGCAGAGTAACGTAAGTATCGAGACGGTCCCGGATCGCATCCTGGGCCTGATCCACCCGGCGCTCGAAGCTGAGGCGATCGCGTGCGTCGACGATGGTCCACAGGCTCGCCGCCACGAGCACCGACGCCGTCAGCCCACCGAGCAGGGTCGCAAGAGGAATGAACATTCGCCTGCGGCGTGGCTGTTGGAGCATCAGCAGTCCAAAGTGGTCACGGGTTGGCCCAAGAGCAGGAAAGGATCCGCTCCAGTATCCGGCATAAGCATATGGATTGGGGAGCTATTGATATAGATGGCTGCGTCCGCCGTGAAAAGTGCAACACTTTGGTTCACATCTCACATAATGCACATTCACAGCCTACCAGAATGGCGAAGGTCCGTTTCGGAACGATCATGTTGAAAAGTCCGGAATGGGGCCGAGGTATAGTCAGTCATTGCCTAGCCTGGCTGGAGCCTTGAACTCAGGAGTGCCCGATCCCGTCATTTCCGTCGGCCCTTGCGAAGACGGTCCCGAAGGCATGTCCGGTATCGCAGATAGCTATTGGCTTCGACTATGGCGGCAGCGTTGCGGTGATCCGGACGTGAAGCCCCTCTGGCGCAAAGGTCGTCTCGACCTCGCCGCCCAACTGCTGGCCGAGGGCCCGCTGCAACAGCACCGTGCCAAAGCCCTGCCGCGTCGGCTCGTCGACGGATGGTCCGCCCTGCTCCTGCCAGTCCAAGGTCAGCCTGCGCCCGCCGGTCCGCTCCTCGAGGCTCCAGGTCACCTCAACGCGGCCGCTGGGCAGCGAGAACGCACCGTACTTGGCCGCATTGGTGGTCAGCTCATGGATGCCCATCCCGAACGCCACCGCAAACTCGGCCCGCAGCCTAACGTCCGGCCCGCCGAGCCTCACCCGATGCCCGGTGCCGTCGTCGTAAGGCACCAGCTCGGCGTTTAGGATGTCCCGGATCGAGGCTCCGCCCCGCTCCTTTTCGATCAGCAGCGTGTGGGTTTTCGCCAGCGAGGTGATGCGTTCCGTTACAGCCTGCTGGAACTCGGTAATGGTCTGAGCACGCCGCGCCGTCGAGGCGATCACCGCCTGAACCGTCGCCAAGGCGTTCTTGACCCGGTGATGGAGCTCGCGGTTGACCAGAAGCAGTTGCTCCTCCAGCCGCCTTCGCTCGGTGATGTCGCGGGCGATCTTCGAGGCACCGATGATCCGGCCCTGCTGGTTCCGAACGGGGGAGATCGTCAGCGAGATCTCGACCAGACTGCCGTCCTTGCGGCGGCGAACGGTCTCGTAGTGATCGACGCGCTCCCCGCGGCGGATGCGCTCGAGAATTCCGGGCTCCTCGTCCTGGCGGTCCTCGGGGATCAGGATGGTGATCGGCTGTCCGATCACCTCCTCGGCCCGGTAGCCGAACAATCGTTCCGCACCCCGGTTCCAGCTTGTGATGATTCCGTCGAGATTCTTGCTGATGATGGCATCGTCCGACGACTCGATGATCGCGGCAAGCCGCCACTCGGCCTCCTCCGCCTGCTTGCGGGTGCTGATATCGACGGCGAACTCGACGATGGTGCCGTCGCCCAGGTCTCGGCCGGCGAACAGCATCCAGGAGCGGCTACCATCCTTGCACAGGTACTCCTTCTCATACGGACCGATGCGCCCCGTCGCAGCCAGCCCCTCCATCTGCGCCTCGCTGGCAGCGATCCACTCGGGCGGGGTCATCCGACGCCAGTCGAGACGGCCGCTTTCGACCTCCTCCCGCGACCAGCCGGTCATCTTGAGGAACACCTCATTTGCGTCGATGAGCGTGCCCTCGTTGTTGAAGAACAGCACGCCCACGGCATCGGTCTCCAGCACTCGCCGCAGCCGCTCCTCGCTCGTGTGCAGCGCCCCCGCTGCTTCATCGCGCTGGCGCTGGGCTACGTGCCGGGCCGTGGTCTCGAGCAGGGTGACGAGCACGCCGGCAATGGCGCCGTGTTCATCCCGCAGCGGGCTGTACGATAGCGTGAACCAGACGTCTTCCAGAACGCCGCTGCGGGCCAATGGATAAAGGGCGTCGTCGAAGGCGACCGTCTCGCCGAGCCGGACACGCTCGTAGATCGGCTCGTTGATGTGCCAGACCTCGGGCCAGCAGTCGCGGGTGGGCTGGCCCAGTCCGGCCGGATGCTTGAGGCCCATGATCCGGGCATAGCCATCGTTGTAGACCTGGATGAGCTGGGGCCCCCAGAGGATGATCATGGGGAAGCCGTTCGGGAGGATCAGGTCGACCGCGCTCTTGAGGCTCTGCGGCCACGTCTCCAGCGGTCCGAGCGGCGTTGCCGCCCAGCCGTGGGTCCGGATGCGCTCGGCCATCTCGCCCGTGCCGGTGGGCCAATCCCCCGAGAGGGCGGAGGCGAGGCTCGCGGTGAAGGTCTCGTCCATGGGATGGCTCCGTGTTCCGGAAATAAAGAGTCCTCTGCTAAGATTGCAAGGAAGGAGTCCTACGCCATTGGTCCGCTGCCCGCTAGTCCGATGCGAAATCTAATATCGGCGGATGAAGGTCGCCTTCGGGTCTTGGTTGTGTCAAAGCGCTTTGACAGAAGTCGGGTAGCGGCTCGTCACGCTCCAAAGCCCTTCAACATGATCGGTGAGTGCGAGTTGGCTGATCCTCGCCGGATTAAGGCTCCAATCGCATCTGAGCGAGGTTCCGGCGGGCGACGGGCGTGATGACACGAGCAAAGCCCCTGCCCTATGTCCCGAGGGCGGCCATCAGCGGCTGGATCCCCAGGATGTTCAGCACCCGGGTGAGATTGTAGGCCGGCACGTGCAGGGCCATTTCGCCCCTCACCTTCGGCGGCCGCTTCGGCAGGAAGTGGGTGGCGCCCATCCGCAGCTCGATCGTGCCGAACGGATGCTCGACCACCTCCCGCCACTGGCGCATCGCTCCCGGGTTCAGCTCGAGCCTGCGCTGCACCGCCTCCAGCACATTCTCATGCTCCCAGCGCGTGATGCGCCGCTGCAGAGCTGTGGGGAATTCGCGTCAACTATGCCGGTCTTTCGCGGCATGGAGACCGGCACCAGATGGAATTCTGGATGACGGCCCTGGTTCGAATCTGCCGCCGTCTGACGGACCGCGATATTGCTGCCGCACGGGCGGGCTCGCGTGGATGAGGTCGCGCGATTCCTCGGCATGAGCCGGCGGATGTTAAAGGTTTGTCCGTCCTGATTCCGCAGACGGCGGCCCCACCTTCGTACGATCGGGCAGGAAGCCCTGGGAGAGCGCGTGATAGATCGGCTCGGTACCGATGAAGCGCGACGCGCCGTAGCCAAGGAGCGCCGTTGCCATCAGCGGGATCGCCATGGCGTGATTGTCGGTCATCTCCATCACGATCACGAAAGAGGTGATCGGAGCCTGCACCACACCGGCGAAATAGCCGACCATGCCAAGCAGCACCAGCGTGCCCACCGGCACGCCGGGCAGCAGAGCCGAGAGGTTCGCCCCGATGCCGGCCCCGACCGCGAGCGAGGGTGCAAAGATCCCGCCCGGAATGCCGCTGATCGAGGACAGGATCGTCGCGGCCATCTTGAGAAGCCCGAAGCTGGCCGGAACATCGGAGGCTCCTGCCAGCAACTGCCGCGCCTCATGATAACCCGTGCCGTAGATGGTGTTGCCGGAGAAAAGGCCCAAAAGCGCGATGACCAACCCGCAGGAGGCGGCAAACGCCACCGGATAGCCCTTGGCGAGAGATTGGAAGCGTCCCTTGCCGCGGGCGGCCGCGACCACGATGCGGCTGAACACGCCGCCCAGCAGCCCACCGCCGAAACCGCAGAGGGGAACCGCCAGCCACTCCTTGAACGAGGTGATCGTCGCGCTGCTGTGGCCGAAATAGGTGTAGTTTCCGAGCAGGGCCAGGGACGCCATACCGGCGATGATCACGGTGGTCAGGACGAGACCGCTGGTCTTCTGCTCGAACGAGCGGCTCATCTCTTCGATCGCGAACACGATCCCGGCCAGTGGCGTGTTGAAGGCGGCCGCCACGCCGGCGGCGCTGCCGGCCAGGATCACCCCCTGGTAGTGCCGGCCCGACGCTCGGCCAGCCGCATGGAGAATGGAGGCCCCGACCTGAACCGTCGGCCCTTCGCGCCCGACCGATGCCCCGCAGGCGAGGCCGAACAGGGTGAGGAGCACCTTGCCGAAGGCGATGCGGACGGAGACGAGCCGCTGCCGAGCCGCATCGTCCGTGAGGTGCCGGGCAGCGATGGTCTGCGGAATGCCGCTGCCCTGCGAGCCCGGAAAGAAACGCCGGGCCAGAGCGACGGAAAGGGCGAAGCCGGCGGGAGTGAGCAGGAGCGGCCAGTAAGGCGAGGCCGCGACCGCCTGTCGGAACCCCGCCTGCGCCTCGTCTGCCAGCATGGCGAACAGGGCCGCGATGAGCCCGACCAATGCGCCACCGCTCCAGAACACCAAACGGCTCCGCCAATGCGGCAGGGAGCGCCATGCGCGGAAGCGGCGAGGGAAATGCATTGCCACGACAAACCTCAGTGCAAAACGGATATGGCCCGATCAAACCTATAAGGGCCAGGAGTGTTGAAGACCGGGGGCGCCAGACTGACGGCACTGCCTGCCCTCGTCCGCCGACCGGCCACATGATCGCAGACTTCCTATAGCGTCATGGCAACAATGCCTCCAGCATCGAACGTGAAATCGAATCCACGTCCAATGCTGGAGGTCTATGGTCTTGAGCGTCTCTTCACGCAAGCCCGGTTCCCACTTCCCGCGTTCGATGGTCCAGCCCATCGTGCGGACCCAGCGGGCCGTGCTAGCGAAAAGTGGACCCGGCTTTCGCTGACGCGGCCCTCCGGGTCCGCTCAAACGATGCGCGATCTAACGCGATCTAAGAAGGGAGCATCGGATGCAATCCCGAAAGTGGAATCTACTTCCCGCGTCCGATGCTCCAGCGCCTCAGCGGAACTGGATCCGGACGGCGTCCGCCCCGGCTGCCAGCATCAGGCCCTCGCGCTTCGTGCGCAGCCGCAGGATGACGCCCTTGTCGTTCTGAAGCCAGAGACGGCCGTCTCCCTGGTTCGCCAGAGCCCAGCCAAGACGGACTTGCCCGTAGACACCCTCCAGGTCCGAGACGCGGGCGAGCTGGTAGACCTCGCCGGTCGCCTGGATCTTCGAGGCGCCGATGCCGCCGATGCCGAGGCCGTTGATCCCGAAGCGGTAGGACCGCCCGCGATAAGAAAGAGTTCCGCCGCCGAGGGCCGCGCTGCCGATGAAGGCGAGTTGTGCCTGCTCGATGGAAACCCGGCCCACGGGCCGCGGCGCGGACGTCGTCTGCGCGCTGCCTTGCGATGCCATCATCGCCATCATCGCGGCGCTCAGGCAAGTCAGCCAGATCCTTCCGCCGGTTTTCTTCAGTCTCCGCATCCATGCCTCCTCGAACAGCCGTGGGGTGCAAGGGTGCTGCCAGCCGAATGGGGCTGTCCTGACGGCCGGATCGTGAACTCCCCTTGCGCTTCCATCCACTCTAGCTTGGTCGGCAGATCAGGCTTGACCGTCGGAGACGATCTCTTGACAGTTTCGGACAGCGGCGCCGCCTGTTCGTTCAAGGGTTGATCCGGGCAGGAATGATGGGGAGGTTTCGCTCCTATGAGTTCGTGCAGGGATGTCGACGAAAGTGGCGTGCCCGTTGCAGGGGCGGGCGACGCAATCGAGCGGCGTCATTGGAGAATGGGCTTTGTGGGGCGAGGTGTCCGATCGTCGCAGGTTGCCGAGAATGGGATTCTGAACACCAGCTCGTCTGCAGCGTTCACGACCTCGATGATGTAGCCGCGCGGATGCCGGCCATGGGCCGCCAACACAGCCTTGACGTCCCGGGCCGCATCGAACGCCTCACGATAGGCCGTCTCCACGTCAGGAAAGTCGAGCCCAAGCTCGTCGCGGCTCAATTCATGGCGAGCCCCTCTGACATGAAAGTAGAAGCGAGGCACGACACTCCTCCATTTGAGCGGTGTGCCGGATACGCCCATCCTGACCCGAGTTCGGGCCGCCTGCTTGTCCGCTTGAGACAATCGCTTGGCGTTTCGTGACCCAGGGCTTCCGAGGCCGCTTATATCGCATCGGCCCTACCGGCGGTTGAATCCAGGTCACGGACTCGTCCGTGTCCGAAACTGCCAACGAGAAGTCTCAAACCGTCAAGTGGGCCGTGATTCATTTGCGTAGATTGACGCTTATCGAAACCGGCAGGAGATCGAGATGCGGAAGGGAATAATCGGCGTCGCGGCGGCCTTGTTCATCATTGGCGCGCCCGTGGCTCACGCACAGCAAGCCACCTCCGGCTCAGACGCATCACCCGACGACGAAGGGCTGAGCCAGGCCGACTTCAAGATGCTGACCGACATTCGGGTCGGCGCGATCAAGGCCGCACTGCAACTCACCCCAGAGCAGGAAAAGCTCTGGCCCGCCGTGGAAGATGCGATCCGCGCCAGGGCCGAGACCCGCTATCGCAGGTTGGCGGCGCTCGGGGAGCACATGGACCAAGAGCAAGACGTCGACCCGGTGCAGCTCTACCGCCAGCGCGCCGACGTCCTGACGGAACGTGCGGCAGGACTCAAGAAGCTCGCCGATGCCTGGCAGCCGCTTTACCAGAGCCTCACCCCCGCGCAGAAGACCCGGCTGCGAGTCGTGACGGCGTATGCGATCGAAGGGCTCCGGCATGCGATGGAAAACCGCCGCACGGAGATGGAGGACGAGGATGACGCCGATTCTTCGGAGCTCCCATATTAGGTTCCTGCGCCTGCACGGCACGCGTCCGACGTCGGTGGAAATCACAAGGATGGAGGATCGTTATGCTGCCCATGAAATCCCTGTACCGCGCCGGCCTCGCGCTCGCGGCCCTCACCGTCCTCTCGATGGTCCCGGAGCCCGCGGCGGCAATCGTCTACTGCAAGACGGTTGGCGTGCCGAAAGGCTGCGCCGCGCGTCCGGTCGCGCCCGTGGCCCGGCGTGCCGTCGTGACACCCGGAGTCGGTGCCGCCGGCGTCGGCATTCGCCCCGGCACCCCGATGAACCGCGGCGGTCCGGTCAATCGCGTCGGCCGACGCTGACCCGGTCGCCCATCGGCGTGGTCTGAGCCGCGCGACGAGGCGCGTGCGCTATCGCATTCGGCCGCCTTTCGCGCATCGTGCGGTCCCGGCGGGTCCGCTCAAGCGATGCGCTCCTTCCGGCGGGAGCGTCGGGCTCATTCCCGAAAGTGGAGTCCGCTTTTCATATCCGATGCTCTCGCGCGCCAAGCGGTGGGCGTCTGGCCCGACCAGCGCCGGAAGGCGCGGGTGAACGCGCTGGCTTCCGAATAGCCGAGCGCCGCCGCGATCTGCCCGAGCGGTACGGCAGTGTCCTCCAGCAGCTGCCGGGCAATCCCGAACCGGATCTCGTTCGTGATGGACCGATAGCCCGTGCCGGTGTCCTTCAGGCGGCGGGTCAGGGTGCGACGGTGCATTGCCAACAGGCCGGCAATGTCTTCGGCCGAGCAACGCTGGCTTGTCATTCGCATACGCAGCAACCTTCGGATATCGTCCGAGAACCTGGAGCCCGCATCGGCCCGCATCTGCCGGAGCCGCTCCTCCAGCATCACGTGCAGCAAAGGATCGGCTCCCGCCACCTTGCGCTTCAAATCGTGGGTCGGGAACACGAGAGTGGCAGTCTCCTGGTCGAACCGGACCGGAGCCCGGAAATGGCGCCGGTAGGGTTCTGTCTCGAGCGGTGCCCTATGCGGCAGGAACACTTCCGTCGGATGCCAGCCGGGGCCGCACAGGCTGCGCAGCGCATTGATCGAAACCGCCACGGCCGCTTCGGTAATCTGCTCCGCGCTCGCGCTTTCAGGCTGATAAGTCGCAAAGGTCAGCAGGGCCGTGTCGTCGTGGACTGCCAGCGAGACAGCCACGACCCTATCCTGAACGCTGAGGTTGGACACGAGTCCATCGAGGGCCGCGCCCACCGTCTCCGAATGCTGCATCAGCCGCCCGATCAGGTCCATGGACAGGATGGTGGCACGCTGGCCGACCAGCAGCCCGAAATGGGGACAGTTCGTGCGCGCCACGCACAAGGTATATAACCGGGCCAGGGCGGCGAACGGAACGACATTGGCGCCGTCCCCAAAGAGGCGCGGATTGAGACCCGCGTCGCGGATCACCGTATCGGGATCGAGGCCGAACGCGCGCAGTGTGGGAACGATCTCTTTCGAGACTCCCAAGTGAATATGGCCGGGAGGCAACGTTCGGACGGACCACCCTGCCAGGACGGGAGCGGAGAATGTGATTGATTGCTCTGAGCCCATATGCGCGCTCTAGAACGCAGGCCCGATCCTGTCGGTCATCGACTTGGCCCGCGTAGAAATGAAAAGAATCGTGCAACGGCACAATCGATATAACTCTGCACCAAGTTATTGATAAGGATCCAAATGGACCCCTTCAATGTTTGCGGGAGCGGAAATTAATAGGTACTAAGAAGTCATTCTTATTTCTAAAGTCAACGTCCGTGCTCTTAGGTCAGCGTTCTTAGCGTGAACCTTACCCCTGTGACCGTTCAACAATTTTTGATGGAAACATCGGAATCTCTATTCTACGAGCCACCTGCTCCGAGTCGAATGCCAAGTGCTCGAGTAGAGCCAAGCACGGCGCGCGTCGCAATGGATCGTCCTCGGTCATCATGCCGAAGCGCATGAAGTCTCCGGGCAGCGGTAGGCGTCCTCGTCGGGCAGAGAGACGAAGTCCTGCTTGCCGAACGGACCATCCGCCTTCGAGCAGGAGGTCATGGGCTTGGGGAGGTCATGGGCTTGGGCAAGGTGACGGTCACTCCCGCCTGGTCGCAGGCCAGGATCTCGTCGCTGTCCCATCGCGCACCATCCCGTCAAAGCCCAGAAGTCTCAAATCGAGCGCGTCGACAAAGGCGTCAATGACACGGACCGGGTTGTCCTCACCGATCCAGTCGTCCAGGCTTTCGGGGACCAGGGTGGTCTGGCTGCGATCCGCGCCTTCAACAAAGCGTCTCATCGGATTCCCCTAACGAGGCTGGAGCAGCCTGCTGGACCGCGGCATCCGCCGCCCTCGCGGCAAAAGGCACATCCGAAAAAATTTTCGGTGGGTTGTCGACCGCGGCGGCCCTCGTTCGTCGTATAGGCTGGGAGGCCGGTGAGGGCCCCCTGCGCACTGAAGGAGACAAGACGATGCGTGTGATGGTTCTGGTGAAGGCGACCACGGATAGCGAGGCGGGCGCCATGCCTGCGAGCGAGCTCCTGGACGCCATGGGCAAGTACAACGAGGAGTTGGTCAACGCCGGCATCATGCTGGCCGGTGAGGGACTCAAGCCCTCGGCTCAGGGCAAGCGCGTTGCCTTCGACGGTCCAAGTCGCACCGTCATGGACGGGCCCTTCGCCGAGACCCGCGAACTCGTCGCCGGGTTCTGGCTCTGGGAAGTCAGGGACATGGCCGAGGCGGTCGAGTGGGTGAAGCGTTGCCCCAATCCGATGCCGGGCCCAAGCGAGATCGAGATCCGCCCGGTGTTCGAGGCCGCCGACTTCGGCGAGGCCCTCACGCCGGAACTCGCCGAGCAGGAAGACCGGCTTCGCGACAGGATCGCCGGCCGCTGAGGCTCCATATCCGGCCCCGACTTGCGTTGCCCATCACTCCTCCGCTAAGCGGAGGGCATGGCAGCGCCCGAAACCCATCAGGTGATCGAGACGGTCTTCCGGATCGAACAGGCCAGGCTCATCGCGGGCCTGGCCCGCATGGTGCAGGACCTGGGGCACGCCGAAGAACTCGCACAGGATGCCCTGGTGACTGCCCTGTCGGAATGGCCCAAAGCCGGGATCCCGAAAAACCCCGGTGCCTGGCTGATGGCCGCAGCCAAGCGCCGGGCGATCGACGGGATTCGCCGCAACCAGATGCTTGCGCGCAAGCACGCGGAACTCGCTCATGAAGTGGCGGATCACCACAATACCGATGTCGAAGACATCGAGGCGGCCATGGACGATGATGTCGGCGACGATTACCTCAGCCTGATATTCACCGCCTGTCACCCGAGTTTGCCCGCGCAGAGCCGTACAGCCCTGACTCTGCGCGTGATCGGCGGGCTGACCACCGCCGAGATCGCCCGCGCCTTCCTGTCGAACGAAGCTGCTATCGCACAACGCATCGTCCGGGCGAAGACGACGCTGGCGCAAGCTGGGTTGAGGTTCGAGGTGCCTCGCGGCAACGAGCGGAAGGAGCGCCTCGCCTCGGTGCTGGAGGTCATCTACCTGATCTTCAACGAGGGCTATGCGGCGACGGCTGGTGAGGACTTGGTCCGTCCGCTCCTGTGCGCCGAGGCCCTCCGCCTGGGCCGCATCCTGGCAGGCCTCATGCCGGACGAGCCGGAGGTCTTCGGTCTTCTTGCCCTGATGGAACTCCAGGCCTCGCGCCTCGCGACCCGCACGGCACAGGACGGCACGCCGGTCCCCCTGACCGAACAGAACCGCGGTCGCTGGGATCAGCTTCTGATCCGTCGGGGCTTGGCCGCTCTGGAACGGGCTAAAACCCTGAACGGCGCCTCCGCTCCCTACGCTCTGCAAGCGGCGCTCGCTGCCTGCCATGCGACTGCGCGCACGGCGGAGGAGACGGACTGGAAGACAATCGCGGGGCTCTATGACAACCTGCGGGAGATCATGCCCTCGCCGGTGATCGACCTCAACCGGGCCATAGCCTACAGCATGGCCTTCGGACCTGAGGTCGGCTTGGCGCTCCTCAATGAGATCGATCAGGCTGGGGCCTTGCGCAGTTATGCTCCATTGCCGGCGGCGAAGGGCGACTTTCTGTTCCGGGCAGGTCGGCTCGCCGCAGCCAAGATCCACTTCGAACAGGCTGCTGCGTTCACCCGCAATGAACGTGAGAAAGCCTTTTTTCTCAGGCGGGCAGCGGCATGTGCGGTCTGACCAATCCGCCCCCTTCCGGCTAAGCCCGAGCTACCGGATAATGCTCATCGGCACGGATTCCACGGTTCGTCCTGTCGAAGAGGTTGGTCGCCCATATCATTCTGGTGAGCCATTGGCGGGATCCTACCAAGCTCTGTCGTGAATTCCGAGTGGCTTTGCAGCGGCAGAGTCGAGGCGCTCTTCGAATGCACCGCCCCCGGCATGGGCAAAGCAATCAAGTCCCGCGCACCCCGGATCCGTATATTCCTTCATCGACTGTAGAGTCCGATGGAGAGCTCATCAGGGAAGGTCCAGAACGGGTCTCGGTTGTGAACAACGCGGATGGGCCGCATCTTTGCGCAAACTTATGTCTTGCCCCCTTGTCCACACCGGGAACTCCCCGGCTTAGGAAGCCGAAATTGTACAAACGGTTCGCCAAAGTCAGGCTTGGTGGAGTTGCTTGCATAAGCAGGGTCAGAGACTGATGGTTTCTTGTCGTTTCCGAATGTCCGCTTTGAGACGATCGCCCGCCCTCGCATCCGGATCTCAGGTGAGCCACAATGTGACCGACATCCAGGTCGGTGGCTTCACCGTTTGAATTCGGCTCGAAGCATGGAACCGGGCTGAGACCGGTTCGGTTGTCAAGCGTCGCCCTCCACACTGTTGGTACCCATGCTCCCCCTCGGGCCCGCTACCCTCCACTTATGCATCGACATGCAGCGTCTTTTCTCCGCAGATGGACCATGGCCAACCCCATGGATGGAACGTGTCCTGCCGACCGTCGCCCGGATTGCCGAGGCTGCCCCGGAACGCACGGTCTTCACACGTTTCATTCCGCCGTACCATCCTGATGACATGCCGGGCACCTGGCGCGCCTATTATGAGCACTGGCGTGAGGTGACTTGCGAATATCTCGACCCTCGCCTGTTGGAGCTCATGCCACCACTGCAACGGCTCGTGCCTCCTGCCCTCGTTCTGGATAAGCCGGTCTACTCGGCCTTTGCCGGCCACAAGCTGCGCGATCTCGTCAGGGCGCGAGGTATTGACACTCTCCTGATCACTGGGTCTGAAACCGACATGTGTGTTCTTGCGACTGTACTGGGTGCCGTAGATCTCGGGTTGCGCGTCGTGATCGTCACAGACGGTGTCTGCAGCTCCTCCGACGAGGGCCACGATTCGCTTCTGACGCTTTACTCGAAGCGCTATAGCTATCAGGTTGAGACAGTCAGCAGCGAGATCGTATTGGCCCAATGGCCATCATAGGCATACCGGATATCCCATTGCGACGGCGTACGAGGGACTTTGATTGACCGATGTTGCGCGAGGGCCTCGGCTTGTCTTGCATGCGGTGTCTATCTCGTCACCAACATCCAGCTGGATCATCCGGGCCTGAAGGGCGTCGACACCATCGAGGACCTGGCGCAGGTCAAGTCAGTCGTCGTCGAAGCGGTGCTCAGGAACGGCGCCAGCATCCTCAACGCCTACGATCCGGCGACGGCGAGCATGCACCTGCGCGCCGAAATGCGGGATGTCCGGAAAGTCATGCCATCGCGGTGTAGGCAATAGAGACGAAGTAAGCACGGGGCAGCGGAATCCGAATAGCGCAATCGGAGAGGGCCTTGCGGCCCTCTCCGGCTGTGATGTCCGACCTCATGCCATGCGCTCATGCCATGAGCAGGCTGTCCTGGCTGGTGCCGCTATGATCGTCGATATGCTGAAGGATACCTCCCGCGACTGGAACTTCCGGGATATAGCCTCCTGTGCCGTTCACCTCGTTGGGCGTGCCGGCGCCGTGGCCCTCCTGCACGTCGAGCCCGTGGATCTCAAACGCACGGCCGGCAACTGAATCCTGCAGCTCCTGGAATATCGCGGCTTCCTCAGGATTGTTGAGATCGAAGTTGTAGGCCTGCACGAAGCTCAGATCCCCGTTTGCGTCGGCGGTCGGGAAGTCGGTCCCGTCTTCTGCGGACGTCACTTCGCCCGACTGAGTCGCCGCCAGGATGACCGGACCGACTGCGGTCTCAGCCTCCGGGTCCTCGACGAAACCATCGACATCCGCATCCTGCGCGATGGTCGGCAGCTCGGACGGCGTATCGTCTGCGAAACCGTGGATGTGCTGCAGATGGACTTCGTCGGGCGTCAATCCATGGGCCTCCACGGCTACCGTGACTTTTCCGGTCCCCTCGTCGAAGCTTACGGCAACGGCCCCATCGACGCCCGAGTTGTTCGATGGGAGCAGCAGCGCGGCGTAAACGTCGGCACTGGAGGTGCCGGAGGAACCGTCGGTGCCTCCGGTGTCTTCATTGCCCGTCGTCTCGGTTCCACCCGTCGTCTCGGTTCCACCCGTCGTTTCGGTTCCACCCGTCGTTTCGGTCCCGCCAGTCGTCTCCGTTCCACCGGTCGTTTCGGTTCCACCGGTCGTTTCGGTCCCGCCTGTTGTTTCGGTTCCACCGGTCGTTTCGGTCCCGCCTGTCGTTTCGGTCCCGCCGGTCGTTTCGGTTCCACCGGTCGTTTCGGTCCCGCCGGTCGTTTCGGTTCCGCCCGTCGTTTCGGTTCCGCCCGTCGTTTCAGTCCCGCCGGTCATCTCGGTTCCGCCGGTCGTTTCCGTTCCACCGGTATTCGAACCATTGTCAGCTTCCGATGTGCCGGTGGTTTCAGTACCGCCCGTTGTCTCGGTAGTGTCCGTTCCGCCCGAGGTTTCGGTGCCGCCCGACGTGTCCGTGCCTTCTGAGCCATTGTTCGATGGTTCGAAGTTCTCGACGGCGGAAATCACCTCCTTGAGATCCGCGAGCTGCGGAATTGTCGCGAACAGCGACTCCAATCCCCCGCTGTCC
The DNA here is from genome assembly GCF_041276405.1 of Microvirga sp. TS319. Taxonomy (NCBI): domain Bacteria; kingdom Pseudomonadati; phylum Pseudomonadota; class Alphaproteobacteria; order Hyphomicrobiales; family Methylobacteriaceae; genus Microvirga; species Microvirga sp. TS319. The sequence goes on along the minus strand of NZ_JBGGGT010000002.1, from coordinate 2,074,258 downwards.
GTGCCGGTGCCATCGGAGCCTTCCGAGCCCGAGCCGCCGTCAGAGCCACCGTGATGACTCCAGGAGATCGTGTCGCCAGAGGTGTCGGAACCGTTCGTGCCGGAGGTGATGTCCGTCCCGTTCGTCGACCCGCCCGATGTCTCCGACGTCGAGCCGTATGAGTCATAGCTGTATCGATAGGCCATTGAGCATCTCCTTTGCTCTGCTGGATTAGTTTTCCCGCCAAGCCTTCATCAATTGATCTCTTAAGGGCTTGGTGAGATACGACACCACTGTTCGCTCGCCTGTCTGGATGAAGCTCTCGACCGGCATGCCGGGCACAAGCCTCAAGCCCTTCAGGCGGTCGATCTCGGACTGAGGCAGTGCGATCCGGACCGTATAGAAGCTGGTACCAGTCTTCTCGTCCTGGCTGATATCAGCGGAGATCCGGCTCACCTCACCGTTCAGTTCCGGTGTGGTGCGTCGGCTGAAGGCGGTAAAACGCAACACCGCCTTATGCCCGATCCGGACCTGATCAATGTCCTGAGGGGCAATCTTCGCTTCGACTGTCAGTGCATCGCCCTCGGGCACGATGAGCATGATCGGCTCCCCCGCGGTAACGACGCCCCCTACCGTATGAATCGAGAGCTGATGCACGATCCCGTCCTGTGGCGAACGGATGTCGACGCGTTTGAGCTGATCCTGGGCCGCAACCCGCTTCTCGACCAGCTCCGAGATCTTCGCCCTGACCTCGGCCAGGTCCCTGCCAACCTCGGCCCGCAGATCCTGGTCGACCTGCAAGATCTGCAGCTCGGTCTCGCTGATCTTGCCCTTCGCCTGCGCGAGGGCCGCGACGAGCGCTCCGCGCTCGCCGCCCAGGCGCGCACCATCACGCTCGAGTGCCGTCACCCGCGTGAGCGGAACGAGGTTCTTCTGCCAAAGCTCGCGTACACCCTTGAGCTCCTGCCCAATCAATTGGATCTCGGAGTCCTTGGCGCTAATCTGCTCGCTGAGGCCCTGCATCTCTTCCTTAAGCTGGCCGATGCGCTCCTTGAGCTGTGACTTCTGACCTTCCCGGGCGGCCCGTCTCATGGCGAACAGGCGTTCCTCGCCGGTGATGACCAAGGCGACCTCGGGATCACTGCGTTGTGCGAGAAGATCCGCCGGAAAGACGATTGCTTCCTCTCCGTCGCGCTCCGCCTCCTCCCTGGCTCGACGCGCTGAGAGTTCGGTCAAGTCTTTCTGGACGACGGCGAGGTTGGCCTGCGTCACGGTCTCGTCCAATCTCACCAGCAGATCTCCTGCCTGGACGCGATCGCCATCTCGAACGCGAAGAACATCCACGACGCCCCCTGTCGGGTGCTGAACTTTCTTCACATTGGAATCCACCACGAGAACGCTCGGGGCGATCACGGCTCCCGCCAGCTCCGTCGTCGCTGCCCATCCGCCGACGCCGAAGACCAGCATGCAGGCGGTCGCGGTGCCCAGGAGCAGGTACCGGCGCATGGCGTGGCTCGTCGGGGAGGATGATCGCTGTTGCATCACGCGGCTCCTGCGGCTGCGGCAGGCAATTGCTTGGGAGGAACCGGCCGGACGACCTTGCGCAGCACTTCGTCCCGGGGACCGAAGAGCTGGCCCTCGCCATCCCTCATGACGAGCACGAAATCCACGGCGGCAAGGACACTCGATCGGTGGGCGATCACGATTGCGATGCCGCCCCGATCCCGCACGCTCTTGATGGCATCGGACAGCGCCGCTTCGCCTTCCGCATCGAGATTCGAGTTCGGCTCGTCGAGCACGATCAGGAAGGGATTGCCATAGAGAGCCCGCGCCAGTGCCACGCGCTGGCGCTGCCCCGCCGAAAGCGCCGTCCCGCCGTCGCCGATCCGCGTGTCATATCCGTTCTGCAACTGCACGATCATGTCGTGAACGCCCGCAGTCTCGGCTGCCGAGATGATGGCTTCCGGGTCGGCCTCCGGGTCGAAGCGCGCGATATTCTGACCCACGGTGCCGTCGAACAGCTCGATGTCCTGAGGCAGGTAGCCGACATGCCGGCCGAGCGCCTCCGGTGACCATTGGTCGAGCGTGGCCGCATCGAGCCGGACGCTTCCTCGGACCGGCTTCCACACGCCGACGAGCGCGCGCGCCAAACAGGATTTGCCCGAGCCGCTCGGGCCGATGATGCCGAGTGCGCAGCCCTTCTCAAGCCGGAACGATAGGCCCTTCACCACGATCTTCTGATCGCCGGGCGGAACGATGACGGCCGCCTCGACAGCAAGGGTCGAGCTCGGCTTCCGCAGCGGGAGATTTCGCTCCTTAAGCGGGACTGCGGCAAGCAAGTCCTTCAAGCGCCTCCAGCTCTGGCGGGCGGCGACGAACCCTTTCCAGTTTGCGATGGCGAGTTCCACCGGAGAAAGCGCGCGAGCCGTGAGGATGGAGCTTGCGATGATGATGCCTCCGGTCGCCTTCCCCTGAATCACGAGGTAAGCTCCAAGCCCCAACACTCCGGATTGCAGGGCCATGCGGAACACCCGGGTGAACCCGCCGAGCCCGCCTGAGACGTCGCTGGCACGCTCATGCGCGTCGAGGTGCTTTCGATTGAGCTCGCCCCAGAGCGTGCCGAGATGGCCGGTCATGCCCATGGCGGTCAGCACTTCGGCGTTGCGACGGCTCGCCTCCGCGAGACTGAGGCGTCCAGCGCCGTGCAGGGCCGCGGCCTGCATGGGCCTTCGGGTCAGCGCGTCCGCCAGAGCCGTCACGAAGGCCATAAGAATGGCACCCGACAGAGCCGCCGCGCCGATCAACGGATGAAAGATAAAACAGATCGACAGATAAACCGGCAGCCAGGGCAGATCGAAGAAGGCGAGCGGTCCGCTGCTTGCAAAGAAACCCCTCACCTGATCGAGATCGCGCAAGGGCTGCAGCCCGTCATTGCTCGACTTACCCAGCAGCGGCAGGCAAGTGACGATCGAGAAGACTCGTTGGCTCAAGTCCTCGTCGAGCGCCCGACCGACACGCAACAGGACGCGGCTGCGGACGAAATCCAGCAGCCCTTGTCCAACGTAGAGCATGGCCGCCAGGATGCTGAGGCCGAGGAGAGTGGGAATGCTGCGGCTCGGAATGACCCGGTCATAGACCTGCAGCATGTAGAATGAGCCCGTCAGGGTCAGGATGTTGGTCAGGACGCTGAACACTCCGATGCCGATCAGAGCGCCGCGGCTGCGCCTGAGAGCCGCGCCGAGTTCGGAGGACAATGAGTAAGGTAATCCAACCATGCTCCAGCACCTTGACGTGAGTGGATGCGACGAAACACCGAACCTGATTATCGCCTCATATCGCAGGAGGCTTAAATAATGACCTTGAATACTTGGCCATTGCGCCCACCGAGGCACAAACAATTTTCAACAGATCGGCGCTCGATGAGTGCTATTCTTGTCCTAATATTAAATTTTTATAGGATGTCATTCCCGAATCAGCTAGATCGTCTCTAAATATTCTTAAAAACGATCTGCACGACTTGCCTTTTTGCTTAAACCCGCATGTGGCACAGGAAATCATTGGCTCTCTGATTTGTTTCTACCCCCTATGGGGGAGGGACTCTCAAAAACAGGGAGCCTCAACACTTTTGAAGTGCAGCAGCTTGCCGGCTTGAGGCAAAAGGAACCGTGCGATCAGGAAGATGCGCACTTGCGCCTGCCTCAGCTGCGGAATCCGAATGGGTGTGCGGCCAGAACGCACAGGGCCCAAAAGTCATGAGTGGGTTGCTCACGCCTTTCAGAAGGTTAATGCCCCGGTGCCGGTCAGCTCCGGCAAAGCCCTCTCCTCCAAGGCATTATCCCCGAAGGCTTGTTTGAGATCCTGCTGAATGCTGAAGCACATCGTCATGCTGATACATGAGCCTCGTGATCCGCATTGCACCATCGTTCCTAGAGCATCGGACGAGAAAAGTGGATCCACTTTTGGGATCCAATCCGATGCTCCACTCCTAGAAGAGCGCATCGTTCAGCGCGGAAAACCGGGTCCACTTTTCGCTAGCGCGGCCCGCCAGGTCCGCACGATGCGCTAAGGATCGCCATGATCCCGCACCAAGTCGGTGTGCCCAAAGCCTTTGCGGTAGTCGAGGACCGAGATCACCTCGGGCATGACGCGAAAGAAGGCAATGCCCGGCATTCCATCGGATGCATACTCGGCCACCCCTCTTGGAAACTTCCGCGCCAGGAACTGTGCCGCCTGCTCGATCTCCCGCGGCTCGCTGATGCGGGCCGCCCGGCCCCCCATCGATACGCCACGGATCTCGCCCCAATCGGTATAGGGCAGATTGATCGTGAGCGAGACCTTGTCATTGCGGGCCAGGTTCCGGGCCTTCTGGGAGACCCCCGCGCAGCCGAAATAGAGGATCAGGCCATCATTGGCATAGCTGACCGTCGTTGCGTGCGGGTAGCCGTCGCTGCGGACCGTTGCGATGTTCATGTCGTTCGCGCCGGCAAGGATGGCGAGGATTTCATCGCGAAGGGCTGGATTCATGGAACCCCCAGTCGCATAGCTTCAGGGCTGCCCCGGGTTGGGATCCCGCATACGCCCATCGCAGGATATCGACCATCGGGATCTCGGCATGCGATCGAGTATGAGCACCCAATGAGGCGGACAGAAGGCTAGAGCATCGGACGTGAAAAGTGGAATCCACTTTTGGGATCGATCCGATGCTCCCTTGCTGGAAAGAGCGCATCGTTCTTGCGAAAAACCGGGTCCACTTTTTCGCACGATGCGCTAGAGCACCGGACGCAAAAGTGGGAACCGGTTTTGCGTGAAAAGATGCTCAAAAACATAGGCTTAGAGCATCGGACGTGAGTTCGATTTCACGTCCGATGCTCTAGCCATGGACAGGCCTCGCCCACATCGCCGAACACCCCATAATGGTCCGCCGCCGCAAGCGGAAGGCGCATGGGCTCTCGAACGATCCCGCGGATGATGTCGAGGACGCCGCGGGTGCGTTTCTCGTGGGAGGAAGGGTGTACTGGCACCCGCGTGTGTTCGCTCAGTGGTACGGCCAATAGAACGGGGTGACGATGACCGTCACGATGAGGGTCCAGATCAACACGACCAAGCCGAGGCGCCAGAAGTCATCAAACTTGTAGCCGCCCGGTCCATAGACCATCAGACTTACGCCGTTGGCAAACGGGGTCAGGAAGGACGCGCTGGCCCCCATCGCCACGCTCATGACCATCGGCAGGGCCGACACGTTCATGTCCTTCGCCGCCGCGAACGCGATCGGCATCATCACCAGGGCCGTCGAGGTGTTGGAGATGAATTGCGTGATCAGGGTTGCGGCAAGGAAAATGCCGACGAGCACAGCGGTCGGGCCGAAGTCGCCGAGCAGGCTGACGATGTGGTTACCGATCATCTCGGCGGCGCCGCTCTTCTCCATCGCGCGAGCGGGCGCGATCATGGCGCCGATCAGCAGGACGGTGTTCCAGTCGAGACCGCGATAGATCTGCGGCACGCGCACGACGCCCGTGATCACTACGAGACAGGCGCAGACGAGGCACGCGATCGGCGCAGGCATGATATTGAAGACCAGAAGCACGACCAGCAGCGCCAAGATCGCGAAGACGCGCTTCGCGCCCCGGCCGAGCGCCACTGCCTGCACACGGACCTCGTCGGGCGAGTCGATGACAAGCAGGTGGGCGCTGGACAGGTAGCGCTCCAGGGCCGGCCAACTGCCCTGCAGCAGCATGTGGTCGCCCGCGCGGAGAGTGAGCTGCGGGCGGACCAGCTCGGCTCCGCCGCGCTGCACCGCCAGCACCATCACCTCATGGTCCTCACTGGTCATGCCTGGGAAGACCGTACTCCCGATCAATGCCGACCGCTCGGGGATGACGACCTCGGCCAAACCGGAGTGCCGCGAGAGGAGTACGTCGCCCAAGGCCGCCTTATCGCCGTGCTCGCGTACCTCCAGCTGCAGGTTGGCGGCCAGCCGGTCGACCTCGTGGCCGTCGCCGCGGACGAGGATCAGATCGCCTGCCTCGAGGCGATCGCGCTCGAGCGGTCGCCCATCCTCGCGACTGAGGAAGGCGACGGCGCGCACACCGGGGTACGGGTTGAGGTCGATGGCCTTGCGCGACGTACCCGCGAGGGGCGAGCTGGCCGGCACCCCCAGCTGATGCAGCCCGTGTTCGAGATTGTAGTGCTGCACAAGCTTGTGGGCGTGACCGCTGAAGTCGGCCGGGAGCGCCTCGCTCCGCCGCTCGGGCAGCAGCCGCTTGCCGAGCCAGAGGACGATGATGATCGATCCGATGAGCTGCGGGATGCCGAGCACGGACCACGCAAAGAAACCGATGTGGCCGACGCCCATCTCTTCGGCTTGAGTGGCGGCGATGACGTTGACCGGGGAGCCGAGCAGAGTGAGCTTAGCACCCTTCAGGCACGCCAGAGCGAGAGGGATCATCAGCTGCGACGGCGCGATCCCCGTCCGGACCGTGATGATGACGGTCACCGGCAGCATGGCGGCGACGGCACCGTTCATGCCGATCAGCCCGCTGAAGATTGCTGCGACGACCATGAGTGCGACAATAAGCGTGGTTTTGCTGGCGCCGCTGAGACGCAAGAGAAGCTGGCCCGCCCAGGCGCCGACCCCGGCCGTCTCGACGGCCACCGCGATGGCAAGCAGCGCGGCGATCAGGATCACCACAGGGTCACCGAAGCCGGTCAGAGCCTCGGGCATGGTGAGGACACCGGTGACGTAGAGCGCCAGGGAGGCCCCGATGGCGACGATGACCGCAGGCACCGGGTTCCAGGCGAACAGCACTAGCGCCAGGCCAATGATCGACAGCGTGAGCGCGATGTCGTTCACGGTGTCACCCGGATGAGCCAGCGCGGCGCCTCGAGCGCCTGCTGGATGTCATGGCTGAAGGCCAACGAGTTCAGTGCGTCCGACATAAACGTATTCCATGGTGCGCTCCCTTCTGCTCCCGTATCGTCTTGCTGGCGTCTCAGTAGCCGAGCGCGGCACCGTCGCCGCGCGGATCGGCACCGCCTTCGAAAAAGCCCTGTTCGCGATCGACGCGGATCGCGGATGCGTGCCCGAGATTATCATTCCAGTCGGTGACCATCTGGACGGGTTGGCCCCGCCGTTTGAGTTCGCGCGCGACTTCGTCGGGGACGCGACCCTCAAGAGTCAGGTTGCGCGTCTTGGTGCCCCAGGTCCGGCCCATCAGCCAGCGCGGCGCTTCGAGCGCCTGCTGCACGTCATAGCCGAAGTCGATGATACGGGTGACTATCGCCGCCTGCGACTGCGGCTGCCCTTCGCCGCCCATTGATCCGTAGGCGAGATAGGGCTGGCCGTTGCGCATGAGCAGTGCCGGGATGAGCGTGTGGAAGGTACGTTTGCCCGGTTGCAGGTGATTGGGGTGCTTCTCGTCGAGCGAGAAGAAGGAGCCGCGATTCTGCAGGATGATGCCGGTATCGCCGCCGACCATGGCGCTGCCGAAGTCGTGGTAGATGGACTGGATCAGCGACACGACCATTCCATCCCGGTCTGCGGCGCAGAAATAGCACGTATCGCCCTCGGGCGCCCGCCGTTCGTGTGGATGCTCGTAGGCGATGCCTGCCGGTACCTGCCCGATATCGAGCGCGCGCTCGGAATCAATCAGACCGCGACGCTCGTCGACATACTCCTTGCTGATCATCCGCTGCACGGGGATGTTCACGAAGCGTGGATCGGTGAGCCATTCCTCACGATCGGCGAAGGCAAGCTTAACGGCCTCGACGATGTGGTGGTAGTAGTCGGCCGTGCCTTCGCCCCATCTGGAAACGTCGAATCCTTCGATGAGCTTGAGGATTTGGAGTGCAGTGAAACCCTGCGTGCTGGGCGGGAGTTGATACACGTCATAGTCACGGTAGGTCCCCGCGATCGGCTCGACCCACTCGGCCTGGAAGGCGGCAAAGTCTTCGGCTGCGAGGGGTGAGCCCTGGGGTTGCAACGATGCGCAGATGCGCCGGGCGATCTCCCCTTCGTAGAATCCCTTGCGAGCGCCCTGACTGGCGACCAGCTCGAGAGAGCGGGCAAGGTCTGCCTGCACCAGCTTGTCACCGTCGCGCGGAGCGCGCCTGCCAGGCAGAAAGATGGCCGCCGTCTCGGGATAGGAGCTGAGGATCGGCTCGTCATGGACCAGCCAGTCGGCCAGCGAGCGGGTGACGGCCATGCCCCCGCGCGCATAGTCGATGGCAGCTTCGAAGAGCCTCTCCCAAGGCAAGCGACCGAACCGGTCATGCGCCAGCCGCCAGCCGTCGATTGCGCCCGGAACGGTCAGCACGCTGAGCGCGCCGCGGGTGGGGATCTCGTTGTCCTTGCTGCGGGGAAGGTAGTAGTCGGGCGTTGCGGCGCGCGCGGCCGGTCCGCTGGCATTGACGCCGTGCACACGGCCGTTGCCCGGCTCAGCGATCAGCCAGAATCCATCGCCGCCCAGTCCCGACATGTGGGGATAGACGACGCACAGCACGGTATTGGCGGCAATGGCGGCATCAACCGCCGTGCCGCCTTGCTGCAACATGTTCAGCCCCGCGGCGCTGGCGAGATAATGCGGCGTCGTGACCACTCCGTGCGGCGCATATGTAGGGGGACGGCCTGTGCGGGGACCATTGGGATGACTCATCACCGCCTCCTGTCTCTAAGGACCGTGGTAAATCGCTGCGGAACGCATCGACTTTTCCGGCCGGCACGCAACGATGACGCGGGCCCCTGCGGGAGCTACGACGTCCGATCGTCGAACTCCAGGCCGACGTCCCTGATCGTGTCACCGGAGTGGTCCATGTAGCGTGTCCACACAGGCAGCACACCGCCCGCGACAAGGCTTAGGAGACCAATCCACCACACCAGGTTTCTGTCGCCGATCGTGCCAAAGCTGATGATCGGAAATGCTGCGAACAACAGCAGCAGCGCGAGAGTCTCCGCCTTTAGCTTTCTGTCCATGGCGCTGTCCGCTTATCGAGAAAAAACAACCAATGCGATCGTGGCCACGCCTGTTAAAACGGCGACGATAACGGTCCAGGGCATGGTGATACGCAGGACTGCTCCTTCCTGGCCGCTTGCGCCGGCGATGCTCGTGCCCAGAACGATGTTGGCAGGCGCGATTGCATTGCCATAGGCACTGCCGGCGGCTTGCGCGGCAATGATGGTCTCCCTGGGCATTCCGTGGAGCTGAGCCACACTGCTCTGCACGCCACCGAATAGCACGCAGGAGGCAGTGCTGCTGGATGTCATGAAAGCGCCTAGAGCGCCGATGACGCTCGCGACGCCGGCATAGACCAATGGCGGCGAGACAGCGGCGATGCCGTAGGCGAGAGTCAAAATCTGGCCGCTATGGTCCAGGATACGGCTCGTCACAAGAAATGCGATCACCGGGACCGAGGCGGGCACCGCATCGACGAGCAGCGCAGACCAGATGCTTTCCGGCTGGTGGCGTTCCGCCCAGGCGCGATAGTAACCGCCCGTCCGGTACACAATCCAGACGATCACCGAGGTGATCAGCACCATCATTCCGGGATGCGTAAAGACCGTAATAGGCGCGTAGCGTTCGATCGCGGCATTCTGGACGCCAAAGCCGGTTCCAACGGCGGGGAACGGCAGCCCGACCTGAAGCTGCCGCATCAATGCGTTGACTGGCGGAATCAGCAAGATGCTGAGGGTCACGGCCGTCAGTACGATATAGGGAAGGAACGACATCGCAAGGCCCATGACCGGTGCTGTCTCGCCCTGTTCGCCCTCTTGTGTTTTCACCATGGCCGGCCGGTTGGGGATGCCCTTGACCGGATCGCCGTAGCGTTTCCAACGCGACAATGGATAGAGCGCCAAAAGCGCTACGGCTCCTGCCAGGAAGGTCGATAGCTCGGGGCTGAAGAGTGCAACGAGGAGCTGTCCGACGCCGAGAATCGTGCCGAGGATCAGCACGAGGGGCCAAGCATGGCGTACCGCCGGTCCTCTGCCATAAAGCCACACGACAAGGAAGCCGGCCAGATAGGTGGGTATGAGGATCAGCAGTGACGACTCGTAGGCAGCCCTGACGACGTCTTTCACATTGGAGACTCGCAGCAGCGCCAGCCATCCAACCCCAAGGGTGCCGAAGAACCTCGCCCAAGCGTGCGCGAGAACCCCCATGGCCACGGCATAGACCGGCTTCACGCCAACCGTGATCAGCAGCGGAACGACGACGGCGACGGGGGCGCCGAAGCCGACAATGCCCTGCAGGAATGACGCGAAAACCCAACACAGCGCCAGAATGATGAACAGATCGTTGCGGCTGAATCCGGAGATGCCTTTCCGCAGCGCGTCGTAGGCGCCAGCCTGCTTGGTGATCTGATAGAGGAGCAGCGCCGGCCAGATCACGTACAGGATGAAGATGGCATCCCATACGCCCTTCGCGCTTGCAACCGCCAATGTGTTCCACGGCGTTCGAAAAGCAAGCAGCGCCACGATGCCAGACACGAACATCGCCATCGGCCCCGCTTCCGGGGCGCGCCAGCGCAATGGAACAAGAAAGACCAGTAGTGCGACGATCGATAGTATCGCGAGCACCCAGTGCAGAAGGTCGACAGGAACCTGAGCCGTCTCCATGCGCTCCTCCGCAGATTCTCTCTCGGAGACTCGCCACACGTATGGGGAGCCAGATGCGCTCTCAAACGCGAAAAACAAAACATGAACGGCATTGATGGGCAAAATTTTCCATCAAGATTTACCGAATTGCAAGAGTCCACGGCTGCATCGGCCCGCTTTTCTCGACCATTTATGTATGATCATGATTCAAAATCCGGCATACCGTGAATCTTCGCCTTCCATATTCAGCTTCCAACGTTCGGCCTGATCGCTGCTAGCGCATCGTGCGGACCCAGCGGGCCGCGCTAGCGAAAAGTGGACCCGGTACTCGCTGACGCGGCCCGCTGGGTCCGCTCAAACGATGCGCCATTGAAGGCTTGGAGTATCGCATTGGATCCCAAAAGTGGGCCCACTTTTCTCGTCCGATGCTGTAGGTCGTGCATTCTTGAGCTGGCGGCGTCTGGCCCGAATTCATCGCGCTACACCGGATCCGGCATGTCGCGGCCGGCCGCTCCCAAGAAACGCGAAACCCAGCCACGCCGCGCCATGCACGATGAGATCGATCCCGAGCAGCAACCCGAAGATCCAGAACCCGGTCTTCGGGAACTCAGTCAGGACGATGAGGCCTGCTACGACGCCGAACGTGCCCGCCAGCAGCAGCATCCAGCCGCCCGCCCGCCAGCGACGCACTCCCAACAGGATCCTGACAATGCCTGACGCTAGGAGCAGCAGACCAAGCCCATAGGTGAGCAGCAGTTCGCTCGAACGGGCAGATCGCGCGATACCCGAGGCTGCGATCATGTCGCCCGAACCGATATCAGCGACGAGCACGATACCGACAGCCACATACAGAAGACCTAGCAGGATCTGCCACGGCACAGCACCCTCTCTCCTCGTCCAGACGGCATGAACAATCTCGCAGAGGCCTACGACGACGGCAGTCGCCCCGATGAAGGCCGAGCTGACGAGGGAGGCAAAGGCGACGTCGGCCAGGATCGCAACTCCTGCCAGCACCATGACGAGCCCCAACATCAGGCGAACCCAACCGGGGGGTGTCTGCGTGTTTCTGGTCCTGCTCAGCGAAACGGCGTCCCGGGCAGCCATGGCGTCCTCCGTTCTCCCCCGGCGCCCGCGAGCTTGTGGCCACTCGGGCTCCTGGCGGGTGTGCCGGAATGCGATCACGGGCGCGATCGAAGGTCCGCATCATCCAACCTCTCCGCAAGGTTTTACACCGCTCGCTGGAACCTGCGGCCCAGCCGCATCGGCGCCTCCTCCTGCGCGCAGGCCGCTACCAGCGCCGCCGCCGGCGCCAATAGCCGTCCCGCCAGACCCAGCGCCCGCGCCGGGCGCTCCAGACCCAGCGTCCCGGCACCCAGACAAAGCCCGAACGCGGCCGCGGCCGGCGCTCAGGGCGCCGCCGCGGCGGCGGCGGCCGCCGGCCAGGACGACTGGGACCAGGACGACCGGGGCCGGGCCGGCTCGGCCGGCCCGGTTCGCGGCTGGGCTGGGCCGCGGCCTCGGTCGCAACCCCGACCGTCGTGGCCGCCGCCGTGCCCAGGATCCACGTCAGAAACAACCGTCGTGACAGCATCGCGCTCTCCTGTGCCGCTTGGCCCCTTACGCCGGTGACGCCGCCATCCCGCCCGCAGACTCGACACCCTCGCTCGGGCTCGGCGGGTGCGCCCGAGCCAGCGCCGCCTGGAGCTTGGCTTCCTGCTCGGGCGACAGCGACGAGCGGATCACATGGCCCTTGAACCCCGCCAGCTCGGCGAGCACCTTCTCGGGCTGCGACTTGCGGATCAGCAGAAACAGCGCCGAGGTCTCGGGCTTGAGCGTCGCGCCGATCCCCTTGATGAAGTCGTCGTTGATGCCGTAATCGATCAGGCTCCCGCTCAGCGCGCCCGAGCCGACCCCGACCGCCCCGCCGATGGCAAAGCCGGCGAGCGGATTGAGAAACAACAGACCGATCAGGCTGCCCCACAGGGCGCCGCGCAGGCCGCCCGAGGCCGCGCCCAGGCTCACCAGGTTGACGCTCTGCTTGATGCGCACCGTGCCATCCGGGCTGCGGATCGCGACCACCGCATCCTCGAGATCGATCAGGTATTCCTTCTGCAGGCGCGTCAGCTCGGTCAGGACGCGGTCCGCATCGGTCGGGCTGTCGAACCCGACGACCACCAGTTCAGCCATCGACCGGACTCCTCTGGAAGCGGTGCGGCCCCTGTCCGGTGTGCAACGTGGATGTCGGCCGCGGATTGCGGGACAGTTGAGAGAAAGCGCCGAAATCGTATGGAGAAACCCTGACGCCGCGTTCGAAAATGCAGATACTGCCTTGTTTGGCGCCTGATCGTGCGGTGAGTGGCTCGCGTTTTCAGTTCGGCAGAAAGAGAGCAAAGCCACCTTCGATAGGGCTCCCGTCAGATATTCGGAGGCTTTCCCTACCAATTAACCGCCGCATGATGGCGAAAATCCGACAGCGCACCGCATCGCAGATCCTGGTCCGGCATCGGACGGCTGTCTCTGTTTGGCAGACGCTGGAGCGCTCGGCCTTCCGCCCATGCCGGTCTGCTGTCGTGACCTGCGGCTGGGGAGCTGCGGGATCGGTGAAGTGGGAGTAAACTGGCTGGATCGGAGGAAGGGCTCTCCCATGCTCAGCCACAACGATGTCGACCCCACCCCGCGGGACCGGGCGCGATCCTGCGACGGCTCGATATCGGCAGTCGCGCAAACGGCGGAGCTCTGGTGCGCCCTTTGACCCACGCCCGCTTTCTTTCTGCTCGTGACCACATCGTCAGGAGGATCTCGTGATTGTCGCAGATGTCATGACCACACCGGTGATCAGCGTCGAGCCGTCCGCCACCATCGCCGAAGCGGCGCAGCTCATGCTGGCGGAGCGGATCAGCGGCCTTCCCGTTACGACGCGGGACGGCACCCTGGCCGGGATGATCAGCGAAGGCGACCTTCTGCGCAGAGGGGAGCTCGGCACCGAGCGTAAGCGGTCCTCATGGCTCGAATTCCTCGTCGGTCCGGGCAAGCTGGCCGATGAATACGTGCGGACCCACGGCCGCAGGGTCGAGCAGGTGATGTCGACGGATCCCGTGACGACACGCCGGGATGCGCCGCTCGAAGAGGTCGTCACGGCGATGAGCCGCCACCAGATCAAGCGGCTGCCGGTGCTCGACAACGGCAAGGTGGTCGGGATCGTGGCCCGCTCCGACGTGTTGCGGGCGCTCGCGCGAGCCCTGCCCACGGCCTCCCCTGCCACTATTGCCGATGATCAGATCCGCAAAGCCGTGCTGGCGGAGCTCGACAAACAGAGCTGGGGCGGCAGGTTCATCCGGGTGCATGTCGAGAATGGCGTGGTGACCCTAACGGGCGCAATCTTCGATGAACGCATGCGCCATGCCGCCAAGGTCGTGGCCGAGAACGTGCCTGGGGTGCAGGCGGTGATCGATCAGGTGGCGTGGGTCGAGCCGTTCGCGGGACTAGTGGTCCGGTAATGTTCCTTCCGGAGGAGAGCGGGGCCTAATAGAGCATCGGACGCAGGAAGTGGACCCACTTTTGGCATCCAATCCGATGCTCCCTTCTTGGAGAGAGCGCATTGTTCTCGCGAAAAACCGGGTCCACTTTTTCGCACGATGCGCTAGCAAGCCGCATGAGAAGCTTGCTTGGCCGACAGGTGCACGAGCTGAGTCGATCGATGCGAGGCGGCTTGCTTATCGTTCCTCGCGACGCATTGGCATGAAGCTCATCCAACCCGTTCTACCGCTTACATCGAGCGGAGGGGTGCCGAGGTCATCGGCCGACCGTAGTCCCGAAGACGCTGATGCTGCGTGGCAGGCGGCGGATGGATGCGTCTCGACATGACGATCCGTGATGCAAGAACAGCGGCACCGGCCAGGCATGGAACATCGCCCACGTGCAATCCTCGTTTCTTCCGCTCTGAGTGCTCTCTCGTTGGGCTACCGGCTCAGACCGCCATCCGCGCCGACGCCGAGGAGATGCGCCGCCGAACGCCAGGCATGATGCGCGGTCCGGCCGAGCCGCCGAGTGGCATCGATCCGCGTGAAGGCATCCGCGACGGTCAGCCTTCCCGGCGCGACGGAGGAGAGGGTTGCAGCACGATGATTTCGCTGAAGAAAGTCGAGTTCCGTCGCAGCAGCCTCCGCTTCAGCGAGCGCGGCGGCGAGTTCGGGCGAAACGCTCCAGCCGATGGGGGCAGCTTGCGCGCTGAGGGCGGATTCTGAGATGATCGAGCCACCAACCGCCAGTGCCGCGCGCATGGCCTGTGCGCACAGCTCGCCTGCGCGAAAGTCGTGGGAAGCTCCGGTCGGCTGTCCCGGAAACCCGCCGTTTGCCACGACGTCTACGAGGCGCGAAGCGTGATCGAGTGCGTGCAGCGTACTCATCATGCGGAGCCGCTCGGCCTCCGTTTCGGGCGGGTCCTTCAATTCGGACAGGAAATCCCGCACCTCCTCGAGCACTGCGACGGCAGCCGCTCTGTCCTGCGCGCCGGGACCGGCTCCGCCCGAAAGCGCAGCGGAAACCGAGGCGGCGGTTGTTGCGAGGACGTTGGCGACGACACGCCGGGCGGTCTCGACCGCCACCACCGGGCTGGCGAGCGCACTCGGATCGAGCGCGCGCTGAAGTGCCGTTTGAGTGGAGGGCAAGAGCCGTTCCACAATACGAGTGAACCACTGTGTCGCCGGAAGGAGAATCGCGACCCCCACGACGTTATAGGCGGTGTGATAGGCGGCAAGGAGCGTCATTCCGTCGACCGACGCGGTGAACGCTCTCATCAGTGCCGCCGTGAACGGAAAGGCGACGACTGCGATGAGCGCCGCTATGACCTTGAACAGCACATAGGCGAGAGCAAGGCGCTTGGCCGTCGTTCCGGCCCCGATGGCCGCCAATGCGGAACTCGTCGCCGTCCCGATGTTCTGGCCGATGATCAGCGCAGCGCCTTGCTCCAGGCTCACCGCCCCGGCGTAGAAAGCAGAAATGGTGACCGCGATGGCGGCCGTCGAAGACTGCATGACCGCGGTCATCGCCAGACCGACGACGATCAGCGTTATGAGGCCGACCGTCCCCGCGACCCAGCCGACCCCCGGCACGCCGAGAGTCGCGGGCAGGTCAGACGGATGCAGACTGTCCGCAAGGCCTCCCATGCCCAGCTGGAGGGTTGTCAGCCCATAGAGCACCAGCGCGAAGCCCGCGAGCGCGCCGCCCGCCGCCGCGATCCGCCTGCCGCCCAGCAATCTGGCCAACGCGCCAATGAAAATCATGGGCAGCGCATAGGCCGACAATGAGACGCGTACGCCGATCAGCGCCACGAGCCAGCCCGTGCCCGTCGTGCCGACGTTGGCGCCGAACACGAGGCCGAGCCCCTGCGGAAAGGTCAGAAGCTCCGCGCTGACGAGGCCGATCGTTGTCATCGTCACGGCGCTCGACGACTGCACGAGCAGCGTCACCACCGCGCCCCAGAAGGCTCCCGAGAGCGGCGTTGCCGCCGCCTTACCGAGGACGGTGCGGAGGGAAGATCCCGCCAGCGCCTTCAGGCCGTCGGTCATGACGGTCATGCCCAGCAGGAACAGCCCAACGCCACCGAGAATGGCAATCGCCGTCGACATGCAAGCCTCGCCCCGCTTACGCTTCGGCGTTGGCACCAGCCGGACTCCGCCTTTGCAGCATCGGACGTGACATCGAACCCACATCCGATGCCGTCAGTCTATGGTCTCGAACATCTTTTCACGCAGAACCGGTGCCCGCTTCCCGCGTTCGATGCTCCCTTCTTGGCAAGAGCGCATCGTTTCAGCGAAAAGCCGAGTCCACGTTTTCGCACGATGCAAGTGGGAAAGCACGCTCAGGCCCGACAGCCGCAGGAGATGGAGGCGTTGATGCGGCCTGAATTGCCGCCTGGATTCTCTCTCGGACCTCGTAGATCCGCATAGGGACGGAATGAGATGTCAGCGCCTCAGGCGCCTGACATTCGCCCGCACACGCTTGCGGTATCCCTTGACGACCTTGTGGGCCGACCCGCCCGTCGCCACCGTTGCCGTCGCCTCGGCAAAGGCAGCGATCTTCTCCGTCACCATCAGGGCGGATTCGGCAGGCGTGCCCTGACCGCGAGCGATCTGGGCCAGCCGGGTCCAAATGACGATCTGAGACTCCAGAGCGAGCCTGTTCGTCTCCAGGGCCAGTTTCATCCACGAGAGTAGCATCCGTGCCCCGCTCCTGTTATCGCGGTAGACCATACCGCTCCTTGCCTGTTCTCGGGCCCGTTAACCGCTTCTCGTAACATCCTTCTCCCCAAAATTCACAACGACCGGTGCGTGCATTTGACTCATGACGTAACGAGAACATAATAGGAACATCCTCAACACGAAAGCGAACGGGCACGGGGTCATGCATGCCGGGCAACAGGACAGGCTTGCCGATTTACGGCTCCGGATTGCCCGGCATGAAGGCAACTTCAGCAGAACCAGGCCCCTGCCCTTCGGCCCTCCTGAGATCGACCGCCATCTCCCCGGCGGCGGCCTCGCGCGAGGCGCTCTGCACGAGATGATCGAAGCGGGACCTGCTTCCGAGTTCGCAGGCTGCACGACCCTGTTTACCGCGGGGATCGCGGCCCGTCTCAAGGGGCCGGTGCTCTGGTGTCTGACGCGCCGGGACCTGTTCGCTCCCGGTCTCCTGCGCGCAGGTCTTCACCCCGATCGCGTGATCTATGCCGAAGCCGAACGCGAGCGGGAAATCCTGCCGCTCATCGAGGAGGGGCTGCGCGAGAAAGGATTGGGAGCCGTGGTGGGCGAGGTCACGCATATGGGGCTGACCGCCTCGCGCCGCCTGCAACTGGCGGCTGAAGCCACGGGCGTGACCGCCCTGGTCATTCGGCGCTGGTGGACTGTCGCCGAGAAGGATCTGGTTCACCTGCCGACCGCCGCCGTGACCCGCTGGCGCATCGCTCCTGCCCCGTCTGAACTGATGCCGGCTCCTGGTCTCGGACGGGAACGCTGGCAAGTCGAACTCGTGCGCTGCCGTAGCGCTGAACCCCGTACCTGGATTCTGGAGGCTTGCGATGCGAAGGGTCGTCTCGCTCTACCTGTCGACCTGGCCGACCGATCGGATCAGGCGGCGGACCGGCAGGCCGCCGCGTCATGAGCCGCTCGTGACCGTGCACACGGTTGGATCGCGCCGCCTGATCCGCTCGGCCTGTGCGGCCGCCCAGGAGGCCGGCCTGCATGTCGGCATGCCGCTCGCCCAGGCGCAGGCTCTGGTGCCGAACCTGCATGCGGTCGAAGCCACGCCCGACGAGGACGAAGCATCCTTACGGGAACTCGCCCGCTGGGCGATCAACTACTCGCCTGTGGTGGCGCCCGACCCGCCGGACGGGCTCTGGATCGACATTGCGGGCGCGGCGCATCTCTTCGGCGGCGAGGAGGCATTGCTCGCGGACCTCACAGGCCGCCTGACGCGGCATGGTATCGCGGCCAAAGCGGCCGTGGCCGATGCGCCGGGAGCGGCGTGGGCTGTGGCCCGCTACGGAGCCGGCGGCATCGTGCCGGCAGGCCGCGCCGTGGAGGCGGTGGCAACCCTGTCGATTCGCGCCCTGAGGATCCCTGTCGATAAGCTCAACGCCTTGCATCGGCTCGGCATCGAGTGGATCGGCCAGCTCGCCGCCATGCCGCGCGCACCTCTGATCCGTCGCTTCGGACGGGATGTGGCGCTGCGGCTCGATCAGGCCACGGGCCACGTCTTCGAGCCGATCACACCGCTCGTTCCCAAGGAAACGCCGACGGCGGCTCGTGCCTTCGCGGAGCCGATCGGCCGGCTCGAGGACCTCAAGGGCGTCGTGCTGCGCCTGTCGAAAGACCTGTGCCGGCAACTGGAGCGTCGCGGCGAAGGCGTGCGCCGCCTCGATCTTCTCTGCCAGCGCATCGATCAGAAGAGCGTGTGCCTGCGGATTGGAACCGCGAAGGCCAACCGGGATGCGGCGCATCTCGCGAAACTCTTCGACGAGCGCCTGCAAACCGTCGATCCCGGCTTCGGCATCGAGGAGATCGCGCTTGTCGCGAGCAAGGTCGAGCCGCTGGCCGAGACGCAAATCCATGCTCGTGGCCTTGGGGAGGAGGATGCCGGCGAGGCGGATATGGGCCAGCTCGTCGACCGGCTCGGCACCCGGATCGGCATGAAGAAGGTCTATCGGCTCTCGCCCGTTCAAAGCTTCGTCCCCGAACGCATGGCGCGCAAGATCCCGGCGCTCGCGCCGGCGACTGGTTCGGTCTGGCCCGAGAGCCTGCCACGGCCCACGCGCCTGCTCGACCCGCCCGAGCCCGTGGTGGCAACCGCCCTGCTCCCGGATCATCCGCCGCGCTTCTTCATTTGGCGCAAGGTGAAGCACACGGTCGCCAAGGCCGACGGGCCCGAGCGCATCACGCCGGAATGGTGGAACGGCGACAAGGGTTCCGCCGCTCGCGACTATTACCGGGTCGAGACCGAACAGGGCGGACGCTTCTGGATCTTCCGCGATGCGCCCACCGCCGAGGGCGGACGCTGGTGGATGCACGGGTTCTTCGCATGACCAGGCATTCTGCCGGCCCCATCTACGCCGAGCTTCAGGTCACGACCCACTTCTCGTTTCTGCGCGGTGCGTCCAGCCCACAGGAGCTGTTCGAGCAGGCGAAGCTCCTCGGCATATCGGCGCTCGGCATCACCGACCGCAACTCCCTCGCAGGCATCGTGCGTGCCTACGAGGCCTCGCGGGACACGGGCGTGCGGCTGATCGTCGGTTGTCGTCTCGATCTTAACGATGGCACATCGCTCCTCGTCTATCCCATGGATCGGGCCGCCTATTCGCGCCTGTGCCGGCTGCTCAGCCTCGGCAAGAGCCGCGGCGGCAAGGGGCAGTGTCATCTCACGTGGGACGATGTGGCCACCTGGAACGAGGGACTGCTCGCCGTCCTGCTGGGCGATCGTGCCGACGACATGCTCGGGACCAGCCTCGCCCGTCTCAAAAGCACTTTCGGCAACCGCGCCCACATGGCCCTGATCCGGCGTTTTGCTCCCAACGAGCACCTGCGCCTCCATGCCATCGAACAGGCGGCGCAAGTCGCCCGGGTGCCGACCATCGCCATGGGCGATATTCTCTACCACCACCCTTCGCGCCGGCGCCTGCAGGACGTGGTCTCCTGCATCCGGCAGGGCTGCACCATCGACGAGGCGGGCTATCGCCTCGAGCGTCATGCCGACCGCCACCTCAAGGATCCCATCGAGATGGAGCGCCTGTTCGAGCGCCACGGGCAAGCGTTCCGGCGGGTCCGCGAGATCCTCGAGCGCTGCACCTTCTCGCTCGACGAGCTGCGCTACCAGTATCCCTCCGAGACGGATTCCGGCGAGACGGCGCAGGAGAAGCTGGAACGGCTGACCCGGGAAGGCGCGCGGCTTCGCTACCCGGACGGAATTCCGGACGTGGTCGCCGCTACCTGCGACCGCGAGCTGCGCCTGATCGAGGAGCTGGGCTACGCCCCTTACTTTCTCACGGTCCACGCCATCGTGTCCTTCGCCAGGTCACGCGGCATCCTGTGCCAGGGCCGTGGCTCGGCCGCGAACTCGGCCGTCTGCTTCGTGCTTGGCATCACCTCCATCAACCCGACCGAGCATGACCTGCTCTTCGAGCGTTTCGTGTCCCAGGAGCGGCGGGAGCCCCCGGATATCGATGTCGACTTCGAGCATGAGCGCCGCGAGGAGGTCATCCAGTGGATCTATGACACCTATGGCCGCCATCGCGCGGCGCTCACCGCTGTCGTCTCCTGCTACCGCGCAAGGGGCGCGGTGCGCGAAGTCGGCAAGGCGCTCGGCGTGCCCGAGGATGTGACGGCGGGATTGGCCGGCCTCGTCTGGGGCTGGGGCAATGACGGCGTGTCGGACAAGGAAGCAAAGGAGCTCAACCTCAACCTCGACGATCCGCGCCTGCGCATGACGCTGGAACTCGCCAGCGAACTCATCGGCGCGCCGCGCCATCTGTCGCAGCACCCGGGAGGTTTCGTGCTGACCCAGGATCGCCTCGATGAGCTCGTCCCGATCGAGCCGGCCGCGATGGAGAACCGGCAGGTGATCGAGTGGGACAAGAACGACATCGACACCCTCACGTTCATGAAGGTCGACGTGTTGGGACTGGGCATGTTGGGCTGCATGCGCCGCGCTTTCGATCTTCTGCGCGAGCACAAGGGCGAGAGCCGTGACCTTGCGACGATCCCGCCCGATGATGGACCGACCTACGCCATGATCCGGAAGGCCGACACGGTGGGCACGTTCCAGATCGAGAGCCGCGCTCAGATGGCGATGCTGCCGCGCATGAAACCCGAAACCTTCTACGACATCGTCATCCAGGTGGCGATCGTCCGGCCGGGCCCGATCCAGGGCGACATGGTGCATCCCTATCTGCGCCGACGCGAAAAGCGCGAGGAGGTCGAATACCCGCGCCCGGAACTCAGGCGCGTGCTGGAGAAGACGCTCGGCGTGCCGCTCTTCCAGGAACAGGCCATGCGGGTGGCCATCGAATGCGCCGGCTTCACGCCCTCGGAAGCCGACCAGCTCCGGCGTGCGATGGCAACCTTCAAGATGACGGCCGGCGTCTCCAAGTTCCGCGAGAAGCTGATCACGGGCATGACCGATCGCGGCTACGACACGGACTTCGCCGAACGCACCTTCAAGCAGCTCGAAGGCTTCGGCTCCTACGGCTTTCCGGAAAGCCATGCGGCTTCCTTCGCCAAGATCGCCTACGCCTCGTCGTGGATGAAGTGCCACCATCCTGACGTGTTCTGCTGCGCCATCCTGAACGCGCAGCCGATGGGCTTCTATGCGCCCGCCCAGCTGGTGCGGGACGCCCAAAGGCATGGGATCGAGGTTCGCTCCGTCGACATCAACCATTCCCGCTGGGACTGCACCCTTGAGCCGACCAGAAACCCGAAGCGTTTCGCTGTCCGGCTCGGGCTCCGGATGGTACATGGCCTGGCGAACGCCGATGGCGCCCTGATCCCGCTCGCCCGGGCGGAGCGCCTCTACTCATCCATCGAGGACCTGTGGCGGCGAGCCGGCATTCCGGTCTCCGCGCTCGAGCGGTTGGCCGAGGCCGATGCCTACGGCTCCATCGTGGTGAACCGTCGCGACGCGCTCTGGACCATCAAGGGCCTGTCCGACGAAGTCATGCCGCTGTTTGCCGCGGCCGACGAGCGGGATCGGCTCATCCGATCCGAGACGGCAGAGCCCGTCGTCGACCTCGTGCCCATGACGGAGGGCCGCGAGGTCGTGGAAGACTACCGCTCGAAGGGCTTGACCCTGCGCCGGCACCCCCTCGCCTTCCTGCGCCAGGAATTGACGGAACGGCGCATCCGCTCCTGCGCCGATCTCCAGCACGTCAGGGATGGCCAGCGGGTCACGGTGGCGGGCCTCGTGCTGGTGCGCCAGAAGCCGGGCTCAGCCAAGGGCGTGACCTTCATGACCATCGAGGATGAGACCGATGTGGCGAACATCGTGATCTGGTCTGCCGTGTTCGAGAAGCACCGGCGGCTGATCCTGTCTTCGGGCATGATCGGCTGCCGAGGCCGATTTCAGCGGGAGGGAGACGTCACGCATCTCATCGCCGAGCACTTCATCGACCTGTCGGATCTCCTGCGGTCGGTCGCCGATCGCGATGGCGAGCTGCGGCTGCGAAGCGGGCGCGGGGATGAGGCAAGGATCGGCACACGTGATTGGGCTCGCGGCTCGCCACGTGAAGCCATGAAACGGCCAGGAGCGGACGAGACAGACCTGGAACGGGAGACCGTCATCAAGGTGGCGGCGCGAAACTTTCGTTGACGACGACCGCCCGGCGGTCACACGCAGCCCTCGGGCGCGACGAGCGGGGCCATTGCGAACAAAACGGGAAACGGGATTTATAGTGGCGCAAAGGAATGATTCGCTCGTGTCCGTGAACCCCGCCTATCTCGACCAACTCAATCCACGACAGCGTCAGGCGGTGGAGCATGGCGTCTTCGCCAACGGCTCCAATTCGGCCGCGCCGCTGCTGGTCATTGCCGGGGCCGGATCGGGCAAGACCAATACCCTCGCACACCGCGTGGCCCATCTGATCGTCAACGGCGCCGATCCGCGCCGCATCCTTCTTCTGACCTTCTCCCGCCGGGCTGCGGCCGAGATGGCCCGCCGGGTCGAGCGGATCGTCGGACAGATCCTGGGCCAGAGCGCAGGCGCGATGACCGATGCCCTCACCTGGGCCGGGACGTTCCACGGCATCGGCGCCAGGCTCCTGCGCGACTACGCGCCCGAGATCGGTCTTGATCCTGCCTTTTCGATCCATGATCGTGAAGACTCGGCCGACCTGATGAACCTTGTCAGGCACGAGCTTGGGCTCTCCGCGACGGAGAGCCGATTTCCCGCGAAAGGAACCTGCCTCGCAATCTATTCCCGTTGCGTGAATGCCGAGGCGGCGATCGAGGACGTGCTGCGGGTCTCTTATCCGTGGTGCGCCGGATGGGCCGCCGAGCTGCGCCAGCTGTTCGCCGCCTATGTCGAGGCCAAGCAGCGTCAGAACGTGCTCGACTACGATGACCTCCTGCTCTACTGGGCCCAGATGGTGGCCGAGCCCTCGATCGCAGCCGAACTCGGCGGCCGCTTCGATCATGTCCTCGTCGATGAGTACCAGGACACCAACCGGCTCCAGTCCTCGATCCTGCTCGCCCTCAAGCCGGGTGGTCAGGGCCTCACGGTCGTCGGGGACGATGCCCAATCGATCTATTCCTTTCGGGCCGCGACCGTCCGCAATATCCTGGATTTTCCCACGCAGTTCAGCCCGCCGGCCGAGATCGTTACGCTGGACCGCAACTACCGCTCGAACCAGCCGATCCTGGCCGCCGCCAATGCCGTGATCGAACTCGCCTCCGAGCGCTTTACCAAGAACCTCTGGACCGACCGCATGTCCGCCGAGCGGCCACAGCTCGTCGCCGTGCGCGATGAGGCCGATCAGGCCCGCTACGTGGTCGAGCAGGTGCTGGGGAATCGCGAGACCGGCATCAGCCTCAAGCAGCAGGCCGTGCTGTTTCGGACCTCCCATCACAGCGGTCCGCTCGAGGTGGAGCTGACCCGCCGCAACATCCCGTTCGTGAAGTTCGGCGGCCTCAAGTTCCTCGACGCCGCTCACGTCAAGGACCTGCTGGCGGTGCTGCGCTTCGTCCAGAATCCGCGTGACAAGGTTGCCGGCTTTCGCCTGATGCAACTCCTGCCCGGCGTCGGCCCGGCGTCGGCCCAGAAGGTGCTCGATCGCATGCATGACGCTGCCGATCCAATCCAAGCGCTCATGGAGGCCCCTGCCCCTCCCCGGGCTGGAGACGCGTGGCGCACCTTCGTCGACACGATCACGCAGCTTCGCGCGGGAGCAGCGGGTTGGCCGGCAGAACTCGAGCAGGCGCGAGCCTGGTATGAGCCGCACCTCGACCGCATCCATGAGGATGGGACCACCCGCAAGGCCGACCTCATCCAGCTGGACCAGATCGCGGCCGGCTATCCCTCCCGCGAGCGTTTTCTCACCGAACTCACGCTCGACCCGCCGGATGCGACGAGCGATCAGGCTGGCGTGCCTCTGCGCGATGAAGATTATCTGATCCTGTCGACGATCCATTCCGCCAAGGGGCAGGAGTGGAGGTCGGTGTTCGTGCTGAACGTGGTCGACGGCTGCATTCCGTCGGATCTCGGCACCGGGACCACGGCCGAAATCGAGGAGGAGCGCCGATTGCTGTACGTGGCCATGACCCGGGCAAAGGACCATCTGCATCTATTGGTGCCGCAGCGCTTCTTCACGCATCAGCAGGCCGCAACGGGGGATCGTCATGTCTATGCCGCCCGAACCCGCTTCATTCCCAGTGCGCTCCTGAAACTCTTCGAGCGCGTGTCGTGGCCCGTAGCTGTACCGGATCCGACCGCCGCCTCCACCACAACGAGAAATGTTCGGGTTGATCTCGGCGCGAAGATGCGAGGCATGTGGCGGTAGAGCATCGGACGTGACATCGAACCCAATCCGATGCCGTAAGTCTCTGTTTTTTAGCATCTTTTCACGCAGAACCGGTCCCCACTTCTGCGTTCGAGGCTCTAGAGCATCGTGCGAAGAAGTGGGAACCGGTTCTGCGTGAAAAACGATGCTTCGCCGAAGAGAAAGAGCAAGCATTCTGATCCCGTCAGAATGCAATTTGCTCTAGCAGGCGCGAATTCACGAACCTCAGGAGCGTTCGCGTTGGGAAGGGCAACCAGCGGCATGAACTGCGCAACTTCGGACACGGCGAACTATGAAATCTGCGCTTCGATTGCGGACTTGTCGATCACCGACCAGACCCCTTTGATCCGACCCGTCCTGAACTCGTAGAAGACGTTTTCAGCGAACGACACGCGGCGGCCATTGACCGCCAGGCCGAGGAAACTGCCCTTCGGCGAACAATCGAACGTGAGGCGGGCGGCGATG
The DNA here is from genome assembly GCF_041276405.1 of Microvirga sp. TS319. Lineage (NCBI taxonomy): Bacteria > Pseudomonadati > Pseudomonadota > Alphaproteobacteria > Hyphomicrobiales > Methylobacteriaceae > Microvirga > Microvirga sp. TS319. The sequence continues at coordinate 2,049,191 of NZ_JBGGGT010000002.1, read as the reverse complement.
AAGGGCGGCTCGCAAACAAGCAGTTCAGCCTCGAACCGGAGATCGGGTATTTGCAGGAAATCATTCTTGAGCATGGCCCGATACCCTGCGATGCCGAACGGGCGATCGTTATGACTGACCTCGTCATGCACGAACTCGCCAAGGCGTGGCCAATCCTGTGCATTGAGGCAATCAAGGTAGGCCCGATAGATCGACCGGAGGTCGGAGCTGAACATGCCGTCCCCTTACGTCATGTCGGCTGTCATTTCATGAGCCTCTTGATAGGGCCGGATGCGTTTGAGAATATTTGGTAGGGCATCGAACGCGAAACCGCCCCCACGATTTTGCGTCCGATCTCTAAGAACGCGAACAGCCTTGCTGGTTCTCGATAGACCTGATCTTGGCATCGACCAGATCCGCCAGCGCACTATCGGGCGTGAGGGCACGCAGATCCTTCGATGCCTGCTTGAGCTCAGCCAATGTCGCTCCGTCGACAAGCGTTCGCTCTGCAACCTGCAGAGCTTTTTCATAGGACATCGGTCAATCCTCTGGTTCTCAAATGAACCTCAGAAAGCCTTCAGAATGCGACTTTCATGCGCTCTCCAAGGGGTCATTTGGGGGTTCAGGCGCTTCGCGGCCTCGAAAGCCCGGATGGCGCGGCCGACCGAGAGACGCCGCCTCTTCCAGAACCCAGGCCGGTACGCATGATGTGGTCATCCGGCCACATACTCCGACCAGGAAGAATACGTGCTCACCCGTTCGGCGTGAACGGGCCTGATGCACAGAAATCCCCTCCTTCGATCATAGTTATTTCCGATGAGGTCGACCGGACCCAGGGTTCCGTCCGAAAATTTGCGGGCGGCCTGTAAAAGTAAAACTTGACGGCGCCTCCCCGATCCTCAGCCCCTTTCAAGGGGCCCTCTTGTAAAAATCTGATTGTTCCCTATATGACTATTATCGATTTTGGCCGGACAATCGGGCCGTTTCGCTGGTGGCTTTGCCAGGCGCACGTTCAGACTCTCTCCAAACCATCGACGGGCCGAGTTGAGGTCACGCTTGGCGTGCCTTCAACTCGCGTGCATCTGCATCAGCCGCGAAAGGTTAGTCTCAGGATCATGGGCGCTGTGACATTTTATAACGATATGAAGGGCTTCGGCTTTGTCCGGCCGGACAATGGCATGCGCAGCCTGGCCGAAGGCCAGAAGGTCTTGTTCGACACGGCCGAGGATCGCCGCTCCGTCAAGACCGCCGCCAGCAACACCCGGAAGGCCTAGGAATGATGAGGCGTCCATCATAAGCCCCTGTCCGACGCCGCTCCCGGGTGGAGCGGCTTTTTCTTTGCGAAGCTCCATCATTTGATGGTCAAACAAGTGAGGAAGCGATGAACACTTTTCGAAAGGCCCCTCCTGCGAAATCTGTCATGTTCGTAGTGGACTATGACGATGCCCGCAGAGCCTATCTGTGGATCGACGATCCTGCGAAGGCCGGCGACACCCGGGCCGTTGGCGCAATCGCGCGGGCTCAGCAAGAACAAGGATCGCTGCCGGAAGGCACGATCACCAGCATCAGACGTATCCGATAGCCAGCCAAACTAACCAATCTAAGTTTATTGAGACCCATGAGTGGAATGAAGCAGAAAGATTTCAGAGACCGGCTGAGTGCCGCCAAGGACGCAAAGCAGGCGATGGCCGCCAGGTTCAATCAGCGGCCGGGCCCCGACGATCCGGCCGTTGCGGAAAGGCGCGCCGCCCGGGCCGCCGTGAGCGCCGCGCGGGATGCCCGCTTGGCCGAGCGGGAGGCCCAGCGCGTTGCCGAGAACGCCCGCCTTGCCGCAGAGCGCGAAGCTCTTGCAGCCGATCAAGCTGAGCAGGAAGCGCGCGCAGCCGACGAGAAGGCAGCGAACGATGTCAAGCTCGAGGCCGAGCGCAAGGCTGCCCGTGACGCTCGTTACGCGGCCCGCAAAGCGCGGAAGTAGCGGCTTACATCCAGCGATATCGCAAAAGCGGTATATCGTTTCGATGCGCCAACAGCGAGAAGATCCGCCGATGTCTCATAAGTTCAAAGTCCGGCAACTGGTCCGATTGAAGCAGCCCGGATTTTCCGATGGCCAGACCAGTTCCGCCAGTGTTTACGAAGTCGTGCGGCTCATGCCGGCCGATCAGACCGGGGAGGTTTCGTACCGGATCAAATCGGGCGCGATCGAACGAGCGGTTCGCGAGAGCGAGATCCGGGGCACGTAAGCCTCTGGACCATTCAATCAATTTCCATCAGACACATGCTGCCGTGGCATGAGTTCCACGAATAGAAAGGACATCCTTTGCAGGTTTTGGTACGCGACAACAATGTCGATCAGGCGCTCAGAGTGCTCAAGAAGAAGATGCAGCGCGAAGGGATCTTTCGCGAGATGAAAGCACGAAAGTCTTACGAGAAGCCCTCGGAGCGCAAGACACGCGAGAAGGCGGAAGCCGTGCGGCGCAGTCGCAAACTGGCCCGTAAGCAGGCTATTCGGGAAGGGTTGATCGCCGCTCCCAAGCCCAAGCCGCGTTTTTCCGGACCGCGTCGACCCGCAGCAGCTCCCGCCGCCGCATCCCGCCCGCCGGTGGGAGAGACTAACGTCTAGTTGGGTTCTGGGAACATCGATGGCAGGAGCGGGAACCGCTCCTGCTTGAGAAGATGCCCAGGACCCAAACCTTAGCATCGGACACAGGCCTTGCGGAGCGGCGCGCGATACTCAGTGCGCCGCTTGGCGTATGGACAGGCGGTATCGAAGCTTGGCCATGGAGCACAGCCCCCTGCAGTGGACTCCACTTTCCGGGAGCCACCCGATCCATCTGGTTATGGTCTCGGGTACCTTCTCACGCAAAACCTGTTCCTACTTTTGCGTTCGATACTCTACCCGATCACCGCGATGATATGGCGGATTTCCTCGAGCGACAGGCCGGGCGGTTGCGGTTGAGCGGCTGCCTTGATCAGCCGAGTGTCCTTTGATGGCGAAGGCTTTTGCTTCGAGGGCTGAGACTGAGTTGAAGTGGACATAGGTTTCCTGTCGCCGCATCGGATCACGGTCCGAGCAGCCTTTTGTGTTTGAGGTTGTCGAATGCAAAGCAACGACACGCGAGCCCGCCTGAGCGGACTGGAGAGTAGCAATCGATAGGAACGGAAAGCGGGCTCGGCGCTCGATCACGAGCAAAGGAGAGCAGGCCGAACACGTCGGTTGACCCTTCCAAGATGGATGACAATCAAGTCATTGGCAAGGCCAAACTCCTTGCGAAGGCGGCGATGTTCTTTTTGGCAGAATGCCTTGTATCCGCCACAAGGACGCATCAGATAACGGCGATCGACATTTGGTCGGACAATCGGGCCGTAGCGCCTTGGCATGCCGGACGCACGTTCAGACACCCTCCCAAACTTCGACGAACCGAGCGAGCGGCCGCGCTTTCGCAAGGAGTTCGAGCTCCCGTGCACCGATACAGGCAATGCCCGGGAGCAATGAGTTGAGTGCAGCGACAGGATGAGGAGCCGTGCAAGCGGGGCCGGCGCGTTGCCGGAGCCTCGCAGATCCAGGCTGTCGACGCCGGATCGGGTGTGCGGAGATCGTCACTCCTTGACGGCTGATTCAATTGAGAGCATCGAACGCAAGAGTGGGTGTCGGCTTTGCGGAAAAAGATGCTCGAAAACATAAACTTAAAACATAAACTTAATGCAATGGATGTGGGTTCGATGTCACGTCCGATGCCGTAAGGAAGCAACCCAGCATGCAGCGTATCCGCTCAATTCTGTTTGATCTTGTGCTGGCCCTTTGGACCGGCCTGTTCATACCCCTTCTGGCGATCCTCTGGCTGTGCGGCTCTCCGGAGCGTGGCGTTCGGCTGGCATCCCGGCTGTGGGCGCGCGGTGTCCTCGTCAGCCTGAAGTGGCTCGTTGGCCTGACCTATGCCGAGCGGGGTCAGCACAAAATTCCTGAAGGTCCCTGCCTGATCATCGCCAATCACCAGTCGACCTGGGAGACGCTCGCGTTCCTCATCCTGTTTCCGGATGTGGCCATTGTTGCGAAGCAGGAGTTGCTGACGATTCCCGTTTTCTCCTGGTTCCTGCGCAAATCGCCGATGATCCTGATCGACCGCGAGGGCGGCTCGAAAGCGGTACGGAAGATGGTCGAAGAGAGCCAGGCGGCGCTGGCGCAGGGCCGCTCCGTGCTCATCTTCCCCGAAGGAACCCGAAAATCGGTCTCCGAGCCGATCGAGTTCAAGCGCGGAGTGGAGTTGCTTTATGCAAGGCTCGGCAGACCGGTTCTTCCCGTTGCCCTGAATTCGGGCCATTTCTGGGGACCCGGCCAGTCCTACAAACGTGCCGGGACAATCTCGGTGTCTTATCTCGACCCGATTGCCCCGGGCCTGGCCGGGCCCGAATTCACGCGCAAGGCGGAGCAGCTTCTCGAGGCGGAGAGACAGTCCTCGCGGCCTCAGGCAGCTTGAAATCGACGATCAAAGAATATCCGAAGATCGGCGTCTCGCCGCGTTCATGCTGCCACCAACCGTAACGGCAGGCTGCCCCCTCGCCCGCCGATGCTCCCTTTCCCGGAAAGAGCGCATCGTTCCTGCAAAAAACCGGGACCACCTTTTGCCCGATGCGCTAACGTCCACTCACCAGCTCGATGTAGGGCTCAAGGCTGGCATAGGGCAGCGTAAACTTCTCGCCTCTAAACAGCATCGGCACATCCTGCCCGCCCCCCAGGCCCGCGGTGAGCCGGCCACGGACCGTGAAGGTCTCGCCTGCCGTCACCGGCCCCCAGGCTTCATCGAGATGATCCTTGACGCCGAGCTCGTTCAGGCGGGCGTCGACAGCCTGCACCCGCTCATGGGATGGTAGTTCCCGGAGGCTGCTCATGAGGTCCTCGCGGGTGGAGGCATAGGCCGGGTTGCGCACCTTGTAGAGAAGCTCGGCATCCTGGACGAAGCGCCACACGGAACCAATCACCATCTGTTCTTGTTTGGTCAGCGGTTTCTTGGCTGGTTTCTCGGTCTTCTTCACCGCCTTGGCGCGGGCAGGAGGTTCGGCAGGTTGAACATCGGCGATCAGGGCCCACTTGCTCGACCACTCCACCGCTCGATAATCGCCTTTGGTCAAACGGTCGGTGAACTCCAGGATGTCCTGATCGATAGGACGCTTGCTGCCACTGGACTCGAAATATCGAAGCCGCATGTCGTCGGGAAGCAGCAGGTAGAAGTTGTCGCTTTTGACATCCACATCGAAGATGTTGGTGACCTTCACAACCTGATCCCGCACGGCCTCAGCCTCGACTCCATCGCCCGTCGGATAAACCATCGTGCCTTTGGGAACCCGGATGTAGCCGTCCACTTGAATTTCCGACATATGACCTTCGTTTCTCTTCTGTGATGTCAGGATCGCCCTGAAAGCCCGTGAAGGCTCGAAAATGGGAACGGCACCCGAAGGTGCCGTTTCTGTTGCTAGGCTTTCCCGAGCCCCGGATGGTTACGCCGCGAGGCGCACCGCACCCATGTCAACGTTGTCGTTGGCATTTGTGAATTTGCACTATCAAGGCCGTAGCTCAGCCTAATCGCAGCCTAGCCTTTATCGCGCCCAGTCGAACCCATGTCGCCCCCGTCACAAACACATCGAGATACGGGCCTGCCATATCCGGAAGCCACGCGCTTGAACGATCCTGCCAAGCTGGACGGCTGATGTGCTTGTGGTGGAGGCGGCGGGAATCGAACCCGCGTCCTAAACGCCTATTCCACTCTGCCTCTACGATCATAGTCAGGTAAACCTGACCCCCCCGATGTATACCTTTGAAAGCTAAACTTCCAGTCCTCGTGTCACCATACTTTTGCAAACGGGTGGCCATGCCGGGCAGTCGCCTCCCTCGCCTCCCCATGGGTCGGATCTCCATCATGGCTGTAACGACCATGCACCAAGCCCTGGACGCCGAGGCTGGGAGTGATTTCCCAATCTGGCTTTTGGTGCAGATGTTGATCGCGCCTCGATGCGCTTCTCCGTACGGCAGAATTGCCGGAGCCTCGAAGGAACGCTCCGAAGGCGGTATCGTAAACGGAGGAACCCGCAGCACTTCCGAAGCGCCACCGGCTGGCACCATCTGAGCTGTAAGGAACTCACTCTCCGAAAATCACGAACAGGCGGACAGCGGACGGGCCAAGCCTGTTCGGGTCTAGGAATGTTGCGCCAACTGGTCGATCTCTCGAACGACCACGTCTGGAGCAAGGTGGTGGATCATGTGCCCCAGGCCTGGAAGAACGACGAATTCACTGTGCGGCAGTTCCCGATGCAGGCGCGCGGACTGGCGATCCACATCAACAATCTGGTCATCGGCTCCGGTGATGATGGTGACCGGCCCTGCCAGCTCACGGTAGTGCCGCCTCAGCTCCATGACGGAGGGTGTCATAAGGGCGGCGTCCTCCGCGGCCGCGCGGAGTTGCAGCGGCCGCAGCATCAGCGGTTCCGGGAACTCTCTCTCGAAGCGCTCAGGCACCGGAGCCGGCTGGAACACCCGTTTGATCATGCCCGGCAGGATCGCCCGCGCCACGATGGGAGAAATGGTGTAGCGCATGGCATCGCCGATCAGAGGTATGGCTGGCGGCGAGAGCAGGAACGTATCCGCCCGCAAGGTCGGGTAGTAGTAGCCCGAGCCCAGCACGAGGCCGCGCACGAGCGACGGCGCCGTCAACGCGAGCGCCACCGCCACGAGGGTGCCCCAGGAATGCCCGTACACAAGCGCCTGCGCGATCCCGAGTTGCGCCAGTGCCTGCTCGAACAACCGGGCATGAGCATGGGGCGTCCAGAGCTGGCGGGGCCGCGAGCTGTAACCGTATCCGGGACGGTCGAATACGATCACGCGGTAGCGGTCGGCCAGCCGGTCGACCAGGCCGCTGACGGTGAAATCCTGGATCATGGTGCCATTGCCATGGATCAGCACCACGGGATCGCCTTGGCCGCGCTCAAGATAGTGCAGGCGCACTCCATCCACATCGAGGAAACGGCCGATCGGCGGGTCATGTCGCTCAGCGGCGCGGGTCTGCTGGCGGTTGTACACGGCAGCCGCTCCCAAGGCAGCGACCGTGCCCGCAAGAGCCGGAGCAAGCCACCGGTGCGCCTTGGAACGGCCGTCCCGAGCAGGTCGAGGAACCTCTTCACGCACCGGAGCAGCGTAGCGCATGGCGCCGTCCTGTGCGCGCCTCGAACCTTGCCGGACACCATGGTTTTCCACGGGACCCACACGACGGCCGTTGTTCAGATCGGCTTCCGCCTCCAGATTGTGCATAAACCCTCTCCAGTTGACCCAGACGGAGACAACGTCGAGGAGCCGAATGGGTTGCTGCAATGCAGCATAGTCGCTCGGCCCGCCGACGCGCATGCCCGGCTCAGGGCCGGGCATGACGAGGACAAGAGTGATGCTCCCATTATGGAACAGCGCATCGTTCTGGCGAAAAACCGGGTCCACTTTTTCGCACGATGCGCTACGAACAAATCCAGCAGCATTCCGGTGACCGCTCGAGCATGGCCTGAACCCTGTGATGGGCCATACGGGGCTGTGTGATGGGGCTGCCTTGGCTACACACCGGCATCCATTCAAGCTACATTCCGCGAAGGCTGGCACTTAAGCGAGGCTGAATGAGGGGGACGCGGATTGGACTGGGACAAGATCAGGCTCTTCTGTGAGGTTGCGGAGTCCGGAAACTTCACCCGAGCCGGCGAAAAGCTCGGCGTCAACCAATCCTCCGTCAGTCGTCAGATCAATGCGCTGGAACAGGAATTGAAAGTTCCACTGTTCCATCGGCACCCCCGTGGCCTCATTCTGACGGAGCATGGAGATGTGCTCTTCAAGGCCTCTCAAGAGATGCGCCTTTGCCTGGAGATGACTCGCCAGCGCCTGACCGAGACCAACGAGCATCCGGCGGGAGATCTCAAGGTTTCGGCCACCGTCGGCATTGGCGGGATCTGGCTTGCCCGACGGATCAAGGAATTCCTTGATCTCTATCCCGAGGTTCGGATTGAGCTGATCCTGACGAATGGCGAACTGGATCTTGCCATGCGCGAGGCGGATCTCGCGATTCGGCTGCGCCGTCCGACGCAGCCGGATCTGATCCAACGGCGCCTGTTTACAATCCAGTATCATGCGTACGCATCTGCCGCTTACTTGGAGCGTTTCGGGGAGCCCGTACGCGTGGAGGATCTTGACCACCACCGCATCGTCAGCCTGGGCGGAGACCAGCCGGGATTTATTCTGGATTTGCACCACCTGACAACGCTCGGGCGGCCCCCGAAGAACCCCCGCCCGAGCCATCTGGTGGTCAATGACAGCCTGGCCCTACGGAATGCTATCGAGAATGGTGCCGGAATCGGAATGGCCCCGGACTACGCGATGAACAGCAAACCCGGGACCAGGCAGGTCTTACGCGACATCGAGATGCCGTCGCTCGAGACTTACCTGGTGTATCCGGAAGAGATGCGCTCTGTCGCCCGTCTCCACGCCTTCCGCGATTTCCTGATCGCAAAGGCCCAGCAATGGGACCATTGACCAAAGTCACGCTCGGCTGAGGAGTCCCGCTAACCCTTCGCAGGTGCCTGGAGCATTTTTCGGCGAAGTGGAACCGGTTCGCCATCAAAGAATGCAGCAGCCCAAAGATAGGAGCTGGTTCCACCTCGGTGGAAACATCTCTATGAGACCGCTATCGACTTGAGGGCTCGCCTGACGGCAAGGCGGGCAGCATCGACATGCCCTCCGGTGAGCAACTCATCGACAATCCTGAGAGCCATGACAGCATCAGGGCGCTGGCTGGCCTCCGGGGCCAAGGGATCCACTATGCCGTGAGCAGGTCCCGCCCCTCCTGTGAGTTCATCGCTGTGCCCCAGAAGATAGGCTGGAGTGCATTTGAGCACGGCTGCGAGGTTTGCAAGGGATTCCTCCCCCGGATCGCTGGAGCGTCCGGTGATGATATCCTGGATGAAGCCCGCCTCGAGTCCCGCCTCCAAGGATGCCCGTCGCCAGGAAATCTTGAGGGCGCTGACCCTTTCGCCAATGCGCTGTCTGAGAGCCCCGTTCACGCATTGCTCCTTCGGTCAGATGCGGTGGAAACAAGAAAGGCGAGGAGGCGGTCCATCCGCGCCGTCCCCGCCAGCCTTTCGGCAACGGCCATCTTCGACCGGACATGGTTAAGGAATGGCAAATTTAACGAAACCGAAGGCGGCTCGGCTACGCCGCCTTCCTTCGGCTCCCCTGATATCGGGCTTGACGTTGCCGAAGCATCGGGCGAGGTCCGGGCCATCACCTGCCACATCGGCCCGGTTGCTGTCGATCAGAAGACACAGCTCGATGAGGGGGCAATTCCCCGTTCGTGAGACTCCGATGCTGGCGAACAAGAACGATCCCATTCCGGCCCGTGTGAAGGCCGGACATCAGATCCTGACGGTGCTGGACAGCCCATCCGGCATGCCGAGCATCCGTCGACGCGCCGAACCAGGCCGCTCGAACAATCCGTTGCCTTGTGCGATAAGGACAGCAGATGAGACATATGCTTCAAACAGGCTTTTCCGTTCTTCTCACGCTGACGGCAATCACTACGCCGATTCAAGCCGCATTGGGGCAAGGCAGACTGGATGAGGGCCCGTTCGCCCCTGCCGAGACGATCCCCGGGAGCCCCGCCCGCTGCTCCGAGATCAAAGATGTGATCCGAGACGTGCCAACCCCGCCCGGATTGGACCGGATCGACTTCAGTGCGGTCGGGGCTCTCAGCCTTGTGCACTTCGACGGGGTGCTCGCCTATATGGGAATCTGCACTGAGCCGGACGCGAAGGTCCTCTGCGTGACGTACAGCACGAACGACCTGAAGGTCGGCGAGATCGTGATCCTGACCGGAAGCTATCGCAAAATGGCCGCGAACTTTGTCGTTCTGGATCCGTGTCTTGCCCGTCGACCGGAGCCCTAGATCCCTGCCCGGAACGGCCTTGCCCATATCCTGACGAGATCGGCCGAGCGCTGGGATGAGTCAAACTTGGCCTATACGGCATCGCACGCAAAGGTGGAACCCGGTTTTGCGTGAAAAGATGCTCAAAAACAGAGACTTACAGCATCGGATATGGGTTCGGTTTCACACCCGATGCTGTAGCAACCGTTCCAGCCTGTCATGAATGACCTCCCCAAAGATGAATGACGGCCGGTGCAATGAGAGAAATGCCTGAGAGGAACAGGAGGAGGAACACGATGCGTCGCATCGTGGCAGGCGACAATGGCGGCGGCCAGCGGCGAGCAGCGTAAGTTGCGCCCATCACGGCCGGAATGGCCACGAGCCCGGACAGGGTCGAATTCGATGGAATATTGCCGGAGACCGCCACAAGACCGATGCGGAACACCGCGTTCAGGGCGAAAACCGTCACCAGGGTTTCGCGCACCTTCACTAGCGGCATCGGCTGACGGTAGAAATGATAGACGAGCGGCGGACCGGCGGTTGAGAACATCCCGCCCATCAGACCAGCAATTCCGCCGAAAAACAGGAATGATCCCTTGCCGGATCGCTCCGGAAGCGGCTCGGGCTTTCGTGCCAGTTGCAGGCTCGAGACGACGATCACCAGACCGAGGACGAGGCGCAGAAGATCGACATGGCTCCCAGCCAGCCATTCCAGCAACCAGTAGCCGACAAAGAGCATCGGAACGCTCGCCATCATGACGAGGCGGAACTGAGACCACGCCACATCGCGCCAGCCCTTCAGAAGCATCTGTGTGGCATTCACAAGGGTCAGCATGCTCACGATCATTGCCGCATCGGGCAGAGACAGAAGCCCCGTGAGGCCGACCCCGCCCATGGTGATAAGGCCGAAGGCGAAGCCCGTCAGTGTTTGCGCATACGCAGCCGCGCCCGTCAGGATCAAGAAACCGATCAGCACCGAAAGCGACATACTTCGTGGTCTTCCTCAAGCTGGCGAACAACCCGGAAATGGAGCCCGCGTGATTGAACGGCTGCGCGGCCCGACGGAGCATCGGCGGGCCCACCGGGAGGCGTGCAAGTCCGTGTACGGAACAGGGAAATGTCTGACCCCGGCCTGGATGGTCTCAACCGGCCATTGTCACGATCAAAGGTCCGCTTCGGGTTGCGACAACGGTATGTTCGTACTGAACGGTTGGGGCCTTGGGGCTGCTATAGAGAGTCCATGGATCATCGCCATCCTCGGCCCACTCCGCGCCCAAGGACAGGAAGGGTTCGACGGTAAACACCAGGCCATCGCTCATGATGCGACGTTCGGAGCGGTCGGGCCATGTTGCGATCTCCGTCGGCTCCTCATGGAGCGACAAGCCGACGCCGTGACTGGCAAGATTTCTGACCAGGGTGTAACCGTTCTTCTGCGCGAAGCTCCCGATGGCTTGACCGATGCCGGCAATCGGTTTGCCGGCCCCAACCTGCCGCAGGCCCGTCCACATGGCCCGCCGACCGTCCCGGCAAAGACGTTCGATCGCACGGGTGACGGGAGGAACCGCGAAGGAGGCTCCCGTATCCGCAAAGAAGCCGTTCTTCTCGGCTGAAACGTCGATGTTGACCAGATCGCCCCGCTCGATCCGCCTGGTCCCCGGGATGCCGTGGGCGATCTCTTCGTTCACGCTGATGCAGGTCGCCCCGGGAAAGGCGTAGGCCAGTTCCGGAGCCGGTCGCGCCCCGGCCGATTCCAGGAGCTTTCGCCCGATCTGGTCGAGGTCCGAGGTGGTCATGCCCGGCTCGAGGGCTTGTCCCATCGCCTCAAGGGTGTTGGCGACGATACGCCCGACCTCCTTCAGGCAGTCGAGGTCGTTTTCATTCGAGATTGTCATATCGGGCTCTTCCGAAAGCCGGGACCTAGCGCATCGTGCGGACCCGGGGGGCCGCGCCAGCGAAAAGTGGACCCGGTTTTTCGCAGCAGACGATGCGCTCTGTCCAAGAAGGGCGCGTCGGATGCAAACCCAAACGTGCAAATCCACTTCCCGCGTCCGATGCTCTAGCGCTTATGAACCCGACTGACAAACGGGAGTGTGAGCCCAGTTCGCGGAACTTTGCCTCAGGGCGTCGAAAACAATACGCTTAAACCGGACGGGCTCGGTGGGACCCGCACGCTGAACGGAAAGCGACCGGGAACGTGGCCGAGCCCAGCAGATAGGCATGCCGTCCTCTCGTCGGTTCGTTCTGCGTAGGATCATTGCCCGGCTTCGCCAATCGTACCGACCTTCATACGGACACCGCACCAGGAGGCCGCGAACAAGGCGATGGTCTTCGTCGTCCGCAAAAGAGACGACAGGGATACGCGCTCGTCGACCGCGTGAATATTCTCGGTCACCGGCCCGTAAACGAGAGACGGTATTCCCGCGTGGACCGAGTAGACGGCGGCGTCCAGGTAACAGGCCATCACGTAGGACTCGAGCGGCTCCCTTCGCGACGGGTGGGCGAGCCGATGGGCATCGGCCAACATCGCCTCGGCATCCGATCCGGGTGCGAGAACGTAACCCGCGTGCATGACGCCAACCCATTCGACAGTCGGGGCCGGGCCACGGGACAGGAGAGGATCGTCCGCAATCTCGCTGGCAATGAAGTCTTCGAATTCTCTTGCACGCGCTTGCGGATCGTCACCCGGATAAAAGCCGATGCGCCCTTCGAACCTGCAGCTGGATGGAACCGATGCGATCCATTCGCCGCCGGAGATCGTCCCGATGGTGAGGGCAGCGGGGTTTTCAACGTCCTTGAAGAATGCGCGTTCGGCCTGCTCGGCGTTCCATCGTGCCTCCAGCTTCTTCAGAAGGCCCATCAGCCGGATCGCTGCCTCGATTGCGCTGACGCCGCTGCTGACCTCGCGCGGGTGCGCCGGGGTTCCATATACGGTGATACCGAACTTGATGACGCCGGAATTGGCCCGGACGAGCTTCTCATCGGTCGGTTCAGGGATCAGAACCAGATCGGCCAGACGGCCGTCGGCCAGCGCCATGGCAGCCCCGTTCCCGGTGATTTCCTCCTCGATGACCGAGTGAATCTGGACCGGTGCCGCGAGTTCGAGGCCCGCCGCATCGATGGCGTCGAGCGCGAAAATCGCGGCTGACAGACCGGCCTTCATATCACCCGAACCGCGCCCATAGAGCCAGTCCCCGTTCCGGATCGGTTCGAAGGGCGGGTATTGCCAGCGGGCCGGGTCGCCCGCGGGGACGACGTCGACATGGGCGTTGAGGATCAGCGAGCGGCCTTCGACTTCGTGCGGGTTGCGGGTTCCGATCAGGTTCCACGAGCCGCTCAAGTCCATGGTCGCTGGAGAGAATGCGGGGTGCGTGCCGATCAGCGCAGGATCGATCGGCAGACGACTGACCTCGTAGCTGCGTGCGAGAAGTGCAGCCTCGACGAGCTCCTGGACGGCGGTTTCCTGCCCTCGGAGGGATTGATGCCGAACGAGATCGGATAGAAATTCGATCTGAGCGTCGAACTTCGCCTCGGCGGCCTTGAGAATGCGATCGCGCATTTCCTGCTGAATCATTGTCATCGTTCAGGAACCACAAGAGTTATACGGTTTTCCGCCCGTTCAGGCTCGGATGCCCCGCTGAAATGCCTTGCTCTCGGGAGCCGACCTCTGCTGCGGGGCAAGGAAGATCGTCTTCCCGAAGTTAATGTTTCCTCAAGCGAAAGGCTCTCGGTAGATCAGCAAGCCAGCAGAGAATATCTCTTTTCTCATCCCGGTAGTCCGAGAAACTCTCTGTAAAATCGCTCTTGAGAATGCGTTAAGTGTAACATCTTCTCGCGACGGAAACTTCGTTGAGATGTTGCACGCGGGCAAGAGGCGCGCCGTTCAAGCGAGCGCCCGCACCCGCCCGATGGCCTCGGCCAGCAGATGGACGCCTCTCTCGATCTGCCGTGTGTCCAGGGCGGAATATCCCAGCATGAGGCTGGCGTGATCGATGCGGACAGCGTCCGCACCCGAATCGTAGAGCGGCGTGATGGAATGCACGCCAACTCCGACGCGACGCGCCGTCTCGATGAGGGCGGGCTCGAGGTGTTGCGGCACGTCCATGAACCGCACGACGATGTGCAGCCCGGCATTCGCTCCCTCGACGGCGATTCTGCCCCCGAACGTCACGTTCAGCATAGTGAGGAGCGTCCGGCGCCGTTCGCCATTGAGGCGGCGCATGCGGCGCACATGGCTTTCATAGACACCGCCTTCGATGAGCGATGCCAATGCCTCCTGCTCGGCGGGGGGCGAATGTCTGTCGGTCAATTGCTTTGCTCGTGCGAAGGCATCCTGCAAGCCGTGAGGGACGACCAGATAGCCGATCCGCAGGGTCGGCGAGAGTGTCTTGGAGATGGTCCCAAGGTAGATGACATTGTCACTGCCCTCCAATCCGTGCAGCGGCGGAACTGGATTGATGTCGTAGCGGTACTCGCTGTCGTAATCGTCCTCGATCACATAGGCGTCGTGCTGCCGCGCCCATTCAATCAGCCGGTTGCGGCGCGAGATCGGCATCACGCCTCCGAGCGGGAACTGATGCGAGGGCGTCACATAGGCCAGCCGCGCGCCGGTGCCGGCCAGCAGATCCGTCCTCAGCCCATCGTCATCGACGGCAATCGGGACCGGTGAGGCACCAGTCGCAGCGAAGATCTGCCGAGCCATGGCATAGCATGGATTCTCGATCACGAAGCGGTCGCCTGGGTCGAGGAACAGGCGGGCGCAAAGGTCCAGCCCCTGCTGCGAGCCGTTGACGATGATGATCTGCTCCGGATCGCAGCGCAGCGTCCGGGATCGCCAGAGATACCCCTGCAAGGCCATGCGCAGCCGTCGCGACCCCTGAGGATCGCCATAGGTCAGGCGCTCCGGTCGCTGTGCCATGGCCGCGTTGATCGCGCGTTTCCAGATGGCCGTCGGGAAATCCGATGGCGCGAGATCGCCGTAGCGGAAGTCGGCGACCAGCTTGCCGGCCTCTGTCCTGCCCCATGGCGGCGCGGTGCGAATACGCTCTCCATAGGCAGAAAGACGGATCGGCCGCACGCGCTTCGATGGTTTGCCGCATACGTCCCTGTCGACCACAGCCGACGCGACACGGGGCCGCCTCCCCTGGCGGACCGTTATGAAACCTTCGGCCAGCAGTTGTTCATGGGCGGCTGTGACCGTCGTCCTGGAGACGCCCAGCTCGAGCGCGAGGGCGCGCGACGACGGCAACGGCCCATCCGCACCGAACACCCCGCCGAGGATCTGGTCGCGAAGCGCTTCGTAGATCTGCCGCGCTCCGATGGCCTGGGGGTATCCGCTGCTTTTTCTCGACTGGACCATCTATTTTGCTGCAAACTGGACGTTCTGTATGGTCCAGTCTGCGGCTATTCGAAGGGAATTCCTAGAGGGCTCCGTGGGTCCATGAGCAGCAATGTCATGCAATCTTAAACAGACTGCCAGAATGCACCGCGCATCCGCGATGATCTCGGCTTTACCGCGCGTGCCATTCACCCCTGCGGCAAACGATGGAGGCATCGTGACACACGACAACGCGACGCTTTCGCCCGAAGATATCGAACGCTTCGGCTCCGACCCGCTCTCCTCCTTCCGCGCCAACCTGGCATCGGTCGAGAAGCGCATCGCATGCGCCTGCGCTCGTGCCGGACGGGAGCGCGCCTCCGTGCGACTCCTTCCGATCACGAAGACGGTACCGGCCCATATCCTGCGGTTCGCCTTCGAAGCCGGCATGTCCTCGTTCGGCGAGAACAAGATCCAGGAGGCTGTTTCGAAGCGCGAGGCCTTGGGCGATCTCGCCATCGACTGGAGCATCGTCGGACATCTCCAGACGAACAAGGTCAAGTCCCTGGCCCGATTCGCCCGTGAGTTCCACGCGCTCGACAGCCTGCGGCTGGCCGATCTCCTCAACGAACGGTTGGAGCGCGAGGACCGCTTCCTCGACGTTTATGTGCAGGTCAACACCTCCGGAGAAGAGACCAAGTTCGGCCTCCACCCGGATGCGCTCCTGCCGTTCGTCGACTCCCTGGGCAGGTTCCCGCGGCTGAAGCCGCGTGGATTGATGACCCTTGCGCTGTTCAGCTCCGACATGGCGAAGGTGCGGCCATGCTTTGCCCTGTTGCGCCGGCTGCGCGACGAGGCCGTCAGGCGCAACGGCGCGCTGACGGAATTGTCCATGGGCATGTCCGGCGACTATGAGGAAGCGATCCAGGAAGGGGCAACCGTCGTGCGCGTCGGCCAGGCCATCTTCGGTCGGCGTCCTACTCCCGACGGCCATTACTGGCCGGGCCTCGAGGGCAACGCGTGATGTGGATGACCGCCATCCGGGGCCTGCCAGGGAATGTATGTCACGACGATCGCGATCCCAATACCAATGCGGTGTGTGAAGCAACCGAGAATATGCCGACCGACGGCTATCCCTTCCTATCCGTCAGAACCATGGACGTTGCATCATGAGGTTTCCCAGCGGCCTGTCCGCCTTCCCGATCACCCCTGCCGACGATACCGGCCGCATTGACACCGCCGCGCTGCGAAGGCTGGTGGGCCGCCTCGTTGCCGCCGACGTCGATTCCATCGGCCTGCTCGGCAGCACAGGCATCTACATGTACCTGACCCGCGACGAGAGACGCCGAGCCATTGACGCAGCGCTCGCCGAATCCTCCGGCCGGGTTCCGGTCATTGCCGGGATCGGCGCATTGCGCACCGACGAGGCGGTTGCGCTCGCCCGGGACGCCAAGGACATCGGTGCGGCGGCGGGCCTGCTCTCGGCGGCGTCATATACGCCGCTCACCGACGACGAGGTGTTCGAGCATTTCTCGGCTGTGGCGTACGGCAGCGGACTGCCGATCGTGATCTATGACAATCCGGGCACGACGCATTTCAAGTTTACTTCGGAACTCGTCGGCCGCCTCGCTGGGGTGCCCGGAATCGTTGCGATCAAGAACCCCGGCGTCGGCGCGGATGAGACGGCGAAGCACCTTGCCGGACAGCGCGGAACCGTCCCGAAAGGCTTCTCGATCGGGTGCAGTGCGGATTGGACGGCGGCAGAGACCATGATCGCCGGTGCCGACACGTGGTACAGCGTCCTCGGCGGCCTGTTGCCGGGTGTATGCCTGAAGATCGTCAGGGCCGCCCAACAGGGCGATGCCGCCGAGGCACATCGGCTCGACGGCATGCTTGAACCGCTTTGGGAATTGTTCAGGCAGTATTCGAGCCTTCGCGTGGTCTATGCGCTCGCCGACCTCTTAGGGATCTGCCGCACCGAGCCGCCACGGCCCATCCTGCCGCTTGCCGCCCCGGCGAAACGTCAGGTCGCCGACACGCTGGCGCGCCTTCCGGTGGATATCCTCGCATGATCGGTCCCTCCCCTCCCCATGGCAGGAAGGGCGCCGCTCCACTTCCCGTGTCCGATGCTGGAGCGGATCGTGCGAAAAACTGGAGCCGGTTTTTCGCAGGAACGATGCGATGTTCCAGAGGCGCTGTGCGAGGCGCTGTGCGAAGTCTGGAGAGCGATTGCGGGCGCCGGAGCGCCCGCAACTTCATGCAATTCGTTGAACCCGCGAACGCGCGAAACCGGCAACCCCGCCGAGAACGACCCAGAAAACGAGGCTGGTCACCGACGCCATGACGATGAAATCATGCGCCAATGCATGCGGGACGGGAGTCTCGAAGCTCTCGGGTTGAGGCGCGCCCACGAGATGCGGAGCCACGATGAGCGCGACGGCCAGCACGGCAAGCGGCAGGGATTGCCTGAAGGCGAGAATGGCGAGCCCGATGCCGGTCGCCAGAACCGTTGCAACCCACCAGACCTGACGCTGACCGAGTTCCGCAGCGGGCATGGCCGGGAGTTCGGGCGGAAGCCCGAGGCCGGGCGCGAGCGTGAACACCGCAAATCCCGCCAGACCCCAGAAGATTCCCTGGCGCCAGCCGGTCAACCCGCCCCTCAATTCCGAGGCGGCCACGAGCAGAAGCGCGAAGCCGATGGCCGTCACGACATTGGCGAGAGCCGTATAGGCGGAGCGCTCGAAGCCGTCCTCCGGCGCCCAACCCTCGTCGCCGTGATCATGCGTGTGAGGCACAGCCGCCGCGTTCGGCGCGGCGGCATGATCGTGGGCAGGCACGGCGCCCTCGAAGGTCTCCGCTTTCAGGATCAGGGGAACGATGCCGGCATATTGCATGGCCGTCATCGCGAGGCCCGCCGCAAGACCTGCAAGGGCCGCGATGAAGACGATGTTACGGAAGATTGCCATCGCTCACGCCCCTAGTGGCAAGGGAACGCGAGCGAGTGGCGAACGTCGTGCGCCGCATTGTGGATGGCCTCGATCTGCGAGAATCCGGCGATCCCGACGACGAAGAGACCGAGGAATGCGGCAAGGCCGATCTGCGCGAGCCGGGACGTAGCGGTGGCCGACGACTGAATCGGAAACGTGGTCTGCTGAGTGCTCATGGGCTGTCCTTTGTCCTCCACCCGAGGACTTCGAGAGGTTTATCGACGCCGGCAGGTCTCCTGGCTCACGGATCAGCGCGCTTCCTCTTGCCTTCCCGGGGTTGTCCCAGTGGCGCAGCGAGGACCGCTCTCCGCCTACAGTTGCGGGGGCAGCCACGGCATGGGGCGAAGGACGCCCGCACCGTATTCCCTTGCTATCCCAAAAAAGGGACCGGCATCTTAGCTATAACCCTCTTTCATCAAACCACAAGGGCGCGAAAGCGGACCGAGCTCTCCCTCATGGGGCGTCAACCATCGCGAAGGCCCTCCGGATATCGCGGCTCGTCAGGTGGAAATTCTGCTCCGCCGGCATGTTGGCCCGGCTCATCTTGACCTGCGCGGCCCGTTCGAAGACTTCCCGATTCGTCCGGAAATAGGCCTCGCAGATATCCCGGCCGCCCTCCCCGCTCAAGGAGCGGAATGCCAGCCGGTGGATGAAGCAGCCGCCCTTGTGCCCACGTGGCCGGAACACCAGGGCATCGACGTCGTGCCGCCATGTCGCGTCGTCAGGCGCCATGTCGCCTCGGAATATCCGACTTCGGGGCACTCATGCACCGCCCCTCTTCAGGAGATAGATGTCCATGATCCAGCCCTTCTTCTCCCGAAGGCTCCGACGGACCTCCTCGATCCGGTCTGCAACCTCTTCCACGGGGCCTGCGATGATCGTCTCATCCGGCATCCCGACATAAGCCCCCCAGTAGATATGCGTGTCCCTGGCCGGGGCCGACTTGAAGCTGTTCTCGCCGTCGAGCATGACCACGATGCTGTCGGCATCGCCCGTGCGGCCTTCGGCGAGCTTGCGTCCCGTCGTGATGTGAACCGCCTCGCCGATATTGTTCAAAGGGATCTTATGGGCGGCTGCCAGCGCCTGAACGCTGCTGATGCCCGGTATCACGTCGTATTCGAAGCTCACTTCGCCCTGCGCCAGGACGTGCTGGAGGATTCTGATCGTGCTGTCGTAGAGCGCGGGATCGCCCCAGACGAGGAATGCGCCGCATTCGTCGGGCCCCAGTTCGTCGCGGATGAGGCCCTCGAACACGGCGGCCCTCGCCCGGTGCCATTCCTCGACGCCGTGCCGGTAATCCGCCGATCGGGCATCGCGCGCGGGATTTCGGGCGCGCACGATGCGGTAATCGGGATCCTCAATGAAGCGCCGGCAGATCTCCTCGCGCACATCGACGAGTTCGCCGGCAGCCGCTCCCTTGTCGACCATGAAGAAAACGTCGACCTCGTTGAGCGCCTTGATGGCCTGAATGGTCATGTGATCGGGATTTCCCGACCCGAGGCCGATGACGTAAATCTTTCTCATGCGAGGCCCTCTTCGCGACGGGGAGGCGCGGCGCTCGTGCTCCGTCCGGCGAAACTGGCAAAGGCCGCTTCCAGGCGCAACCAGTCCTCGTCGGAGCCCGGCAGGCCGAAGCGCAGGCGATTCGGATTGTCCCTGAAACGCCGGATCCAGATTCCACGCTCTCCGAGATGGGTGAACAGGCTTGCCGCGGCAGGGCTCTCGACCATCCGATAGAGCGTCGTTCCCAGAGAGGCCGTTCCGAGCGCCTCCCGCAGGAGCGTGTCGAGGCGACCGGCATCCCTCGCCCGGGTCGCGGCGGCGGCAAGCCGCCATCGATTGTCCCGCAAAGCCAATCTCCCCACCTCGATCGCAGGCCCGGTCACCGCCCAGGGCCCGAGCGCTTCCCGCAGGAGGCCGGCCATGGCAGGCTGCGCGACGGCAAATCCCAATCGTACACCGGCAAGGCCGTAAGTCTTGCCGAACGAGCGCAGAACGATGGTCCCGTCGGGGAGAGACGGCACGAGCGTTTCACCGGAATCGAAATCGGCGAAGGCTTCGTCCACCACGAGCCAGCCGCCGCGTCGATGAAGCCGTGCCGCCAGATCGACCAGCGTCCGCCGCGGAAGGACCCGGCCGTCGGGGTTGTTGGGATTGACGACGACGAGAACATCCGCCTCCTGCCCGTCATCGGGCGAGACGATTTCCTCCACCTCATGCCCCGCTCCGCGCCAGGCATGCGCGTGCTCGGCATAGGTCGGGCCCAGGACGGCAACCTTCGAGCGCGACCGCAGGTGCGGCAGGAGACTGATGAGGATCTGCGTGCCCGGAGCGGCCACGAGTGCCGCCGTGTCCGTCGCTCCATAGGCCTCGGCGGCGGCCGCTTCCAGATCCGCGTGAGCGTCAGGCGAAGGCAGCCGCTCGAACGAGGACGCTGGCAAGGCAGGCAGGGGATACGCTATGGGGTTGATTCCCGTCGACAGGTCCACCCACGGCTCGGGCGCATCGGGAAAGAGCCTTTGGGCTTCTCCAAGATTTCCGCCGTGCAGGATCCGTGTCTCAACCATTCGATTCAACCCATGTCATGGTCCGATAGCTTCCTGGTTCTGGTCCTCGCCCTCGCGGTGGAGGCCGCATTCGGCTATCCCGGCCGTCTTTATACGCGGATCGGGCACCCCGTCACCTGGATCGGGAGGCTGATCAAGGCGCTCGACCGCTCATTCAACCGCGAAACATGGAGCCCCTGGCGACGCCGCGCCGCAGGCCTCCTCGCTCTTCTGCTGCTCCTCGCCGTAACCGGCCTTACGGCTTGGTCCGTGCAATTCGCGCTCGCAGCGACGGGCCCGATCGGCCTCTGCGCTCTTGCGGTTCTGGCCAGCAGCCTTCTGGCGCAGCGCAGCCTTCATGAGCATGTGGCGGCCGTCTCGACAGGATTGCGGGAGCACGGGATCGAAGGCGGGCGCGCGGCCGTCTCGATGATCGTCGGGCGAAACCCGCAAAGCCTGGACGAGGCCGGGGTCTCGCGCGCCGCCATCGAGAGCCTTGCCGAGAACTTTTCCGACGGCATCGTTGCCCCCGCTTTCTGGCTCGGCATCGGCGGCCCGACCGGCGCCGTTCTCTACAAGGCCGCGAACACGGCCGACAGCATGATCGGGCACCGCACGCCCCGACACGAGGCCTTCGGCTGGGCAGCCGCCCGCTTCGACGACCTGGTGAACCTGCCGGCCTCGCGCCTGACCGCCCTTCTCATCGTCATCGCCGCCGCCCTGAACCGGAACGCCTCGCCGCGTGGAGCTCTGCGCGCCCTGTTTCGGGACGCTCGCCATCACCGGTCCCCCAATGCCGGATGGCCCGAGGCCGCGATGGCGGGCGCTCTCGGCCTGCGGCTTGCCGGACCGCGCATCTATGGGAATGTGCGCGTCCAAGACCGGTGGATGGGCGACGGACGTGCCGAAGCGACGGCGCAGGACATCGACCGGGCCCTCGTCCTTTATCGAACGGCCTGCATCCTGCTCTTCGGCCTGGCCCTGGCCATTCTGGTAGCGATTTGGCTTAGCGCACGCTGAGTTCCAGAAGCCGTTCGCAATCCAGGTGTTTCTCGAGATGGTCGGCGAAGCGGTCGAGGATGTCGTCCACGAGCGCCTCGTAGGCGAGATCGCTCGGCTCGGCTCCGAGAAGCCGCAGCCAATGGGCTCTTTGACGGTCGTCGGCGAACAATCCGTGGACGTAGGTTCCCGTCACCCGCCCGTCCGCCGAGACGGCGCCGTCGAGGCGACCATCCTCCAGCCGAGCGAAGGCCTGCACCGATACGCCCTGCCGCGACGTCTCGCCCACATGCATCTCATATCCCGACAACGGAATCCCGTCCGGGATCGTCGCTCCCGTGACGGCCTCAAGGCGTTTCGTTTCCGTGAGCGTGCTCGCCACGTCGAGAAGCCCCAGCCCCTCCACGGAACGGCCTGCCTCTCCCTCGATCCCGAACGGATCGTCGATCCGCCGTCCCAGCATCTGATAGCCGCCGCACAGGCCGAGGACCCGTCCGCCCCGGCGGAGATGGGCCTTGATGTCGATGTCCCATCCCTGGGCGCGGATGAACAGCAGATCGTCGATGGTGGTCTTGGAGCCGGGCAGGAGGACGAGCGCCGCCTGCGCCGGAAGGGGTTCACCGGCCTCGATCAGGGCGACCTGGACGCCCGGCTCTTCGCGCAGGGGATCGAGATCATCGAAATTGGAGATCCTCGGCGTCACCGGCACGGCGATCAGAACGGAGCCTTCGCCCGGCCCGGCTCCGGCCCGACGAAGGCCGAGGCCATCCTCCGCCGGAAGGCGCGCGGCATCGGGAAAATGCGGAACGAGCCCGAGCGCGGACCAGCCGGTGCGCTCCGCGATGAAGCGCATTCCGTCATCGAACAGTGCCGGGTCTCCCCGGAAACGGTTGACGATGAAGCCGCGCACCATAGCGGCATCCGCCTCGTCGAGCACCGCCCTCGTGCCGACAAGGCTCGCAATGACCCCGCCCCGATCAATATCGCCGACGACCACGACCGGCACTCCGGCGGCGCGGGCAAAGCCCATATTGGCGATATCGCCGGCGCGCAGATTGACCTCCGATGCGGAACCAGCGCCCTCGACCAGGACGAGATCCGCCTCTTCGCCGAGACGGGCGAAGCTGTCGAGCACGGCGGCCATCAGGCGCGGCTTCCAGGACTGATACTCCCGGGCCTTGGCGGTTCCGACGCGACGCCCCTGCACCACCACCTGCGAGCCGATCTCGCTCTGGGGCTTGAGCAGAACGGGATTCATGTGAACGCTCGGGGGCACGCCCGCAGCCCGCGCCTGGAGTGCCTGGGCGCGGCCGATCTCGCCGCCGTCTGCGGTAACGGCCGCGTTGTTCGACATGTTCTGCGGCTTGAACGGGCGGACCTTGAGGCCGCGCCGCGCGAAGACACGGCACAGGCCCGCGACGAGGAGCGACTTGCCCACATTCGAGCCCGTCCCCTGCACCATGAGTGCGCGCATCAGTACTCGATGCCTTCCTGTGCTTTGACGCCTGCCGCGAAATGGTGCTTCACCAGGGTCATCTCCGTCACGAGATCGGCCGCTTCGATCAATTCCGGCTTGGCATTGCGCCCGGTCACGACGATGTGGAGATCCGCCCTTCGCAGCCGCAGCGCTTCGACGACATCGGCAAGGGGCAGGTAGTCGTAGCGCAGGGCGATATTGAGTTCGTCGAGGACCAGAAGGCCGATGTCCTCGCGGGCCATCAGCTCCTGCGCCTTGTTCCAGGCCCGCTCGGCGGCGGCCACGTCGCGGGCGCGGTCCTGGGTCTCCCAGGTAAATCCCTCACCCATGGTATGCCACTCGATCTGGTCGGGGAACCGATCCAGGGCGAGACGCTCGCCGGTTTCCCAGGCTCCCTTGATGAACTGGACGACGCCGACGTTGAAGCCCCGCCCCAAGGCCCGCAGCATAAGGCCGAAGGCCGCCGTCGACTTGCCCTTGCCGGGTCCGGTATTGACGATGAGAAGCCCTTTCTCGATCGTCTTCGAGGCGACCTCGCGGTCCTGGACTTCCTTGCGCTTGATCATTTTGGCGCGATGGCGCGCCTCTTCATCCGGGGTCATCGGGTCCTGCATCCATACGAGAAGCCCGCACCATGACGAGCACGGGTGAGGAATTCAAGGCCGGCCCATCCTCGGACGAAGGCTTGAAAGATGACCTCCGCCCCGGTAAGCATGGTGACGACGGTGCCCCGGCAACGGGGTGAAAAGGGAATGCGGTGAGACACCGCGGCTGCCCCCGCAACTGTAAACGGCGAGCCTGCGCTCCACATGCCACTGGGAAGAGGTCCCGGGAAGGCGGCTGCGCAACGCATCGACCCGTGAGCCAGGAGACCTGCCGTCGTCAACAGCTTCTCTCGGGTCTATCGGACGGGGTGTGCCGACGGTGACCGTAGTCGAACGATTCGCGATCGTTCGGTTCCGTCCGTGGAAGCTCAACCGGCCTTCAGGTCTCCCGACGGAGAGATACATGCCTGTACGCGTTCTGCCCAAGTCTCGCTTTATTGCCCTGCCCGGCGCGGCGTAGCCGAAGTCCATGGCTCCCGATTCCGAAGAGATCTGCCTGCACGTCTGCGTCACCTGCCGGGAGGCCGGCGGCCCGGACGACAAGGCGCTCAGGCCCGGCGCGCTCCTTCACAAGGCGCTGACGGAAGCACTCGCACGGCCGGACGCCCCGAAGGTGCGGATCGAAGCGGTCGAGTGCCTCTCCGTCTGCAAACGCCCCTGCACGGTCGCCGTGTCGGGACCCGGGCGCTGGACCTATGTCTACGGTGATCTCAGTTCCGAAACCTCGGTCGAGGCCATCCTCGACGGGTTGCGCCGCTATGCGGCAACCTCCGACGGTCTCGTGCCCTGGCGCGAGCGGCCGGTGGAGTTCCGGAAGGGCGTCGTGGCCCGCATTCCCCCTCTCAAGACCAACAGCGCGGCTTGATCGAAGCTGCTGAAAGGTTCGCCTCCATGAGCGATCTCACCAAGATCCCCTGCACCATCGTGACGGGTTTTCTCGGCGCCGGAAAAACCACTCTGGTGCGTCACCTTCTGGAGAATGCCGGCGGTCGTCGCCTCGCCGTTCTCGTCAACGAGTTCGGCGATCTCGGCTTCGACGGCTCCTTCATCGAAGGCTGCGGCATTGAGGGCTGCACGCAGGAGGACATCGTGGAACTGCCGAACGGCTGCCTCTGCTGCACGGTGGCGGACGATTTCGTGCCCGCCCTGAACACCCTTCTCAACCGGCCGAACCCGCCGGAGCACATTCTCATCGAAACCTCGGGCCTTGCCCTGCCGAAGCCGCTGGTGCGGGCGTTCAACTGGCCGGACATCCGCTCGCGCGTCACGGTCGACGGCGTGATCGCCGTGGTGGACGGCCCGGCCGTCGCCTCCGGCGCGTTCGCGGAGGATCCGCAGGGGCTGGAAGCCCAGCGTGCCTCCGACAGCTCCGTCGATCACGAGAACCCGCTGGAAGAGGTCTTCGAGGACCAGCTGCTCTGCGCCGATCTCATCCTCCTCAACAAGACCGACCAGATGGCATCCGGCGACAAGGCGAAGGTTCTCGCCGAGATCAACGAACATCTGCCGCGCGCCGTGAAGGTGATCGAGACGGCGCATGGCAGGATCGATCCGGCCGTGCTGCTCGGCCTGGGCGCTGCCGCCGAAGCCGATCTGGAGGCACGCCCCTCCCATCACGAGACGGCCGACGATCACGATCACGACGATTTCGAGAGCGTCGCGATCCCGGTCGCTCCTGTCGCCAGCCCGGAAGCGCTCGTCGCCCGCGTGGAGCGCGCGGCGGAGGCGGCGGGCGTGCTGCGCATCAAGGGCTTCGTGCCGGTCGACGGCAAGCCGATGCGCCTCGTCGTCCAAGGCGTCGGTCAGCGGATCGCCCATCACTTCGATCGTGCCTGGAAGCCCGGCGAATCGCGGGACGGGCGCATGGTGGTGATCGGCCTCAAGGGCTTCGACGTGAAGGCCGTCGAGTCCGCTCTGCGCAACGGGTGAGATGCACCTTCTTCCGGTCACGACCGTATCCCTCGACGAAGGCTCGGAGGCCATCGACCTCCAGCAGCCTCCCGGGGATATCGTGGTCCTGTCCTTCGCGGACAGCGACCTCGGCGCGCTGGCGGCTGCCCACCGGCGCAGGCCGGACCGACCGTCGCTTCGTCTGGCTTCGCTCCGCCGCCTCCGCCACCCTCTGTCGATCGATCTCTACGTCGATAAAACCGCCAGGAGATCGCGCTTCGTCCTCGTGCGCTGCCTCGGAGGACGCGATTACTGGCGCTATGGGCTGGAGCGTCTGTCGGAAACCTGCCGCGCAGACGGCGTGAAGCTGGCCGTGCTACCGGGGGACGACCGTCCCGATCCCCGGCTTGCGGCCTATTCCACCGTTTCCCCTGCCCTCTGCGACGCCCTGGAAGCCTACTTCCAGGCCGGCGGTATCGACAACATGAGTCGATTACTGGCGCGGATCGGCGCCGAGATCGGCAGCGCGGACAAAGCGGCGGAGCCGCCGCGCTCCTCTCCCCGGGCCTTCGCCTGGACGCCCGATGAGGGAATGGTCGAGCCGGAAACGCTGCTCGCCCGCTGCTCGCCCGAACGCCCGCTCGCGCATGTGCTCGTTTACCGCTCAGTGCTTCTTTCAGGCGACATGCAGGCCATCGAGGCCCTGTCCGCGGCGCTGTGCGAGCGCGGTGTCGATCCGCTCGTGCTCGCGGTCTCGAGCCTGAAGGATCCGGAGGCCGTCGCCGTCGTGCGCCGTGCGATCCGGCTCCGCCGGCCGGATGTGATCGTCACGACCACGGCATTCTCGGCGCGCGACGATGCCGGTTTCGTGCTCGACGAAGCGGATTGTCCCATCCTCCAGGCGATTCCCGTCGGCAGCCCGAAAGACGCCTGGGAGGCGTCCCCGCGCGGTCTCTCCGCCGCGGATCTCGCCATGCAGATCGCCCTGCCCGAATTCGACGGGCGCATCGCGGCCGGGCCGATCTCGTTCAAGGCCGAGGAGCCCGCCGATCCGGCCCTGAGCTTTTCCCATCGTGTCCAGGCGCCGGACGCAGCCGGTATCGACATGGTGGCGGCCATGGCGTCCGCCTGGATCCGGCTCGGCCATGCACCACGCACCGAGCGGCGGCTGGCGCTCGTTCTGTCCGATTATCCGGCGCGCGGCGGCCGTGCCGGATTTGCTGTCGGGCTCGATACGCCGGCGAGCGCCTGCGCGATCCTCGATTGGCTGCGCGATGCGGGGTACGACGCCCACAGAGATTTCACCGCCGCCGATCTCATGCCGCGGCTGACCGATGGCGAAGCCTCCTTCGCGGTTCCGCTCGCCGCCTACCGCGCCTGGCTCGGCGGCGTGCCCGAAGAGCTGAGAACCGCGATCGATGAACGGTGGGGCGTCCCGGAGAACGATCCGGCCTTGGACGGCGAGGCTTTCCGCTTTCGCGCCATCCGCGCCGGCAACGTGCTCGTCGCTCTTCAACCGGACCGGGGGCACGGACAGGACCGCAAGGGCTTCTATCATGATCCCGACTGCCCGCCGAGCCACGGCTATCTCGCCTTCTATTGCGGCCTGAGGATTCTCGAAGACATCCACGCCCTCGTGCATCTGGGCACCCACGGAACCACCGAATGGCTGCCCGGCAAGGCGGTGGCGCTGTCCTCCACCTGCTGGCCGCGCCTCGCCATCGGCCCACTCCCCGTGATCTATCCCTTCATCGTCGACGATCCCGGCGAGGCGGCTCCCGCAAAGCGCCGGATCGGCGCTGTCACCATCGGGCACCTCACGCCGCAGACCACCGACAGCGGACTGCAGGGGGAAGCGGCGGCTCTCCGTGAGCTGGTGGAGGAGTTTTCCTCCGCTCAGGTCCTTCATCCGGGGCGCGCCGATCTCGTTGCTCGGGAGATCCTGGAGCGGGCGAAAGCCGGCGGTCTTGCCGCAATCTGCGGGGTCGACGACGCCATGCCCATGGACGAGGCTCTGACCCGCCTCGACGCGCATCTGTGCGATCTCGGAGAGGTGACGATCCGCGACGGCCTGCACGTCTTCGGGCAGGCTCCCCTCGGCTTCGAGAGCTGCAGCGCCGGCGAGCGCGAGGGATTGCTCAGGGCGCTCGATGGGCGCTTTGCCGTTCCGGGTCCCGCAGGCTCGCCCTCGCGCGGCCATACGGACGTTCTGCCCACCGGCCGCAATCTCACGACGCTCGATCCGCGCGCCATTCCGACGCGGGCGGCCACCGAGCTCGGCTGGCGCGCGGCGGCGGAAGTCGTGCGGCGCCATCTGCAGGAGGAAGGCGATTGGCCGCGCCGGATCGTGATGGACCTGTGGGCCTCGCCGACGCTTCGCTCCGGCGGAGAGGATATCGCTCATGCGCTCGCTCTCATGGGCGTTCGCCCGGTCTGGGACCATGCATCCACCCGCGTGACGGGCTTCGAGATCGTGCCGCACCCGCTGCTCGACCGGCCTCGCGCGGACGTCACGGTTCGCGTCTCGGGTGCATTCAGGGACACGTTCCCCGACCAGATCGGTCTCCTCGATCAGGCAGCGCGCGCCGTGGCCGCGCTCGACGAGGATGACGACTGGAACGAACTCGCGGCCGCCCGTCGGCGCGGCGAGACGCTTTCGCGCGTGTTCGGATCGGCGCCGGGCACCTACGGCGCGGGTGTATCGGCCCGCGCCTTGGATGGAGAATGGAACGGCAGGAGCGATCTCGGCCGCACCTATCTCGAGGGCACCTCTCATGCCTTCGGGGCTTCGGGGGCACTGGGCGCGGATGAGAGCTTTCCGGCCAGGGTCCGGCAGGCGGAAGCCTTCGTGCATGTAAGCGACGTGGCCGAACGCGACATCCTGGACGGCGATTCCGCCGCCGATGCCATCGGTGGCTTTGCCGCTGCCGCCGACGCGCTCGGCGCATCCCCGGCGCTCTACAGCCTCGACACAAGCCGGCCACAGAACCCGAAGGCCCGCATTCTCCATGAGGACGTGGATCGGCTCGTGCGCGGTCGCCTGACGCATCCGCGCTGGATCGAGGGCCAGCTCCGCCACGGCTGGCGCGGGGTTGCCGAGATCGCACAGGGAGTCGATGCGCTCTTTGCCCTCGCGGCCACTACGGGCGCGGTGTCATCCGGGGCGTTCGATCTCCTGTTCACGGCGCTTCTGGCCGATGAAGAGCTTCGCAAGCGGATGGCGGCCGCAAACCCGGCCGCCGCGCAGGCCATCCGGGATCGCCTCGCGCAGGCGAGACGGCGGGGATTGTGGCACAGCCGCCTCAATTCCGTGGCAGTGCTGTTCGACGATGCCCGGCAGGAGGGGACGGAATGACAGCCGCGAGCACCGTCACGCGCAGGGGCTGGTGCCCGGGCGTGCGCCGCCCGATGGCGACCGGCGACGGTCTGCTCGTGCGCCTTCATTGTCTCGGCGGCAGGCTGCGGGCCGATCAGGCGCGCCTCGTCGCCGATGCCGCACGAAGATTCGGCAACGGCCATCTCGATATC
This sequence comes from Microvirga sp. TS319, assembly GCF_041276405.1. NCBI lineage: Bacteria > Pseudomonadati > Pseudomonadota > Alphaproteobacteria > Hyphomicrobiales > Methylobacteriaceae > Microvirga > Microvirga sp. TS319. Next base: position 2,019,925 of record NZ_JBGGGT010000002.1, on the reverse strand, counting down.
ACGGGACGCGGCAACCTGCAGATTCGCGGGGTGCGGGACGAGACCTACCCAAAGCTGCGCGCGCGCCTCGATCGGGAAGGCCTCGTCGAACCCGAGGGAAACGGCCCGAGCCACCCCACCGCGACCTCTCCGCTTGCGGGCATCGATCCGGACGATTGCTTCGACACCCTGGCCCTGGCCCAAGTCGTCGAGGACACGGTCCGCGGCATCGACGGTCTTCCCGCCAAGGTCTTCATCGCCGTCGATGGCGGCGGATCCATGCCGCTCGATGCCATCGGGGCCGATCTCCACCTGCTGGCTCAGGATGATGGCGATGCCGCCGTCGGCGTCGCGTCGCCCGAGGGTCCCGAGTGGATCGGCACGACGGACGTGTCGCGGGTGCCGGAGGCGGTCGCGGCGATCCTGTCCGGATATGCCGGGATGATAAAGGCAGGGCGGACCAAAGCCCGGCGGCTGCGCCATCTCGAGCGGAGCCTTGCGCGCGAGCTCGCCGGTGCCGCAGCGCTCGGACCCGCGTCTCCTCCTCGCGCCCGTCCTTCGTCACCACGGGCCGGCATCCTCCATGCCCATGGCGGCAAGGCCGTTCTTCTCGCCCTTCCCTTCGGGCGTTGTGGAAGCGCGCAGCTCGAGCAGGCCGCCGCATGGAGCGAGCGTTTCGGCACGGGGGAAATCCGCCTGTCGTTCACGCGCGGAATTCTGCTTCCTGGCGTCGCGGTCACCTGCCTCGATGCCATCCTCGATGAGGCCCGCCGCTCGGGCTTCGTCACCGACGCGGGAGATCCTCGCCTCTCCCTGCTCGCCTGCCCGGGCAAGCCCGACTGCGCCAGCGCCTCGACGCCTGCCCCAGCCGACGCCTTGCGGATCGCAAGCGCCTGCGGTCACCTTCTGGCGCAAGGGGCGTCCCTTCACGTCTCGGGCTGCCGAAAGGGCTGCGCCCATCCGGGCCGGGCCGACCTCACGCTGGCGGGCCGCAGCGATGGCCGCTATGACGTCATTCCGAACGGCTCCACGCAGGATGCCGCCTGCCTCCACCTTTCCATCGACGATCTCATGACGCGCTTATTGCCCTTCAGAACCCTGGACGACCTGCGCCACGCTCTCGCCGAGAATGCGCGATGAGCAACGCCCGCGACTATATCCGCGAGGGAGCGGAGATCTATCGCCGCTCCTTCGCGATCATCCGCAGCGAGGCGGACCTGTCCCGTTTTTCCGGCACGGCCGAGCGCGTCGTCGTGCGCATGATCCACGCCTGCGGCATGACGGACCTGCCTGCCGATGTCGGTCTTTCGTCCGACTTTGCCGAGAAAGCGGAGGAGGCCCTCAAGCGCGGTGCGCCGATCCTGTGCGATGCCAAGATGGTGGCGAACGGCATCACCCGTTCCCGGTTGCCCGCGGGCAACGTGGTCATCTGCACTCTCGACGATCCCCGCGTGCCCGCGATGGCAACAGACCTCGGCAACACCCGCTCGGCGGCCGCCATGGAGTTGTGGCGAGAGCACATCGAGGGCTCCGTCGTGGTCGTCGGCAACGCGCCCACCGCCCTGTTCCGCCTCCTCGAAATGCTCGATGCGGGTACGCCGAAGCCCGCTGCGGTGATCGGCATTCCGGTCGGCTTCATTGGGGCGGCGGAGTCCAAGGACGCCCTGGCCCGCGATGGCCGGGTCCCGTACCTCGTCGTCCATGGGCGGCGCGGCGGCAGCGCGATGGCGGCCGCGGCGGTCAATGCCCTTGCCCATCCCGTCGAGTGAGGCAGGCATGAACCAGACCGCCATTCGCTTCTTCGGCCTCGGGCTCGGTCCCGGCCATCCGGACTATATGACGGTGCGCGCCCGCAAGGTGCTCGAGACGGCCGACCGGCTCGCCCATTTCTGCAAGCGCGGAAAACGGGGCAATGCGCGCACCATCGCGGACGCCGTCGTCGGTGCGGACCCGGAGCGGGAGATCGCTCTCGTGTATCCGGTGACGACGGAGATCCCGGCCGATCATCCCGATTATGCCGCCGCACTCAAACCCTTCTACGAGGCCTCGGCGGAAATGCTCCTCGCGGAGATCGAGGCAGGCCGCACGGTCGCCCTGTTGTGCGAGGGCGACCCCTTCTTCTACGGCTCCTTCATGCATCTCTGGTGGCGTCTCAAGGACAAGGTGCCGACCGAAGTCGTGCCCGCTATCTCCGGCATGTCGGGTGCCTGGACCCGGGCCGGCACGCCGATCACCTGGGGCGACGATGTGCTCACCGTGGCGCCCGGAACACTGTCGGAAGCCGAGTTGACGCGACGCCTCTCCGGTACGGACGCCGCCGTGGTGATGAAGCTGGGACGCAACCTGCCGAAGGTCCGCCGGGCGCTTGCCGCCGCGGGACTTCTGGACCGCGCGATCTATGTGGAGCGCGCCACGATGGCCGAGGAACGGATCGTTCAACTCGCCGATCTGCCGGAGACGGTCGAAGCTCCCTATTTCTCGCTCGTCCTCGTGCCCGGACAAGGGAGGCGCGTATGACGGGCCGGATTACCATCGTCGGCCTCGGCCCGGGCGATCCGCGCTGGCTGACGCCGGCAGCCAGCGAGGCCCTCGCCTCGGCGACGGATCTCGTTGGCTATGGCCCCTATGTCGGCCGCGTGCCGGAACAGCCCGGTCAGCGCCGCCATGTCTCGGACAACCGCGTCGAACTCGACCGTGCGCGCTTCGCCCTCGATCTTGCCGCCAATGGTGCCCGGGTCGCCGTGGTGTCCGGCGGAGATCCCGGCGTGTTCGCGATGGCGGCGGCGGTGTTCGAAGCGATCGAGACGGGCGATCCCGCGTGGCGCGGCCTCGATATCCACGTCGAGCCCGGCATCACGGCCATGCTCGCCGCCGCTGCCCGGGTAGGCGCACCGCTGGGCGGCGATTTCTGCGCCATGTCGCTCTCCGACAATCTCAAGCCCTGGGAGGTCGTCGAAAAGCGTTTGAGAGCGGCCGTCGAAGCCGATTTCGTCGTGGCGCTCTACAACCCGATTTCGTCCGCACGGCCCTGGCAGCTCGGCGCGGCGCTGAAGATCGTTGCCGAAGCGCGAGCCCCCGACACGCCGATCATACTCGCCCGCGCGGTCGCGCGTCCCGACGAACGCATCAGAATCCTGGCGCTTAGCGAGGTGGAGGCCTCGCTTGCCGACATGTCCACCGTGGTGATCATCGGCGCCAGCACGACACGGCGGATCGAGAAGAGCGACGGCGATACGCCCTACGTGTACACACCGCGCTATTACGGAGTGCGCGCGTGACGCCGTTCGAGCCAGTCGAGAGCCGCGTTTGCCGTCGCAACCTCCTCGACGCCCGCAGGCACTCGGGGCCGCGCCACGACGATGACCGGCAAGCCCAGAGTCCGCGCAGCCGCGATCTTCGGATAGGTCGCGGCGCCGCCCGAATTCTTCGTCACCAGCACGTCGACCCGCTCGCGCTCCATGAGCGCATGCTCGGCAGCCTCGTCGAAGGGCGCGCGGTCGCGAATGGCGACGACATTCGGAACCGGAAGCGCATCGCCGACGGGCTCGATGGTCCGGACCAGGTAAGTGTGCAGGGGTGCAGCCGCAAAGTGAGGAAGCTCCATCCGGCCGATCGTGAGAAAGACACGGCGCGGTGTCTCTCCGAGCGCCGCGACCGCCGCTTCCATGGACGGCACGCCGATCCAGCGGTCGCCCTCCTGCCGTGTCCAGGGCGGACGGCGAAGGGCGAGAAGCGGCACCCCGGCCCTCGCGCAGGCTTCAGCGGCATTGCGGGAGATGATGGCGGCGAAAGGATGCGTCGCATCGACCACTGCTTCGACAGGCTCGTCCCGCAGGAAGCGGGTCAGCCCCTCCACACCGCCGAAGCCGCCGATGCGTGTCGGGATCGGCAGGGGATGCGGGTCGCGGGTACGGCCTGCGAGAGACAGGAGAGGGTTGAAGCCGGCCCGGTTCGCGAGCCGCGCCGCGAGCGCGGAGGCTTCCGTGGTGCCGCCTAGAACGAGAATGCGCATGAGCCCCTTTTCTCCGAATTCCGCGCCCGAGTCGACCGTCCGTCAGTCGAGCGCTCCACCGTGCCGCCCCTGGCTGACCATCATCGGCATCGGCGAAGATGGGCGCGCGGGCCTGTCGGCGGCGGCCCTCGCGGCTCTCGACGGGGCAAAGCTCGTGATCGGTGGCGCGCGCCACCTCGACTTGGCCGCCCCTCTTTCCGCGCGTACGCTCGCGTGGCCGAGCCCCTTTTCTGACGGATACAGGTTGGTTCTGGAAAGACGGGGCGAGCCCACATGCGTGCTCGCGACGGGTGACCCCTTCCACTACGGCATCGGCGCCGAGCTTGCCCGCCAGGTCCCGGCCGAGGAGATCATCAGCTTTCCGCAGCCCTCCGCCTTCAGCCTCGCGGCCGCACGCCTGGGGTGGTCCCTGCCCGAGTGCGACTGCGTGAGTCTTCACGGAAGGGCCCTCGAACGGATCGTGCCCGCTCTTCAGCCGGGCGCTCGCATCATCGCCCTGTCGTGGGACGGCGCCACGCCGGGCAAACTCGCGGACCTTCTGCAGGCAAGAGGATTAGGCTCCTCGAAGGTCACCGTGCTCGAAGCCATGGGGGGCGCGCGCGAGCGCATCCGATCCGCGACCGCAGCCGACTTCTCCATCGCGGACATCGCCCCGCTCAATTCCGTCGCCATCGAGGTCGTAGCCGCGGACGATGCCCGCATCGTTCCCCTGGCGCCGGGCCTTCCCGACACGTGGTTCGAGAATGACGGTCAGCTCACGAAGGCGGAAATCCGCGCGCTGACGCTTGCGGCGCTCGCACCGAAAGCGGGCGAATTGCTGTGGGATATCGGCGCGGGTGCGGGTTCTGTCGGCATCGAATGGTGCCTGCGCCATCCGCGAAACCGCTGCATCGGAATCGAGGAGCGTGAGGACCGAGCCGAACGGGCGCGTCGCAACGCGGCGGAACTTGGCGCCACAACCCTGGAGATCAGGCTCGGCCGCGCTCCCGAGGCGCTCTCCGGCCTGCCCTCTCCTGACGCGGTCTTCATCGGCGGCGGCGCATCCGAACCCGGAATCTTCGATATGGCCTGGACGGCGCTCAGGCCCGGCGGGCGCCTGGTCGTCAACGCGGTGACCCTTGAGACCGAAACATTGCTCGGCACCCTTCATGCCCGTCACGGAGGTCTCATGCGGCGTCTGGCGCTCTCGCGCCTGGACCGCATCGGCGGCATGCATGGCTGGCGAGCGGCCATGCCCGTCACGCAATGGGTGGGGACGAAGCCATGATCGTGGCCGGTGTGGGTTTCAGGCGGGGCGCCGCCGCCGAGGAGATCGTCGCGCTGGTGGAACAGGCGCTCGCCCGCGCCGCGATGGCCCGGGAGGCGCTGGATCGGATCGCGACGGTCGAGCCGCTCGCTGCCCTTTCGGCGTTCACGGAGGCGGCCCGCCGTCTTGCCGTCACGCCTATCTGTGTTGCAGAACAGGCCCTGGTCGCCGCGGCGCCCCGCGGGAGCACACACTCGGCGCGCTCCATGGCGGCCCACGGGGTCGGATCGGTCGCGGAGGCCGCCGCGCTCGCGGCGGGAGGACCGCGATCGGAACTCATCCTGGAGCGCATCGCCTCGGCCTCCGTCACCTGCGCCCTCGCACGAGGGGAGATACGTTCATGACCGTTCACTTCATCGGAGCAGGTCCGGGAGCCGCCGACCTGATCACCGTCCGCGGGCGCACTCTCGTCGAAAGCTGCCCCGTCTGCCTCTATGCCGGCTCCATCGTGCCGCCGGAGATCCTGTCCTGGTGCCCGCCCGGTGCACGCCTCGTCGACACGGCGCCCCTGGATCTCGAAGCCATCGCAGCGGAATATGCGCGAGCGCACGAGCGCGGCGAGGACGTCGCGCGCCTGCATTCGGGCGACCTGTCCATCTGGAGCGCCATGGGCGAGCAGATCCGCCGTCTCGACGGGCTCGGCATTCCCTACACGATTACACCCGGCGTCCCGGCCTTCGCGGCGGCGGCGGCCGTGCTCGGACGAGAGCTGACCGTGCCTGAAATCGGCCAATCGGTGGTTCTCACTCGCACCTCGGGCCGGGCGTCCTCCATGCCGGAGACGGAGAGTCTCACGCTATTCGCCCAGACGAGGGCGACGCTCGCGATTCACCTCTCGATCCACGTGATCGAGAAGGTGGTCGAGGATCTGCTCCCGGCATACGGCTCCGATTGTCCCGCCGCGGTGGTCTGGCGCGCGTCCTGGCCCGACGAGCGGGTCCTGAAAGGCACCCTGGGAACCATCGCTCCCATGGTCCGGGCGGAAAAGCTGGAGCGAACGGCCCTGATCCTGGTAGGCCGTACACTCGAAGCGACGGATTTCCGCGACAGCGCACTCTATTCGACGGATTACGACCGACGCTTCCGTCCCAGCCTGCGCAAGGATACTTGATGAAGCACATTCCGCCCTTCGATCCTGGATCAGGCGAGAACGCGGAAACGCGCCTGGCACGCCTGAGCCGCGTCACACCCTCGTTGACCCCGGGCACCGTCTGGCTCGTCGGGGCGGGTCCGGGCGATCCGGGGCTGCTGACGATCCATGCCCTCAACGCCCTGGCGACGGCGGATGTGATCGTCTACGACGCGCTGGTCGGACCGGACATCCTGTCGTTCGCCCGCGCAGACGCCGTGCTCGAATTCGCGGGCAAGCGTGGAGGCAGGCCCTCGGCGGTTCAGCGGGACATCTGCGAACGGCTGATCCAGCTTGCCCGCGAGGGCCGCCGGGTGCTGCGGCTGAAGGGTGGCGATCCCTTCATCTTCGGACGAGGCGGTGAGGAGGCGCTGGCGCTTGCCGAGGCCGGTATCTCGTTCCGCATCGTTCCAGGAGTGTCGAGCGGCCTCGCATCGCTGGCGGTCCATGGAGTGCCGGCAACGTTCCGCCAATCCAACCATGCGGTCATTCTCGCGACGGGCCATCCGGCCCCCGGCGAGGACATCGACTGGGCCTCCCTGGCCCGCACGGGCGTTCCTATCGTTCTCTACATGGCGGTTTCGAGCATTTCGTCGATCGTCGGCGCCCTGATGGAAGGAGGGCTTTCCGGCGACACGCCGACGCTCACCGTCCACGACGCGACGACGGCCCGGGAAAGCGTGGTCGAGGCAAGACTCGAAAACCTGCCCGATCTCGCCGAGAAAGGCATGATCCGCTCTCCCGCGATCATCGCCATCGGGGCAATTGCGGCCTTCCGCGCCGCCATTGCCGATCATCTCCTGGAATTCGGCAACGAGGCGGCTCGGTGACCTCCGCTCCCGGCATTCTCATCGCGGCGCCCCGCTCAGGATCGGGCAAGACGACGATCACGCTCGGACTGCAAAGGGCGCTTGCACGCCGTGGCATGCGGGTTCGCGGTGTGAAATGCGGGCCGGACTACATCGATCCGGCATTCCATGCGGAAGCCACCGGCGCACCGAGCTACAACCTCGACAGCTTCGCCATGAGCACGCGCCTGCTGACGGCGCTTGCCGCCGCGTCCGCAGAGGCCGCGGATCTCATCGTGGCTGAAGGATCGATGGGCCTTTTCGACGGCGTGCGCCAGGACATCGGCCGCACCGGAGCCAGCGCCGACATCGCCGCTCTGTTCGGCTGGCCGGTGGTTCTCGTGCTCGACGTTTCGGGGCATGCGCAATCGGCCGCCGCCGTCGCCCTCGGCTGCGCCCGTTTCGATCCGAGGATCACGGTCGCCGGCGTGGTGCTGAACAGGGTCGCGAGCGACCGCCACCGCAGGCTCGTGGAGGACGGCATGGCGCGCATCGGCCTGCCGGTGCTCGGCGCGCTCATGAGGACCGACACGCTGACCCTGCCCGAGCGCCATCTCGGTCTCGTTCAGGCCGGAGAGACCGCAGAACTCGGCCCGCGGTTGGAGCGCCTTGCCGATGCGGTGGAAAACGCCGTCGACATCGACCGTCTCCTCGCCCTGAGCGGCCCGACCCGCATCGGCGCGGACGCCCTGGCGCATCGTGCGAAAAAGTGGCCCCGGTTTTTCGCTTCGAACGATGCGCCCTTTAAGGAGTGGAGCATCGGATTGGATCCCAAAAGTGGGTCCACTTTTGGGTCCGATGCTCTAGCGCTAGCTCTGCCGCCACCGGGGCAGCGCATCGCCCTCGCGTCCGATCAGGCATTCTCGTTCATCTACCCCCATGTGCTCGCAGGCTGGCGAGCGGCGGGAGCGGAGATCGTCACCTTCTCGCCCCTCGCGGACGAACCTCCGCCGCCGGATTGCGACATATGCTGGCTGCCGGGAGGCTACCCGGAGCTTCACGCGGGCCGCATCGCTGGGGCGGGCCGGTTCCTTCAAGGTCTGCGCTGCTTCTCCACGGATCGTCCCGTTCATGGCGAATGCGGAGGATATATGGTCCTGGGCAGGACGCTCGAGGACGGGAGCGGCCACGTTCATTCCATGGCGGGGCTTCTGCCCGTCGAGACGAGCTATGCCAAGCGCAAGATGCATCTCGGCTATCGGGTCGCGCATCTGATCCACGACGGAGTGCTCGGCCCCGCAGGAAGCCGCCTTGTCGGGCACGAGTTTCATTATGCCTCGGTCACGTACGGCGACACCTCTTCCGATGCGGCCTTTGCCACCATCACCGATGCCGAGGGAAATCATCTGGGACCTGCCGGCCACCGCAGCGGATGTGTCACAGGCAGCTTCTTCCACGCCATCGCGCGCGAATGACCATCGTTCATCGGTCCTGATTGCTGTCCTCGTGCGAGCCCGCCACGAGGACATCGCCGCCGGGTGCTTTCAAGAGCCGACAGCCTCCCGGCGGCCGCAATCTGTCAAGCCGACGTCCTACTGCGGAACGACGAGGCGACGCTGACGCGACGGATTCAGGAGGTCCCCCTCAACTCAGGACCACTTGGGGCTGTTCCAGGGTGACCGATAGGGCTTCACGCGGGCGGCACGTCCGATGGCGATCTGGAAATGCCCTCCTGGCGCATTGTACGAAAAAGTGGACCCGGTCTTTCGCAAGAACGATGCGCTCTCTCCAAGAAGGGAGCATCGTGCGGACCTCGCTGTTCGCCGGAAACGATGCACCCTCTCAAAGGGAGCATCGGACGGACCCAAAAGTGGATTTGCCCTTTTGGGTCCGTCCGATGCTCTGGCAGCCCGGAGCTGCGTATGATCTGATTGCCCGAAAAGGGATTGCGAGGAGGTCCAGGTGAGACCGATCATTCACCCCCTGACGGCGGGCATGCCTCTAGCGCATCATGCGAAAAAGTGGACCCGGTTTTTCGCGGCAAGCGATGCGCTGGTCTTTAGTGGGAGTATCGAAGTGATCCCAAAAGTGGATTCCACTTTTGGGTCCGATGCTCTAGCGCGCTTGTTCCGCCACTTCACCCTGTCGCTCTGTGTCATCGCCGGAACGGGAGGGGTCGCAGGTGCGGCCGATATTCCGGCGCCCCAACCCGTGGTTGAGGCGCTGCCGATGCCGCCCTCGTGGAGCTTCCGTTTCACGCCCTATGGCTGGCTGACTTCGCTGAACGGCACTCAGACCGTGCGCGGGCGCTCGGTCAAGGTGAATGCAAGTTTCATCGACATCCTTGAGAAGAGCGACACGCTCGTGGCCCTGATGGGCGACTTCGAGGCCCGCAACGGCCCGATCGCCCTCTTCACCAACGTGGTGTGGACCAAGATCGGCGCAGAGCGCGGCAATGTCCGCACCCGCGCCCTGGCACCAGGAGTGACCGGGTCTCTCGGCACGTCCCTCGGCCTCGACATCGAGATGGCGATCGCCGAAGCCGGGGCGGCCTACGAGGTCGCTCGCTCCGGTCCGCTGGCCTTCGACCTGCTCGGAGGGGCCCGGTACTGGCATCAGGAGGCCGACCTCTCCCTGGCCGTCACGCCTGGGCTCGATATCGGAGGGCTTCAAATCGAGGGGACGCGGGCATTCGCCCGCTCCGGGTCCGTCGACTGGGTCGATCCGTTCATCGGGGCGCGGCTGCGTTATACGATGGCGCCCGGACACGAACTCCTCCTGCGAGGCGACGTCGGCGGGTTCGGGGTCGGGAGCCAGTTCTCGTGGCAGGTCATTGGCGCCTACGGGGTCGATCTCGGCACGTACCAAGGCATCACGTTCTCGGGCGTGATCGGGTACAGGGCCCTCTCCGTGGACTATACTCAGGGTGAGGGACGGCAGCGCTACGAGTTTGACATGCTTCAGCACGGTCCGCTGATCGGCATCAGCGCGCGGTTCTGAACGCAGCCGAGTCCAAGCGTCCAACGCCACCTTCGAGCGATCACGTCTGAGCCGGGTGGGGCCAATATCGCTGCGTGTTGATGCCATCTTTTCACGCAAAACCGGTTCCCACGTCCCGCATCCAATGCGCTAGAGGGTGCGGTTCCAGACCGCCGTCAGCGTCGCGGCGGGAACGGCCGTGTTGGTCGGACTGCCCTTCGGGGTTGGAATTGCCGGGTTGTCCGAGGGCGGGACTGGGAGCGGCGACAGTGTCAGCAGAGCGTTGAGCACTCCGATCACCCTGCCCCCGACGCAATCGAGCACCGGCGATCCCGAGGTGCCGACGTTGAGCAGGAGCCGATCGGACCCCTGGATTTCGATCATGGCCAGGCCGGCATATCGGCTGGCCGGGGTGGCCGCGTCGCGCAGGAAACCGTGCGCGGTCTGCATTCTCCCGCCGGGATAGCCCAGCACCAGGACCATCGCGTTCTTCGGGGGCACCTCCGTCTCGACTTCGAGCACCTGTGCATGCGGGAATGGGTCGCGCAGCTCCAGGATCGCCACGTCCTCCGCCATTCCCCCGGCAAGTCTCCCCCGGGCCACCACGCGCAATGGCGTGAGGACCATCACCCCGGGTTCTCCTTCGCGGGCCGTCTGCCGCAACTCGACATCTTGCCAGCCTTGTACAGGCAGAGTGTTTGCAAAGTGAGCGGCGGTGACGAGGATACGGGGTGAGGTATAGAACCAGGCCGTGGCCCTCTCTCCGATGATCTCCGCGGATCCGTCCCGCCTCGCCTTGTCGAAATACCGACTGATGCTCACGACGGAGCGGGTATAGGCCGAAGGATCCACACAGGATGCGCGGCTCCCCTTGGCGCTGCTCTCCTGGGCGCTAGCTCGCGAGACGGCACCGTCAGGCCCGACGGTGATCGCAAGCAGCGCCAGGGCAACGGCGCAAAGCGCCGTCCGGACCTGCAGGGGGGCGCCCATGCATTTCCTCACTTTCCGTATCCGGAACTGAGGACCGACGCAGACACAACAGATCCAGAGGCTCTCTCAACCGGGAAGGTCACGGGATGTTCCCGAACTCCCCTGTCCGGAGATGCCAAGCGATTGTCCAGTTTAATCAAGCGACGACCGCTCCGGAGGCGCAAAATGGGGCCCACCGCTGTCACGGACGGCACAGGAGAATCTGCCCCATGACCAACTCACGTCTCCCGCGGATCGCCATGGTGGCCCTGATGGCAACCGCCCTCACCTCCCTCGGCGCAACGCTTGGCCGAGCGCAGCCCGTCGAGGCAGGTCGAGCCCTCTCGGCCATGAGCCTCAAGGAGCAGGAAGCCTTCGCCATCGCTAAGGACGCCTACGTCTACGGCTATCCGCTGATCACCATGGAGATGACCCGGCGCATCATCACCAATGTCGCCCAGCCCAGCGGGAGCCACGCTCCGATGGGCCAGCTGGTCAGCCTGCGCGAATATCCGACCTCGGCTTTTCGTGACGTGACCGCGCCCAACGCCGACACGCTCTATACCTCCGGGTTCATCGATGTCGCCCAGGAGCCCTATGTGCTCTCTCTGCCCGAGATGAACGGGCGCTATTACCTGTTTCCCATGCTCTCGGCCTGGACCAACATCATTGCCAGCCCGGGCAAGCGCACCACCGGCACCGGACCCCAGACCTATGCCATCACCGGCCCAGGCTGGAAGGGCGCATTGCCGGACGGGGTCCAGGAGATCAGGTCCCCGACCGACATGGTCTGGTTCATCGGCCGGATCTACTCATCAGGCACGCCGGAGGACTACAAGGCAGTCTGGGCCATCCAGGACCAGATCGGGCTCGTGCCGCTCAGCGCCTACGGCAAGCCCTACACGCCGCCGGTCGGCAAGGTGGATCCCGGGATCGACATGAAGACGGCCGTGCGCAAGCAAGTCAACCGATTGGAGCCCGGCCCCTATTTCAACCTGCTGGCCCAGCTGATGAAGGACAACCCGCCCTCGCCGGGGGACGCCCCGATGCTCGCCCGCATGGCGAAGCTCGGCATCGTGCCCGGGCACCCGTTCGATATCGGCCAGCTCGATCCCGAGATGGCCAAGGGTGTCGAGCGCGCCCACCGGGCCGGCTGGGAGCAGATCACCGCGGGCATACCCGCCGTCGGCACGCTCGAAAACGGCTGGGTCGTCGCCACGACGCTCGGGCGCTATGGAACGGACTATCTCAAGCGCGCGACCGTCACGGCCGTCGGGCTTGGCGCCAACCTGCCCCAGGATGCGGTCTATCCCACGACCGGCGTGGACTCGGCGGGCCGGAAACTGAGCGGTACCGGGAAATACGTCATCCATTTCGACAAGGGACAATTGCCTCCGGTCGACGGCTTCTGGTCGCTGACGATGTATGACGGCAATTACTTCTTCGTCGCCAATCCCCTCAATCGCTACACCCTGAGCCAGCGCGACCGGCTCACGACGAACCCGGACGGATCCGTCGATCTTTATCTCCAGAACGAGTCGCCTGGAGCCGCGAAGGAGGCCAACTGGCTGCCGGCTCCGGCAGGCGACATGAACCTGATGCTGCGGCTTTACTGGCCCAAAGAGAGTTCACCCTCGATTCTGAACGGCACCTGGAAGCCGCCGAAGGTGGAGCGGGTCGAGGAGCGGCTCACGGCGGCGGATCAGAACGGGCTCGTGTCGACGCCGACGAGCGCCGGCATTCCGGCAACGACCGGCAGCGCCGGACCAGGCCCTGTCGCCGGCTCGTCGACCGTAGGCATCGCCGTCGTGGACGTCCGGACGCTCTACAGCGGCTTCAGCGTGAAGGATCAGATCCTCGGGCACGAGATCTACAACGACAAGGGAGAGCGGGTCGGCCATATCGCGGATCTGATCGTCGCGCCCGATAAGGTGGCCACCTACGCCATCGTCGGCACCGGCGGCTTCATCGATCTCGGGGAGCACCTGACGGCGGTGCCCGTCAGCCAGTTCACGCTTAAGGATGGCCAGATCGTGCTGTCGAACGCGACCAAGCAGTCGCTCGAAGCCATGCCCCGGTTCGTGCGGGCCAGCAACGAGTAGCAATGGAGAGGCCGTTATGATCAGATCGACCGTTGTTCTTGCGTTGACCTTCGCGGCGACAGGGGCGTTGGCGCAGGCCGGCCCGTTGACCACGGGCCGACCGTGCGAGGCCGACCGCGCATTGGTGGACTCCCGTGGCGCCGTCGTCCTGAGCACGGGCCAATACACTTATGGCCGCTTCGTCCGGGATGCCCGCTACTGCCAGGTCGATCAATATCCGCAGCCTGCCTATGTGCCGAGCGACGACACGGCTCAGTGCTTCGTCGGCTACCGCTGCGCGGATGGGCCCGACGACGGCTTCTGATCGCGCGGCCGCCGAGGTGATGCTCCATCGGAAGGCCTCCTCCGAAGGCAAAAGCCACCTCCCGGGATGAGGAGCGAGGCGATTCCAAGCCTGCGGGCGCTCGCCTCCGGATCAGACGGCTTCCCGACCGCTCACGATGAACCCGCGAGGATCGAGATCGCTCGACCGGGATAGGCCGCCGCGGCCTTCAAGACGCACCTCCTGTCCGATCATTGACCAAAGCAGGCGTTGGGTATAATTTTCGAACGAACTTAACAGGAAACCTTCACGGCCTAAAAAAGGTGAAGGTTCTTTCGGAGAACGCGGCGTTATGTGCGCTCTCCCCTGGTTCGTCTAGAGCAGTTTTCAGCTTCGTTGGAGCGAGTGCTTTAGCGAAGAACGTGTCGCCTTCTGTTTCATACCGACAGCCTCTTACAGGTAAGGATGAACGGGGATGGCTGTAGCGCTCATACTGGTTCTGGTCGCCGTCGGCTCGGTGGTGTTCCATCTCCTGAGCCCCTGGTGGTGGACGCCCATTGCGTCGAACTGGGCCTATATCGATACCACGATCATCATGACCTTCTGGATCGCCGGGGCTGTCTTCGTCGCCGTCGTCCTGTTCATGGCCTATTGCGTCTACCGGTTTCGCTATCAGCCGGGAAGACAGGCTCATTATGAGCCGGAGAGCAGACGGCTGGAGCTGTGGCTGACCATCGTCACGGCAGTGGGCGTCGCAGCCATGCTGACGCCGGGCCTGTTCGTCTGGAGACAGTTCATCACGGTCCCGCAGGATGCGACGGACGTGGAGGTCGTCGGGCAGCAATGGCAATGGAGCTTCAGGCTGCCCGGGCCCGACGGCAAGCTCGGCGCATCCGACGCGCGCCTGATCAGCCCCGACAACCCTCTCGGGATCAGCCGCGATGATCCAGTGGGACAGGACGATGTCGTGATCGAGGGCGGCGAGCTGCATCTGCCGGTGGGCAAGCCCGTCAAGGCGCTGCTGCGCTCCGTCGACGTGATTCACGATTTCTACGTGCCCGAGATGCGGGCGAAGATGGACCTGGTGCCGGGCCAGGTCTCCTATATCTGGTTCACGCCGACCCGGACCGGTACTTTCGAGATCCTGTGCGCGGAACTCTGCGGCGTCGGGCATCCGCAGATGCGCGGAACCGTCGTCGTGCAGGAGCAGAGTGACTACCAGGCATGGCTGCAAGGTCAGGAGCCGCGCGATTTTGCGCGGGTCGCACCGGAAGCCCAATGAACAGGGTACCGGCTGCCGGCTGATAAGGGGGCGAAGGAAACGGCCAGGGAGTGCGTCCTGATGGTTGATGTCCCGCTAGGTTCCATCGGAGCGGTCCCCGCTCCAGATGTCGAAGATGTCGAGCTCTATCACCCCCATAGCTGGGTGACGAAATACGTCTTCAGCCAGGACGCGAAGGTCATTGCCATCCAATATTCCTTCACGGCCCTCTCGGTGGGCCTGATCGCCCTCGTGCTGTCGTGGCTGATGCGCCTGCAGCTCGGGTTTCCCGGCGTCTTTTCGTTCATCGATGCCAACGCCTATTACCAGTTCATCACCATGCACGGGATGATGATGGTGGTCTATGTGCTGACGGCGCTCTTCCTCGGCGGTTTCGGCAACTACCTGATCCCTCTGATGGTCGGCGCGCGCGACATGGTCTTTCCCTATGTCAACATGCTGAGCTTCTGGGTCTATCTCCTGGCCGTGCTGATCCTGATCGCGAGCTTCTTCGCGCCGGGCGGCCCGACCGGCGCCGGATGGACCCTGTATCCCCCGCAGGCGATCCTGTCGGGCACGCCCGGGGGGCAGGACTGGGGCATCATTCTGATGCTGGTTTCCCTGATGGTCTTCATCATCGGCTTCACGATGGGCGGCTTGAACTATGTGGTGACGGTGCTGCAGGCGCGGGCGCGCGGCATGACCCTGATGCGGATGCCCCTGACCGTCTGGGCCATCTTCACCGCGAGCTTCATGGCGCTGCTCGCCTTTCCGGCCCTGTTCGTCGGCTCCGTGATGATGCTGTTCGACAGGGCGCTCGGCACGAGCTTCTTCATGCCGTCGATCGTCGAGATGGGCCAGCCTCTGGATCGCAGCGGCGGAAGCCCCCTGCTGTTCCAGCATCTCTTCTGGTTCTTCGGCCATCCCGAAGTCTACATCGTCGCCCTGCCGGCCTTCGGCATCGTGTCCGATCTGATCAGCACCCATGCGCGACGCAACATCTTCGGCTACCGCATGATGGTCTGGGCGCTACTCGCTATCGGCGCGCTGAGCTTCGTGGTCTGGGCGCACCACATGTATGTGAGCGGGATGAACCCGTATTTCGGGTTCTTCTTCGCCACGACGACGCTCATCATCGCGATCCCGACGGCCATCAAGGTCTATAACTGGATCCTGACCCTCTGGCGCGGCAACATCCACCTCACCGTCCCGATGCTGTTCGCGCTCGCCTTCATCGTCACCTTCCTGAACGGGGGTCTCACGGGGCTTTTCCTCGGCAACGTGGTGGTGGACGTTCCCCTCTCCGACACGATGTTCGTGGTGGCGCATTTCCACATGGTGATGGGCGTCGCTCCGATCCTGGTGATCTTCGGCGCGATCTATCACTGGTACCCGAAGGTGACCGGCCGGATGTTGAACGACACACTCGGCAAAATTCATTTCTGGGTCACGTTCCTGGGCGCCTACGCGATCTTCTTTCCCATGCATTATCTGGGCCTCATGGGGGTGCCGCGCCGCTATTACGAGATCGGCGAGATGAGCTTCGTTCCCCCCTCCGCCCACACGCTCAATGCCTTCATCACCATCGCGGCGCTGATCGTGGGCGCGACCCAGCTGCTCTTCGTCTTCAACCTGTTCTGGAGCCTCCGGCACGGACGGCCGTCCGGCGGCAATCCCTGGCGGGCGACCACCCTTGAATGGCAGACCCCGGAAACGCCCCCTCCGCACGGCAATTGGGGCAAGACGCTGCCGGTGGTCTATCGTTGGGCCTACGATTACAGCGTTCCGGGCGCGGCCGAGGACTTCATCCCGCAAAATCAGCCCAACGCTCAGGTCCCGTCGGGAGTCGCGCATGGGTAGCATCCTGCTTTTTCTGACGGCGCTCTTCACGATTGGAACATGGTGGCTTCTGCGCCAGGGGGTGATGTCGAAGCCGTGGCTGGAACAGGGCGTCCTCGAAGTGGCTGTGTCGGAGCCCTCGCAGTCGGCTGAGAAGGTCGGGCTCGGTGTCTTCCTGGCGGTCGTCGGCTCACTGTTCGCGCTCTTCATCAGCGCCTACGCGATGCGGATGCAATTCCCGGACTGGCGCGACGTCCCGCTTCCGAAGGTGCTCTGGTTGAACACGGCGATGCTCGTTCTCAGCAGCATCGCATTGCAGGGCGCGCGCAACGCGGCTCGTGACGGTGATGAGGACAGGCTCAAGATCGGCCTTCTCGCGGCGGGCGTGACCGCGCTGGCTTTCGTGTCCGGGCAGATACTGGCCTGGCGCCAGCTGACGGCGGACGGGTACTTCCTGGCGTCCAATTCAGCCAATGCGTTTTTCTACGTGCTGACGGGGCTTCACGGGCTGCACGTTCTCGGCGGTCTTGTCGCCCTGGGAGGGACCGCTTCGAAGGCATGGCGGGGCACGCCCGGCAACCATCTGCGGCTCAGCGTGGAACTTTGCGCCACCTACTGGCACTTCCTGCTTGCGGTCTGGCTCGTCCTGTTGAGCATCCTGACCGGTTGGGCGGGGACATTCCTCGTGATTTGCCGACAGGTACTGAGCTGAAGGGATTTCCTGGCATGACCGAGCAAGCCTTTTCAAACCTTCAGGCCGCCCGCGACGATAATTCCGGGTTGCGCAGCATCGCCGACGATTTCGCCTCCGACCGGCAGGCCTTCAAGAATGTGCCGTGGGGCAAGGCGATGATGTGGATCTTCCTGCTCAGCGACACCTTCATCTTCAGCAGCTTTCTGATCGCCTACATGACCGCGCGGATGTCGACTGCCGTCCCGTGGCCGAACCCGAGCGAAGTGTTTGCCCTGACCATCGGAGGCAGGTCCCTCCCGCTCCTCCTGATCGCCATCATGACCTTCGTCCTGATCAGCAGCAGCGGAACCATGGCGATGGCGGTCAATTTCGGCTATCGGCGCGACCGCAGGAAAACCGCCGCCCTGATGCTGGTGACGGCGCTGCTCGGCGCCACTTTCGTCAGCATGCAGGCCTTCGAGTGGACCAAGCTGATCCACGAAGGCGTGCGCCCATGGGGCAATCCCTGGGGGGCGGCTCAGTTCGGCTCGACCTTCTTCATGATCACCGGATTCCACGGCACCCATGTGACCTTCGGCGTCATCTTCCTGCTCGCCATCGCCCGAAAAGTCTGGCGCGGCGATTTCGACGAGCGCCGGCGCGGATTCTTCACCAGCCGCAAGGGCAATTACGAGGCCGTCGAGATCATGGGGCTCTACTGGCACTTCGTGGACCTGGTCTGGGTCTTCATCTTCGCATTCTTCTATCTTTGGTGAGGGGTGTTCCATGGCACAGGCAACGGCAGCGGCATCTGCTCACGCGCAGGGGCAGCAGCATCCGATCAAGCTCTACCTCGTCGTGTGGGCTTGGCTGTTCATCTTGAGCACCGGCTCGTATCTGGTCGACTACTTCCAGCTCGAAGGCGGTCTCCGATATTCGCTCATCATCCTGTTCATGCTGCTGAAGGCAGGGCTCATCGTCGCCGTGTTCATGCACATGGCCTGGGAACGCCTGGCGCTGGTCTACGTCATCCTGGTGCCAATGAGCGCGCTCCTGGTGTTCGTGGCCATCATGGTGTTCGAGTCGGACCACACGCTCCTGTCACGGCTCACGTTCTTTACCGTCGGACACTGACGTTGAACGCTTTCCGGCTGAGCCTGGGTCAGGTTCCGTCGAAAGACCGCAGGACCGCCCTGTCCGCCGGATAGGTCTTCTCGGCCGGAAGCGGCTCCACCACGTGCCTGTAAAGATGCCAAGTCGCATGTCCGAGCACCGGCATCACGATGGCGAGCCCGACGAACAGTGGAATGGAGCCGACGAGCAGCGCCGTCGCGATGATCAGGCCCCAGAGCGCCATCGTGAGGGGATTCTCGACGACCGCCTTGACGGAGGTGTAGATCGCCACAGCCACGCCGACGTCTCGGTCGACCAGCAGCGGAAAGGAAATGACGCTGATGCTCAGCACCACGATGGCGAAGACGAAGCCCAGAAGGTTGCCCCAGACGATCAGGCTCATGCCTTCGGGGGTCGTGAGGACCTGATGGATGAAATCCGGATATGACGTGGGTGCCGCGTAGCCGAACAGGGACTGGTACAGCATTCGCGCACTGGTCAACCACACAAGGAAGATCACCAGCAGAATGACGCCCATTCCGATGATCGACGGGATGGCGGGGGAGTTCAGGACCGCGAATGCATCCCTCCATGACGTGGCAAGGCCCAGCTCACGCCGCCGGCTGATTTCGTAAAGGCCGATGCCCGCGAACGGCCCCACGAGGGCGAAGCCCGTCGCCAGCGGATAGAGCAGCGGCAGAGCATTGGACGTAAAGGTGAGCGCCGCGAGGCACGCGCCGAAGATCGGATAGATCAGCCCGAGAAACACCAGATGGGACGGCATGGCCAGGAAGTCGTCGAAACCTCTCGACAACGCATCCTTCAGGTCTGCAGGCGTGATCTT
Organism: Microvirga sp. TS319; assembly: GCF_041276405.1. Taxonomy (NCBI): domain Bacteria; kingdom Pseudomonadati; phylum Pseudomonadota; class Alphaproteobacteria; order Hyphomicrobiales; family Methylobacteriaceae; genus Microvirga; species Microvirga sp. TS319. The sequence goes on along the minus strand of NZ_JBGGGT010000002.1, from coordinate 2,000,669 downwards.
TCGTATGACCGGATGGGCCGGGGTCTCGCTTGCGCCGGCGACGATGTGAAACTGAGCCATGGCGCACCTCCGAAGCTGAACCTTGGCAGCCCAGATTACGGTCATGATGCTTCATCGAGACGGGTCACACGCAACCGCAACCTGTCGCGTGATCATACTCGCAAACGGAGCGGCTGTCGTTGATGAAATCGCCGTCCTGCCAAGCTATCGCCTGCCCGTCGTTGCTCCCAGAACCGCGAGATTTATGATAAGGTCGACCGTCCTGCAGTCAGGGAGAGCTTCATGGATTCCCGCATTCTCCTTATCTGGATCGGCGCCCTGCTCATCATCTGCGGCGTGGTCTACGGAGCGGCTCTGGCTCTCTGGGGAGGACGCCTGAGCGATGCGAGGCTTGGAAGCTCACCGAAGGCGAGCCTGGAACCTCGGCAGAGCGCACGACCGTTCAGCTTTAAGACCCATTGGCCCGCTTTTGCCCTGGTCCTTGTCGGAGCCATTCTCATCCTGACGAAAACGGCGTTTTAGGCCGGCCCCCCGGCTGGGCGGTCCCTCTGAAAGCAGGTCATGCGAGGTTCCGCCGGCCATTGCCTTTCGGGCTCCCGTGTCGTGCGACCTAATGGTCAATCGTGACCCCGGATGATACCTTGCGAAGGTTTCGATCGTTCCTTTGAATCTCCGGTCGACGCGCCGGGCGCACGAAAGCGCGCGGTCGGGTGTGACCGGCTTGCCTTTTCACAAGCGAGATCGATACCGCGCAGCCTTGCAGGAGATCCGAATGACGAAGACCGTCACCGCCCTCTTCCATAGCGAGCCGCATGCGACGGCCGCCGCGAACCATCTGGAGCAGGCCGGTATCTCCCGGGATGCCATCGCCATCTGGTCGACCCCGCACAATCTCGCTTCGTTCCTCGAGGACGAGGGCCTTTCCCGAGCCGATGCCCATGCCTATGCCGAGGGTGTGCTGCGGGGCGGCTCGCTGGTCATCGTGAAAAGCGACGACGTCGACCGGGTCGTCAGCATACTGGATCAGGAAGGCGTGCTGGATCTCGACGAGCAGCAGGCCTCGTGGCGTACGGAAGGGTGGCAGGGAGAACTGACGGCGAGGTCCACGGCGGGAACTGAGACTCCCGTCACTGGCGAGCTGGACGAGGTCGTCCACGGCCGCGTCCGAATCCGAGCGCCCAAGGCTGAGAGTCCCGAGCGGGAATAGCTGTCGCGCCTTACCCGGCCCCCGACCGGTGTCCGGCGAATTCCTCCTGCGTGTCGATGTCCTGCATGACGGCGGGATCCTGGGTCGGCCATTCCAGCACGTCGCGTCTTCCGCGAAGGATGAGGCCCGCCCCGACATCTCCCGAAAGTCCCTCGATCGCAGCCTGGAGCTTTCGTGAAATCACGACCGGATTTCCACGCTGCCCGTTCCATGTCGGAACCAGAGCCGCCGGCTCCCCCTTGTCGCGCCAGCCGGTCACGAGCGCATCGATGAGGCAGGCGGTCACGAACGGCATGTCGCCGAGGAGGACGATCGCGGCGCAGGCCGATGGCGGAAGCGCGGAGAAACCGGCCTTCAACGATGTCGAGAGGCCTTGAGCGAACAGGGCATTGTGAACGATGTGAACGGGAAGCCCCGAGAGTGCCGATTGAACCTCTGCGGCTCGGTGTCCCGTCACCACGACGACCGGATGGGCCGCGGACCTGACGGCGGCCTCGGCCGCATGGCGGACCAGGGCCTTGCCGCCGAGCTGCGCCAGCAGCTTCGGCTCGGCGCCGAAACGCGTGCCGCGCCCGGCCGCCAGGAGGATGGCCGCGGTCTCGCCCGGTCCCCGGCTCATTCCTCTCCCTCGCTTTCGCCGCCTTGGCGCGGCTGCGGCCGGGACACGATCTCCATGAGAAGTCCGCCGACCCCGAGAGACATGATGTCGGCCCGTGTCACGGGCACGTTCGCCAGAAGGCGCTGCAGGATCCAGTCGAACCCGTTCTCCTTCGGAGATCGGGCGCAACCTGGGGCTCCGATCACAGGCTTGCCCGCGATTGATCCGACGAGAAGCAGGTTGCCTGGATCGACTGGCATGCCGAAATGCTCGACCCGTCCGCCGGCCCTCTCGATAGCGGATGGAATGACGTCCCGGCGGTCGGCTATGGCGGAAGCGCCGAAGACGACGATCAGTTGCGCGTCGCCTCGGGCCTGATCCGCCAGCTCTTCCGCCAAGGGAGCCGCCTCGTGACGAACGCGGCGATCTGACACGATCCTCGCTTCGGCGGGTTCCAGTCGCCTTGACAGCGCCGCAAGGGTCTTGTCGACGACGCTCGGCTTGAGTCCGGGCAGGAGCGTGGATACCACCCCGATCGAGCGACGGGCGTAAGGCGCGACGCGCAGAGCACCCTCGCCTGCCCGCGCGATCCCGTCCCGCAGCAGAAGCTCCGGTATCGCATAGGGAATGATCTTGACCGTGCCGACCATCTCGCCTGCGACGACGGGTTTGTAGGCAGGCAGGGTGGCGGCTGTCATGGCCTCGTCGACCGCATTGAGGCCATCGATGGCCTTGGCATCAACGAGGAGAAGCCCCGAAATGCCGGCATAGAGATTGGAGCGCCCCGTGAAGGGGGCTTCGATGACGATGTTGTCGCCCGCGAGGGCGTGGGCGAGCCGTAGCGCCGCCTGGTCCTCTGCAATGTCGTCCGGCTCGAACCGGGCGGCGATGATCGTCTCGACGCCTGCCTGCTTGAGCTGCAGCGCGATGTTTTCCGAGATGACGGTTCCTTTTCTCACGACCATCGTGCCTGTCCGCACGCTATGGGCGGCAAGTGCCCCGATGGCCTCATCGACGGAAACAGGACCGAATTTCACGCCGAGCGCCTCCGCTCTTTACGCAAGGTCGCGACGATCTCCGCCAGAACCGAGACGGCGATCTCGGCGGGCGATACGGCCCCGATATCGAGGCCGATCGGCGCATGGATGCGGGCAAGGTCCGTCTCGGTGAAGCCGGAAGCGGTCAGGCGCTGAACGCGGCGCTCGTGGGTTTTGCGCGAGCCGAGGGCGCCGATATAGAAGCACTCCGACCGCAGGGCCGCCGCGAGCGCGGGATCGTCGATCTTCGGATCGTGGGTGAGCGCCACGACCGCCGTGTACCGGTCGATGCCGATCTCCGGCAGAATGGTGTCGGGCCACTCGGCCCGGACCGGCACATCCGGAAATCGCTCGGGCGTCGCGAAGGCCGTGCGCGGGTCGATGATGGTGACGTCGAAATCGACGCCCCTGGCCATGGGAGCCAGCGCCTGGCTGATATGGACGGCGCCGATCACGACCATCCGCACCGGCGGCGTCTGCACGGTCAGGAAGAACTGCCGGTCTCCCTGTTCGACAAGACCGCTCTTTCCTGCGCGAATCCTCTCCCGCAACTCCTGTGCGAGCGGGTCGCCTGCGACCTGCGCCTCACGCACGAGCCGTTGCTCGCCGGAAGCGACATCGGTCACGAGGATGGCGGCACGCCGCGCCGCGCGCTCCGTATTGAGATCAGCCAGGAGGCTCAGCCGCATGCGGTTTCCTTCATCTCCTCGGACAGGCGATGGCGAAAGGAGCGAACGAAGAGAGGTCGGGCATCCTAATCCACGCGCTCCACATAGACCCTGATCCGCCCCCCGCACGAGAGCCCGACGTGCCAGGCGGTCTCGTCGGCCACTCCGAATTCGAGCATGCGCGGCTTCCCGTCGGCGATGACGTCGAGCGCCTCGGTGATGACCGCGCCCTCCACGCAGCCTCCGGACACGGATCCGAGAAAATTCGTGTCGGCATCGATCACCAGATGACTGCCGACAGGGCGCGGCGCCGAGCCCCACGTCTCGACGACGGTCGCGACGGCGACGCCCCTGCCCTCGCGTTTCCACGCCTCCGCTGCCTTGAGGATATCCGTATCGGTCGAGAGCATGATGGTTTCCCGGCGAAACGAGCATTTCCGAGCAACGCTCGGTGACCAATACTGCCACTATGGCGGCCTCGACCGCAACCGGTATGCGAGGCCCGTTCCCGCGGGCGACGGACCGGGGCATTGACAGGCACCGTGATGCGGCGTCTGATCCGTTTCGAAGACGCATCGTCGGATGGCTCGCGGGCAGGATGCTGGACGATATCTACAGTCGGAGAATCCTGGAATTCGCGGCCGACATTCCGCTGCTCGGCACGCTGCCGGACGCGGATGCCAGTGCGAAGGCCCACTCGAAATTGTGCGGCTCGACGGTGACCGTTCATCTGAAACTCGAAGGAGATGTCGTCACGGCCTTCGCGCACGAGGTCAAGGCCTGCGCTCTCGGTCAGGCCTCCTCGTCGATCATGGGACGTTACGTGATCGGCTCGACGGCCGAGGAACTCCGGATCGTTCGGGAGGAGATGCACCGGATGCTGAAGACGGGCGGGCCGGCCCCTGGCGGAAAATGGGCGGATCTGGCTCTGCTCGAGCCGGCGCGGACCCTGAAAGCCCGGCATGCCTCCATCCTCCTTACCTTCGATGCCGTTGTCGAGGCGCTGACAAAGGCCAAGGCTTCCGAGGAGAACCCAACCCCTGAGGGTCCCGGCACTGCCCCATAGAGTGCGCATGACGGCAGCGGTTGGCAGGTGACGAGCCTGCCGGGATTGCCCATACTCTGGCGCATCGTGCGGAAAAGTGGATCCGGTTTTCCGCTCAAACGATGCGCTCATCTTAGAAGAGAGCATCAAGGCCGCTTGATAGGGGAGGAAACGATATGGCGATGATAATGCAAGGGGAAGTGACGCTTCCCGCCGATCGGGCGACGGTCTGGGCCGCTCTCAACGACCCGGAGATCCTGAAGGCCTCGATACCCGGTTGCCAGGACCTGGAGAAGATCAGCGACACCGAATTCCAGGCGACCGCCAAAGTCTCGGTGGGACCCGTGAAGGCGACGTTCAAGGGCGGCGTCACCCTCTCCGATCTCGACCCGCCCAACGGCTATACGATCGGCGGCGAGGGACAGGGCGGCGTCGCCGGATGGGCCAAGGGCGGCGCGAAGGTGCGCCTCGAGGACGTCGAGGAAGGCACGAAGCTGATCTACGACGTGGAGGCCAATGTGGGCGGCAAGATCGCCCAGCTCGGCGGACGCCTGATCAACGGCGTCGCCAAGAAATACGCCGACGAGTTCTTCGGAAATTTCGCCAGGATCCTGTCTCCCACGGAGTCCGCTGCGTAAGCGATCATGGGCGTCGTTCGGCACGATATTCCAGTACTTGACCGCTCCACGGGGGAGGTTCACACTCGCGCCTGATGGATCGCGTCCGCGCGGTCGTCCAACAAGAAAACCTGTCGGTACCTGAGACCGCCTTAAGGTTGGCCGGGTCGCCGGCGCCTGAGGAGGATTTCACGCATGACCACCGTCTCGCTGACGGTGAACGGACAATCCGTCACCGCAGATGTCGATCCCCGTACCCTGCTCGTTCAGTTTCTCCGCGACAATCTCCGCCTGACCGGAACCCATGTGGGTTGCGATACCAGTCAGTGCGGCGCCTGCGTCGTTCATTTGAACGGCCAGGCCGTGAAGGCCTGCACGGTCCTTGCTCTCCAGGCGGACGCAAGCGTCGTGACCACCATCGAGGGCATCGCCCAGGGCGGCGAGCTGCACCCCATGCAGGCGGCCTTCCGCGAACATCACGGCCTCCAGTGCGGCTACTGCACGCCGGGCATGATCATGTCGGCCATCGATATCGTGAACCGCAAGGGGAACGCTCTCGACGAGCAGACCATCCGGGCCGAGCTCGAAGGTAATCTGTGCCGGTGCACGGGCTATCACAACATCGTCAAGGCCGTCGCCGCCGGCGCGCAGGCCATGGCCCAGGCTCCGCTCGCGCAGGCGGCGGAGTAAGGCGACGCGATACGCCTGTTCAAGGCACGATGCTCTCGCGAACAGGGCAATGTACAGGCGGCTCTCGGAGCAGAAGCCTTTCCCGGGACCATCTCCGAGGTGCCGCTTTGCTCTCGCCCCCGCTGAGAGCTTAAGGAAGACAAGGGAGGATTTCATGACCGCAACAGGGATCGGCGCCCCCGTCCGCCGGAAAGAGGATCAGCGTTTCGTCACGGGCCAGGGGCGATATGTCGATGACTTCAACCGCCCCGGCCAGACCTACGCCTACTTCCTGCGCTCGCCGCATGCCCATGCGGCCATCCGCTCGATCGATACCGGCCCGGCCAAGATCATGCCGGGCGTCGTGGCCGTGTTCACCGGCGAGGATCTCGCCGCCGACAAGATCGGCGGCCTCATCTGCGGCTGGATGATCCATTCCAAGGATGGGTCCCCGATGAAGGCGGGGCCGCATCCGGCGCTCGCACAAGGGAAGGTGCGCTACGTGGGCGATCACGTGGCGGTGGTAATCGCCGAGACCCTTGCCCAGGCCAAGGACGCCGCCGAAGCCATCGTGGTCGATTACGAGGTTCTCCCGGCCGTGGTCGACACCGCCGGTGCCGTCAAAGCGCCGGTCCAGGTGCATGAGGTCTCGCCCGACAACACCGTGTTCAACTGGCATCTCGGCAACCGGGACGAGACCGAGGCCGCGTTCGCGCGGGCCAGGCACGTGACGAAGATCGATCTCGTCAACAACCGGCTGGTGCCGAACGCCATGGAGCCCCGGGCGGCCCTCGGCGAATACGATCCCGGCACGGACAGTTACACGCTCTATACGACGAGCCAGAACCCCCATGTGGCGCGCCTCGTGCTGTCGGCCTTCATCGGCGTCGCGCCCGAGCACAAGCTGCGCGTCATCGCGCCCGATGTCGGCGGAGGATTCGGCTCCAAGATCTTCATCTACGCCGAGGAGACGGTGTGCGTCTGGGCGGCCAAGAAGGTCAAGCGCCCGGTCAAATGGACGTCCGACCGGAGTGAGGCATTTCTCGCCGACGCCCACGGTCGCGACCATGTCACCCATGCGGAGATGGCAACCGACGAGAACGGCAGGATCCTGGGCCTTCGGGTCCATACCACCGCCAATCTCGGCGCCTATCTGTCCACCTTCTCCTCCTCCGTGCCGACTTACCTCTACGCCCCTCTCCTGTCGGGCCAGTACGACATTCCGGCGATCTATTGCGAGGTGGACGCGGTCTACACGAACACGGCCCCCGTCGACGCCTATCGCGGAGCCGGACGGCCCGAAGCGACCTTCGTGGTCGAGCGGCTCATCGAGAAGACCGCACGCGAACTCGGCCAGGATCCGGCGGAGTTCCGGCGCAGGAACTACATCACGCAGTTTCCGCACCAGACTCCGGTCATCATGAACTACGACACCGGCGATTACGCCGCCTCGCTCGACAAGGCGCTCGAGCTCGCCGATTACGCGAACTTCCAGGCGAGGAAGCAGGAGAGCGCCCGGCGCGGCAAGCTGCGGGGGATCGGATTCTCGAGCTATATCGAAGCCTGCGGCATCGCGCCCTCCCAGGCGGTGGGATCCCTCGGCGCAGGCGTGGGCCTGTGGGAATCCGCCGAGGTGCGGGTCAATCCGACCGGTTCCGTCGAGGTCCTCACGGGTTCGCACAGCCACGGCCAGGGCCATGAGACCACCTTCGCTCAGCTCGTTTCGGACCGGCTCGGCGTTCCCATCGACCAGGTCAGCATCGTCCATGGCGATACCGACAAGGTGCAGTTCGGCATGGGAACCTACGGCTCGCGTTCCGGCGCGGTCGGCATGTCGGCCATCGCGAAGGCTCTCGACAAGGTCATCGCCAAGGGCAAGAAGGTGGCAGCGCATGTTCTCGAAGCCTCCGAGGGAGACATCGAGTTCAAGGACGGCAAGTTCGGCGTCGCCGGCACGGACCGGGCGCTCGGTTTCGGCGAGGTGGCCCTTCAGGCCTATATCGCCCACAAGTTCTCCGGCCAGGATCTCGAGCCCGGCCTGAAGGAGGGAGCCTTCTACGATCCCACCAACTTCACCTTCCCGGCCGGCGTTCACATCTGCGAGGTCGAGATCGACCCCGACACGGGCGTCACAAAAATCGAACGCTGGACCGCGGTGGATGATTTCGGCGTGATCATCAATCCGATGATCGTCGAGGGCCAGGTTCACGGCGGCATTGCTCAGGGCGTCGGACAGGCGCTGCTGGAAGGGGCCGTCTACGATCCGAGCGGACAACTCGTGACCGCCAGCTTCAACGACTATTGCATGCCGCGCGCCATCGACCTGCCGTCGTTCCAGGTCGGCATGACGGTGACGCCCTGCCCTTCGAATCCGCTCGGACTCAAGGGCTGCGGCGAGGCGGGCGCAATCGCGGCTCCGCCCGCCGTCATCAACGCGATCACGGATGCTCTCGGGCATGAGGACATCGCCATGCCTGCCACGCCTCAGGCCGTCTGGCGGGCGGCCCGGAAGGCTCGCATGCCCATGGCGGCGGAATAAGGGAGGACAGGGATGTACGCTTTCGAATACCACCGCCCGACGAGCGTCCGAGAGGCCACGGACCTCGCGAGCCAATTCGAGGAAGCCAAGTTCCTCGCCGGCGGGCATACGCTGTTGCCGACCATGAAGCTGCGCCTCGCGGCTCCGGCCGATCTGATCGATCTCGGCCAGATCGCCGAGCTGCGCGGGATCGAGCGGGCCGGTGACGCGATCAAGATCGGCGCCATGATGAAGCACGCGGAAGTCGCGAACGCCACCGATGTCCGCGCAGCCATCCCGGCCCTCGCCGAGCTGGCGGAGCTGATCGGCGATCCGCATGTGCGCAACCGCGGCACCATCGGCGGCTCGGTCGCCAACAATGACCCGTCCGCCGATTATCCAGCCGCGTGCCTCGCCCTGAATGCCACGATCGTCACGGGAAAACGGACCATTCCGGCGGACGACTACTTCCAGGGCATCTTCACCACGGCTCTCAATGAAGGCGAGATCATCACGTCGATCTCGTTCCCCATTCCGTCACGGGCCGGCTATGCGAAATTCCGCAATCCGGCTTCACGCTACGCCCTTGTCGGCGTCTTCGTGGCCCAGCACGAGGATGGAGTCAGGGTCGCCGTGACGGGAGCGGGCTCCAACGGCGTCTTCAGGGTGCCGGACATGGAGGAGGCCCTGAACCGGAATTTCGCGGTCGAAACCCTTGACCGCATCTCCGTGCCGGAGGGCGAGATGAACAGCGACATTCATGCGGATGCCGCCTATCGCGCTCATCTCGTCGGCGTCATGGCCCGCCAAGCTGTAGGGATTGCGACCACCCGCGGCTAGAGCATCGTGCGAAGAAGTGGACCCGGTTTTCACGACCGTGGCCCTTCGGGTCCGCTCAAACGATGCGATGCCCTATAGAAGGAGCATCGGATTCAATCCCAAAAGTGGATTCCACTTTTCAGGTCCGATGCTCCAGTCGAACCGCCGCCCTTGCCCTGGACTCCCCCAACTGCAAGACTGCGAGGACGGCAAACAGGCATGCATGCCTGGGCTTTCCGGGCATGCCTTCTAAAGGAGCATCGACGCCTTGGCTGATCGACCCGGTTCCATCGACGAGACGCTGGCCCTTCTCGAACGCACCGGCTATGTCGCCGACCGTCCGCTCGCGACGGTTCTCTTCCTCGCGCTGAAGCTCGGGCGCCCTCTCTTCCTGGAAGGAGAAGCCGGCGTCGGCAAGACGGAGATCGCGAAGGTGCTCTCCTCTGCGCTCGGGCGAAGCCTCATTCGCCTGCAATGCTACGAAGGGCTCGACGTCGCTTCGGCGGTTTACGAATGGAATTATGCGGGTCAGATGATGGCCATCCGGCTCGCCGAAGCCGGCGGAAACGTCGACCGCGACACACTCGAAAGCGATCTGTTCTCGGAACGATACCTCGTGAAGCGGCCCCTCCTGCAGGCCCTCGAACCCGATACGGCCGGCGCGCCGGTTCTCCTGATCGACGAGCTCGACCGCACCGACGAAGCCTTCGAGGCCTTCCTCCTCGAAGTGCTGTCCGACTTCCAGGTGACCATCCCGGAACTCGGCACCATCAAGGCGGAACATCCGCCGATCGTCATCATCACCTCGAACCGTACCCGTGAGGTCCACGATGCGCTGAAGCGGCGCTGCCTGTATCACTGGGTCGATTACCCGAATGCCGAACGCGAGCTCGCCATCGTCAGGAGCCGCGTGCCGCATTCTCCCGGGCGGCTCTCTCGGGAGATCGTGGCCTTCGTGCAGGCGATCCGAAACGAGGAGCTGTTCAAGGCGCCGGGCGTCGCCGAAACGCTCGACTGGGCCTCTGCGCTCGTGGAGCTCGATGCGGTGGCGCTCGACCCGACCCTCGTGTCGGACACGCTCGGGGTTCTGCTCAAATATCAGGACGACATTCAGAAAATGCAGGGCAGCCGGGCGAAGGAGATGCTCGACCGCGTCAGGAATGCGCTGGAGGAACCGGAGTGACCGACACCCCCGAGCGGGGCGATGGTCGTCTTGGGGATAACATCGCCTATTTCGCACGCGCTCTGCGGAGCGCAGGTCTGCCGGTCGGTCCCGGCACGGTTCTCGATGCGATCGCCGCCGTCGAGGCGGCACGGATCGGAACCCGCGAGGATTTCTACTGGACCCTTCACGCCGTCTTCGTGAAGCGGCACGAACACAGCATCCTCTTCGACCAGGCTTTCAGGATCTTCTGGCGGCGGCGTGCGCTGATCGAGAAACTCATCGCCCAGATGTCGCCGATCTCTCCCGGGGGACCGGAGGAGAAGAAGCCGCAGGCCGGCGCATTGCGGGTCGCCGAAGCCCTGGCGACACCACGGCACGAACAGCCTGAGCCGGTCGAGAAGGCCGAGTTCACGGCCCGTCTCACCGTCTCGGAACGCGAAATTCTCAAGACGAAAGACTTCGCGCAGATGTCGGCCGCCGAGGTCGCGGCCGCCAAGCGTCTCATTGCCGAGATGTCCCTGCCGGAGGAGGAGATGGTGACGCGCCGTTTCCTGCCGGATTCCAGGGGACGGCGGATCGATCCGCGCAAAACGTTCCGGCGGTCGCTGCGGGGTGCAGGCGCGGGGATCGATCTCGCTTACCGCTCCCCCGCCGTGCGCTACGCGCCGGTGGTCGCGCTCGTGGACATATCAGGCTCGATGGCGGAGTATTCCCGGCTTTTCTTGCATTTCCTGCATGCCATCGCAGAGAAGCGGCGGCGGGTTCACTCCTTCGTCTTCGCAACGCGCCTGACCAATATCAGCCGGGAGCTGGCGAGCCGCGATCCCGACGAAGCCCTCGCGCGCGCGGCGAAGCGCGCGCGGGACTGGGAGGGCGGCACGCGGATCGCTCACGCCCTGCACGACTTCAACCGTCACTGGTCTCGCCGGGTACTCGGGCAAGGGGCAATCGTTCTCCTCTTCACGGACGGCCTCGAGAGGAACGTGACGCGAGAGCTGACCTTCGAGATGGACCGGTTGATGCGCTCCAGCCGCCGGCTGATCTGGCTCAATCCGCTCCTTCGTTTCGACGGTTTCGAGGCGCGAGCCTCCGGCATCCGCGCGATGCTGCCGCATGTCGACGAATTCAGGCCTATTCACAACCTCGCTTCGATGAACGATCTCTGCCGGGCCCTGTCCGGGCAGGCGAACGAGGGCGCTGGTCCGCGCCAATGGCTGCGCGTCTCCTGATCATCGGCAATGGGTTCGATGCGCTAGAGCCTTTTCCGCAAAAGTGGATGCCGGTTTTGCGAAGAAAAGGCGTCTTTCTCAAACAACAAATGCCTTTTCCGTGAACCGAAGTTCATGGAAAAGGCTCTAGAGCATCGGATGGAACCCCAAAAGTGGATTCCACTTTTGGGTCCGATGCTCTAGCGGCAACCCTGCCGGGCCTTACGCATCATGGCGGTAAAACCCTTCAGCGGAAAACTGTACACAGTCTTGTTGCCGCGCCTCGATGTGGCTTCGATGATGGCCATGCGCCCCTTCTCTAGCGCGCGGACGAATTCGGATTCGCGTTCCGTGCGACGCATCCAGGCGTACTTGCCGCGGGGGATCATCGTGAACCTCTTGCCATCCACGTCGACATGGATCGCCGTCGGCGCGAAATCGTAGCCTGTCTGCAGACTGGCTTCCGTCCGAACCGCACCGCGATCGAGCCAGCGAACGAACAACGTCACTCGCCCATGATCGAGCTGCTCTGGTTTCTTCGATGCCGCGTCGGAAAAGGCGTAACACGAGGAAATATTGCCTTCTCGCGTCTTCCAAGCACTCCAGCGTTCGTTCGATCCGAGCATGCGGGGGCTCTGCGCGAATGCGCAGGAGCTTGAAAGGACGACGATAGCAAGGGCCGTGCTTGTGATTTTCATCTACGAGATACTCGCCTTGGTGTTGCAGGAGCCCGCAAACTTCCAAGGCGAGGTTACTCATTGGTAAATTTTTACGTGATGAAATTCCGGAAGACGACGTGCAGTCCGATTCCGGCAAGTTCCATAGCGGCTTGCCGCCCGTTCAACAGGTTGTGAACACGATGTGAAATCCGCGATTCGCCTAGACCCACCGGACGAACCCGGTCTCAACGCCGCAGCCTCCCGAAGAGATCGTTCAAGGAACGTCGCTTTGTGCTGCCGCCATGACCTTCGCCGATCTCATGAGCGTCACGAGCGTCTGGGCATGGAGTTCGCCCGTAACGGGAAGCCCAGCCGCGCGCTGAAACTTCTCGATGGCTTCACGTGTCGAGGGACCCATCGCACCGTCGGCCTTGATCGTTCCGAAACGGAGCTGTGACAAGGCTTGCTGAGCGGCGACGACATCTTCTTTCGTGGGGCGCGGCTTGATGCTCAGAATTTCCGGCGACATTCCGACGCCTGGAAAAGCTCCCCCCTGCTGCGCAGCGGCCAGCTGCTCCCGTGCCTTCGCCATGTCAGCGGCGGCTTGCTCGGATTGCGTGGTGAGCGTCTGGATCTGCGACTGGGCATTCGAAAGCTCCTGCCGGAGATTTGCGAGTTCCTTGACACTCTCTTCGGTCTTCTGGCGTTGCGCCGAATATTGAGCTTGGTAGTCCTGCAATGCAGCCGTCTGCATGCGGAGCTGCTCATCCAGCCCTGCAAGATTCCACGTGGAGTAGAGAGACACGCTCCAACCCGTAATCCCTGCAAGGATCAGCAGAGCGACAACTGAGCGATTCAGATAGATTCTATGTCCTTTCTGCTTCAGCGGCACGATCGTTCCTTCAACATTCCGTTTCAGATTGGCTCGAGCGGTTTGGAAATAACCTAGCTGAAATCATGGTCAAAGCATGACCGTACTCTCTGAAACCTTGGGCATTCGCAGTGCTCTTCCGGCGATCCGGCGCTCGTATCCTGTCTGCGGAAATGTGTGTCGGCAGCTTGCCGGGAATGTTTGCCCAGCCACGTTCGGGCCACATTGGCGGGGTTTAGCAAAGGCCTTGTGTTGTCGCGACCAAGCACGAGGAGAAATGATGACGGCAAGACACATGGCCGATCAGCGGATATTCAGCCATGTCCTCATCCTGGCGCTCGCGATCGGAGCCGCGACGGGCTGGGGCATGTGGTTCCTCTCCGGTCAGCGCTCCGACCGTATCGAACGCGAGTTGAGGCAGCAGGTCTCGACACTCGCCCGGAGCCAGATGCAGATGCTCCACGAGCGCGAGACGGCCGAGGCCGCGAAGTCCGACCTGGCGTCTCTCCAATCGCAGACCGCGGCATTGCGAAAGGAGATCGAGGAGTTGACGCAGCGCCGCGACAGCGTTCAGGCGGGCGCCGCTGGGCAGAGTGCGGCCGGCAATACGTCGCCCACGGTCGAGCAGACGAGCATTGCAGAGACCGGATCGACGACGTCTCATCAGCCGGATCAGGCCTTGGTCTCGACGGCCCAGAAGGCCCTCACCAAGCTCGGATACGGTCTGCTCGCTGCAGACGGCATCATTGGGCCGAGCACACGGCAAGCCATCGAAGCGTTTCAATACAAGAACGGCATACCCGTGACCCGGGAACTGGATGCGGCGACATTGCAGCGGCTGGGCGGCTTGAACAGCGTGGCGGCGGCGGAGTGACGGCACTCCTCCCCCGGGCCTTCTTTGGAACGGGCGGCCGACGGCCGGAACCGTGAGTCGCTGCAACGCACCGCCGATCCCCCTGATCGATACGGAAAGCCGCACGCAACGATACACCGGACGCCGTTCACATCACATCTGGCAGATGAAGGCCCCAAAAGCTCTCCCGCTCTGCCATAACGCCAAATTTATCTGGTAATGGCCTTGCTTCCGGCCTGGGACGTCAACCATATTGGGCGACATAACACCCCATCTCGGAGTTCCGCCCGCGCTCCCCACCCGGAAGGAGATCGCTCACCTTATGCCCATTGACACGCCCCTCCTGGCCGTCGTCATCCTTCCGTTCATCGGGAGTCTCGTCGCTGCGTTCCTGCGTCAGGACGCCAGGAATGGCGCGGCCTTCCTGGCCGGAACCATTGCATTCTGCGGAACGGTCCTCACAGCCGCCCAGTATCCCGCCGTCAGCCATGGCGGCGTGCTGCGCCTGAGCGTGGAGTGGCTGCCGACGCTGGGGCTGGATTTTACGTTGAGGATGACCGGCTTCACCTGGCTCTTCGCCATGCTGGTGACGGGGATCGGCTTTCTGGTCGTGCTCTATGCGCGCTACTATATGTCTCCGGCCGATCCGGTGCCGCGCTTTTTCGCCTTCCTTCTCGCCTTCATGGGCGCGATGCTGGGCATCGTGCTCTCCGGGAATCTGATCCAGCTGGTCTTTTTCTGGGAGATGACCAGCCTCTTCTCCTTCCTGCTCATCGGCTACTGGCATCATAACGCAAGCGCACGCGAAGGGGCGCGCATGGCTCTGACGGTCACGGCCACAGGCGGCCTGTGCCTTCTCGTCGGCGTCCTCCTGATCGGCCATATCGTCGGCAGCTACGATCTGGATCGGGTCCTTGCGTCCGGCGCCCGAATTCGCGGCAGCGACCTCTATCTGCCCGCTTTGATTCTGATCCTGCTGGGGGCTCTCACCAAGAGCGCGCAGTTCCCGTTCCATTTCTGGCTGCCGCATGCCATGGCCGCGCCGACTCCTGTTTCGGCCTATCTGCATTCCGCCACCATGGTGAAGGCGGGCGTGTTCCTCCTCACCCTGCTCTGGCCTGTTCTTTCGGGGACGGACGCCTGGTTCTACATCGTGGTCACGGCGGGCCTCTCCACGCTTCTGCTCGGGGCTTACGCGGCGATCTTCCAGCAGGACCTGAAAGGCCTTCTTGCCTATTCCACCATCAGCCATCTCGGCCTGATCACGCTTCTGCTCGGGCTCGGCAGTCCGCTGGCGGCGGTCGCGGCGATCTTTCACACCATCAACCACGCGACCTTCAAGGCGTCGCTCTTCATGGCCGCCGGCATCATCGATCACGAGGCCGGCACCCGCGATATCCGGCAGTTGAACGGATTGTTCCGCTTCATGCCGATCACTGCCACCCTGGCGATGGTCGCGGCGGCCGCCATGGCCGGTGTGCCCCTGCTCAACGGCTTTCTCTCGAAGGAGATGTTCTTCGCCGAGGCCGCGGCCTATCACGTCGATTCGCTTCTCGACCACTCCCTGCCCTACTTCGCCATGCTCGCCAGCGCCTTCAGCGTGGCCTATTCCCTCCGATTCATCCATGGCGTGTTCTTCGGCAAGCCGGCGACCGATCTGCCACGCACGCCGCACGAGCCTCCGCACTGGATGCGGTTTCCCATCGAGCTTCTCGTCCTGCTTTGCCTGCTCGTGGGAATCCTGCCGGCGCTGACCATCAAGCCCTTCCTCACCGCGGCGGTCCGCGCGGTCCTGGGGCCGGACATGCCGTATTACAGCCTCGCGGTGTGGCACGGCTTCAACGAGCCTCTCCTCATGAGCGTCATCGCTCTCGCCGTGGGCATTCTTCTCTACTGGCTTTTGCAGGGCTATCTCGCGAAAGGCATCGACGGACCTCCGCTCATGCGGCGCCTCAAGGGCCAGCGCATCTTCGAGCGCATTCTCGTCGCGCTTTCCTGGCGCTGGGCGCGCGCTCTGGAGCGGCTGATGGGCACGAACCGCCTCCAGCCGCAATTGCGCCTGCTGGTGGCCTTCGCGGTTCTGGCAGCGCTCTGGCCGCTCTATCAGCATGGTCTGCGAGCGGGCTCCCGGGTCAGCACGGAGTTCGATCCCGCCTTTCTTCTGCTGTGGATCGTCGGCTGCCTCTGTGCCGTCGGTGCGGCCCATCAGGCCAAATACCACCGGCTCGCCGCCATGGTTCTCATGGGAGCCGCCGGGCTGGTCACCTGCATCACCTTCGTGTGGTTTTCGGCGCCCGACCTTGCCATCACCCAGCTCCTGGTCGAGATCGTGACCACCGTGCTGCTGCTGCTGGGCCTGCGCTGGATGCCGAAACGCTTCGAGATGGCCGATGAGGGCCTCTTCGTCGGCTTTCGCGCGAGACTGCGACGGGGACGCGATCTGGCCCTGGCCATCGCGGCGGGCACCGGCATGTCGCTGATCGTATATGCGCTGCTCACGCAGCCTCTGCCCGACACCATTTCACGCTACTTCATCGAGAACGCCTACGCAGAGGGCGGCGGCCGCAACGTGGTCAATGTCATCCTGGTCGATTTCCGCGGCTTCGATACCTTCGGCGAGATCGTGGTTCTGGCCGTGGTGGCGATCACGGTCTTCTCACTGCTTCGGAGGTTCCGCCCGGCCCCGGAGAGTGTCGATGCACCCGAGCAACAGCAGATGCAGGACGCCTATGACGACGCGAGCCCGGACCGGACCGTCGGCGATACGCTCTCGGATTATCTTGCGATCCCGTCCGTGATCATGCAGTGGCTCTTCCCGGTGATCGGCGTGTTCGCGATCTATCTGTTCCTGCGCGGCCACGACCTCCCGGGCGGCGGCTTCGCGGCGGGCGTCGCGCTCTCGATTGCCCTCGTGCTTCAGTACATGGCGGGCGGAACCCGCTGGGTCGAGGCAAGGCTGCGCATTCTGCCGATCAGCTGGATGGGGCTGGGGCTCCTCTGCACCGTATTCACCGGCGCAGGGGCGTGGATTTTCGGACGTCCCTTCCTCACCTCCCATTTCGAATACCTGGAGCTTCCCCTCCTCGGAAAGGTGCCTGCAGCGACCGCGCTCCTGTTCGACCTCGGCGTCTTCGCCGTCGTGGTCGGCGCCACCGTGCTCATTCTGATCGCGCTGGCTCACCAATCCGTCCGCAGCCCCCGCACGGCCCGTGCGCCGCTGCCGTCCCCGCAACCTTCGACCGTGAGGGACGAAGCATGATGGAACTCATCTTCGCGGCGGCAGTCGGCATCCTGACCGCTTCGGGCGTCTGGCTCCTGCTGCGCCCGCGCACGTTCCAAGTCATTATCGGACTGTCCCTGCTCTCCTATGCGGTCAATCTGTTCATCTTCGCCATGGGACGGCTCAAGACCGGCGCGGCGCCGGTCCTCGAGAATGCGCAGGCGACCGACCCGGCGCTCTACGCGGACCCGCTTCCGCAGGCGCTGGTCCTTACGGCCATCGTCATCGGCTTCGCGATGACCGCCCTCTTCCTGGTCGTCCTGCTGGCATCGCGCGGCCTCACGGGAACCGATCACGTCGACGGCCGGGAGGACGCGCAAGGATGACCTGGCTCGATCATCTCATCATCCTGCCGATCCTGCTGCCGCTCGTATCCGGCGCCGTGATGCTCCTTCTCGACGAGCGCCACCGTCTCCTCAAGGGCACGCTCGGAATCGCGACGACACTCGGGCTGCTGACCATCTCGATCGCCCTGCTGCGGATGGCCGATACCGCGCCGGCTGCCGCGGACGCCTCGTCCGTCATGGTGTACCGGCTCGGCAACTGGCCCGCGCCCTTCGGAATCGTGCTCGTGCTGGACCGCCTGTCCGCGCTGATGCTCGTTCTGACGAGCGTGCTCGGTTTCGCATCCCTGCTCTACTCGCTCGCGCGGTGGCATCGTGCGGGACCGAGATTCCACACGATTTTTCAGATCCAGCTCATGGGTCTCAACGGGGCCTTCCTGACCGGCGACCTGTTCAATCTCTTCGTGTTCTTCGAGGTGCTGCTGGCCGCCTCCTACGGGCTTGTCCTCCACGGAGCCGGTTTGCTTCGCGTCAGGGCCGGCCTGGCCTATGTCGCCATTAATCTGACCGCTTCGTTCCTGTTCCTGATCGGGGCGAGCCTCGCATACGGCGTGACCGGCACCCTCAACATGGCGGATCTGGCTTCACGCATTCCCCACCTCTCCCCCGGGGACGCCGCGCTCATGGCGACTGCCGCCGCAATCCTCGGCACGGCCTTCCTGATGAAGGCCGGCGTGTGGCCGCTGTGTTTCTGGCTTCCGACCACCTATGCGGCCGCCTCCGCGCCCGCGGCGGCAGTCTTCGCGATCATGAGCAAGCTCGGGATCTATGTGGTTCTGCGCCTTTGGATGCTGATGTTCGGGGCTGATGCCGGGTCGCTGGCGGGCTTCGGCGGCATGTGGCTGCTCCTGGCCGGCATGCTGACGATCGTGTTCGGTACGGTGGGCGTCCTGGCCTCGCAATCCATGTCGCGGCTTGCCGGGTACAGCGTCCTCATCTCGTCCGGCACCCTCGTCGCAGCCATCGGCACGGGAAACAGCGCGGTCGTCGGTCCGGCGCTGTTCTACCTTGTCAGCTCCACGCTGGCGATCGCCGCCTTCTTCCTGCTCGTGGAGCTTGTCGAGCGCATGCGCGATCCCGGCGCCGACGTGCTGGCCGTGACGATGGAGGCCTACGGCGAAGACGACCTCTTCGAAGAGGAAGTAGGCGTCGCCATTCCGGCGACCATCGCTCTCCTCGGCGGCAGCTTCATCGCCTGCGCCCTGCTCCTGGCGGGTCTCCCGCCCCTGTCCGGATTCATTGCGAAATTCGCCATCATGGCTGCGATGTTGGGAACCGAGGGCGCCATCGGCACGCAGACCTGGGTGCTGATCGGGTTGCTGATCGTCTCAGGGCTTGCGACGCTGATCGCGATGACGCGAACCGGCATCAGCACCTTCTGGGCACGTCTGGACGACAGCGTCCCCAGAGTTCGGGTCATCGAGATCGCACCGGTGCTTTGCCTTCTGGCCCTCTGCCTCGGCCTCACGATCGCGGGTGGCCCGGTCATGCGCTACCTTGACGCGACCACTCAGGCGCTGCGCGAGCCACAGAGCTACGTCAGCGGCGTGCTGTCCCGGCCGAAGACGGAACATGCCCGCGAGGCGAACACTCCATGAGCTGGTTCCTGCCCTTCCCGCTACTCTCAGCGGCGCTCCTTGCCCTGTGGCTTCTCCTGAACCAATCCCTGTCGGCCGGGCATGTGATCCTTGGCAGCGTGCTCGCCGTTTTAGGCTCGTGGGCCATGGCGGCGCTGAGGCCGGACAAGCCTCGGGTCCGCCGCCCCTTTGCAGCCCTGCGGCTCCTGGGCTTGGTGTTGTTCGACATTCTGCGTTCGAACATCGCCGTCGGACGGATCATCGTCCGGTCTCGGGAGCCCGGAGCGAATGCCGGCTTCATGACGATCCCGCTCGACATGCGCAGCCGCCACGGGCTCGCGGTTCTGTCCATCATCATCACATCGACGCCCGGTACGATCTGGGTGAGTTACGACGCCGCCAAAGGCACCCTGTTGCTTCATGTGCTGGATCTGATCGATGAGACCGTATGGATCGAAACGATCAAGTACCGCTACGAGCGCCTGCTGATGGAGATCTTCGAATGAGCAATCTCATTTTCTCATGGTCCATCCTCGCGGCACAGGTGATGCTCGGTCTCGCCATGTGCTGCGCAACCTATCGCCTCCTCGTAGGTCCGCGGGCGCAGGATCGCATCCTGGGGCTCGATACGCTCTATGTGAACGCGCTTCTGCTGGTTCTGACCTTCGGCATCAGGGTCGGCAACACGTTCTACTTCGAGGCGGCCCTCATCATGGGGCTCCTCGGCTTCGTGGCGACCGTCGCGCTCGCGAAGTTCCTCATGCGCGGCGAGGTCATCGAATGAGCGGAGCGGGCGAACTGCCGGCCTGGGCCGCGCTGTTGACGGCATTTTTTGTGCTGCTGGGGGCAGGCGTCACCCTCATCGGGTCGATCGGTCTCCTTCGGCTCGGCAGCTTCTATGCGCGCGTTCACGCACCGACGCTCGGCACCACCGTCGGCATGGCCAGCATCCTGGCTGGATCGGCCCTCTTCTTCAGTGTGCTTGAGGCCCGCCCCGTTCTTCATGAAATCCTCATTGCCGTGTTCGTCACCCTGACCACCCCGGTGACCTTGATGCTCCTCGTCCGTGCCGCGCTCTACCGCGACCGCACGGAAGGCAGCGCCGACATTCCACCTGCGGACGATACGGGAAATCTGGTCTCTCCAGAGGAGAACTGACGCGATGAGGCGAAGTTGCCAGCACGCCCGGCGTTAACCCGTCGGTTTCCGGAGCCTCACGCCTGGACCGGCTTCCCCGGACGGGATCAATTGGGCTCCGCCGTCTTCGAAGGCAGCGGCGACCTGGGCTGCGGTCACGGGATGCAGGCAATGACGCCCATTCTCGAAATCGCGGATCGTGCTGCGCGAGACATTGGCACGTTCCGCCAGCTCTTCCTGGGTCCAGTCGAGGAGACCACGCGCAGCCCGGCATTGTTCAGGAGACAGAAGCGGCATTCCAAGGGTTCTTGCTGAGACGGCACGCTGACCGACCCGGGTGAAAGTAGAGCATCGGACCCAAAAGTGGAATCCACTTTTGGAATCGAATCCGATGCTCTCTTCTAGAGGAGCGCATCGTTCTCGCGAAAAACCGGATCCACTTTTTCACACGATGCGCTGGTGCGCTCCATCCGTGAGCGCAAGACATGGCACCGGGAGTGCGAGTTCGGGCAAGCCGATACGGCAGCAAGTGCGTCCGCATGTCCATGTGCGGCAGCTCACCGACCGGAAGCTTCCGTCATGCAAGATTCGATCATCGAAGGATGATCGCCATGGCCCACCACATCGTGCCGTTCGTGCTCGGTATCATCGCGCCTCTCATGCTGATCACCTGGCTCGTCTTCCAGTAGCCGGGATGATCAGACACGCCGAAACCGACACAATCGTAATATTGTGTCGCTTGCGACGTCAAGCGCCTTTCTTTGCCGCGACACGTTGTGTATCCCTGCCGTGTCCCTTCATCCTCTCGGGAGTCGCGAGCAATGAGTCTTGAATCCGTCCGCGCATTTTTCTCGGCAAAAGCACCGGACATCGAGATTATTGAGATGGAAACGAGCACGGCCACTGTGACGCAGGCAGCGGAGGCCCATGGGGTGGTGCCGGGGCGGATTGCGAAAACCCTGTCTCTCCGTGTGGGTGACCGCAACTTCCTGGTGGTGACCCGCGGCGATACCCGTCTCGACAACAGGAAAGTGAAGGCGGCGTTCGGAGGCAAGGCAACGATGCTGGATGCCGAACAGGTGCAGTCGCTGACGGGCCACCCGGTCGGAGGCGTATGCCCGTTCGGCCTCGCAACGTCATTGCAGATCTATTGCGATATTTCCCTCAAGGCTTTTGACGAAGTGGTTCCCGCTGCCGGATCCATCCATACGGCGGTCCGAATCGGACCCGAACGCATGGCGGCCCTCGTCGGAGCCGAATGGGTCGATGTCTGCCAGGACCCGGCGGCATAAGGCCGCCCGCCTCCCGGAAAGAGATCGTTGACCTTAAGCACTATTGCTCGGCGCATCGAAATTTGGTTAATATTTTGCCATGAACGATAGAAATTCACATCCCGGCACCGATGCTCTCGCAAAGATTTGCGATCTTTTCGTGCTGGCAGTAGGCCTCGGCCTCCTGAGCCTCGCGCTCAACGTCGTTCGTGTTTGAACTCGATATACGTGCAGGGTCGGACCTGCCGTAGATCCACAGTTCCTTAACCTCCTGCGGCTAAATAAACGCGATCCTAGGGTTGCGCCGATCGTTCACGGCGTTTAGCAAACCCACATCGTTCGACGACTAAACCACTTCGGAGGAGCCTGAATGCCCCACGAAGCGTATTGCGTTGCATACCGCGACCGACGTTGGTCTGTCCTGCACCAGGGCCGCGACCTCGGTGCCTTCCATTTTCGGACCACTGCGCTCAGGTTCGCCGTGACCTCGGCCTATCGCGCCGGTGCGTCGGCGCACCACAACGTCTATGTTCTCGATCGCAACGGCGCGCTTTACACGGTCTGGAATTGGACCAGAGACGGCATCAGCCTCGATTCCGACTGAAGCGCTGCCTAGAGCATCGTGCGGACCCAGCGGACCGCACTAGCGCATCGTGCGAAAAAGTGGGCCCGGTTTTTCGCAGCAAGCGATGCTCTCATCCGAGGAGAACGCATCGGATGGATCCCAAAAGTGCAAATCCACTTTTTGGTCCGATGCTGCAGCAATCCGCGACCTCGCCTGCGCGAGCAGGACGGACAGAAAGATGTCCGGACCGGGTCCGGTTATTCTGGCGCAAAGGCGGTCCTACCGCCGCGCAGTTCCATCCTTCCATTGCGATCCATGCTCATGATCTTGAAGGTCGGGGGAACGATGAGCCCCGCCATCGATGCAATCACCGCACAGGTCAACAAGGTCGCCATCTGAAGTCCCCCCGCGAGCCGAATCTGCTCTGCCGGGAACCAGCATGGGATTCCATGCTTGCGGGAAACTTGCGACACTGCCTCGGCTCCCGAGCCAACGGCCGTATCCTCAGTTCCCAAGGATGTCGCGCGCTGTCCCAAACGAAAAGCCGGCCTGAAGGCCGGCTTTCGGTCACTGGAGAATGGCGCGACAGCGTTCTCAGACCCAGCCGCCGTCCACGAGATAGGTCTGGGCCGACATTGCGCTCGAATCGTCGGAGCCGAGGAAAAGGGCGAAATTCGCGATGTCCTGAGGCACCAGCTTACGCTTGACGCATTGCCGCTTCAGCAACTCCTTTTCTCCTTCCGGAGTGAGCCAGAGGTCGATCTGACGCTGGGTCATGATCCAACCGGGCACGATGCAGTTCACGCGGATGTTCTTGGGCCCCAACTCCCGGGCCAGGGCGCGGGTCAGGCCGACCACGGCGGACTTCGCCGTCTTGTAGGCCACGAAGGAATCATCGCTTACCATGTAGCTCGTCGAGCCCATATTGATGATCGATCCCTCACCGGCCTTTTCCATGTCCGGAAGCACCGCCTGGGCCGCGAAGAACTGATGGTCGAGGTTCGTGGCGAACCGCTCCCGCCAGTAGTCCGGGGTGACCTGATCGACCGTGTGCCGATCGTCCCTCGCCGCGTTGTTGACCAGAATCGTGATGGCGCCGAGTGCCTCGCTCGCGCGGCGGATGGCGGCCTGCAGGGCCGGGACATCGCGGACGTCGTTGTGCTCGAAATGCACCCGCTCGCCGAGTTCCCTCGCCAATCCCTCACCGGCTTGCGCATTGTAATCGAGGATGGCGACCTTGCTGCCCTGCGCATGAAAGGACCGCGCAATGCTCTCGCCGATACCGCTGGCGCCCCCGGTGATCAGGATCGTCTTGTCCTTCAGGGAGCCGTAAATCGTCTGGGTCATGGAACTCTCGTCTGGATGTGCATCGGCCAGGGCGTTGCAGTACACGGATGCTGCAACGCCCTGAGTCGGGTTTATTCGCTGCCCTTGGTCTTGGGCACGTAAGGTCCGTTGCCGTCGAAGGTGTAAGCGGTCTTGACCGTGGTGTAGAACTCCTGCGCGTAGCGGCCCTGCTCGCGCGGCCCATAGGACGAACCTTTGCGGCCGCCGAACGGCACGTGATAGTCGACGCCCGCGGTCGGCAGGTTGACCATCACCATGCCGGCCTCGGCATGGCGCTTGAAGTGGCCGGCATGCTTCAGGCTCGTGGTGCAGATGCCCGACGACAGCCCGAACGGCGTGTCGTTGGCAATCGCCAGCGCCTCGTCATAGTCTTTGGCCCGGATCACCGTCGCGACCGGCCCGAAGATCTCCTCGCGCGCCACCCGCATGCGGTTGTCCACCTCCGTGAACAGCGCCGGCGAAAGATAGAACCCGGGCGCCTCGCGCTTCAACAGCTCGCCGCCGGCCACCAGCCGGGCGCCTTCGTCCTGGCCGATCCTGATGTATTTCAGGTCCTGGTCGAGCTGGCTCTGGTCGACCACCGGGCCGATCTGGGTGCCGCTTTTCAGGGCATCGTCGATCACCAGCCCCTGCATGCGCGCCTGCATCGCGGCCACGAAGCGGTCGTGAATGCCCTCCGTCACGATCAGGCGCGAGGACGCGGTGCAGCGCTGCCCGGTCGAGAAGAAGGCCGAGTTGACGGCGCACTCGACCGCCACCGTCAGGTCGGCATCGTCGAGCACCACCATCGGGTTCTTGCCGCCCATCTCGAGCTGGACCTTCTTCATCGGGTCGGCCGTGATGCAGGTCTGGGCGACCCGGCGGCCGGTCGGCACCGAGCCGGTGAACGAGATCGCGGCCACCTTCGGGCTCTGCAGCATGGCCTCGCCGACCACCGAGCCCTTGCCCATCACCAGGTTGAACACGCCCGCCGGCACGCCGGCCCGGATGATGATCTCGGCGAGCGCATGGGCGGAGGCCGGCACCAGCTCGGCCGGCTTGAACACCACGGTGTTGCCGTAGGCGAGCGCCGGCGCGATCTTCCAGGCCGGGATCGCGATCGGGAAGTTCCAGGGCGTGATCAGGCCGACCACGCCGACCGGCTCGCGGGTGATCTCGACGTCGACGGCCGGGCGCACGGAGGCCAGCTTGTCGCCGGCCATGCGCAAGGTTTCGCCGGCGAAGAACTGGAAGATCTGGCCGGCGCGGGCGACCTCGCCGATGCCCTCGGGCAGGGTCTTGCCCTCCTCGCGCGAGAGCAGGCGGCCGAGCTCGTCCTTGCGGGCCAGGATCTCGTCGCCGACCGCCTTGAGGAGGTCGTGGCGGGTCTGGATGGAGGAATGCGCCCAGGCCGGGAACGCCTCGTAGGCGGCATCGATGGCGGCCTGCGCCTCGGCGGCCGAGGCGCGGGCGAACTCGCCGATCACGTCCTGGGTGTTGGACGGGTTGAGGTTCGGGGAGGCCTCGGACGCCCCAACCCATTCGCCCGCAATGTAATTCTTCGTCATTTGCATTCTCCGTTCCCTGTGCAGGCCCAGATGCGCCCTTCCCTCCTGAAAGGCAAGACGGCAAGGCCGCCCGGTCTAAGCCTAATATGTCCCGCTATGGAGCGTGGCCTTGTGTTACTTCTTCCGATTGTAGACGTCGAGGGACACGGCTGCGAGCAGCACCAGGCCCTTGATGACCTGCTGATAGTCGATCCCGATTCCGAGAATCGACATGCCGTTGTTCATGACGCCCATGACGAAGGCGCCGATGACGGCCCCGGTGACCTTTCCGACGCCGCCCGTCGCCGATGCGCCGCCGATGAAAACGGCCGCGATGACATCGAGCTCGAAGCCGAGACCGGCCTTCGGGGTCGCCGTGTTGAGACGCGCGGCGAAGATGAGGCCCGCGAGCCCCGCGAGCACCCCCATGTTCACGAAAGTGAGAAACGTCAGCCGCTCGGTCTTGATGCCCGAGAGTTTAGCCGCCTTCTCGTTGCCGCCCAGAGCGTAGATGCGCCGGCCGATCGTCGTGCGGTTGGTCACGAAGGCATAGAGCGCGATCAGCACCGCCATGATGACGAGAACGTTGGGCAGGCCCCGGTAGGTCGCCAGCAGATAGCAAAACGCGACGACGAGGACCGCCAGGAGAGCGTTCTTGAAGACGAAAAGGCCGAAGGGCGCAGTCCCCACATTGTGTTTGAGCTGGTTCGCACGGCTGCGGGCGCTGAAGTAAACCAAGGCCGCGACGCTTGCCACGCCGAGGAACAGGGCGGTGTAGTTGAACCCCTCCCCGCCGAAGACGTCGGGAATGAAGCCGGAACTGAGACGCTGGAACACGACCGGAAACGGTCCGACCGACATGCCGCCGAGAAGGGCCAGCGTCAGCCCTTTGAAAACGAGCATGCCCGCAAGGGTCACGATGAAGGACGGTACCTTGAAATAGGCCACCCAGTAGCCCTGGGCCGCGCCGATCAGGCCGCCGACGGCAAGGCATGCGATCGTCGTCGTGACGGGATCGATGCCCCACCGGACCATCATGATCGCGGCCAGGCCGCCGACGAATCCGACGATGGAGCCGACCGAGAGGTCGATATGGCCTGCCACGATGACGAGCAGCATGCCGAGCGCCATGATGACGATGTAGCTGTTCTGCAGAACCAGGTTCGTGAGATTGAGCGGGCGCAACAGGGTGCCATCGGTCACGACCTGGAAGAACAGCATGATCGCCAGGAGCGACAGCAGCATTCCGTAGTCTCGGAAGTGGGATTTGACGAAGTCCAGCCAAGACGTCGGCTGGGACACGTGAAGCTCGTCGGCGGTTCTCGTATCCATCTCAGCGCCTCCCCGACTTGACGATAGCATGCATGATTTTTTCCTGTGAGGCCTCGGCGACATCGAGCTCCGCGATGATCGCCCCCTCGTTCATCACGTAGATCCGATCGCACATGCCGAGCAGCTCCGGCATCTCGGACGAGATCAGCAGGACGCCCTTGCCGGCCTCGGCCAGCCCGTTGATGATCGTATAGATCTCATACTTGGCGCCCACGTCGATTCCACGGGTCGGTTCGTCCAGGATGAGGATCTCCGGGTCGGAGAAGAGCCACTTGCTCAGGACGACCTTCTGCTGGTTGCCGCCCGACAGGTTCACCGCTTCCTGGAAGACGTTGGCGGAGCGGATCCGCATCCTCGCCCGGTAGTCGTTGGCGACGGCAAGCTCCCTGATGTCGTCGATGACGAGCCTGCTCGATACCCCTTCGAGATTCGCCAATGTGATGTTCTTGCGGATATCCTCTTCGAGAACGAGGCCGTAGGTTTTCCGGTCCTCCGTGGCGTAGGCGATCCCGTTCGCAACGGCTTTCTCGACCGTGCCGACATCGATCTCCTTGCCGCGTAAGAGAACCCGGCCGGACACGTTCTGACCGTAGCTGCGGCCGAAGAGGCTCATGGCGAATTCCGTCCGGCCCGCGCCCATCAGGCCTGCGATGCCGACGATCTCGCCGCGCCGGATGCTCAGGTTGACGTTCTTGACCACCTGCACGTTCGAATGAAGGGGATGGTAGGCCGACCAGTTCTCGACCTGGAAGATCGTCTCTCCGACATCCGCCTGCCGCTTCGGGTAGCGGTCGGCCATGGTCCGCCCGACCATGCCGCGGATGATCCGGTCCTCGCTGATCGCCTCCGCCTTGCAATCCAGGGTTTCGACCGTGCCGCCGTCACGGAGCACGGTGATGGAATCGGCGACCTTCGATATCTCGTTGAGTTTGTGCGAGATCAGGATCGAGGAAATGCCCTGCGCCTTGAACTGCAGGAGCAGGTTCAAGAGCGCGTCGCTGTCCTTCTCGTTCAAGCTCGCCGTAGGCTCGTCCAGGATGAGCAGCTTGACCCTTTTGGAAAGGGCCTTGGCGATTTCCACGAGCTGCTGCTTGCCGACGCCGATATTGGTCACCAGGGTATCGGGCGCCTCGTCGAGGCCCACGACCTTGAGCAGCTCCTTCGTGCGGGCGAAAACCGCCGACCAGTCGATGACCCCGTATGTCGCCTGCTCGTTGCCGAGAAAGATGTTTTCCGCAATCGACAGAAGCGGCACGAGGGCCAGCTCCTGGTGGATGATGATGATGCCGAGCTCTTCGCTGTCGGCGATGCCTTTGAAACGACGCTCCTGCCCCTCGTAGACGATCTGCCCGGAATAGGAGCCGTGCGGATAGACGCCGCTCAGGACCTTCATCAGCGTCGACTTTCCGGCACCGTTCTCGCCGACCAGCGCATGGATCTCGCCGGATTTCACCGTGATGTTGACGTCGTCCAGCGCCTTCACGCCCGGAAACGTCTTGGTGATCCCCCGCATCTCAAGGATCGCGTTCATCGCTCACACCTCAGGCAACTCGAGGACAAGGCGCGGAGCCTTTCAGAAATGAGCAAGGACCCTGCGCAACGGCGCAGGGTCCCTCACCCGTTCAAGCCTTACTTGAACTGGTCTTCCTTGTAGTAACCGCTGCCGACCAGAACTTCCTTCCAGTTCGAGGCATCGACGCTGACCGGCTTCAGCAGGTAGGCCGGAACGACCTTCACGCCGTTCTCGTAGGTCTTGGTGTCGTTCACGTCCGGCTGCTTGCCCGACAGAACGGCATCGACCATGTTGGCCGTGACCTTGGCGAGCTCGCGGGTATCCTTGAAGACCGTCTGGGTCTGCTCCTTCGCGAGGATCGACTTCACCGAAGGCACTTCGGCATCCTGGCCGGTGATGATCGGCATGGGTTGCTGGGCGGAACCGTAGCCGACGCCCTTCAGCGAGGAGATGATGCCGATGCTCAGGCCGTCATAAGGTGAGAGCACCGCATCCACGCGCTTGTCGGTGTAGTAGGCGGAGAGCAGGTTATCCATGCGCGCCTGGGCGACGGCGCCGTCCCAGCGCAGGGTCGAGACCTTGTCCATGCCCATCTGACCGCTCTGCACCTTGAGCTTGCCGCTCTTGATGTAGGGCTCGAGCACCGACATAGCGCCGTTGTAGAAGAAGTAGGCGTTGTTGTCGTCGGGCGAGCCGCCGAAGAGCTCGATGTTGAACGGACCTTTCCCGTCCTTGAGGCCCAGAGCCTTCTCGATGTAGCCGCCCTGCAGAACGCCGACCTGGAAGTTGTCGAACGTCGTATAGTAGTCGACATTCTTCGAATTGCGGATGAGGCGATCATAGGCGATGACCTTGATCCCCTTGTCGGCGGCCTGCTGCAGAGCGTCCGACAGGGTGGTGCCGTCGATGGAGGCGATCACCAGCGCCTTGGCGCCTTTGGTGATCATGTTCTCGATCTGGGCGAGCTGGTTCGGAATGTCGTCTTCGGCGTATTGAAGGTCGACATTGTAGCCCTTCTCCTTCAGCGCCTTGACCATGTTGTTGCCGTCGTCAATCCAGCGCGCGGACGATTTCGTCGGCATGGCCACGCCCACGGTGCCCTTATCCTGCGCCAGAGCCGGGTTGAGAAGGCCCGCAGCTCCGATCGCCAACGCTGCGATTGCAGTCGTGAAAGTCCTCAAGGTCGTTCTCCCTTATGATCCTATGGCCGAGCCGGGCGGTCCATGGTTGTGCCGGCTCATATCTAGAGTTCCGATACGGCGGGCCTAGGCGGCCTGGGCCGCCCTCATCCGGAGAGGATCGTCCAAGCGCCGGCATCCTGAGCGGGCTCTTCTGCAGGAGCCCTTGAGGATCGCATATCAGGCGATTTGCCCGTGAAAGTCACGCGCTCAATCGCCCAATAATACTATAATACAATTTTCCATAGAGAAGGGCCTGGAGCTGATCGCGTCCGGCCCGGCCCTGGGGGATGGAGTTCGTCTAATCGCTTGAAAAGGCGTGGGTTTCGATGCACGTGAGAGCGTCTTGTCCGTGCTTGATCCGGATGCGCTCGGCAGCCTGCATGATCAGGGCGGACATGGCCTGGCTGGCTGCCAGGGGGGCCTGCCGCTCGATCGCATCGAAGACGGACTGATGCTGCTCCATGACCTTCCGGAAGCTGTCATCGCTCGATACGGGCGAGCTGATCGTGAAGGACGTCGCAAGCGCCGCGCCGATGACGGAGCCGATGGATTGCAGGAACGGGTTGCCGGAGGCCTCCAGGATGGCCTGATGAAAGGCGAGATCGGCCTTGGTGAAGCCCTGCCGGTTGGTCGCGCAGCCATACATCGCCTGAAGGGCGCTGCGCATGTGCTCGAGTTGCTTGAGGCTCCGTCGCAGCGCCGCGGTGGCGCAGGCGAAGGGCTCGAGCGTCTGGCGGATCTCGAAAAGCCACCCGAGAAACTTCGCGTCGACCCCGAGTTCGAGGTGCCATTCGAGGATATCGGCATCGAACATGTTCCAGTTGTTCCGGTCCAGGACCTTCGTGCCGACCTTGGTCTTGGACTCGATGAGCCCTTTCGCCGCAAGGGTCTTCAGGGCCTCGCGGAGGGCCGTCCGCGAGACGCCGAACAGCTCCATCAGCTCGGCGTCGCCCGGCAGGATGCTGCCGACGGGAAAACGCCCTCTCATGATGTTCTGGCCGATGCCGTGCGCCACGAGATCGTGGGCGGATCGCGTTCTCGCGGGCTTCTGCAGATCGTTTGCCAAAACCATGAGCTGCCTTACCCCTACCTTGCCCGGATGGATGCCGCCGACAGCCCCCGCTGAAGGACGATGAAGGCGAACAGGAGGGCCCCGATCGCGATCTTCGTCCACCAGGAACTCAAGGTTCCCTCGAAGGTGATGTAGGTTTGGATCAATCCCTGGATGAGCACCCCGACCAGCGTGCCGATGATTGTCCCGGAGCCTCCCGTCAGAAGCGTGCCGCCGATGACGACGGCCGCGATCGTGTCGAGCTCGACCCCGGTTGCTGCGAGGGAATAGCCCGCAGAGGTGTAGAAAGAAAAGACAATTCCCGCCAAGGCCGCCAGAAAACTCGACAGCATATAGATCCTGACCGTGGTCTTCCCCACCGGAACACCCATCAGCTGTGCCGACGTCCGGTTGCCGCCGAGAGCGTAGACATTCGCCCCGAAGCGCGTGAAATGCGCCAGCACGATGCCGGCTGCGAAGACCAGGAGCATGGCCATCGGGATGAAGGTCAGGCGCCCTCCTCCCGGAAGATGAAACGCGATATCCGTGATCTGGCCATAGGCCGGGGCATCGATCGGAATGGAATCCGTCGTAAGCACGAAGCACATGCCGCGCGCCAGGAACATCCCGGCCAGCGTGACGATGAAGGCCGGAAGCTGGAAAGCATGGATCAGCACGCCCATGCCGGCGCCGAACAGAGCCGCGATCCCGAGGATCAGACCGAAGGCCAGATAGGGGTTGATGCCGTAACGCTCGATCGCCACAGCGAGGAAGACGCCCGTGAACGCGATGACGGAGCCGACCGAGAGGTCGATCCCGCCCGAGAGAATGACGAAGGTCATTCCGACCGCGACGATGCCCAGGAAGGCGTTGTCGGTGAGCAGATTGCCGATGACGCGGGTCGAGGCGAAGCTCGGGAACTGCGCGAGGCAGATCAGGTAGCCTGCGACGAACACCGCCAAAGTGATCAGAACCGGCAGGTGACGGCGCATCATGCCTTACCCCTTCTCCAGATTGCCCGGAAGGCCGCAAGGACGGGCGACTGCGCCAGCAGAACCGCCAGCACGACGAAGGCCTTCACGATCAGGTTGTATTCCGGCGGATAGCCGCTGAGTAGAATGCCCGTGTTCATGGCCTGAATGATGAGCGCCCCCACGACCGACAGGCCCAGGCTGAACCGACCGCCGAAGAGCGACGTTCCGCCGATGACCACCGCCAGGATGGCGTCGAGCTCCAGCCAGAGACCCGCATTGTTGGCATCCGCGCCGCGGATGTCCGCCGTGACGATGAGGCCCGCGATGGCCGCGCACAGGCCGCACCACATATAGACCGCGATGATGACGGCCTTCGTGCCGATGCCCGCATAGGCGCTCGAGCGCAGATTCGCGCCGATGGCTTCGATGAACAGGCCCAAAGCAGTCCAGCGGACGACGAGATGGGTGACGAGCAGCATCGCGAGCGCGATGACGACAGGCATCGGCAGCATCAGGAAGGAGCCGCTGCCGATCGCGGCGAAGCCTTCACTGACGAAGGTGATGATCTTCCCTTCGGTGATGAGCTGCGCGAAGCCGCGCCCCGCCACCATGAGAATGAGGGTCGCGACGAAGGGCTGGATTTCGAGAACCGCCACGAGGATTCCGTTCCAGAGGCCGCAAGCCAACCCGATGCCGACGGCCGCCGCCAGCGCCATGGGAAGCGGGTAGCCCTGCGCCGTCAGGGTGGCGGCCATGGCTCCGGCAATGGCCATCACCGCGCCGACCGAGAGATCGATGCCGCGGGTCGCAATGACGAGGGTCATCCCGAGCGCCAAGATCGCGACCGGGGCACCGCGGTTGAGCACGTCGATCAGGCTGCCGAAGAGGCGCCCGTCCTGGAGGCGAAGGGCGAAGAAGTCGCGGAACACCAGCCAATTGACGAGAAGAACGACCGCGAGCGCCGCGATCTGCGGCAAGCCCTTGGGAAGCGATCGAGGGGCGACGGCCTGCATGACGCTGCTCATTGGTGGCTCGCGATCGTCGTCATGATGGTATCGGCATTCACATCGCCGCCCGAAAGCTCGCGCACGTGTTTCCGGTCGCGGAGCACGACGACGCGGTCACTGTAGGACGCGATCTCCTCCAGCTCGGACGAGATGACGAGCAGGGCAAGGCCATCCTCGCAAAGGCGTTCGATCAGGCGGATGATCTCGGCATGGGCGCCCACATCGATGCCGCGGGTCGGCTCGTCGAGGATGAGAAAGCGCGGCTCGGTCGCAAGCCAGCGCGCCAGCAGCGCCTTCTGCTGGTTGCCGCCCGAGAGAAGGCCGATCGGCTTCTCCGCATCGGAAGTGCGGATGTCGAGCAGCCTGATGAAGCGGTTTGCGATCTCATCCTGCTTGCGCCTGGGAAGCTTATGCAACCAGCCACGCTGTGCCTGAAGGGCCAGGATGATGTTCTCCCGGATCGACAGTTCCGCGACGATGCCCTCCGTCTTGCGGTCCTCTGGGGTGAAGCCGAAGCGTAGCCGGGACGCATCCCGGGCCGATGCGATTCGCACGGGCTTGCCGTCGACATAAGCCTGTCCGCTGTCCGCCCTCTCGATTCCGAAAACGAGCTTCGCCGTTTCGGTACGGCCCGATCCGAGGAGGCCCGCGAGCCCGACGACCTCGCCCGAGCGAACGGCCAGATCGAACGGTTCGAGGAGGCGGCGTCGGCCGTAATTCTCGAACGCCACGAGGGGAGCGCCGGTGACGGAGGACCGCTGGTTGCGGTGGAGGGCTTCCGCCGCGAGTTCGCGGCCCAGCATCATCGAGACGAGCTCGATGCGCGGCAGTTCCGCCATGTGACGGGAGCCGACAAGCCGCCCGTTGCGGAGAACGGTGATCCGGTCGCACACAGCATAGACCTGGTCGAGAAAGTGGGTCACGAAGACGATCCCGATGCCGCGCGCCTTCAGGTCGCGGAGAATACCGAAGAGCGTTCCGACCTCCTGGGCGTCGAGGCTGGCGGTCGGCTCGTCCAGGATCAGCACCTTGGCGGAGAGATCGACGGCACGGGCGATCGCGACGATCTGCTGAACGGCGACGGAAAAGCTGCCCAACGGGTCGGCCACGTTGATGTCGAGGCCGTAGGTCGAGAGGAGTTCGGCCGAGCGCCGGCGCATCTCGCCGGTCCTGACGAGGCCGAAACGATGCGGCTGCCGACCGATGAAGAGGTTTTCCGCCACGGAGAGATTAGGGAGGAGATTGACCTCCTGGTAGACGGTTCCGATCCCGAGCGAGAGGGCATCCGCGGGGTCCCTCGCGTCGATGTCGCGGCCATCGAGGCGGATGCTTCCCGCATCGCGCCTGAAGACCCCGGTCAGTACCTTGATCAGGGTCGACTTGCCGGCGCCGTTCTCGCCTAGAAGGCCGTGGATCTCGCCCGCACGCAGCGTGAAATCCACGCGATCGAGAGCCTGAACCCCGGGAAATCCCTTTGTGAGGCCGCTGATCTCAAGGAGACCGGGCCGATCGTTCATTGCCTGCATGCCGCCTTGCCCGCTCACCGCGACGTCGCCGTCTCCGGCGAAACCTGTGAGGCAACAGGCGCCGTCGCGCCTGCCGCCACCGTGGTCGAAAGCTCAGTACAGATCCTTGCGCTTCTCGTACTCGGCCTTGGCCGTCTCGGGCGTGAAGACCTTGGATTCGGTCTGAATCCATTTCTTCGGCGCGGTGCCATCCTTCTTGTACGCGATCAGAGCATCGAGCGCCGGGCCCGCCATGTTGGGGGTGAGCTCAACCGTCACGTTCGCCTCGCCGTCGCCCATCGCCTTGAAGATGTCCGGCACGCCATCGATAGAGACGACCTTGATGTCCTTGCCCGGCTTCAGGCCAGCCTCCTTGATGGCCTGGATCGCCCCGATGGCCATGTCGTCGTTATGAGCATAGACGGCGCAGATGTTCTTCCCGCCGCCTTCGGCCTTGATGAAGCTTTCCATGACTTCCTTGCCCTTCGTGCGGGTGAAGTCGCCGGACTGGGTGCGGATGATCTTCATGCCGGGATTGGCGGCCACGACCTCGTCGAAGCCCTTCTTGCGGTTGATCGCCGGGCTGGAACCGACGGTGCCCTGCAGTTCGACGACGTTGCACTTTCCGCCGGTTTCCTTGGCGAGCCACTCGCCGGCTACTTTTCCCTCATAGACGGTGTCGGAGGTCACGGCCGTGAGATAGAGGGAATCGTCCTTGGTCTCGATGGAGCGGTCGAGCAGAACTACCGGGATCTTCGCCTCCTTGGCCTCCTTGAGAACGGCGTCCCAGCCGGTGGCGACGACCGGAGCCAGAAGGATGGCATCGACTCCTTGAGCGATAAAGGAACGGACGGCGCGGATCTGATTTTCTTGCTTCTGCTGGGCATCGGAAATGCGCAGGTCGACGCCGCGCTTGTCGGCCTCGGACTTGGAGACCTTCGTCTCCGCGGCCCGCCAGCCGGATTCCGATCCAACCTGAGAAAAGCCCACGGTCATTTTGCTCTGGGCGTAAGCGACACCCGACGACAACATCAGCGTAGCCATGCCGATTGTCGTCAGAAGATGACGAGCCTTCATGCGTTTCTCCCACTGCTTTGTATGATTTTAGACTTTAGCAGCCTTAACAGCCGCGTATTTATCATATTATATGCAGTGACAGTGCCAGCCATCCGACGATAGTCGTATTTCATCATTTTCCCTGGGCCGCTGCCGCGATTTGTTAAGGCGACACGACATGAACGACGACGAAAAACGCCAGCTGCGCAGCCAGGCCTGGTTCGGCCGCCAGGACAAGATGGGCTTCTATTATCGCTCGTTCCTGAAGAACAGCGGGTTCCCGCAGGATCAGTTCGAAGGCCGCCCGGTGATCGGGATCTGCAACACCTGGTCCGAACTGACGCCGTGCAACGCCCATTTCCGCACGCTGGCCGAGCACGTGCGATACGGGGTGCTGGATGCCGGCGGCTTCCCGCTCGAGTTTCCGGTCTCGTCGCTCGGCGAGGTCACCATGCGGCCGACCGCCATGCTGTTTCGCAACCTCGCCGCGATGGACGTGGAAGAGGCCCTGCGGGCCCACCCGCTCGACGGCGTGGTCCTGCTCATGGGCTGCGACAAGACCACCCCGGCCCTGCTGATGGGCGCGGCCTCCGCCGACCTGCCGACCATCGGCGTCTCGGGCGGGCCGCAGCTGCGCGGCGTCTATCGCGGCACCTATATCGGCTCGGGCACCAACATCATCTCGATGAGCGAGCAGCTGCGCGCCGGCGAAGTCAGCCTCCAGGAGTTCCACGAGGCCGAAGGCGGCATGAACCGCTCGGCCGGGCATTGCATGACCATGGGCACCGGCTCGACCATGGCCGCGATGGTCGAGGCGCTCGGGGTCGGCCTGCCGGAGAATGCCGCCATTCCGGCCGCCGATGCCCGCCGCAACCACCTCGCCCGCCGGGCGGGCCGGCGCATCGTCGAAATGGTGCAGGAGGATCTGGTTCTCTCGCAGATCCTGACCCGCCCGGCCTTCGAGAACGCCATCCGCACCCTGGCCGCCATCGGCGGCTCGACCAACGCCGTCGTGCATCTGCTGGCGATCGCCGGACGGGCCGGGATCGACCTGACGCTGGACGATTTCGACCGGCTCGGCCGCGACATCCACTGCCTCGTCGACCTGATGCCGTCGGGCCGCTTCCTGATGGAGGATTTCTACTACGCGGGCGGCCTGCCGGTGGTGCTGCGGAGCCTCGGCGAGCGCGGTCTGCTGCACAAGGAGGCGCCGACCGTCAACGGCAAGCCGCTCTGGGACAACGTCAAGGACGCGCCCTGCTGGAACCGGGAGGTGATCACCCCGTTCGAGCAGCCGTTCAAGCCGGATGCCGGCATCGCGATCCTGCGCGGCAATCTTGCGCCCGATGGCGCCGTCATCAAGCCGTCCGCGGCCTCGCCCGGGCTGATGCAGCATACCGGCCGGGCCGTGGTCTTCGAGACCATCGAGGAGCTGCACGAGCGGATCGACGACGACAGCCTCGACATCGACGAGAGCTGCGTCATGGTGCTGAAGAACTGCGGCCCGAAGGGCTATCCCGGGATGGCCGAGGTCGGCAACATGCCGCTGCCGCAGAAGCTGCTCAGGAAGGG
Source organism: Microvirga sp. TS319 (assembly GCF_041276405.1). NCBI lineage: Bacteria > Pseudomonadati > Pseudomonadota > Alphaproteobacteria > Hyphomicrobiales > Methylobacteriaceae > Microvirga > Microvirga sp. TS319. The sequence continues at coordinate 1,964,497 of NZ_JBGGGT010000002.1, read as the reverse complement.
CGTGCGCGACATGATCCGGATCTCGGATGCGCGCATGTCGGGCACGGCGTACGGCACGGTGGTTCTGCACGTGGCCCCGGAAGCGGCCGCCGGCGGTCCGCTGGCGCTGGTGCAGAACGGGGATCTGATCACGCTCGACGTCGCGGCGCGCAGCCTGCATCTTCATGTGGAGGCGGCGGAACTGGAGCGCCGGCGCGCGGCCTGGACGCCCCCGGCGGCCCATGCTTCCCGCGGCTATGTGAAGATGTATGTCGATCACGTCATGCAGGCGGACCAAGGGGCCGACCTCGATTTCCTGGTCGGAAAAACCGGAGCGCCCGTTCCGCGCGACAACCATTAATCGCTAACTTAATCAAGCAGTTCAGCAGGGAGAGAAAATGTCTTCGCTCGGCAGGTCTTCAATCCGTCCCTATCGTGGCGTGTATCCGGTCGTCCCGACCATCTTCGCCGATAACGGCCAGGTCGATCTCGAGGGGCAGAAACGGGCCATCGATTTCATGATCGATGCGGGCTCGGATGGTCTCTGCATCCTGGCCAATTTCTCGGAGCAGTTCCTGCTTACCGATTCCGAGCGCGAGACCGTCATGCGCACGGTGCTCGACCATGTGGCGGGCCGTGTGCCCGTCATCGTCACGACGAGCCATTTTTCGACCGATATCTGCGCCGAGCGCTCGAAGCGGGCGCAGGAGGCTGGCGCCGCGATGGTGATGATCATGCCGCCCTTCTTCGGGGCGACGCTGCGCGTCGCGGAAGCCGGCATCTACGAGTTCTTCCGCCGGGTGTCGGATGCGATCAGCATTCCGATCATGATCCAGGACGCACCCATGGCCGGAACCGCCCTGTCGCCGGCCTTCCTGGCCCGGATGGCGCGCGAGATCGCCCAGGTGTCCTATTTCAAGATCGAGGTCGCCGGCACCGCCGGCAAGCTGCGCGAGCTCATCGCGCTCGGCGGCGACGCCATCGAAGGCCCCTGGGACGGCGAGGAGGCGATCACCCTGATGGCCGACCTCGATGCGGGCGCGACCGGCGCGATGACGGGCGGGGGCTTTCCCGACGGCATCCGCCAGATCATCGATCCTTACTTTGCCGGCAACCGCGAGGGAGCCCTCGTGGCCTATGAGCGCTGGCTGCCTCTGATCAACTACGAGAACCGCCAGTGCGGCCTCTCCGCCGCCAAGGCGCTGATGAAGGAAGGCGGCGTGATCCGGTCGGACTTCGTGCGCCATCCGCTCCAGCCGCTTCATCCCGAAACCCGCAAGGGCCTCATCGAGATCGCCCGCCGCCTCGATCCGCTCGTGCTGCGCTGGGGGCTGTAGCAGGGAGGCTTCCCTTCCCGGTTCGACGAGGGCGCGGTCGCATCCGGCTGCGCCTTTTCGCGTTGCGCACGTCAGCGGCCCCGCCGTCCCCTGAACGGCCGCCTCTCCGGCCAGAAGGCGAGCGCCGCGACCGCGGTAACGATCAGCAAAAGCATCACCATCGTGTGCAGGACTCCGAACAGGAGCGTGCCCACTACTCCTGAATCGATTCCAGATAGGCCATAACATCGTTGACCTGAGCCGCATCGAGCTGAAATTCTGGCATGGAGGGATGGCCCGTGATGATGCCCTCGGCCAGGGCTTCGGCCAGATCCTCGATCGGGTAGCGCTGACCGAGAGAGCGAAACGTCGGCGCCTCCTGGAGGGGGCTTTCGCCGGCGCGCCCGACCGCATGGCACATGGCGCAATTCGCCTGCACGAATGTGCGCCCGCGCTGAATGCGCCCCTCTTGGGCCGATGCGAACTGGACACTCAGGACGACAGCGACGACAGCAATGCACGAGCGCCACATGACCAGTGCTCCTCCAACTTTCTCGGTCGCGTTCAAAGTCCGCGCTTCGACTCTGTTGAAGGCGTGAAGTTCCCTATCCTCGTCCCGGATGGAAACGTATTTCCCTTCGGCGAAGCGATGCTGGTTGAGACGATACCCTGCCTCGGCGTCGATTGCACGCTCGGGATCGTCGTCGATGAACCGGGCCCGCACGATGCGCTCTTTCCAAGAAGGGAGCATCGGATCCGAACCCAAAAGTGGATTCCACTTCCCGCGTCCGATGCTCTAACGCAGCCGATAGGCCTCCCGGGCATAGGTCTCCATCATGCGTTGCGTGTTGAACACCGGCCCGATCCCGGCAATCGCCTGTCTCATCATGCGGATCCAGCCAGGGCGATCCTCCGCGTAGAGCGGCAGGATGGATCTCTCGAGCTTCTCGTACAGGACCTGCGCATGTTCGGCGTAATCCCCTTCCGGCCCGATTCCCCATCCGGTCACGCCCTCGTCGCAGCCTTCCGGCCACCACCCGTCGAGCGTGCTGACATTGAGCACGCCGTTGAACGCCGCCTTCATGCCGCTTGTCCCCGAAGCCTCGAGCGGAGGCTGGGGCGTGTTCAGCCAGATATCGCTGCCCGCCACGATGCGTTTTGCAATGTCCAGATCGTAGCCGGGTATGAAGGCGACCGGAATTTCGGCGTGATGCGCCCGGCGCACGATATCGTGGATCAGCTCCCTGCCTCCCTCATCATGGGGATGGGCCTTGCCGGACATGACGATCTGGAACGGATGGCGCCGAAAGATGTCCGTTAGCCGGTCCCACTGGCTGAACAGCATGCCGGCCCGCTTGTATCCCGTCATGCGGCGCGCGAAACCGATGATCGGGAGATCGTGACCGAAGTGACGTCCCGTCCGCTCCCGAACCAGGGCGATCAGCTCGTCCTTGGCGTCCAGATGAGCGCTCCAGACGTCATCGTCGGACAGGTGAACCGCGCCCGCGAGCGTTTCCGGCTGCACGTCCCAGTCCGGGGAGATCCGGCAAAACAGGCGCGCGAAGGCCGGATGCGTCCATTGCCCCGGATGAACGCCGTTCGTGACCGCATGAATGCGATATCCGGGAAACATGCTCCGTGTCGTCTCCGCATGACGAGCCGAGACGCCGTTCACGTAGTCGCTCAGATTCAAAGCGAGCCGTGTCATGTTGAGCCGGTCCTCTCCGGCGAGTGCCTTCAACGGATCCGCATCGATGAAGTCTCCGAGAATGCGGGTGACGTTCTCGTAATCGAAGCGATCGTGCCCCACCTCGACGGGTGTGTGCGTGGTGAAGACGCAGCGTCTCCTCACCGCTTCGACGTCATGATCCCCCGTGGTGGCGGTCTGGGCTTCTCGTTTCAGCAGCGCGAGCGGCAGAAGGGCGGCATGACCTTCGTTGAGATGATAGATATCGATTGCGAAACCCAGTGACCTCAGGGCCTGCTCGCCCCCGATACCGAGAATGATTTCCTGCTTGAGCCGGTACGTCTCATCGCCGCCATAGAGCCTGTGCGTGATCCCGCGATCCGGCAGATCGTTCCGGTCGCTATGAGTGTCGAGCAGGATCACGGGCACCTTGTGCCCGCGCGACGATGTCCATTCATAGAGCCACGGACGGACCCAGACATCGCGGCCCTCGATGGTGGCGGCCATGACGTCCGGGAGAGGCGTCGCCCAATCCTCGGGTTCCCAGGCGTCGGCATGGTCGATCTGCCAGCCCTTCGCGTCGATCTCTTGCCCCAGATAACCCTGGCGGCTGGCAAGCGTGACGAAAACCATCGGGAGGCTGAGATCGGCGGCCGACCGGACGGCGTCGCCCGCGAGAACGCCGAGCCCGCCGGAATAGGTATGCATCTCGCTCCGGAGGGCGATCTCCATGGAAAGATAGGCAATCCGCGTGTGAGGCAGATAGGGTTCGATGGCGGACACTGATGCTTCTCCATGGCTTCTCGAAGCGTGAGACGCCTGTGGCGGTGGTCAGGAACGAGGGATGGCCTTCAGTGGAGCGATGGTAGCCGACGCGGTTTGCTGCGCGTAGAGGCGCTCGACGTCCTCCCGTCGGCACAGTCCCGTTCCGGGAGTCATGAGCGTCGCGGCCCCCGCCGCCATGCCGAGGCGCACGGCGCTGCGCAGGTCGAGACCCTGGACGAGCCCGAAGCAGACGGCAGCCACCATGCTGTCCCCGGCCCCCACCGCCGAACACACGGGAACGTCGATGGCGGGCAACCTCTCGTATCCCTGCGAGGTCACCAGAAGCGCCCCCTCTGCGCCCAGCGAGACGAGCATGACCTCGGAAACGCCTCGGGCGATCAGCCCGTAGGCTCCGTCGACCTGCTCCGCCTCGCTTCTCAGCTCCCGCCCGAGCCACTCCCGCAGCTCGCGAAGGCTGGGCTTGATCAGATATGCGCCGGATCTCACATGACGCAGGGCCTCTCCGGAGGTGTCGAGCACGAAGCGCGCGCCGACCCGCGTGGCGAGATCGGCAGTCTCCTGCACGAAATCCGGCGACACCCCGGGAGGAAGGCTCCCGCTCAGGACAGCCATCCGGGCGCCCTCGGCGGCACGGGCGATCTCGTCGAGGCAGGCCCGACGTTCCTTCGGGCTTAGCTCCGGTCCCGGCATGACGAAACGATATTGGAGGCCGCTTTTGCGCTCGTCGATCGTGAAGCTCTCCCGCGTGACGCCGCCGATGGGAATTTTCCGCGCCGGGATGTCCATTCCATCGAGGAGGTCTTCGATCATCGCACCGGTCGGGCCTCCGGCCGGGAACACGGCCAGGGCGCGCCCGCCGAGGGTCTGAACGACCCGCGCCACGTTGATCCCGCCCCCGCCAGGATCGTGCCGGACGGCGCCGCAGCGGACCTTGTCCGTCGGCGCCACCGCGTCCGCGCTCGTCGATACATCGAGCGCCGGATTCAGGGTGATCGTTACGATATCCGGCACGCCCGCAACCTCCATGTGCTCGTCCCCGCCGCATTGTTATAGGGCGCGCGACGGGAGCCCTACCCGCATGAGGCGGGAAACCTAGCATCGGACGCAGGGAGTGGCCTCCACTTTTGGGAGTGAATCGGATGCCCCTTCGAGAGCGCGCATCGTTCCTGCGAGAAACCGGGTCCACTTTTGCGAACGAGGCGCTACATCCTGGGTCGGCGCTTTGCCTCTCGTGGGATCCTCGAACGTCAAGGTGAGATCGGACATGTCATCGGCTCTGTCTTCCGCGCTGCCCGGAACTCTCGAATCCGACCTCGCGAAGGTGCTGGATTATTGGAAGGATCTCATCCGGGGCGAGAATTCCATGCCGTTCTCGGACGATGTGGACCTGTCCCGCCTGCCGGACCTTTCGCCCAACCTCCTTCTCCTGACCGCTTTCGAGAACCCCGACAGGTTCCGGTTCGAGACGGCGGGCGAGGCGATTGTCGGGGATTACGGCACCGCACTCGCAGGACGGTTCTCCGACGAGATGCCGCAGAAGCCTCCCCTGGAGGAGTTCACGGAGCAGTGCCTCATGGCGGTCTCGCAGAAGAGCCCGACATATTTTCGCTCCCCGGCGGCCGGCTATGCCCGCCTCGTGCTGCCGACATGGGGCGAAGGCCATGTCATGACGCTGCTGGGAGCCGTATCGAAGGCTCCTTAAAGCATCGGACGTGAAATCGAACTCACGTCCGACGGCTTCAACAGTTTGGTTTTGGGCACCATTTCACGTAGAACCGGGTCCCACTTTTGCGCTCGATGCTGTCCTTGCCTGAGCATCTTTTCACGCAAAACCGGGTCCCACTTTTGCGCTCGATGCTGTCCTTGCCTGAGCATCTTTTCACGCAAAACCGGGTCCCACTTTTGCGCTCGATGCCCTACCGCGCGATCCTTTCGGTGGAGACCTCATAGGCGGCCCTGCCGGTCCGCTCGAACGCCGTGACATTGGCGATGGTCGTTTCAGCGATGTTCGTCAGCGCCTCCTTGGTGAAGAAGGCTTGGTGCCCTGTCATGAGCACGTTCGGGAAGGTGAGCAGCCTGGCGAACACGTCGTCGTCGATGAAGCGCGCCGAGAGGTCCTCGAAGAACAGGTCGGCCTCCTCCTCGTAGACGTCGAGACCGAGATAGCCGATCACCCCGTCCTTCAGCCCTTGCAGGACGGCCTGCGTATCGACGACGGCCCCGCGGCTCGTGTTGATCAGCATCACGCCCGGCTTCATGCGCCGCAGCGCCTCTTCATTGACCAGATGGCGCGTCGCGGGCGTGAGCGGGCAATGCAGGGTGATGATGTCGGACGCCGAGAACAGGTCCTCGACCGGCACATAGGTCACGCCCATGCCGAGACAGGTCGGGTTCGGCTGGGGATCGAAGGCGATCACGCGGCATCCGAGCCCGATCAGGATGCGGCACATCACCTCGCCGATCTTGCCGGTTCCCACGACCCCGACCGTCTTGCCCGCGAGATCGAAGCCGAGGAGCCCTTCCAGGGCAAAGTTGCCCTCCCGCACCCGATTATAGGCGCGGTGGGTCATGCGGTTGAGCGCGAGGATCAGGGCGAGCGTGTACTCGGCGACCGCGTGGGGCGAATAGGCCGGCACCCGGGCGATCGCGATTCCCAGACGCTTGGCCGCCTCGAGATCCACGTTATTGAAGCCTGCCGAGCGCAAGACGACGAGGCGAATGCCCCTGGCACCGAGAGCCGCCAGCACGTCGGCGCCCACGTCGTCGTTGACGAAGGCGCAGACCGCATCCGCGTCCGCCACGAGTTCGCAGGTCTGAACGGAGAGCCGCGCCTCGAAAAAGGTCAGGCCGTGTCCGGTGCCCGCACAGGCCGCCTCCAGAAAGCGCTGGTCGTAACGCTTCGTGCTGAAGACTGCGATCCGCAATGGCTCCTCCTCGTGTCGGGGTCCGGCGGGCCCGGGGCAATATGCTCCCCGGCTTCGGATCTTAAACGATCAGGCGGCGGAAGCGTTGACCCGCATCAAGGACGGATCCGCCCCGGCACGGCGCCGGCCGCAGAACAACCTAGGCCGTTCAAGAGCTTACGCCTCTTCGGCCCTGAGAACAGCAAGTCTGTCCGGTGTTGTAAAGGCGGGCCCTCTGTTGTAAGGCATTCCCGCGCCTCAGTCGCGCGCTCCCTCGCCCGGAGCGCCTGCGCGGAGCGTGACGTCAACTTGAGAAGGTTCCCTCGGAGCGCCGAGATACCGGGCTCGCTGCGCGCCGGACGGCCTGCGCCGTGCGCCCGCTCAGGGCTCCCTCGCCATGATTTCGCACGGAAAGCCCCGCTACGGCCGCCTTCCCGATGTCCTTACAGTCTCTAAGAGTGGAATTTCGCGGATGAATGCTCCCGCACCCAAAGTCTCGTTCGTGTCCCTGGGCTGCCCGAAGGCCCTGGTCGATTCCGAGCGCATCATCACCCAGCTTCGCGCTCAAGGTTATCAGCTGACCAAGGAGCATGACGGGGCGGACGTGGTCATCGTCAATACCTGCGGCTTCCTCGACAGCGCCAAGGCCGAGTCCCTCGAGGCGATCGGCGAGGCCATGGCCGAGAACGGCAAGGTCATCGTGACCGGCTGCATGGGCGCCGAGCCCGAGCAGATCCGCGAGCATTTTCCGAACGTGCTCGCGATCACGGGTCCGCAGGCCTACGAATCGGTCGTTTCCGCCGTTCACGAGGCCGCCCCTCCCGCGCACGACCCCTTCGTCGACCTGGTACCCCCTCAGGGGGTGAAGCTCACGCCGCGCCACTATGCCTATTTGAAGATTTCCGAGGGCTGCAACAACCGCTGCACCTTCTGCATCATCCCGAAGCTGCGCGGCGATCTGGTCAGCCGCCCCATCGGGGACGTGCTGCGCGAGGCCGAAAAGCTCGCCAGGGCCGGCGTGAAGGAGCTGCTGGTCATCTCGCAGGACACCAGCGCCTACGGCCTCGACATCAAGTACCAACCGAGCCTCTGGAAGGATCGCGAGGTCCGCACGCGCTTCTACGAACTCGGCAAGGAGCTGGGCGAGCTCGGCATGTGGGTGCGCATGCACTACGTCTATCCCTACCCGCATGTGGACGAGATCATCCCGCTCATGGCGGAGGGCAAGATCCTTCCCTATCTCGACATTCCCTTCCAGCACGCCTCGCCGAGCGTGCTCAAGGCCATGCGCCGTCCCGGCAACCAGGAAAAGACCCTGGATCGCATCAGGAAGTGGCGTGAGATCTGCCCGGATCTCGCCATCCGGTCGACCTTCATCGTCGGCTTCCCGGGCGAGACCGAAGAAGACGTGAATTTCCTGATGCAGTGGCTTCAGGAGGCCAAGATCGATCGCGCCGGATGCTTCCAGTACGAACCCGTCCAGGGCGCCCCTGCCAACGACATCGCGGGCGCAGTGCCCGACGAGGTCAAGGAAGAGCGCTGGCACCGGTTCATGCAGACTCAGCAGACGGTCAGCGCCGAGCTTCTGAAGGGACGCGTCGGCAAGACCCTGCCGGTCATCATCGACGAACAGGGCGCCACCGTCGCCACCGGTCGCACCAAGTACGACGCGCCCGAGATCGACGGCGTCGTCTACGTGGCGTCCAAGACCCCGCTGAAGCCGGGCGAGATCGTCAACGTGAAGATCGAGAGCTCGGACGAGTACGACCTGCACGGGACGGCCGTTTAAGCTCAGGCCATCCCGCCTCTCGCGTCATCCCCGCTTAGGCGGGGATCGATATCCGCTGGCGCTCCCGGCACCCGAGCATCGGGTGTGGAATCGAACCCGGATCCGATGCAGTCAGTCTCTGTGTTTGAGCATCTTTTCCCGCAAAACCGGTTCCCACCTTTGCGTTCGATGCTCTAATCGGTCCGCACCGCCGTCTCGATGTCGGACGGATCGATCTGGCGGTCGAGACCGGCCCTGAGCTTCTCGCGGTCGAGCTCGCCTTCCCACCAGGCCACGACGATCGTGGCGACGCCGTTGCCGGTGATGTTGGTGAGTGCCCTCACCTCGCTCATGAACTTGTCGATGCCGAGCAGAACCGCCATGCCGGGCACGAGGGCCGGGTTCACGACGGTAAGCGTGGCTGCGAGCGTGATGAAACCCGCACCCGTGACGCCGCTCGCTCCCTTCGACGTCAGAAGCGCCACCACGAGAATGGTGAGTTGCTGTCCGAGGGTGAGGTCGAATTTGAGCGCCTGTGCGATGAACAGGGTCGCGAGCGTCATGTAGATGTTCGTGCCGTCGAGGTTGAAGGAATACCCGGTGGGCACGACGAGACCGACGACGGATTTGGAGCAGCCGAGCCGCTCCAGCTTCTCCATGAGCTGCGGCAGCGCGCTTTCGGACGAACTGGTGCCGAGCACGATCAGAAGCTCGTCCTTGATATATCCGACGAATTTGAAGATCGAGAAGCCCACGACCCGCGCGATGATGCCGAGCACGACGAAGACGAACAGGGCGGCCGTCGCGTAAAAGGTGAGGATCAGCCCGAAGAGATTTCCCAGCGCCGTGGGACCGTAGCGGCCGATCGTATAGGCCATGGCGCCGAACGCACCGATCGGAGCAGCCTTCATGATGATGGCGATGACCCCGAACACGGCGTGGGCCGTGTCGTCGATGAAGCTGCGAAGCTTGTCGGCCCGCTCGCCCAGGGCGAGCAGCGCAAAGCCGAGGAGTATGGCAAACAGCAGGACCTGCAGGATCTCGCCCTGCGCGAAGGCACCCACCACGCTGTCGGGGATGATGTGCAGGAGGAAGTCCACGGGATGCTGCTCGGCGGCCTGTTTGGTGTAGGTCGCGACGGCGTTCGGGTCCGGCGTTCCCGAAAAGCCTGCCCCGGGCCGCACGAGATTGCCAATGAGCAGGCCGATGATGAGCGCAAAGGTGGATACCACCTCGAAATAGACCAGCGCCTTGATGCCGACGCGCCCCACCTTCCTGGCGTCCTGGATATGGGAGATGCCCGACACGACGGTGCAGAAGATGATGGGCGTGATGACCATCTTGATGAGCTTGATGAAGCCGTCGCCGAGCGCCTTGATCCAGTCGCTCTTGGCGATGTCCGGCGCGAGCCAGCCAAGGAGGATGCCGAGGAAGATGGCAATCAGAACCTGGATGTAGAGCACCTTGTACCAGGGCTTGCGGCTGCGGGCCGGAAGAGCCGCGCGTTCGGCAGTGGCAGGAATGGTCCTCATGGCGTTTGACCCCGAACCTGGAACGGATCGCAGGCCCGCCTGGACTTCGGCGGACCGCCTCGACCGGCCCGTGTCGGGCGGATTCGCCAAGCTGCAGGCATTGCGACCTCCAGCCCGATAACGCAGCAAACCGCCCCGGGTCGCATGGGAGCGGCGCCGTTGGGCAGGCGGCTCCTTTCACTCCCGCCACTCCCGGGTTAGTCCCGGCGATCTGCCTCTGAGGCCGCAATGCATCCAGACTTGGCATCCGGGCCCGAAGTCCGCCCAAACGGGCAGGCGGTCAGGATCCGTATTGCTCGTCGGTGACGTGCTCCATCCAATCGACCGCCTTGCCATCGAGCATTTCCTGAATGGCGATGTGGGTCATGGCCGTTGTCGGAGCCGCGCCGTGCCAATGCTTCTCGCCGGGTTCGAACCAGACCACATCGCCGGGACGGATTTCCTCGACCGGGCCGCCCTCGCGCTGAACCCGGCCGCAGCCGGCGGTGACGATCAGCACCTGGCCGAGCGGATGGGTATGCCAGGCGGTCCGGGCGCCGGGCTCGAACGTGACCGCGTTGCCCGCGGCCCGCGCCGGAGCGCTTGCGGGAAACAGCGGGTCGATGCGGACCATGCCGGTGAACCATTCCACAGGCCCTCGACCGGAAGGCTGTGAACCGCTGCGCTTGATCTCCATGGTCGCTCTCCCTCGTCCTTGGACACTAGCGCATCGTGCGGAAAAGTGGACCCGGTTTTCGCAGACGCGGCCCTCCGGGTCCGCCCAAACGATGCGCTCGCGTCTTTCTGAACGGATAAGGAGGCCGCGGCGAAGCCCTGCACCGCAAAGCGCGATTCTGGCTCCTCTGGGAGCGGCCGTCATATGATGAGGAACGCGGCCGCGCTCAAGTCGATCTCGCCGACGGTGGCGAACTTGATCTGCTGCTGAGGTCCGTCACCATCGGGGTCGTAATACGGCGTCCCGGCGCTCTTGTTGAAGATGATCCTGTCGCCTTCGGCACGAGCCTTGGTGCCCGACCAGAAATTGTCGGCGCTCAGGATTCCGTTTTTGCCGATATCCCCGAAGACGGTACGGCTCGGACGAATCCAATCGGTCCCGGGGGTGAAGTCGGTCATGACATCCACGTTGTCGCGTCCCAGAGGCGTGTCGAACACGAAGCCCTCGCCGCGAACCCATCACCCCATGGTATAGCATACGATAGATCTGCTTGCGCTGAGGAAGCGCGGCTGTTGCCATGGGGCCTCGGACATCAATTCCCCGGTTCCTTATGCGCTGACAGCCAGGATTTCCCGAATGCCAACGGTGCAGTACAGGCGTGAGATCGATGGCCTGCGGGCCGTCGCGGTTCTCTCTGTTGTCTTGTTTCACGCCGGTGTCGAGAGTTTCGCCGGCGGCTTCGTCGGCGTCGACGTCTTCTTCGTCATCAGCGGTTATCTTATTACATCTCTGATCCTGAGTGAGAAGGCCGCCGGTCACTTCAGCTTCCTGCGGTTCTACGAGCGGCGAGCCAGAAGGATCCTGCCCGCGCTGTTCCTCGTGATCGTCGCGACGATCCCGGTCGCGTGGCAATTGCTGCTCCCGGACCCGATGAAGGACTTCGCCCAGAGCGTCGCTTTCGTGTCCTTCTTCTCGTCCAACATCCTGTTCTGGAAGGAAAGCGGGTATTTCGACACGAACGCGGAGTTGAAACCGCTGCTGCATACCTGGAGCCTGGCAGTCGAGGAGCAATATTACCTGCTCTTTCCGCTGATCCTGCTCGCTTTTCTGAGAAGGGGCAAAAAGTGGGTCGGGATCGCCCTCGCCTCGCTCTGCCTCGCGAGCTTCGTGGCCGCGCAGTCCGGCTCGACGAGCAATCCCGTCAAGACCTTCTATCTGCTTCCGACGCGTGGCTGGGAGATGCTGATCGGAGCCCTGATCGCATTGTATGGCTTCAACCGCGAGATCGCCTGGGCGTCATCCGCCACGGTGACGAGATCGATCAACGAGACTGCAAGCCTGATTGGCCTCGGCATGATCGCATGGGCGGTCTTCGCCTTCGATGAAAGAACCCCTTTTCCGGGTATATACGCGCTTTTGCCGACCGTCGGCGCGGGGCTGATCATCCTGTGCGCGTCTCCCGAGACATTCATCGGTCGGGCGCTCGGCTGGAAACTGCCGGTCGGAATAGGTCTCGTCAGTTACAGCTTCTATCTGTGGCACCAGCCCCTGTTGGCGCTGGCGCGTTACTGGAGGCCGGATATCGAGAAGGGTGTGCTGCTGCTGTTGGCCGGCCTTGCCGGCGTCCTGGCCTGCCTGAGCTGGCGCTATGTGGAGCGTCCGTTCCGGGACAGGACGAGAGTGGGCAGACGGCAGATCCTCGCCTTCTCGGTCACCGGCAGCGTTCTCCTGGCCCTGTTCGGCTGGGCCGGCCACGCATCCGACGGATTTCCGGCGCGCTATTCCCTTGAGGACCAATCGCTGACAATGCCTACGGACCGCCATGCCGACTACGTCTGGCAGCGGTTCAACGAACGCGCCCTGAAAGACTTCGATCCGCAAGGCGGGCGCAAGATTCTCGTGATCGGGGACAGTTTTTCCGCGGATCTCATCAACGCCCTCTATGAATCCGGTCTCGGTAACGGGATTCAGATCTCGACCTACGGAGTGAGCGGAAGTTGCGGCAATCTTTACTTGGAGATGGATCTCCTTGCCAAAGTCCATCCCAAGGATCGCGCATTCTGCGCAAAGCAGAACTGGTATGCCAACGACAAGCTCCATACCTTGATGCAGCAAGCCGATGCGATTTGGCTGGTTTCGAGCTGGCAGGCTTGGCAAACGAGCCTGCTGCCGGAAAGCAAGCGAAATCTCGAAAGAGATTTCGGCAAGAAGGTGCTCGTCTTTGGGCGCAAGGACTTGGGCATGATCAACTTGAGACAGTTGATGTTACTGTCAGAGAAGCAGCGCATCGAGCTTCAGACGACCATGCGATCCAGTCATATCAAGGTCAACGCGTCGATGTTGAAAACGCTGGGGCAGGACTTCGTTGACGTTTCAGAGCTCCTTTGTGGACATCGCACCAAATGTCATCCGTTTACGAAGGACGGAAAGTTGATCTCGTTCGACGGTGGGCATTTGACCCAGGATGGCGCCCGATACCTTGGGCAACGGATTGCCGAGAGCATCGAGGCGCGCAGGCTCATGGGGCTCTCGAACTAGACCGAGGCGATATTCAGGATTCTGTTTGAGCAGATGGTATCGTTCGTGGATCCCAAGGTTGACGGGATCTGGAGACTTGGAGATCACTAGATCGTCGAAAGCAAAAGTGGAAACCGCTTTTGCGCGCCGTCCGCCTGCGTCGCTCGCTCAGGACCGCCATTGCATCGGGCCCAAGTCATAATCCGGCCTTGTCGCGCCGGGTGACCGCCGATCGGAGCTGCCGCTACGTGCCGACAGATCGCATCTACCATGAAGGCTGGTTGCGGCAGGCTGTCCGCGTCGAAAGAAGAAGGGCGGAGCCCTGCTCCGCCCTCTCGGTCAGATGTGGATGGCTCGCCCGTAGGCGTCGAGGACGGCCTCGTGCATGGTCTCCGAAATCGTCGGATGCGGGAAGACCGCGTGGATCAGCTCCTCTTCCGTCGTTTCCAGATTCATGGCGATCACGAATCCCTGGATCATTTCGGTCACCTCCGCGCCCACCATGTGGGCGCCGAGCAGTTGGCCGGTCTTCTTGTCGAAGATCGTCTTCACCATGCCGTCCGGCTCGCCGAGCGCGATGGCCTTGCCGTTACCCACGAACGGGAAGCGGCCGACGCGGATGTCGTAGCCCTGCTCCTTCGCCTTGGCCTCGGTGAGGCCCACGGACGCTACCTGCGGATTGCAATAGGTGCAGCCGGGGATCTTGCCCTTGTCCATCGGGTGCGTATGCAGGCCCTTGATGGTTTCGACGCAGATCACGCCTTCGTGCTCGGCCTTGTGCGCCAGCATGGGCGCGCCCGCCACGTCGCCGATGGCATAGATGCCGGGCACGTTCGTCCGGCCGAGGCCGTCGGTCACGATGACGCCGCGTTCGATCGTAACGCCGATCTTCTCGAGGCCGAGATTCTCGATGTTGCCGACGACGCCGACCGCCGAGATCATCCGCTCGGCGGTGATCGTCTGCGTACCGCCCTTGCCGTCGTCGATGGTGGCGGTCACCGAATTCGCGCCTTTCTCCACCTTCGCGACCTTCGCGCCGGTGAAGATCTTCATGCCCTGCTTCTCGAAGCGCTTGCGGGCCAGCGCTGCGATCTCCGCGTCCTCGACGGGCATGATCTGCGGCAGCACCTCGACCACCGTCACCTCGACCCCCATGGTGCGGTAGAACGAGGCGAACTCGATGCCGATGGCGCCCGAACCCATGACCAGCAGCGACTTCGGCATGGAGGGCGGAACCATCGCCTCGAAATAGGTCCAGATCAGCTTGCCGTCCGGCTCGATGCCCGGCAGCGCGCGCGGACGGGCGCCGGTGGCGATGATGATGTGCTTGGCCGAATAGGTGCCGGGTTCCAGCACGCCCTTCGGGGTCGGATGCTGCGGCTGCATGGCCGGCTTCTTGGAAGCGGTCACCACAACTTCGCCGGGCTTCGAGATCGAGGCCTCACCCCAGATCACGTCGACCTTGTTCTTCTTGAGCAGCATGCCCACGCCGCCATTGAGGCGCCCCGACACGCCGCGCGAGCGCTGCACGATCGCGGCCGGATCGAAGCCGATGCCCTGCGCGGAGAGCCCGTAATCCTTGGCGTGCTCCATGTAGTGATAGATTTCCGCCGAACGCAGGAGCGCCTTGGTGGGAATGCAGCCCCAGTTGAGGCAGATGCCGCCCAGGTGCTCGCGTTCCACGACGGCGGTCTTGAACCCGAGCTGCGCGGCGCGGATCGCCGCCACGTAGCCCCCCGGCCCGCCGCCGATGACGATGATGTCGTATTGGTTTGCCATGGAATTCCCCCGTCATGCCCGGGCTTGCCCCGGGGCATCGACGTCTATTCGCGCCGGGTCTCATTGAAGGAAGGCGTGGATGGCCGGCACGGGGCCGGCCATGCCGTTCGGTGCTAGACCAGCATCCCCATCGGGTTCTCGATGAGTTGCTTGAAGGCCGCGAGGAGTTCCGCGCCGAGTGCGCCATCGACCACGCGGTGATCGCAGGACAGCGTCACAGTCATGGCCTGCACGACGGCGGGAGCGCCGTTCTTCACCACGACCCGCTGCTCGCCCGCGCCGACGGCGAGGATCGTGCCATGCGGCGGGTTGATGACGGCCTGGAAGTCCTTGATGCCGTACATGCCGAGGTTCGACACCGCCGTCGAGCCGCCGGTATATTCCTCCGGCTTCAGGCGACGGTTGCGGGCGCGGCCCGCCATGTCCTTCACCTCGGCAGAGATGGCGGTGAGCGTCTTCTGCTCGGCTTTGCGCACCACGGGCGTGAACAGGCCACCCTCGATGGCGACGGCGACGCCCACGTCCGAATGCTTCATCTTCAGAATGCGGTCCTCGGCCCAGACCGAATTCGCGGCAGGCACGCGCTGGAGCGCGATGGCGAGCGCCTTGATGACGAAGTCGTTCACCGAGAGCTTGTAGGCGGGCTTGCCGTCCTTGTCCTTGCCCGCCGCGGCATTGATCTGCTCGCGCAGAGCCATGAGCGCGTCGAGCTCGCAATCGAGCGAAAGGTAGAAATGCGGAACGGTCTGCTTCGATTCGACGAGACGCTTGGCGATGGTCTTGCGCATGCCGTCGAGGGGCACTTCCTCGTAGGTGCCGGCCTCGAACATCGCCTTGACCTGATCGGCCCCCATGCTCGGCGCCAGAACCGGAGCCTGCGCGGGCTTCGCGGCGGCCGGAGCGGCGGCTGCCGCAGGAGCGGCAGCAGGCTTCGCACCACCGCCCTGAAGGGCCGCGCGCACGTCCTTCTCGACGATGCGGCCATGCGGGCCGGAGCCCTGGATCGCGGCGATGTCGATGCCGCCTTCGCGGGCGATCCGCTTGGCGAGCGGCGAGGCGAAGACGCGGCCGCCGCCGGCCTGCTGCCCTGCCCCGTTCGGCTTCGCGCCCTGCGCGGGTCCGGCGGGAGCCTGATCGACGCGGGCGTATTCCCTGTGAGCGGCCTGATCGCCCGGAACCGTGTTGGCCTGCGGCGCAGGAGCCGTGGCGGGAGCAGTCGGAGCCGGCGCCGGCGGAGCCTCGGCCTTCGCGGGCGCCGGAGCGCCGCCACCGGCAGGAGCCGTGACGCTTTTCGGGTCCTCACCCTCGCTGGCGATCAGGGCGATCACCTGATTGACCGGGACGTCGGCCGTTCCTTCCGGCACGACGATCTTGGCGAGGACGCCTTCGTCCACCGCCTCCACTTCCATGGTGGCCTTGTCGGTTTCGATCTCGGCGATCACGTCGCCGGATTTCACCGTGTCGCCCTCTTTCTTCAGCCACTTGGCAAGGTTGCCCTTTTCCATGGTGGGAGAGAGAGCGGGCATCAGGATATTGATGGGCATGGCGTTTGGATCCTGATCTTGAATCAGTTGACGGCTTGCGACGAGCCGGGATCGGTCGGGTTGTCCAGCTCGGCTTGAATGCCTGAAACGATCTCCGCCAGGGCCTCCTCTTCCGAGAAGTCGGTTTCCATGGCGTAGACGCGCGCGGCGTGGCGGGCGAGATCCACCAGGAGCACGCCCCAGGTGAACGGATCGTCGAAGGCGCGGCGCAGCGCGATGCTGACCGCCCCGTCGACCACCGAAGCCCTCAGGATTTCGACGCCGCCCTTCTCGAGCGCATCAGGCGGCACGTTGAGAGCTTCGAATTTCCGCTCTTTCATGGTCTCACCTGTAGCAGACGGCCTTCACCGCCTGGACCACCTCGGCGACGGACGGGAGCGCCAGCTTCTCGAGGTTCGCTGCATAAGGCATGGGCACGTCCTTGCCCGTCACGCGGATCACGGGCGCGTCGAGATAATCGAACGCGTTCTCCATGATGCGTGCGGCGATCTCCGCGCCGACGCCGGATTGCGGGTAGCCTTCCTCCACCGTGACGCAACGCCCGGTCTTCATGACGGAAGCCACGATGGTGTCGGTATCCATGGGACGGATCGTCCGCAGGTCGATCACCTCGGCCTCGATGCCTTCCTTCTCCAGCTCCTGCGCGGCCTTGAGCGCATAGGTCATGCCCATCGAGAAGGAGACGATCGTGACGTCCTTGCCCTCGCGATGGATCCGCGCCTTGCCGATGGGAATCGTGAAGTCGTCGAGTTTCGGAACCGGGAACGATTGTCCGTAGAGAATCTCGTTCTCCAGGAAGATCACCGGGTTCGGATCGCGGATGGCGCTCTTGAGCAGGCCTTTCGCGTCGGAGGCCGTATAGGGCGCGACGACCTTGAGGCCCGGAATGGCGGAATACCACGCCGAGAAGTCCTGGCTGTGCTGCGCCGCCACGCGGGCGGCCGCGCCGTTCGGACCGCGGAATACGATGGGCGCGCCGAGCTGGCCGCCGGACATGTAGAGGGTCTTGGCCGCCGAGTTGATGATCTGGTCGATCGCCTGCATGGCGAAGTTGAAAGTCATGAATTCGACGATGGGGCGCAGGCCCGTGAAGGCCGCGCCGACGCCGACGCCGGCAAAGCCGTGCTCGGTGATGGGCGTGTCGATCACCCGCCTTGCGCTGAACTCCTGGAGCAGGCCTTGCGTGACCTTGTAGGCGCCCTGGTACTCGGCCACCTCTTCGCCCATGACGAAGACGTTCTCGTCCCTGCGCATCTCTTCGGCCATGGCGTCGCGAAGCGCTTCGCGGACGGTCATGGAGACCATCTCGGTGCCTTCCGGAATCTCGGCCATGGCGTCGTAACCGGTGCGGTTCGTGATCACCGAGGGAGCGGCCGGCGTCGAGAGATCCGTCTGCTGCGGACGCTCGGTGGGGGCCGGACGGTCCGCCAGGCCTTCCGCCTGCATGTCCGGAACCGGAGCAGGCTGCGCGGCCGGCTGAGGAGCCGACGGACCCTTCGGCGAAACCGAGGACACGTCCTCGCCCTCGCCTGCCAGGATCGCGATGGGGGTGTTCACGGCGACGTTGTCGGTGCCGTCGGAAACCAGGATCTTGGCGAGGACGCCCTCGTCGATCGCCTCGACCTCCATGGTTGCCTTGTCGGTCTCGATCTCGGCCAGTACGTCGCCGGGCTTGACCTTGTCGCCTTCTTTTTTCAGCCACTTGGCCAGTTTGCCCTGCTCCATGGTGGGCGAGAGGGCAGGCATGAGAATATCGGTCGCCATGAAAGACTCGTGTTGATTGTCGCTGCGGCGAAAGTTTCGGAGCGGCGCTGAGGCGCGCCGCCATGAGTCAGTGGAGCGTAGCCTTCAGGACCATGCTCAGAGGAGGATATCCGTGTAGAGTTCGGCCGGATCGGGCTCGGGATCGTGCGTGGCGAACTCGGCGGCCTCGTTGACGATCTCGCGCACCTTGCTGTCGAAGGCCTTCAGCTCGTCTTCCGACAGCTTCCAGCTCTCCAGCAGACGGCGGCGCACCTGCTCGATGGGATCGTGCTCCTCGCGCATGCGGGTCACCTCGTCCTTCGTGCGGTACTTCGCCGGGTCGGACATCGAGTGACCGCGGTAGCGGTAGGTCTGCATCTCGAGAATATACGGCCCCTTGCCGGAGCGGGCATATTCGACCGCGCGCTGGCCGGCGGCGTAGACCGCCCGGACGTCCATGCCGTCCACCTGCTCGCCCGGAATGCCGAAGGACACGCCGCGCTTCGAGAAATCCGTCTGGGCCGAAGCGCGGTTCACGGCGGTGCCCATCGCGTAGCGATTGTTCTCGATCACGTAGACCACGGGCAGCTTCCAGAGCTGCGCCATGTTGAAGCTCTCGTAGACCTGGCCCTGGTTCGCCGCGCCGTCGCCGAAATAGGTCAGGCAGACATTGCCGTTCTCGCGATAGCGATTGGCGAAGGCGATGCCGGTGCCCAGCGACACCTGCGCGCCGACGATGCCATGCCCGCCGTAGAAGTTCTCCTCCTTGGAGAACATGTGCATGGAGCCGCCCTTGCCCTTCGACAGGCCGCCGCGGCGTCCGGTCAGTTCGGCCATGACGCCCTTCGCGTCCATGCCGCAGGCAAGCATGTGACCGTGGTCACGGTAACCGGTGATCACCTGGTCACCCTTTTTCGTCGCCATCTGCATGCCGACGACCACGGCCTCCTGGCCGATATAGAGGTGACAGAAACCGCCGATGAGGCCCATGCCGTACATCTGGCCGGACTTCTCTTCGAAGCGGCGGATCAGCAGCATATCGTTATAGGCTGCGAGATCCTGATCCTTGTCGAATTGTGGGGTATTGGGGGCAGCTCCGCGCACGGAGCCTTTGCTGGAAGTGGACTTGTTAGCCGCGCCTGCACCGGCACGGCCCGCCTTGCGGGCAGCAACAGCCATCGGTTCCTCCGAAGGGTTTCCTCGACGAAAGTTGTAGCGCAGCGGAAACCGGAAATCGAGAGGCCCAAATGACGTTTTGCGCTGCACAATGAATCGCGCAACTCGCTGATTACCAAAGTGAATTTTCGATTAACAGAAATTCAGTTAATTCATTCTTTGGGGCTAGTCGCGGTTAAGGCCCGGTGATGATGACGAGATCGTTCTTATGGACACGTCCTAACATTACGCGTGCCCGCTCCTCGAGAAGGTCACGATCGATCTGATCGCTCCGGAGCAATGCGATGCGACGCTCCCAGTGAGTCCGCTCGTCCTTGAGGTCGTCGAGCTCCTTGTTCAGCTCCGCCATCTGGGCTTCGTATTTCTGCTGAGCCTCGATGCCGCGCGCGCCGCTGTGAGCGTGGTGAACGAAGTAAGCCGCGACCGCCGCCGAGATGCTGTAGAGCACCAGCGGAATCAAAAACCGTCTCAATCGTCTGCGGATCACCATGGTGATGGTTTGTACCCGCACATGGTTAAGGAGCCGTTTAGAGCATCGAGCGCAAAAGCGGGAACCGGTAGAGCGTGAAAGATGCTCAAACCAAAATGTTGGATGCTGTAGGAGCCGAAATCTCCATCACGGAACCGGGTCCATCAGCGGCCCGGACAACGAAAAAGGGCCGCCTTTCGGCAGCCCTTCCTCAACACATGAACAGCGATCTTGTTACGAAAACGCCTTCAGCGCGGCGCGGCCTGCATACCTGGCCTGGGAGCCCAGCTCCTCCTCGATGCGGATGAGCTGGTTGTACTTGGCCAGCCGGTCGGAGCGGGCGAGCGAGCCGGTCTTGATCTGCCCGCAATTGGTCGCGACCGCGAGATCCGCGATGGTGGAGTCTTCCGTCTCGCCGGAGCGGTGGGACATGACGGCGGTGTAGCCGGCGCGCTGGGCCATGTCGACCGCGTCGAGGGTCTCGGTGAGCGAGCCGATCTGGTTCACCTTCACGAGAAGCGAGTTGGCGACGCCCTGCTTGATGCCCTGCGAGAGGCGGTTCACGTTGGTGACGAAGAGATCGTCGCCGACGAGCTGGCACTTGGAGCCGATGAGATCGGTCACGGCCTTCCAGCCCTCCCAATCGTCCTCGGACATGCCGTCCTCGATGGTGGCGATGGGATAGGCCGCGACGAGCTTCGCCAGGTACTCGGCCTGCTGCTGCGGCGAGAGGGTCTGGCCCGTGCCCTCGTAGCGATAGGCGCCGTCCTTGAAGAATTCGGTGGCGGCGCAGTCGAGGCCGATCACCATGTCCTGGCCGGGCTTGTAGCCCGCCTGCTCGATGGACTTCATGATGAAGTCGAGCGCGGCCTCGGCGGAGGGCAGGTTCGGGGCGAAGCCGCCCTCGTCGCCCACATTGGTGTTGTGACCGGCGTCCTTCAGGGCCTTCTTGAGGGTGTGGAACACCTCGGCGCCCATGCGCACCGCTTCCGACAGGGTCGGAGCGCCGACCGGCAGGATCATGAACTCCTGGAAGTCGATGGGGTTGTCCGCATGCGCGCCGCCATTGATGATGTTCATCATCGGCACCGGCAGCACACGGGCCTGGGTGCCGCCGACATAGCGGTAGAGCGGCAGCGTCGAGGCCTCGGCCGCGGCCTTCGCCACGGCGAGCGAGACGCCGAGAATCGCGTTGGCGCCCAGGCGGCTCTTGTTCGGAGTGCCGTCGAGCTCGATCATGGTCTCGTCGATGGCCACCTGCTCCTCGGCGTCCATGCCGCCGATGGCGTCGAGAATCTCGTTGTTCACGGCATCGACGGCCTTCAGCACGCCCTTGCCGAGATACTTGGACTTGTCGCCGTCACGAAGCTCGACCGCCTCGTGAGCGCCCGTCGACGCGCCGGAGGGAACGGCCGCACGGCCCATGGAGCCGTCTTCGAGGGTGACATCCACTTCGACGGTGGGATTGCCACGGCTGTCGAGGATCTGGCGGGCGAAAACGTCGATGATCGCGGTCATGAAGCAGACTCCTGAGGCTGAAGAGCGGCCGATGCGGCCTCACGTCATGGAATGGCTTATTGACCGAAACGCCGAAGCGGGCAAGGACGAGAGCAGCCCATGACCTCCTGATCCAAGGTGAAATACGATGACGGAGACCCACCTCCAGCTCGGTCAGACGACCGCGACGCCCCTGTCCCCCGAGGCCGCCACGCTCGACCGGGTGCCCAACCCGCACCCGGACACGGATTATCTCGCCCGGTTCACGGTGCCGGAATTCACGTCCCTGTGCCCGGTGACGGGCCAGCCCGATTTCGCAATTCTCGTGATCGACTACGTGCCGGGCCCATGGCTCGTCGAGTCGAAGTCCCTGAAGCTCTACATGCACAGCTTCCGCAACCACGGCGCCTTTCACGAGGATTGCACGGTGGCTATCGGCAAGCGCCTCGCCGGGCTCCTTGAGCCCCGATTCCTGAGGATCGGCGGCTATTGGTATCCCCGCGGCGGCATTCCGATCGACGTGTTCTGGCAGACGGGCGAACTGCCGAAGAACCTCTGGCTGCCCGACCAGGGCGTCGCGCCCTACAGGGCCCGCTAGCGCATCGTGCGAACGGGTGGACCCGGTTTTTCGCAACAATGATGCGATGCTCAAGTCTATGGTCTTGAGCATCTTTTCACGCAAAACCGGTTCCCACTTTTGCGTTCGATGCTCTAAGGAGCCGGCCGCCTCAACACCATGGAGGCTGTCAGGCCAACGCCCAGGATGACCAGAGCGGCCGTGGTGGTGGAGGCGGCGAGGCCGACATGGCGCAGGCCGAATCCCATCACCACGACCCCGAGCGCCTGCCCGCAGAAGAACGAGAAGGCATGGAGCGCGACCGCGGAAGCGCGGGCCTGGGGCGCGACCTCCGTGACCTGGGCCTGAAACGTGTTGTGGAGCATGTAGAAGCCGAGACCCATGAGCAGCAGGGCGGCGAAGTCGAACGTCCAGTCCCCGCCAAAGCCCAGGGCCACGAGAGCCGCCGCCGCACACAGACCTCCGCCCAGGAGAATCCGGCCGATGCCGAGATTGTTCAGCATCCAGGTCACGAGCGCGGAATAGACGAGGCCGCCGATGGCGAAGCCCCCGATGGCGAAACCCGCCTGCGCCGCGCCGCCCCCGCCCCGCTCCTCGAGCAAAGGGGCGATGTAGGGGAAGATGCCGAAGAGCGCGATGGCTTCGACGAAGACGGAGCCGAAGAGAAACAGCGCGCGCGGATTGGACAGGATGTCCCGGTAGCGCAGCACCGCCGCGCGCGGATCGAATTTGCCGCCTGCCGCGGCGCCGCGAAAGCCCACGATCGTCGCGGTCAGGGCGCAGGCCATCATGACGGTGGACAGGCCGAACACCCCGCGCCAGCCAATCCACTCGGCCAGCAATCCCGCAAGCGACGACCCTGCGAGCTGGCCGATGATGATCGCCACGAGATAGCGGCTGAGCGCCACCTGACGTTGCGCCATCTCCACCCGGTCGCCGATGAGCGCGATGGAGAGCGGCACCGCCCCTCCCGCCGCCGCGCCGGCCAGGATCCGCAAGCCGAAGAGCGTCGGGGCATTGGGCGCGAAGAACGACCCGGCTAGCGCCAAGAAGAGAAGCGACAGGGCCACCTTCATCACGCGCTCCTTGCCGAGCGCATCCCCGATCGGCCCCAGGACGGGCTGAATGAAGGCATAGGGCAGCGCGAAGGCGGCGGAGAGAAGCGCGATGGTCTGCGCCGGCGAGTTCAGGTCGCGAGCGATCACCCCGACCATGGGCTCGACCGCACGGGACGAGAAGGTGCTGGCAAAGCCGCTGACGGCCAGGATCAGGATGAGATTACGCGAGGACATGACGCTCTGAAGGAGAAGGCCGCGAGAGGAGAGCTTCGCTCCATATCACGGCTTCGCCATACGGGGAGATGCAGGAATGCAGACCTGCCCTCCCCGGACGTCATGCGCGCGTCGTCACGGTCCCGGCACCACCGCCGTCCTGCCAGTCTTCGCGGGGATGACGAGGACGGTCTGGAGCGAAAGTGTTCTTCAGGCCACCCTGCCCTTAGCCAGCGCGTCGAAGGCCTTCAGGCCGGCGAGCAGGCCCTCCAGCTCCTTCAGAGGGACCATGTTGGGCCCGTCGGAGGGCGCCTTGTCCGGGTCCTGGTGCGTCTCGATGAAGACGCCCGCCACGCCCACGGCGACCGCGGCGCGGGCCAGCACCGGCACGAACTCGCGCTGCCCGCCCGAGGTCGCGCCCTTGCCGCCGGGCTGCTGCACCGAATGGGTGGCATCGAAGATCACCGGCGCGCCGGTCTCGGCCATGATCGGCAACGAGCGCATGTCTGACACGAGGGTGTTGTAGCCGAAGGAGGCGCCGCGCTCGGTGAGCATGACGTTCGGGTTTCCGGCCGCCCTCACCTTCGCGGCGACATTCGCCATGTCCCAGGGCGCCAGGAACTGGCCCTTCTTCACGTTCACGACCCGGCCCGTCCGGGCGGCGGCGACCAGAAGATCGGTCTGCCGGCACAGGAAGGCGGGAATCTGGAGGATATCGACCACTTCGCCGACAAGAGCGCATTGCTCGTTCTCGTGCACGTCGGTGATGACCGGAAGGCCGAACCGCTCCTTCACCTCGGCGAAGATGGAAAGCGCCTTGTCGAGCCCGATGCCGCGCGCACTCGCAATCGAGGTGCGGTTCGCCTTGTCGAAGGACGACTTGTAGACGAGGCCTAAGCCGAGCTTGCCCGTGATCTCCTTGAGCGCCGCCGCCATCTCGAGCGCGTGGTCGCGGCTCTCCATGGCGCAGGGCCCGGCGATGATGCTGAGCGGCAGGTGATTGCCGAAGCGGACTGAACCGGCCTCGACGACGGCGGGAGTCTGTTGGGTATCGGTCATGATCCCGTCCCCCTACTCCGTTTCGGGCCGGACGGGAAGCGGTGATGACGATGGAGGTCTCAGAAGGTCATCGACGCCGCGTTGATGATGCCCGCCGACAGGGAGGATGCGCCGAGGAACAGGGCCGCGGCCATCTCGCCTCCGGCGATGCGCTGGGAGAGATTCGGCATCAGGATGCGCACCAGCCAGTACACGACGATCTGAACCGCCAGGGCGACCAGGCCCCAGACCAGCAGATCGACGATACCCTGCGCGTGGACGATGGCGCTGCCCAGCGGCAGGGCGAAGCCGACGAGGCTGAAGCCGAGGGCGGTCGAGGCCGAGATTACGTTCTGGCGGATCAGCGCGAACTCGTTGTGCATCGTCGCCAGGGTATAGACGCCCAGATACAGAACGACGAGCGCGACGGCGATGAGGAAGAAGACCAGGAAGTCGAATAAACCCGCCAGAGTGGACGTCACGGATAGCCCCTACGATTCATTGACACGATCGTAATGGGACCATGGTTAATTTATTGTGTTGCCTCGAACGCGATGGCGACCCCGAAGGCGGCGCTCGCCGGCACGACGAGCCTGCTGCCGACGTGCTGATAAGGCACTTCCGCGGCCTCCAGGCGCTTGGAGAGGGCTGCGAGGTTCTCCACCCGCACCGTGAAGGCCACGAAGCAGGGCTGGTGCATTTCCGCTTCGACGGACACGTAACTTTCCGCGGCGTCGTCAGGCGTCATCACGTCCAGGTGAGAATCCGCGAGACGGAACGACAGATCGTGCAGGGCCGGGCTCGTGGGAACAGCGCCTGTGAAATCCGTCAGGAACCTCTTGCAGCGATCGGGATCCGGCGCCGCCAGGGCGACCGTCGCGAGTCCTGTGGCTCCGTTCTCGTGGGCTTGAAAGGCCGGGTTCCAGAAGTTCTCCGGGAAATGCTGCTGGCAAACGAAGAAGCCTGCCTTCGGGGCTGCCTTGTCGGCCGCGAAAGCCAGGGAAAAGGCCACGACCGTCTCCGTTCCGTCGGGCCGCCTGCCCTTGCGCTCGAAATGGAAGGGCTCGAAGGCGCCGATGCCCTTTTTCGCGAAGGCCTCGGCGTCCGCCTTGGCGTCCGGGCTGTCCAGCACCAGCATGGCCAGGCCTTCGCGGTCGTTCAGATAATCCCGGACGAAGGCCCCGAAGCTGAAGCGGTCCTGCTCGTGAGGCGGGATCCGAGCCCCCTCGCCGACCGTGATCAGCTCGAGGAAGGTTCCGGGGAACTGGACGATCCGGTTCTCCGTGCCCCACGAATGCCGATTGCGGGAGCCGACCTGGAAGCCGAGACGCCGGTAGAACTCGGCGGCTTTGTCGAGATCGTGAACGGCGATGACGAGATGGTCGATCCGGCGGGTCATGAGCAACGTATCTAGAGCGCAATCGCTTGCAGGCGAGAGTGAATGATATACAGTTATCGTCATTCTCGACGAGATGTAGAGTATGCCATGACGATCTCCGTGATCAATGCCGGCCCCGAAGTCCGGATCAACACGACGACGCCCGGGACACAGACCGACCCCGACGTGACCGTGCTCGCCAACGGCGGCTGGGTCGTCACCTGGGAGAGTAACGTCGACATCTACCAACAGCGCTACGACCCGCAAGGCGCACCGGCCGGGGGTGAGAGCAGGGTCAACGTGATCACCGTTGATACTCAAAGAGTAGCCGTTGTGACGGCTCTACCCGATGGCGGCTGGGTCGTGACCTGGGAATCCCGAGCCCAGGACGGTTCGGGCTGGGGAATCTATCAGCAGCGTTTTGATGCCGAGGGGCAGCCGCAGTTTCTGGACGATGCGAACCATCCGCAGGATCGATTGATCAATACGACGGTGACAGGCGACCAGAGGGCTGCGAGCGTCACCGCGCTGCCGCTCGATCCGGACGGTTCCGGCGGCGGATGGGTCGTCACCTGGCAGGGCCCCCGGGCCGACGGCACGAATGGGGAGATCTATCAGCAACGCTATGCCCAGGATGGCACACCGACCGGTCCGGAGACACAAGTCAATACACTCGCGGTCAATTTCGATGAGGCGCCGAGCGTGACGACGCTCGCGGACGGAGGCTGGGTGGTCACTTGGGAAAATGGCGATGTCCGGCAGCAGCGATTCGACAAGAACGGGAACCCCGATGGGGACGAAGCCGTGGTTTATTCCGCCGTCGGCACCAACCGATTTGCGGCGATCCCCAGCGTCGCCGCCCTTATCGACGGCGGATGGGTCGTCACCTGGGATGTCTCGAACGGCAAGGACGGCTGGGGGCGCGGGATCTATCAGCAGCGCTATGACGCGGACGGGGATCCGGTCGGCGCAATGACCAAGGTCAATGCGACGATCGCGGGAGACCAGAGGAATTCAAGCGTCGCCGCACTTGCCGACGGGGGCTGGGTCGTCTCCTGGGAATCCGAAACACAGGACGGATCGGGCTACGGCATCTATCAGCAGCGCTTCGGGGCGGATGGTGCGCCCCTCGGCGGTGAGACATTGGTGACGATCGGAACGATTGCCGATCAGGCCCAGCCGCATGTGACGAGCCTTCCCGATGGGAGCTGGCTCGTTGCGTACCAATCGTACCACCCGACGGAGAACAGCACCCCGCCGGACGTGTACGTCCGCCGTTTCATGCCTGCGGACGGGCAGGCGCTGACCCCCGGGGACGACATGGCCACGGGAACGGATTCGAGCGAGACGCTCTCTATCGCCCAGGGTACATTCAATGCGGCCGACCGGCTCGATGGCGGCCGCGGAATCGACACCCTCGCGATGATTGCGGCGGGAGTGCTCGATCTCACGATCCCGTCCGCCCTGGCGGGCTTCGAGGTCGTTCGCGGTTCGGCGGGGAATGACACTCTTGTCGCGAATGCGGGGCGGCTGGCGGAATTCGCCGTGATCGACGGAGGCGCCGGCACGAATGTGCTTCGGCTCTCAGGCAATGCCTTCGACCTGAGCAACAAGACGTTCATGAATGTCGGCATCGAGCTGACGGATGCGGCCGGAACAGCCGTCACTCTCAACGAGAAATCCATCGCGTCCCTGTTGGATGGAGCGGCCGGTGGGGCCGACAGGGTGATCCTCATGGGAGGTGCCTTCACGGTTCGTGAACGCGGCCTGCTCTTCCGGCACGGTATCGAGACGGTGACCGACAGCAGCGGCACCTACACGAATAGCGGTCCGACCGATATCGCCCTGTCGGGAGGAACCGTTCTCGAGCTGTCGGGCACGGGCACCGCCGTGGGAACGTTGCAGGTGGAGGATCCGAACGCCTGGGATGAAATCACCTATTCCCTGCTCGATGATGCCGGCGGCCGTTTTGCCCTGAGAGGCGACGGCACCATCGTCGTGAAGAATGGCTTGCTCCTCGATTTCGAACAGCAGGGTTCCTTTCGGATCAAGGTCCGCGCCACGGATGCGGGCGGCCTGAGCCATGACAAGGAGCTGACCGTCACGATCGGCAACCGCTCGACGGAAGTAACAGGAGGCTCGTCTGCCGCCAACACGTTCGTCGGCGGCAGCGGCAAAGACCGTCTCGGGGGCGGAGGAGGAAACGACGTTCTCGTCGGCGGCGGCGGGAACGACACTCTCTCCGGAGGCGCAGGCAAGGACACTCTGACCGGCGGCAGCGGCGCCGACGTTTTCCTCTTCGAAAGCGCGCCGAACAAGCTGTATCCCGACGCGATCACCGACTTCTCGTCGCGTTACGATACGTTCCAGCTCAAGAAGGCGATCTTCAAGGCGTTGCCCATGGGGCCCCTGTCGAGCACGGCCTTCGTCCTGGGCAAGACGGCCAAGGATGCGAACGACCGCATCATCTACGACAAGTCGACTGGTAGCGTGTATTACGACGCCGACGGCACGGGCAAGATCGCCGCGATTAAGATTGCAACCCTCGCCAACAAGGCGTCGGTCTTCCATCACGACTTCATCGTGATCTAGAGCATCGGACGTGAAAAGTGGATTTGCACTTTCGGGATCGAATCCGATGCTCCCTCCTTGGAAAGAGCGCATCGTTCGGGCGAAAAACCGGGGCCACTTTTTCGCACGGTGCGGGAAAGCATCGTACGGACCCGCCTCCCCTCACGGGAGCAGCTTTGACAGGCGTGTCTTGGCTGAAACCAGTGTTCAGCCAGGACCGATTGTCCCTCAATGGGGCGGGATCCTCGTCTCGATGATCAGACGAGTCGGCTCTGCTCCACGGCCGCGTGAATGAAGCTCTTGAAGAGCGGATGCGGCTCGAAGGGGCGCGACTTCAGCTCCGGGTGGTACTGGACACCGATGAACCAGGGATGATCCTCATATTCCACAATCTCGGGCAGGACGCCGTCGGGCGACACGCCGGAGAAGCGCAGGCCCTTGGCTTCCAGCCGCTCGCGATAGGACATGTTGACCTCGTAGCGGTGGCGATGGCGCTCGGAGATCTCCGTGCCGCCGTAGATCTCGGCCACCTTGCTGCCGGGAGCAAGCTTAGCCTGGAAGGCGCCCAGCCGCATGGTGCCGCCGAGATCGCCGCCCGCCACGCGCTTTTCGAGTTCGTTGCCGCGCAGCCACTCGGTGAGAATGCCGACCACGGGCTCCGGCGTCGGGCCGAATTCGGTGGAATTGGCCTCCTTGATTCCGGCGAGCGAGCGAGCCGCCTCGATCACCGCCATCTGCATGCCGAAGCAGATGCCGAAATACGGCACCTTGCGCTCGCGGGCGAACCGGGCCGCCCGGATCTTGCCCTCCGCGCCGCGCTGGCCGAAGCCGCCCGGCACCATGATGCCGTGAATGCCTTCGAGGAACGGAGCCGGATCCTCGTTCTCGAAGATCTCGCTCTCGATCCAGTGCAGGTTCACCTTCACCTGATTGGCGATGCCGCCGTGATGCAGGGACTCGATGAGCGATTTATAGGCGTCCTTGAGGCCCGTATACTTGCCGACGACGGCGATGTTCACCTCCCCCTCGGGATTGTGAACGCGCTCGGAGATCTTCGTCCAGCGGCCCAGGTCCGGGCTCTTGGAGCTGTCCAGGCCGAAAGCGGCCAGCACTTCGCTGTCGAGCCCCGCCTCGTGATACGCGAGCGGCACGTCGTAGATGGAACGGGCGTCGCGCGCCTCGATCACCGCCGTCTCGCGCACGTTGCAGAAGAGAGCGAGCTTGCGGCGCTCGTCCTTGGGAATCTCGCGATCCGTGCGGCAGAGCAGGATGTCGGGCTGGATGCCGATGGAGCGGAGCTCCGCGACCGAGTGCTGCGTCGGCTTCGTCTTCAGCTCTCCGGCCGAAGGAATGAACGGCAGCAGGGTCAGGTGGACGTAGATCGCCTGACCGCGCTCCAGGTCGTTGCCGAGCTGGCGGATCGCCTCGAAGAACGGCAGGCCCTCGATGTCGCCGACCGTTCCGCCGATCTCCACCAGCACGAAGTCGAAGCCCTCGTTGCCGGTGAGCACGAAGTCCTTGATAGCGTTAGTGACGTGCGGAATCACCTGGATCGTGGCGCCGAGATAGTCGCCGCGCCGCTCCTTGGTGATGATGTCGAGATAGATCCGGCCCGTGGTGATGTTGTCGGCCTTGGATGCCGGAACGCCCGTGAAGCGCTCGTAATGGCCCAGATCGAGATCCGTCTCGGCGCCGTCGTCGGTCACGAAGACCTCGCCGTGCTGATAGGGACTCATCGTCCCCGGATCGACGTTGAGATATGGGTCGAGCTTGCGAAGCCTGACCTTGTAGCCGCGTGCTTGGAGAAGCGCTCCCAGGGCAGCCGAAGCCAGACCCTTGCCGAGCGAAGACACCACGCCGCCGGTGATAAATACGTACCGCGTCATGGACCCCTATCCATCAATAAGGAGCGCCGATTCGCAATGCGCGAATCCTGCCGCCCCGAAACCATCCACAAAAGAAGAGGGCCGGAGTTCCGGCCCTGCTGCTTGGCTTACTGCTGAGGCGCTGCGGGCGCCGGCGCCGGAGCATTGGGCGCAGGAGCCGGATTTGCCGGCTGCTGCTCGCCCTGGAGACGTTGCAGCTGCTCGAGCACGCTGCCTCCCTGCGGCGCCGCGGGCGCCGTCTGGCCGGCGGGAGCCGGAGCGGCCCCGTCGAGAATCGAACGCGGTCCCCGACTGGTCGTCGCCATGACGGTCAACGCAATGCTCGTCACGAAGAACAGAGCGGCGAGAATCGCGGTCGCGCGGGTCAGGGCGTTGGCCTGGCCGCGGCCGGTCATGAAACCGGACACGCCGCCGCCTCCGCCACCGCCGAGCCCCATGCCGCCGCCTTCGGAGCGCTGCAGGAGAACCACGCCGATCAGGGCGAGCACAATGACCAGGTGGATAATAATGAGAACTGTTTGCATCGTTCCAAAAACCTCAAGCGGCTGCGCTTGAAATGCGTCAGCCGCTCGCAATCCGTTCGTTGCGGCGGCCTGTAGCATAGGTGGGCGCAGGATCAAAGACCCGCAAGGGCGCTTTTGTTGTTGAAGCGCCCGGGAAAACCAAGGCCCCGACGTCTTCCCGTGCGGGCCGGGACCCATCGCCGCGACTAAGCAGAGGAGGGGCACCCCCCTCACCTCCCCTTATATCGCGAGCGGTTATGGATCCCGGGCTCCGCTTCGCGACCCCGGGATGGTGTCGGGCGTGACGTCAGCCCAGATAGGCGGCGGCAATCCCGAGGAAATCGGCCGCCACGAGGCTCGCGCCGCCCACGAGAGCGCCGTCGACGTTCTCGACCCCCATGAGCTCGGCCGCGTTCGAAGGCTTCACGGAGCCGCCGTAGAGAATCCGCACCCGGCCGTAATCCGCCTTGCCCACGAGGCGCTTGAGCTCCTCGCGGATCGCGGCGTGGACTTCGGCCACGTCGGCGGCGGTCGGGGTCAGGCCCGTGCCGATGGCCCAGACGGGTTCATAGGCCACCACGAGATTGTGACTGTTGGAATCGGCAGGGATCGAGCCGCGCAGCTGCTCGCAGACGACCGAGAGGGCCTTGCCCGCCTCGCGCTCTTCGCGGGTCTCGCCGACGCACACGATGGCTGTCAGTCCTGCCCGGTGGGCCGCGGCGGCCTTGGCGCAGACATCGGCATCCTTTTCGCGGTGGTACTGCCGGCGCTCCGAATGCCCGACGATCACGAAGGCGGCCCCGGCATCGGCCAGCATCTCGGCCGAAAGATCGCCCGTGAAGGCTCCGGATTCCTTGGCGTGGCAGTCCTGGCCGCCGATCGCGACCCGGGTCCCGACCGACATGTGGGCGAAGGCCGACACGAGCGTTGCGGGCGGGCAGACGACGAGATCGACCTTGGCCCTCAGGCCGGGTGTGTATCCGGCATGGACCTCGCCCAGGACCTTGGCCGAGGACCTCATGAGACCGTTCATCTTCCAGTTGCCCGCCACCAGCGGGCGCGGCCTATCGACGCTCATTCCAGAACTCCTGTCACGCTTGATAAGTTGGCAGTAGCAGAGCCTTAAGGCCTCTTTCAACTGGACTTGCCCTTTTCCCCGGGCCTTTGATGGGCTATCGGCCTCTTAATTAAGTTTTTTGAGAACGGGTTCACGATGCTTCGGAACATGCGCAAGGCTGGGCAGACCCTGGTCGGCAAAACCATCGCCACCGTCTTCTTCGTGGGGCTGATCATCAGCTTCGCGATCTGGGGAATCGGCGACATCTTCCGTACGAGGCCGGAATCGACGGTCGCCGAGGTGGGCAAGACGCCCATCACGGTGAACCAGGTGCGCAACGCCTACACGAACCAGCTTCAGCAACTGAGCCGGCAGTTCCGCACCGTGATCAGCCCCGAGCAGGCGCGCCTGTTCGGCCTCGACCAGCAGGTGCTCAACTCCCTCGTCACCGAAGCCGTCATGGCCGAGGAAGCCAAGCGCCTGGGCCTGTCCGTCTCGGACGAGCTCGTGGCCCGCTCCATCGTCGACAATCCCGCCTTCAAGGGACCCGACGGCCAGTTCAACCGCGCCCTGTTCGATCAGGCGCTGCGCAATGCCGGCCTCTCGGAGCCCGGATTCGTTCAGGAGCAGCGGTCCGCCATGGCCCGCGCTCAGCTTGCGGACGCGCTGGCCGGCGACGTGACCGTTCCGGCCGCCGCGAAGGAAGCCCTGCACCGTTTCGCCGCCGAGCGGCGGACCGCTGCCTATCTCGTGCTGAATGCCGGGATGGCGGGGGACATCCCGGCTCCTACCGACGAGCAGCTCAAGAGCTTCTACGAGGAGCACAAGGCCGGCTACCGCGCCCCGGAATACCGCGCCGTCAACGCCATGGCGCTCGACGCCGCCGCGATCGCCAAGCCCAATGACGTTTCGGACGCCGATGCCCGCCAGTTCTACGACCAGCAGAAGGCGAAATACGGCCAGCCGGAACGCCGCACGATCCAGCAGATCCCCTTCACGTCCATGGACGACGCGCAGGCGGCGTCCGCCAAGATCAAGGAAGGGACGGATTTCGCCGCCGTCGCCGCGGAGCGCGGGGTTTCCGCCTCCGGCCTCGACCTCGGCACCTTCTCGAAGGCCGAGATGCTCGACCCCGCGGTGGCCGATGCCGCCTTCAGCCTGCCCGAGGGCGGCGTGAGCGACCCGGTCCAGGGCCGCTTCGGTCCGGTGATCCTCCGCGTGACCCAGATCCAGCCCGAATCCGTCCGTCCCTTCGAGGAGGTCGCGGCTGAAATCCGCGGAGAGATCGCCCGCGAGCGCGCCCAGGACCAGATCGAGCGGATCCATGACGAGATCGAGGATCTGCGCGCCGGCGCCAAGCCGCTCGCCGACATCGCCAAGGAAAAGGGCCTGACCCTCGTCCAGGTGCCCGCCATGGACGCGCAGGGCCTCGACAAGGCCGGGAACCCGGTGAACGCGCCTGACCGCGACGCCCTCGCCAAGGCGGCCTTCGCGTCGGATATCGGCGTCGACAACGAGCCCCTGCGCGTCGCCTCCGGCTATGTCTGGTACGACGTGACGGGAATTGACCCGTCCCGCGAGAAGACCCTCGACGAGGTGCGCGATCAGGTCGCCGCGCAATGGCGCGAGGACCAGGTGAGCCAGCGCCTGGCCGAGAAGGCCACTCAGCTCACCGAGCGTCTCGACAAGGGTGAGGCCATCGAGACCGTGGCCCAGGACGTGGGCGCGGACGCGAAGACCGCGACCGATCTCGCCCGTAACGCCGCGAAGGACGATCTCTCGGCCGATGCCGTGAACCGCATCTTCGCGACCCCCGTCGGCAAGGCCGGCAACGCGGCGAACGGGGCCGATTCACGCGTCGTCTACAAGGTCACGGCAGCCACCGTGCCGCCCATGATCACCACGACCCAGGAAGCGCAGAATGTCGAAACCCAGCTGCGCAACGGCATGAGCGACGACCTGATCAACCAGTACATCGCCCAGGCCCGCCAGGATCTCGGCGTCACCGTCAACCAGCGCGCCCTGCAGCAGGCGACCGGAAGCGGCGAATTCTGAGCCATGAGCATCGCGCCCGATTTCGAGACGTTTGCGGAGGCCTACGGGGAGGGCGAAGCGGGCATCCTGCGCGCCACCCTCGTCGGCGACCTTCTCACTCCCGTCGCCGCCTTCATCAAGCTGCGGCACCACCGGCAAGGCTCCGCCTTTCTGCTGGAATCCGTGGAGGGCGGCGCCACCCGGGGCCGCTTCTCGATGATCGGTCTCGATCCGGATCTCGTGTGGCGATGCCAGAACGGCGTCGCCGCCATCGACCGCAATGCGCTCGCCCGTGACAGGCGGTTCGTGACCGACGAGCGCCCTGCCCTGGACAGCCTGCGGGCGCTCATCAGGGAAAGCGCCCTGCCGCTTTCCGACGACCTCCCGCCCATGGCGGCGGGCCTCTTCGGCTATCTGGGCTACGACATGGTGCGCCAGATGGAGCGCCTGCCAGAAGCGAATGCGGACGTGCTCGAAGTGCCGGACGCGATCCTCATCCGTCCCACCGTGATGGTGGTGTTCGATGCGGTGAAGGACGAGATCTCGCTCATCACGCCCGTGCGCCCGCAAACCGGCATCCCGGCGAAAGCCGCCTACGAGGCGGCCCTCGCGCGGCTCGATGCGGTGACGCACGCCCTCGAACAGCCGCTTCCCATCGAGGACCGCAGCGACCCGACCGCCATCCACTTCGACCCTCCGGTCTCGAATACGACGTCGGGCGAGTTCGAGGGCATGGTCGCCCGGGCAAAGGACTATATCCGCGCGGGCGACATCTTCCAGGTGGTGCTGTCGCAGCGCTTCGAGGCGGCGTTCCCCCTCCCCGCCTTCGCGCTCTATCGTTCGCTGCGCCGGGTCAATCCGGCCCCGTTCCTGTGCTATCTCGACTTCGAGGATTTCCAGATCGTCTGCTCCTCGCCGGAGATCCTGGTTCGCATGCGCGACGGCAAAGTGACGATCCGGCCGATCGCCGGCACGCGCCCGCGCGGCAAGACCGCCGCCGAGGACCGCGCCCACGCGGAAAGCCTGCTCGCCGACCAGAAGGAGCGGGCCGAGCACCTCATGCTCCTCGATCTCGGCCGCAACGACGTGGGCCGGGTGGCCGAGATGGGCACCGTGCAGGTCACGGATTCCTTCTTCCTCGAATATTACAGCCAGGTGATGCACATCGTGTCGAACGTCGAGGGCCGCCTCGACCCCTCGTTCGACGCCCTCGACGCCCTCGTGGCGGGCTTTCCGGCCGGCACGGTCTCCGGCGCCCCGAAGGTGCGCGCCATGCAGATCATCGACGAGCTGGAGAAGGACAAGCGCGGCCCCTACGCCGGATGCATCGGCTATTTCGGCGCCAACGGCGAGATGGATACCTGCATCGTGCTGCGCACCGCCGTGGTGAAGGACGGGCGCATGGCCGTCCAGGCCGGGGCCGGCATCGTCTACGATTCCGATCCGGCCTCCGAACAGCAGGAATGCATCAACAAGGCCAAGGCCCTGTTCCGGGCCGCCGAAGAGGCCGTGCGCTTCGCGAGTCAGGCGAGGATCGGCCAGTGACCGCCACAGCCCCAATGCTTCCCTTGACCGGGCCCGCCGCATACGCGAACGTCGGTGCGCCATGACCCGCGTTCTCGTCATCGACAATTACGACAGCTTCACCTGGAACCTGGTGCATCTGCTCGGCCCTCTCGCGACCTCCGTCGAGGTCGTGCGCAACGATGCCATCACGACCGACGCGGTGCTGGCCTCGCGGCCGGACGCCATCGTGCTCTCCCCAGGGCCGTGCACGCCGAACGAAGCCGGCATCTGCCTCGATCTCGTGAAGCGCGCCTCTCCCGAGATCCCCACCTTCGGCGTCTGCCTCGGCCTGCAGACCATCGGCCAGGGGTTCGGCGGCACGGTGAGCCGCGCCCCCCTGCCCATGCACGGCAAGGTCTCCGAGGTGGAGCACCGGGGAGAAACGGTGTTCCGCGGCATCAACGGCCCCTTCAGGGCGACCCGCTATCACTCGCTGATCGTGGACCGGGAGACCTGCCCGGAGGCGCTGGCCGTCACGGCCGAGACGGCGGACGGCCTCGTCATGGGACTGTCGCACCGCTCGCTCCCGATCCACGGCGTGCAGTTCCACCCCGAGAGCATCCTGTCCGAGCACGGGGTGACGATCATGCGCAATTTCTTCGACCTGGCGGCAGCCTGGAACGACAAGCAGCGCCGGACCGACGCAAGCCCTGCTTGAGCCCGAAAGTCCTGCTTGAACGCGAAAGTCCTGCTCGAACCCGCCGCTTAACCCCAAGGCAATGAACCGATGGAATCCTTCAAATCCTATCTCGCTAAAGTCGCAACCGGCGCCGCTCTGACCCGGGACGAGGCGCGATGGGCGTTTGACGACCTGCTCTCCGGCGAAGTGACGCCGGCGCAAGGCGGGGCATTCCTCATGGCGCTGCGGGTTCGCGGCGAGTCCCTCGACGAGATCGTCGGCGCGGTGACCGCCATGCGCGGCCGCATGCTGCCGGTGAAGGCGCCGGACAACGCCGTCGACATCGTCGGCACGGGCGGCGACCATTCCGGCAGCTACAACATCTCGACCCTCGCGTCGATCATCGTCGCCGCCTGCGGCGTCCCGGTCGCCAAGCACGGAAACCGCGCGGCGTCGTCCAAATCCGGCACTGCGGACGTGCTGTCCTCGCTCGGGGTGAAGCTCGGACTCGACCCGAAGGGTCTGGAGCGCTGCGTGAACGAGGCCGGCCTGTGCTTCATGTTCGCCCAGACCCATCATGCCGCGATGCGCCATGTGGCGCCCGTGCGCGTGGAACTCGGCACCCGCACGATCTTCAACCTGCTCGGGCCGCTCGCGAATCCGGCCGGCGCCAGGAACCAGCTTCTCGGCGTGTTCTCGGAAGTATGGCTCGAGCCGCTCACCCAGGTTCTCAAGGAGCTCGGCTCCCGGCGCGTCTGGACGGTGCACGGCTCCGACGGCCTCGACGAGATGACCACCACCGGCCCGACCTTCGTGACCGCGCTCGAAAACGGCGCCATCCGCCGCTTCACGGTGACTCCCGACGAGGTCGGATTGCCGACGTCGAAACTGGAAGACCTGAAGGGCGGTGATCCCGAGCACAACGCGAAGGCCCTGCGCGCCGTGCTCGACGGTGCGCGCAACGCCTATCGCGACGTGGCGCTGCTCAATGCCGCCGCCGCCCTCGTGATCGCGGATGCCGCGGCGAACCTCCGGGAGGGCCTGGAGCGCGCCACGCAGGCCGTTGACAGCGGCGCCGCCAAGGGCACGCTGGAACGCCTTGTCAAAGTCTCGAATGCGTGAGGTGCTGCGATGACCGATGTTCTGAGCAGGATCGAAGCCTATAAGCGCCAGGAAATCTCGGCGGCAAAAGCCGCCGTTTCCCTGGAGGAGATGAAGCGGCTCGCGTTGGATGCCGCTCCCGCGCGAGGTTTCGCGAAGGCCATCGAGCGGCATCTTTCGGAAGGCCGCCCCGCCCTGATCGCCGAAGTGAAGAAGGCGAGCCCGTCGAAGGGGCTGATCCGCCCGGATTTCGACCCGCCGAGCCTCGCCAGGGCTTATGCGGAAGGCGGCGCGACCTGCCTTTCGGTCCTGACCGACGAGCCCTCCTTCCAGGGCAGGCCCGAATACCTGAACCAGGCCCGCGAGGCCTCGGGGCTGCCGGCGCTGCGCAAGGACTTTCTCTTCGAGCCCTATCAGGTCTACGAAGCCCGCGCCTGGGGGGCGGATTGCATTCTGGTCATCATGGCGAGCGTCTCGGACGAGGAGGCCCGCGCGCTGATCGACACCGCGCACGCGCTCGGCATGGACGTGCTCGTCGAAGTGCATGACCGGGCGGAGCTCGAACGCGCGATCCCGCTCGGCACGAAGCTGATCGGCATCAACAATCGCAATCTTCGCACCTTCGAGGTCTCGCTCGCCGTGAGCGAGGAACTGGCCCCGCTCATCCCGGAGGACCGCATCGTCGTCGGCGAGAGCGGAATCTTCACGCTTCAGGACATCGAGCGCCTCACGAGGGTGAAGATCCGTACCTTCCTCGTGGGCGAGAGCCTGATGCGTCAGGCGGACGTGGCGGCGGCCACGAAGCGCCTGCTGTTCGGAGAGGCCGCATGACGACGCTCACGCACCTCGACGCGAGCGGCGAGGCCAACATGGTGGACGTGTCCGAAAAGGACGTCACCAGCCGCACCGCGATCGCGGAAGGATGCGTGGTAATGCGGCCCGACACCCTCGCGCTGATCCGCCAGGGCGACGCCAAGAAGGGTGACGTGCTCGGGACCGCGCGGCTTGCCGGCATCATGGCCTCGAAGCGCACCCACGAACTGATCCCGCTCTGCCATCCGCTCCTCATCTCCAAGGTGAAGGTGGAATGCGCCTTGGACGATGCGCTTCCCGGCGTGCGCGTGACGGCGGAGGTGAAGGTCTCGGGTCAGACGGGCGTCGAGATGGAGGCGCTCACCGCCGTCTCGGTTGCATGCCTTACGATCTACGACATGGTCAAAGCCGCCGACAAAGGCATGCGCATCGACAACGTGCGGCTTCGCATGAAGAGCGGCGGACGCTCGGGAGTGTTCGAGGCGCCATGAGCCTGATCTCGGTCGAGGATGCCCTGTCCCGCGTGCTGGCAAGCGTCGAGCGGCCGGTTTCCATCGAGCATGTGCCGCTGTCCGCCTGCGCGGGCCGCGCATTGGCGGAGGATGTGAGCGCCCGTCGCGACCAGCCGCCCTTCCCGGCCTCCGCCATGGACGGTTACGCCGTGCGCAGCGCCGACGCGGCGCAGGTTCCCGCGCCCCTTCAGGTGATCGGCACGAGTGCCGCAGGGCGGCGCTTTTCCGGCACGCTCGCGCCGCAGCAAGCCGTGCGCATCTTCACCGGCGCGCCCCTCCCCGACGGCGCGGACACCGTCGTGATCCAGGAGGACACTGAAACGGCGGGCAACCGGGTGATTGTGAAGGAAGCCCCACGTCCGGGCCAGCATATCCGCAGAGCCGGCCTCGATTTCGCGGCGGGCGACGTGCTCCTTCAGGCAGGGCTTCGCCTCGATTCCCGCCATATCGCCCTGGCGGCCGCCATGGGACACGCCAGCCTTCCCGTGCGGCGTAAGCCCCGCGTCGCCATCCTGGCCACCGGCGACGAACTGGTGCGCGCCGGCGAGACGGCCGGTCCCGACCAGATCACCGCGTCGAGCCTGCCCGCCACGGCTCTGATGGCCGAGAAGGCGGGCGCGGAGGCCATCGATCTCGGCATCGCGCGCGACACGCTCGAATCCCTGGAAGAGCGGATCCAGGCGGCGCGCGACGCGGGCGCCGACATTCTCGTGACGCTCGGAGGCGCATCCGTGGGCGAGCACGATCTCGTCCAGAAGGCGCTGCAGCGCCAGGGAATGGAGCTCGGCTTCTGGCGCGTGGCCCTTCGCCCGGGCAAGCCTCTGATGCACGGCAAGCTCGGGGAGATGCTTCTGCTGGGACTTCCCGGCAACCCGGTTTCCACCCTCGTCTGCACGGTCCTCTTCCTCATTCCGGCCATTCGCGCCCTGCTCGGCGATGCCCAGCCGGACGCGGATCCGGCGGAAGACGCCGTTCTCGGCGCGGACCTGCCCGCCAACGGCCCGAGGCAGGACTACATGCGCGCCTCCCTGGCCGGCGAGGAATTCGAGATCGCCCTGTCCCAGGGCCCGGGACGCATGCTGCTGCCGGTGGCGACGCCGCACATGATCCAGGATTCGTCCGTGCTGAGCATCCTGGAGCGCTCGCAGGCCCTGCTCGTCCGCCCGCCCCACGCGCCGCCCGCCCAGGCGGGAGAGCCGTGCCGGGTCATCCGGCTCGAGCGGTTCTGCTGAAAGAGCCGGTAGCGTCTCCGGGCCCGTTAGGTCCAATCCGGTACGACA
Organism: Microvirga sp. TS319; assembly: GCF_041276405.1. NCBI lineage: Bacteria > Pseudomonadati > Pseudomonadota > Alphaproteobacteria > Hyphomicrobiales > Methylobacteriaceae > Microvirga > Microvirga sp. TS319. Next base: position 1,924,940 of record NZ_JBGGGT010000002.1, on the reverse strand, counting down.
ATGGAAGCATCATTCTCGTCATGCCCGGCCCTGAGCCGTCAGCACACGGCCAAGGCCGCAGATGGGTAAGAAGTTGGTGATGGGCGAAAGTTTACACTGGATCCGCAGTGGCTTCGGAGTTCCTGATGGCTGGTCCGGTTGCTCACAGGACCTGCACCGAAGTCTCAAAAGTCAGATGAGACTGATTTGATGCGATTATCGATAAGGCGCTTCACTGCCGTCTGGTGAGAGATCGCTCCAGATATTGCCGTCAGCGAGATAGCTCCATATTGCTTGAGCCGCTGCTTCCGTTCCTTGATCACAGACATCAAACCATAGGCCTTCCTGACCAGATGCTGGAGCTCCTATACGCTTGCGATAAAGGGGATGCCGGGTCTGAGCTGTAACTTGTGATGCTGGGATATGGCCCAGGGTGGGGTGATTGATCCCTGCCATGTGGCACTTCGCTAATTCTGCCATTAGCGCGCTACCATGTCGGTCAGACTGGAATGTGATCAATTCGACCACCCCATTGTGCTCTCGGCGCAAATTAGGGAATGCTCCACTAGAGCATCGGACGCAAAAGTGGGGACCGGTTTTGCGTGAAAAGATGCTCGAAAACGGTGACTTACAGCATCGGATGTGCGTTCGATTTCACGTCCGATGCTGTAAATCCAATTTGTTTTAGCTGGGGCAATAAGATTGCCTTCAAAGCAGCAGTCATCTCAGAGCGCGAAGACATCATTGTCCTCTTGTCGGAACAGCAGTCAGTTTGTGAGTAGTATCAGCCGGGCATACACGTCTTTATGACGCGACGTTCCGAAGGCGTGGATGGCCGCACCGAGTCCGGCCATGACGGCGAGGGCCTTGGCAGCCCACGGACGATCCCTTCGGGCCGCATGAACGATGCTCACGATCAAAATGGTAAAGCGCCGGACGTGAGTTCGATGTCACGTCCGACGCTATAGAGCTGTGTTTCACCTATTGCGGCGTCGGCTCTTTTCCCTGTGCGCACCGCGTTCGACGGTGAACCGGGGCCGCTTCGCCGGAAAAGGGCTTTTAGATCACGAAGAAGTCCTTTTCCGTGATGTTGAGGTTCTTGCCGACCGTGGCGAATGCGACCGCCTTGGCGGAGCCGGAGCCGTCCTTGTCGTAGTAGAGAACACCCTTCTTGCTGTCGTAGATGATGTAATCGTTACGATCCAGGGCATGGTCCCCCTTGACGAAGAAGTCCTTCTTCAGCTTGCCGGGCTTCGCCATGGTCCCGCTGCCGAGTTTGGAGAAGATCTTGTTCTCGAGCCAGAACGAGTCGTTGGGAGCCGAGAAGTCCACGATCTTGTCGATATTGCTCGTGGTCGGCTTGGTGTTGAAGATGAAGATATCCTTGCCGGCTCCGCCCTTCAGGATGTCATTGCCCGCGCCGCCGTTGAGCTTGTCGTTGCCGGCGCCGCCATAGAGCGTGTCCTTGCCCGTGCCGCCGACGAAATAGTCGTTGGCGCCGGAACCGTTCGTTCTCTCGGCAGCCCAATTCGCCACGTTGATGGTGACATCCTGCAGGAACGAGAGGTTGTTGGTCGGGTCGTTGTCCCCGTCGGCGACCGTAACCTTGAGCTTGAGCTTATGGCTCCGCGCCTGCTCGTAATCCAGGAGGTAGCCGTTGGCGACCTCGATGGACTTGCCGTCGGCGCCGATCTTGAACCGGCCGTCGGTACCCGCGAGCGTGCCGTTGGCAAGCACGATCTGGTACGAGAAGGCGTTGTCATGGGCATCCTTCGGCGTGAGATCGCCGACCTTGGCGCCCACGGCCGCCAGTTCGCGCGGCGCCACGACGTTGGCGAGGCCCACCTTGCTGGCCACCGAGTGGACCTCGACATGCTGGATCGGCTGCACGCGGCCCAAGGCCCCGTCATCGACCGTGATCTCGAAATCGGTCACCCGTACCGTGCCGGGGGCGGTTTCCGCCGGTACCGGGGCCGAGTCGAACTTGATCACGTCCATCATCACTTCGAGGGCGGCAGCCAGACCGGTGAAGGTGTAGACCCAGTAATGCTTGCCGTTGTTGTCTGTGACGTCGGCCTTCGTCCATTGGATCCCCTCAGGGACCACGAGGTCGCCGTGATCCTTGAGGAACTTCACCTTCAGCGTCAGGGCATCATGCTCGTCGTCGAAAAGGTTGAGTCCCGTCAGCGGACGCACATCCGGCCCGGTATCGACGATCCTGGTCACGCCGGTGCCATCCGAAACGCTCACGTCCGGCGCGTGGTTGCCGAGGATTTCGGTCTCCACGACGATCTGGTTGTTGGTGACCGCATTGTTGGTGTCCGGATCGCCGTCGTCCAGGGTGATCAGGAAGTCGGTGGGCACCGGCGTGTCGGAAGCCATCGCCCGGTTGAACGGGTTGAACTTCACGTTGTCGAGAATGGCCTCGAGGGCCTCCTTCGTGCCGGTGAAGGTGTAGATGATGCGCCCGGCCTGGATCTCGACCTGCGCGTTGCCGATCCCTTCGAGAACGCCTTCGAGCTTGTTGAACTCGATCTTGAGGGTGAGCGTGCCGTTTCCGGTGATCGCGAGACCGCCGAAGGCAGACACGCTCGGACCCGAATCCGTGCCGTGGAAGGTGGTGTCCCCTACCACGTCAAGACCGAGCGTCTGGCCGGTCGGCGGCTGGGCAACGTTCTTGATGGTGATCACCACGTCACCGGTCGCGGTCGCGTTGGCGCCGCCCGTGCCGTCGTTGGCCACCACCACGTAGGTCAGCGGCGTGTCATCCTGCACGTCCGCCACCTCGGCGTTGGTCTTGATCAGGTTGCCGACGATCTTGAACTTGCCGTCGGCGCTGATCAGCCCGTTCGAGCCGGCGAGCGCGTTCTGGAAGGTGTAGCCGATGGTCTGGTCGTCAGCGTCCTTGAGCGCCAGCGTCGCCACGAGCTGATCGTCAGCCGTGCCCTCGTTGACGTTCACGGCCGTCGCCGGGTTCGGCGGCGCCTGGTTGGCCGGCGGCTGAGCAACGTTCTTGATGGTGATCACCACGTCACCGGTCGCGGTCGCGTTGGCGCCGCCCGTGCCGTCGTTGGCCACCACCACGTAGGTCAGCGGCGTGTCATCCTGCACGTCCGCCACCTCGGCGTTGGTCTTGATCAGGTTGCCGACGATCTTGAACTTGCCGTCGGCGCTGATCAGCCCGTTCGAGCCGGCGAGCGCGTTCTGGAAGGTGTAGCCGATGGTCTGGTCGTCAGCGTCCTTGAGCGCCAGCGTCGCCACGAGCTGATCGTCAGCCGTGCCCTCGTTGACGTTCACGGCCGTCGCCGGGTTCGGCGGCGCCTGGTTGGCCGGCGTTTCGTTAGCGATATCGTTCAGCCGGACACCGACGGCCAGCTGTTGATAGACAGTTCCCGTGTCGTTCGTATCGGTCGAATCGCGGAATTGGAATGTAATGCCCGGAAATTCGCCCGCGTAGTCAGGATCTTCGAAGTCGAAGTTATTTACACCTTGAGGGGAGACGCCAACGAGATACCAGCGGTCATTCTCCTGAATGACGGTAAAGCGTCCGAGATAATCCTCAACGATCGAAACGCGATAGCTTCCCGATGGCGGCAACGCGTCGAAACCTTGGATTTCAGCGATTTTTGTTTGGTTTGGGATGTTTTCATCGATGAGAGCGGTCGTACCAGCATCGATAATTGAATTATGGTACGGGCTGTTAGCCACAGCGACGAGAACGAGATTGATGCCCATGACGAATTCCTTTCGGATCTGATTCTTGAATGCCCCCGCACTTGGCTCAGGCATATGATACGATGTTATATATCATATGAAAGCGAACCGTAAAGCCCGCCCTCGACACATCGTGCGCTAGATGAGATGGAAGTACTCGTTTGTGAGAGCCGGCTTGGTCGTGCTGATGATCGTGGCGATCAGGTTGGCCGCCACTCCTACCCCGAAACCATCCCGGTCGTACCAGATCTCCCCTGTCGCCTGATTGTAGACGATGCGGTGGTTCGCCTGCGCCGTTGCGAGCGTCCCTGCATGGAAGACGCTGGCCTTCAAGATGCCACTATCCACGTCAGCCGCCGTGATCCCTGTGAAACGGCTCTGGGCCAATTCAATGCGGTCACCATTCACGGCCGGATTTCCTGGATCCTTCAGGTCGAACTGGACAATCTTGTCCGTGTTCAGATTCGTGATAGCCGCATCAAATCGGAATGCATCGTCACCTGCGCCTCCGTTCAGGCGGTCGGATCCACCGCCTCCACTCAGGGTGTCGTTACCGATACTGCCGTTCAGCGTGTCGTCGCCGGCTCCTCCCCTGAGATAATCGTCGATGCCGATCCCCGGGATACTGGTCGACAGCCCGTTCACCGTCTCCTTCTGCAGATTCAAAATCGTAAGCGTCTTCGTAAACCGCACGGTGTTGGTACCGTCGGAAACATCGACCACGACATCGAAAGTGGGGGCGAGTTCGCTGTCGATCTTCGTCTGGTTCTTGACAAGCAGCGTGCCATTGCTGCCCAACTCGACGCGCCCTCCCGCATCGTCGACCAGGGTCCAGGTCAGCGCATCCGTGTCTGTTGCAATGAACCGGCCGATGATGTTGCCTCGCGCCAAATTCTCGCGAACGGTGTTGTCCGTGAAGGCAATGTTCGCCGGCGGTGGGTTTTCGTCCGCACCAATGACACGAACAACGTAATCGACGACCGGGCTCACCAGGTTCCCGTCATAGGCCTCGACCTTCAGAGTATGATTGCCTGCGTCGGTAACCGTCGCATCGCGGTTCAGTTCGATCAGGCCCGAATTGGCGTTGATCTTGAACAGACCATCCGCACTGATCAAGCCGTCCGACCCGTCCTGAGCATCGCTGAATCGGAACTTGTTGACCTGGAATTCGGGATGGACGGTATCCGGATCCTGCGCCGTCGCGGTCGTGACATCGTCGCCAGCCCTGCCGTTGACGCGGACGACATTCGCCGGGCCGAACGAAACGCCGGTCGGCGCCTCGTTCACGTCGTTGAGATAGACCTGGATCGTCTTCTGACCGGATACCTGACCGTTCGTGTTCCCGACCTCCCTGGCCTGGACCACCACCTCGAAATATTTCCGCTCCTGCGCGGTGCCGGGGAACTCGGTGAGAAGACCGATATTGGTCGCCTCGTAGTTAGCGCCACCCCGGAACGAGATGACACCGGTCAGTTGATTGATCGAGAACAGGCCACCTGGATTGGTGGCGATCTCATACTCCACATGGGAGCCGCCGACATTGTCGTCGCCCGAAAACACGGTGGCGACCGTATCGACCGCACCACTGTTCTCGGTCAGCGGAGCGACGAAATCGTTGACGACGGCCGGAGTTCCGGGAGGCGAGTTCACATTCGACGGATTGACCGTGACATCCATGACCCTCACCACGGAGAAGCCATTGCCTCCGTGATCCGTGATCTTCACATAGACCCTGACGTCCTGCGGTGTGGAAACATCCGGAAGACCGCCGGGGCCGACTTTGATCTGCCCTGTCAATGGATCGATGCGGAAGGCGGTGCCGGTATAGACGGTGTTGCCGGTCGCATCGGTGACCAGGGCGAAGCGGAAGTCCCTGTTCGCAGGCGTGATGTCGGGATCGAGAACCCTGTCGACGGAAGCCACGATCGAGTTGGGCGCGGCATTCTCGTTCATGACGTTGACGTTGAAGACCACTCCGGTCGGAGCCTCGTTCACGTCCGAGACGTTGATGGTCAGTTCCCGAACAGTACTGTAAAGACTGCCATCCTTGACCCGGACGTAAATCTTGTACTGGCCATTGGTGGCGGATTCGTAGTCGAGAGTTTGCCCCGGTGCCAGGGTGACGACGCCTGTGCCCTGATCGATCGCGAAGCGGCCGTTGGCACTGGCGGCGCTGCCTTGGTCGAACTCGTATGTGAAGTTCGTCGTGCCATCGGGATCGGTGGCTCCAATCCGGGCTGAGAAAGTCGTGTTTTCCTGAACTGCCGGCAGAGTCGTCGAGCCATTGCTCCACGTTGGTGCGTTCGGCGCCTCGTTGACGTTGCCGATCTGAATTTCAACAGTGCTTTGAGAGGAAGCCCCAGCCCTGTCATACGCTTCGACCCGCAGAATATAATACCGATTTCCGCCATGAGCAGCATCGGCAGGTTGAAGCCATGGATCCTCTGCTGCAGTCGCCTCGAAATTGATATTGGGATTTGGTGCCAGCTTGATCTCACCAGTGACTTGGTCGATTTTGAATTTTCCGCTCGGATCTGTTAGTCCTCCTCCTACAAAGCGGTATCTGACAGTATCCCCTTGATCGACATCCTCGGAGGACACCCTGACGACAGGGGTTTCGCCGGGAGAATTCTCCAGTAGGACACCAGGTGGGTTCGCGACTGCCGGAGTGGTCGGGGCTTCGTTCACATTGCTGACATAGACGTTCACGATCTGCGGCGCGGAGGGCTTGCCATGCTGATCCGTTGCGGTGACGGTGACTTCGTACCAGCGCAGCGCTCCGTCCCTATGGAGCAGCAGATCATCCGCCTCGTAGTTCAGTGCGGTGTTATCCGCCAGCCGGAGCTTGTTGCCGTCAAGCGTAAAATAGTTGTGAGGATTTCCGGTAATGGCAAATGTCAGAGAACCGTTGTCCGGTGCGTTCGGGTCCGTCGCGCTCAAAGTCCCGAAGTAGTTCGTACCATTGTTCTGCGTGTTCTCGGGAATCGAGGGATCCTGACCCGGTACTCTGCTCGTCAGCACGATATCCTGGGGCGCATAGTTCGATTGGGATGCCGTCACTTGAACATCGGGTGTCTCAGGAGCGCGAAGACCTCCACCGTCCACCATGGTGATGGTGAACGTCGTCGTCTCCGTTACGTTGACTCCGTCGAGCAAGCGCTCCCGAGGATCGAAAGTCAGTTGTTGGATGCTTGCCGTGACCTCGGCGAGTGTCCCGGTCACGGTGAATTCACCGCGTGACGCGTCATAGGTCCCCTTCGTTCCCGCCGCAGGGATGAGGACACCCTTGCTCCATGTATCTAGCTTGACACTGACCGTGAAACTGTCGAACCCGGGCGAGCCGACATCTGGATCCGACAAGACGAACGTTGAGAAGGGCCTTACGGGAACTGCGGTCTCGGCGGAGATGCTCTGGTTTTGACCGACGATGTGCGGAGCTTCGTTCGCGTTCAACACATCGATGTCGAACGTGAGCGGGGTATGCACGTCACCGCTGTTATCGCTCGACGCCGCATTCGCCCAGACCGTCACGGGATGGCGAACCTGGGCTTCATAGTCGAACTTGCCCGGGTTAGCGACAAACAGGAACCAGCCGAGGCTATCCTGGCCCAGCTCGACTCCTTCGTTGGCTGACGAGGGATCCAACGACCACCATAAAGTCGTTCCCTCAGGATTGGTTGCGGACAAGCGACCAATGATCTGATTTTGTTGTGGGTTTTCTGTAACCTGCTTATTATTGATCGACAGGGTGTGCGGATTCTCTCTGACATTGCTCAGACGGAACGTGAACGTCGTCTGGACAGGCCCATCTCCATCGTCCGCGGCGATGGTGACATTGATCGGCTGGCCCACCCGCGCCTCGTAGTCGAAGAACGCTGCAGTCTTGGTCCAGAGAGACCATTTGTCTGCGGCTTGGTCGTAGCGGATCTCGAAATTCTGCGCCTGCGTGCCCGTAACCGCAAAGGATGCTGGACCCGCGAGCCGGCCCGAGACGCTCAGGTCGCCCAGCTTCACATTTTGCTGATTGTTGTAGACGATCTCGTTAATGAACCCTCTGTCCTGAGTATTGGTGCCGTTCAGTCTGATGCTGCTGATCGACTGGGGGTTGAAGACACCCTCAGAGCCGGAGGCATCGCTCGTTGCAAATTCCGAGGGAACACTGGCCTGCGCCTTATCCGAAGCCGCCATGTGCGCTTGGAGGCGACCTTCATGGTCGAGCTTAGGTTCGCCGTGGCTGACCCGCACACTGTCCTCGTGATGTGATCCGGACGAGACCTTTCCCGCAATGGGAGCCTCTTCAACCCAACTGATGGAATTTGCAGCGGCATAGATATCCGCGAAGGCCGCAGAGGCGCGCTCGACCGTGGGCTGCGATGAAATATCAACCTCACCCAACTGGATGACCGGGCTGAAGTCCATCCCGTGAGTATCCAAAGCGCGCGCCTTCAAAGTCGGCACATGCCCTTTCTCGCTCGTGGTCCACGTGGCCACGATGCGTCCGTCGGCGTGCTGAGCGGCCCCCGCGAAGGCTGCGGAACGGGCTTTCTCCTCGGCGATGATGAAGGGTTTGTGGCCAGGCCGCGCAGTGCCGTCGGCGTCGACGATCTGCCCGAGGATCTGCTTGACGGACTGTCCGGACGCGCTCTTGCCGGATTGCACCTGGACCGCGAAGAAGGAACCGTCGCTCAACGCCAACAGGTCCGAAACGGATGATGATGCTCCCTGGATGAGCGGCTCGAGTTTGCGACCGGCAATCGGCTTCGTCATGGCTTTCCCCTACGTACGCGCCAGAGACATGTATTAACATATCGTAATATAGCAGAGGGAAGGGATCTTGCAACGATGTATCACATTTGTGGCACAAGCTGACGTTGCCGTTGGGCCCAACTCGGAGCGCGGTTGGAACCATAGGTTGCATCGATCACGTTGACATACGCGGACAACGCTATTCTCGCTCACCTACGCGCCGGATCCGGTTTCCGCTGATCCGATCAATTGGACAGACTCAGGAATGGGCTAAAACGCCTGGGATTTGTCACATCCACGGAGTCCGTCACGGCTCCCCTGGCCTCACACTCGCCGTAGCCTGATGATCAACCCGTGCTGGCAACGATGCACAATCCGCAGACTGTCTTTGCATCGATGCAATATTCTGTTTGATTGCACGTTTTCGGCGGCCGACCTTCGAGCCTAGGCGGCCCGTCCATTTCGACGAACATCATGCTCGACACACGTGCCTCAGGCAGTCGAACCGCGCCGGCCTGGTTGCCGCGTCGAACCCGGTACTCCGCCTCGGCGAAACGGCACTTCGGACACGGGCTTGCGGAACACAGCGGGAACAGCTACCTTGTTCTCGCTTTGTTTTCCAGAATCGCTCCACTCGGGAGCAGTAAGGGTCTGTCATGCTCACGCGCAAGCAGCACGAATTGCTCCGCTTCATCCATGAGCGGCTGCGTGAAACCGGGGTTCCGCCGTCCTTCGACGAGATGAAGGATGCCCTCGACCTCAAGTCGAAATCCGGCATTCACCGCCTCATCACGGCGCTGGAGGAGCGCGGCTTCATCCGCCGCCTGCCGAACCGCGCCCGCGCCCTCGAGGTGATCCGCCTGCCCGAATCCGTCGGCGCCGCCGCCGGTCAGCGCCGCTTCACCCCAAGCGTGGTCGAGGGCGGCCTCGCGGAGAAGAAGCCCGCGCCCCAGCCCGTGGCCGAAGAGCGGTTTCGCGACACCGCGTCGATCCCCGTCATGGGCCGGATCGCGGCCGGTACGCCGATCTCCGCGATCCAGAACCGCAGCCACTCCATCACCCTCTCGGGCGACTTCCTCTCCCAGGGCGATCACTTCGCCCTGGAGGTGCGCGGCGACTCGATGGTGGAAGCCGGCATTCTCGATGGGGACCTCGTGGTGATCCGCAGGCAGGACACGGCCAATACGGGCGACATCATCGTGGCGCTCATCGACGACGAGGAGGCGACCCTCAAGCGCTTCCGCCGCCGCGGCTCCTCCATCGCGCTCGAGGCCGCCAATCAGGCCTATGAGACCCGGGTGCTCGGTCCAGACCGGGTGAAGATCCAGGGCAAGCTCGTCAGTCTGGTCCGGCGCTACTGATATCCTCGTCCGCCCACTCCTGCTCGGGGGCCGGTCGCGCCGTGCGCGGCGCCTCCCGAGCAGCGGAGGAACGGGCCTCCGCCGCGGCCGCCCAAGGCCGGACCTCCCTGCCCTTCCTCACCGAGTGAATTTCCACGGCGTCGGTGCCGAGCCTGATCGCCGTCGCGCCGCGCTCTGCGAGAACCCTGCGATCGATCACGACGGCCGCCCCGCAATGGTCCGGCGCATCGAGGCGCGTGAGGACGATGGCGGCGCGGCGGCAATCTTCCTCGAACGCAGCCGCCTCCTGCACGAAGGCGACGCTGCGATGCGCCGAGGTTTCCACGACGCAGCCCAGCCTGTCGCACCGCGCGGCCTCCTTGAGCGAGACGTCCTCGGCATTCCGTCCGTCGCCATCGGCGCGCAGCCATTGCTCGGCGACGAAACCGGACGGCTTGCCGACCAGCGCGAGCCGCCCGCCCGGATCGCGGATCGCAGCCCCCGACCCATCGCGGTCGACATAGATGTCGTAGCGCGGCGGCGTCGCGGCGAAAGCCAATCCCGCGCCGACGGGAACGAGCGCAAGCCATCTCAGGTTCGAGGCCGGAATCGTCAGCGCGAGGAGGCCCGCGCTCAACAGCGCCAATCCGCCAATGCCAAGCGCGGGCACGACGAGCGTCGATCCGCTGAAAGCGCCGACCCAGGCCGAGACGTCGAGCACCTGCGCGACGGCGAATCCCATCACGGCCCAGACCGGTCCGTCGAGACCGAAGGGATAGGCCAGGACGCCGAGAACGGCGGCCGGCATGACAACGAGGGACACGAGCGGCAGGGCGAGCGCATTGCCGATCAGGCCGTAGGGATTGAGGCTCTGGAAATGGTAGGCCGAGAACGGCGCCGTCGCGAAGGTCGCGACGAGGGTCGTCGTGACGAGAGAGAGGGCCGAGCGCCCGGCCCAGGACAATCCTCTGTCGATGAGCGTCGCGGGCCTGCTCTCTGCTTTTTCCCGTTGCAGCAGCGGCACGAGCGTCATCATCGCGGCCACCGCACCGAAGGACATTTGAAAGCTCGGTCCCAGCAGCGCCTCGGGCTCGCGTGCGAGCACGATGAGTGCCGCGATCGAGAGGTTGCGCATGCTCAACGCGGGGCGATCCGCCAGCACGGCCCCGAACATCACGAGCGTCATGATGAGCGAGCGCTCAGTGGCCACGTCCGAACCCGAAAAGACGCAATAGGCCGTGGCCCCGATCATCGCCGCGACGGCGGCGATCTTCTTCACCGGCCAGAGCAGAGCGAGCCCAGGACCGAGCGCGAGAAGCGCGCGCACGATCCAGAAGAACGTTCCCGCCGCAAGCACCATGTGAAGACCAGAGATGGAGACGATGTGGTAGATGCCGGCTGCGCGCAGCACGTCGTTCGTGGGCGTGCCGATGAGGCCGCGCTTTCCGGTGACGAGCGCCGCGCCGACGCCGCCCGCAGGGCCGCCGATAACCGACGCGATGCGATGGGTGAGCGTGTTGCGCGCCGCGTCCACATGGGCGGCAAGCCACAGGGACCAGTCGGGCGCGGTCGGCGGTTCGGCCTGCCCCACGCGGCCCGTAAACGAGCCGACCGCGCCGATCCCCTTGTAATAGGCGTCGCGCGCGAAGTCGTATCCGCCGGGCCGGGCGGGCTGCGGCGGCGGGAGCAGACGCGCATTGCCCGTGACGAACTGGCCGGCGGACAGCGCAACGCTCCTGCGGACGGAAACGCGCACGCGCTGCGGCCGCTCAGTATCGGGCACGCCTTGCAGCGAGACCACCCGCAGGAGGACGCGCTGACCGTGGTCACGATCCTCGACGGCCTCGACGAAACCCGAGACCGGCGCAATCGTCATGCGCGTCAGAACCGGCGCCGCAACGCTGCGCGTGCGGACGATCCCGGCCGAAAATCCCGCGAATGCGGCCGCGAGACCGATGCTGAGAACGAGGGCCGGCAGCTTCTCGCGCAGCCGCACGGCCGCGGCCGCGCTCAGGGCGAAAGCGCCGAGCGGGGCCCAGAGCGAAGGCGCCTCCGCCTGGAAGAACAGGAGCACCCCCAGGCCGAAGCACACCGCGAGCCAGGGAAAGAGCCGGCGCTGCGCGACCTCGTCCGCGAGGCACCGCCGGAGCCATTCCCTTCCGTCGAGAGCGCTCCAATCCAGGACGAGGCCGGACGGGCGCGGCAGCGCCATGGCCCGCGCTGGGCTGCGCGGGATCCGGCCGGGCTCTCCTTTGTTGTCTACCGTCATGGCTATGGCTTAACGCGAGCTCGGTTGCATGGTAGACGAGCCCACGCTACGGCCCAAGCCGCCCTGTGGATGAGCCGAACGAAGGCGAGCTTGCCGCTAAAGCCGCGCAATCATTTTAGAGTTTCAACGAAGGTTCCCCGCGATGACCGTTGTCACCCGCTTCGCTCCCTCGCCCACCGGCTTCCTGCATATCGGCGGGGGACGCACGGCCCTGTTCAATTGGCTCTATGCCAAGCGTAACGGGGGCAAGATGCTGCTGCGGATCGAGGACACGGACCGGGAACGCTCGACGGAGGCGGCCATCGAGGCGATCCTGGACGGCCTGAAATGGCTCGGCCTCGATTGGGACGGCGACGTGGTCTATCAGTTTTCCCGCGCGGCCCGGCATCGCGAGGTCGCCGAGACGCTGCTCGCTCAGGGCCGCGCCTATTACTGCTACGCCACCCAGCAAGAACTCGAGGAGATGCGCGAGACCGCCCGCCGGGAAGGCCGCCCCTCCCGCTACGATGGGCGTTGGCGCGACCGCGACCCGTCCGAGGCTCCCGAAGGTGTGAAGCCCGTCATCCGCCTCAAGGCTCCCGCCGAGGGCGAGACCGTGGTCGAGGACGAGGTGCAGGGCCGCGTGGTCTGGCAGAACAAGGACCTCGACGACCTGGTGCTGCTGCGCTCGGACGGAACGCCGACCTATATGCTCGCCGTGGTGGTGGACGATCACGACATGGGCGTGACCCATGTGATCCGCGGCGACGACCATCTCACGAATGCGGCCCGCCAGACGCAGATCTATCAGGCGATGGGCTGGGATGTGCCGAAGATGGCGCATGTCCCGCTCATTCACGGGCCAGACGGCGCCAAGCTGTCGAAGCGCCACGGCGCGCTCGGCGTCGAGGCCTACCGGAGCCTCGGCTACCTGCCGGCGGCGCTGCGCAACTACCTCGTGCGCCTCGGCTGGAGCCACGGCGACCAGGAGATCTTCTCCACCGACGAGATGGTCCAGGCTTTCGATCTCAAGAATATCGGTCGCTCGCCCGCGCGCTTCGACTTCGTGAAGCTCGAGAATCTCAACGGCCATTACATGCGCCTGTCGCCGGACGAGGACCTCGTCCAGGCCATCGAAGCCATCCTGCCCGAGATCGGTCCCGAGCGCGGCCTCGGCCCCACCTTCGACCCGGATCTGCGGCAGAAGCTCCTGGCCGCCATGCCGGGCCTGAAGGAACGCGCCAAGACCCTCGTCGAGCTCCTGGACAGCGCCTATTATCTCTATGCCCAGCGTCCCCTGAAGGCGGACGAGAAGGCAGCAACCCTGCTCGCGGACGGCCGTGCGCGCCTTGCCGGAATCGTCGAGAAGCTGCAGGCCGTGTCGGACTGGAACGCCCAGAGCGTGGAAGCCGTCGTGCGCGAGCATGCGGAATCCATCGGCGCGAAGCTCGGCCAGGTGGCGCAACCCCTGCGCGCAGCGCTCACCGGCCGCGCCACTTCGCCCGGCCTCTTCGACGTCATGGCGGTTCTCGGCCGCGAGGAAACCCTGTTGCGCCTTCAGGACCAAATGAGCGGTGCGCCTGCTGCATAGCAGGCGCATACCACCAATAGACGTGCTTGCCCCTCACCAACGGATAAGCTACCGAGGGGACCATTCTCCCACCGACCGGCTGACCTCGGTGCGGCAGCCCGAATCCGGGGCCTCCCCGGAACACTTGGTTGCTCTAGGTTATGCCCGGCCTCCTGCTGAAAGGTCGAAGACCCATGAGTTCCAACACAACACTCAATGTCGACAACAAGGCCGTGGAACTAGCGGTGAAAGAGGGCACGATCGGCCCGAGCGTCATCGATATCGCGAAGCTTTACGCGCAGACGGGGATGTTCACCTACGATCCCGGCTTCACGTCGACCGCGGCTACCGAGTCGAAGATCACCTATATCGATGGAGACAAGGGCGTTCTCCTGTACCGCGGCTACCCCATCGATCAGCTGGCCGAGCACGGCGACTTCCTCGAGACCTGCTACCTGCTCCTTTACGGAGAGCTGCCGACCGCCGCTCAGAAGGCCGATTTCGATTACCGCGTCACGCGCCACACCATGGTGCATGACCAGATGAACCGGTTCTTCACCGGCTTCCGCCGCGACGCCCACCCGATGGCCATCATGGTGGCCAGCGTCGGCGCCCTGTCGGCCTTCTATCACGACTCGACCGACATCTCCGATCCGCAGCAGCGCATGATCGCGTCCATGCGCATGATCGCCAAGATGCCGACGCTGGCCGCCATGGCCTACAAGTACTCCATCGGCCAGCCCTTCGTGTATCCGCAGAACGACCTGGACTACACGTCCAACTTCCTGCGCATGTGCTTTGCGGTCCCGGCCGAGGAGTACAAGGTGAACCCGGTTCTGGCGCGCGCGCTCGACCGCATCTTCATCCTGCACGCCGATCACGAGCAGAACGCCTCGACCTCGACGGTGCGTCTGGCCGGTTCGTCGGGCGCGAACCCCTTCGCGTGCATCGCGGCCGGCATCGCCTGCCTGTGGGGCCCCGCCCATGGCGGCGCCAACGAAGCCGCCCTGAAGATGCTGGAGGAGATCGGCACGCCGGACCGCATCCCCGAGTTCATCGCCCGCGCGAAGGACAAGAACGATCCCTTCCGCCTCATGGGCTTCGGCCACCGGGTCTACAAGAACTACGACCCGCGCGCCAAGATCATGCAGAAGACCACCCACGAGGTGCTCAGCGAGCTCGGCATCAAGGACGACCCGCTCCTCGACGTCGCCATGGAGCTGGAGCAGATCGCGCTCAAGGACGAGTACTTCATCGAGAAGAAGCTCTACCCGAACATCGACTTCTATTCCGGCATCACCCTGAAGGCGATGGGCTTCCCCACCTCCATGTTCACGGTGCTCTTCGCGGTCGCCCGCACGGTCGGCTGGATCGCCCAGTGGAGCGAGATGATCGAGGACCCGTCCCAGCGCATCGGCCGCCCGCGCCAGCTCTATACCGGCCCGACCGAGCGCCAGTACGTCACCGTCGCCCAGCGCGGCTAAGAACACGGATAGCGGAACAAGAAAAAGGGGCCGAAAGGCCCCTTTTTTGCGGCAGCGCTCGGTCGGGAGTAGGATTCACCTCCGCCGCATGAGGCCTCATCCTGCGTCCCGAACCTGGACCCTCGGCGAAACATCATCAGGACCGTCAAGAGATGACCGCCTCACCTCCGTTTCTCGGCCTTCCCAAGCGCCTCGCCGATGGCCACGTGCCTCGTGCGGTGATTTTCGGGGCCGGTCACGGCAGCACCTATCCCGAAAGTGACAGTAGCGGCCATGCCTTGGCTGCGGACGCTATCCGCGCCGCGAGCCAGGACGATGCCGCGCTCCTCGATCACTGGGATTTCGATCTCGGCGGCCCGCTCTTCAACGGAAAGCCCATCTGCTGTATCGACGCTGGCGATATCCCAACCGTCATGCACGACAATGTCGGCAACCGGGCCCGGATCGAGGCGAAGACACGCGAGGTCCTTGCAGTGCCGGCCGTACCGATCCTCCTCGGTGGCGACGATTCCGTGCCCATCCCGTTCTTCGCCGGCTTTGCGGATCATGGGCCGATCTGGATCCTCCAGATTGACGCCCATATCGACTGGCGCGACGAGCTGCATGGCGAACGCTACGGCTATTCCAACCCCATGCGCCGGGCGAGCGAGATGCCGCACGTCGCCGGCATCGTGCAGGTCGGCATCCGGAGCGTCGGGAGCGCGCGCCTCACGGAAATCGAAGCGGCGCAGCGCTATGGCAGCTGCATCGTGACCGCCCGCGAGGTACACGCACAGGGCATCGATGCCGCTCTCCGGCACATTCCGGAAGGAGCGCGAGTCGTCGTCACCCTCGACTGCGACGGGCTCGATCCCAGCATCATGCCGGGCGTAGCGGCACGCGCACCCGGCGGGCTCACCTACACGCAGGTGATCGACATGATCGCAGGTCTCGGCAGGCGGGCCAGGATCGCGGGATTCGACATTGTCGAGCTCTATCCTCCCGCTGATATCGACGGCGTGTCGGCCCTGACCGCCGCGCGCCTCATCGTCAATGTAATCGGCACCATCGTCCGGCAGGCTTGAAACTCCGGGTTCATGTCGCCGGGACGATGAACGGCTAGAGCATCGGACGCAAAACCGGTCCCCACTTTTGCGTTCGATGCTCTAACGCTCCATAGAAGCCGTCATGCCCGGTACAAGGCCGGGCATGACGCGCGCAATCGATCAGCGACGCGCTGCGAGCACCTCACCCACGATCCGTGCCGCTCGCTCGCTCGGCGCTTCAACGCCGATCTGCATCAGCTCGTCGAGCTTTTCGAAGGCCGCGACCTGCCGCCGCCGTTCGACGCTGTCGCTCATGAGAGGCAGCACGGCGTCCCTGAGCTTCTCGGGCGTGCAATCCCACTGGATGAGTTCGGGAATGACGTTCTCGCCGAGCACCAGATTGGTCAGCACGATGGATGGCGCCTTGATGAGGTATTTCAGCACTTCCTCGATCTTCGAGACGCGATAGGCCACGACCATCGGCACGCCCGAGAGCCCGAGTTCCAGGGTCACGGTGCCCGAGGCGGCGAGCGCCAGATCGGCTTGACGGAAGGCCTCCCACTTCGCGGCTTCGCCGAGCACGATCCTGGGCTTCACGCCCCATGTTTCCGCGCGCGCCTTGATCTCGTCGGCAAGGTGCGAGACTGCGGGAATCGTGATCTCGAAGGTCCGAGGCGCCTGGGCCTTCAGGAGCGCCAGCGCTTCGCCGAAGGGCTCCATCAGACGGCTGACCTCCGAGCGCCGGCTGCCGGGGAGCACCAGGAGCTTCAGAGGAGCATCCGGATCCGAGCCGCGCTCGCCGGAAGCCGGCCTGACCTCCGCGAGGCGCTCGATGAGCGGGTGTCCCACATAGGTGGTCGGAGGTCCGCCGAGACGCTTGTGCGCCTCGGGCTCGAAGGGCAGCAGCGCCAGGACGTGATCGACATAGGCGCGCATCTTCGCCGCCCGGCCCGGACGCCAGGCCCAGACGGAGGGGCTCACGTAATCGACGACCGGGATATGCGGCGCGCGCCTGCGTACGGCCCGGGCCACGCGATGGGTGAAATCGGGACTGTCGATGATCACGAGGAGATCGGGATCCGCGGCCACGGCCGCGTCCGCCGTCATGCGGATGCGGTTGAGCACCGTCGGCAATCGCCCGATGACGGCAACGATGCCCATGACAGCGATGTCCTGGAGCGGAAACAGGCTTTTCAGGCCCTCCGCCGCCATGGCATGCCCGCCGACGCCGCCGAAGCGCAGGGCCTCCGCTCCTAGCCTCGCCTTCAGGGCGCGCATCAGTTTCGCGCCGAGCTGGTCGCCGGATTCCTCGCCGGCGACGATCCAGATCGTTGGAGCATCGGCCCCAAAAGTGGAATCCACTTGTGGGATTGAATCCGACGCTCTCTTCTTAGACGAGCGCGTCGTTCGAGCGGACCCGAAGGGCCAGTTTCGTGAAAACCGGGTCCACTTTTCGCGAGCCCCGTCCGCTGGGTCCGCACGATGCGCTGGGACGGGCGGCTCACTCATGTCCGGCCTCCATCCAGGGCAGCGCGACCGTGACGAGGAAGAGGCCGAGACGGTCCGCGAGACGCAGCGTTTCATCCTGTTCCAGCACGAATGTGGAGCCGGCGCCGATCGCGATGCCGGAGAGGCCCGCCTTCGCGGCTTCGGCAACGGTCCGGGGGCCGATGGTGGGCATGTCGACACGCAGATCCTGACCGCGCTTGGCGGCCTTGATGAGCACTCCGCCCTCCTTGCGGCGGCGCAGCCCGAACCACGACTGCCGCAGATGCGCAACCCGGGTGAGCATCCGGTCCGTGCCCTCCGGGCCTTCGATGGCGAGCACGTGATTGCGGGCGATCACGGCTCCCTGCCCGATGTCGAAGGCCGACAGCGAGGCCAGGAGATCGAGACCCACAGCGATGGCCCGCCGGTCGTCCTCGTTCGGCTCCTGCCCCCCCCTGAGAGAGCGGGACGCGACGAGATCGGGAGCAAGTTCATGGGCGCCGATCACCCGATGACCGCGCTCCTCGATGAGCATCACGGCTCCGCGCAGCACCTGGTCGTCGCCCCGGGTGATGACCTCCTTGACCTCCTGCATGTTGCGCATGGCCGAATAGGCGCCGAGCAAGGCGGAGAAGCCGGGACGGCGTACCGCTCCGGCGAGGGAGACGGCGCGGGGCTTCCACCCATCGAGGGTTTTCAGGATGGTCTTGAGATCGAGAAGGTCCACATTCGCATGCGCCTTGCCGCGCAGCTCGGCCGCCGCGAAGCCCCGGAAGGCGAGAACGCGATAATCCTGGCCGGTCTTCTCCAGATGGTCGACGAGCTGAAGCGGAAGGCGTCCGCCTCCCGCCAGAACCGCAACCGGCCCGCTCGATGCGCGAGCCGGTTCGTGAGAGCCGGTTCCTCCCGGCCTCGCCGTTGCGATTGTCGTGCTCTCGGGCTGCATGCGCAGCCTCAACCGGCGGATCCGACCGGATCCCGCGGCGTGCAGATCGCCCGATCCCCACGGTCTCGGATGAAGTCGAGGATCTCGTGCACGAAGGGATGGTTGTCGAACTCGCCGGCCACATCCTCGACCCGCTCGGCCAATGTGCCTTCATCGGCGAACAGCAGCCGATAGGCGCGGCGAATGTCATGGATCTGCTCGCGGGTGAAGCCGCGGCGGCGAAGGCCGATGATGTTGAGACCGGCCAGATGCGCCCGGTTGCCCATGGCCATTCCATAGGGAATGAGGTCGTTCTCCAGGCCCGACATGCCGCCCACGAAAGCGTGGGATCCGACGCGGGTGAACTGGATCACGGCGGAACCGCCGCCGAAGATCACGAAGTCGCCGACCGTGACATGGCCCGCCAGCATCACGTTGTTGGAGAGAATGCAGTCGTTGCCGACCTTCGTGTCATGCCCCACATGCGAGTTGGCCAGAAAAGCGCAGCGGTCGCCGATGATCGTGCGCAGCCCGCCGCCTTCGGTGCCCGGATTCATGGTCACGCCTTCGCGGATCATGCAATCGGCGCCGATCTCGAGCGTCGATGACTCGCCCCGATACTTCAGATCCTGAGGAATGTGGCCGATGGACGCGAACGGAAAGATGCGTGTGCGGGGGCCGACCTTGGTTTTGCCCGCGAGCGCCACATGGCTCATCAGCTGGCAGCCGTCGCCCAGCTCGACTTCCGGCCCCACGGTGCAGAGGGGGCCGATCTTCACGCCAGCCCCGATCGTCGCGCCGTCCTCGACGACGGCGGTGGGATGGATCTCAGTCTCCATTACTCGCTCACCAGCATGGCGCTGACCTCGGCCTCGCAGACGAGCACCCCGTCAACCTTAGCCTCGCCCTTGTACCACCACATGTTGCGGCGGTTGTTGAGCTTTCTCATGTGAAACTCAACCCGGTCGCCGGGCTCCACGGGCCTGCGGAATTTCACCTTGTCGATCGTCATGAAGAACACCTGCTTCGGCTTCGCCTGCTCGGCCATCTTGGCCTTCACGCAGATCGCGCCCGCTGTCTGAGCCATTGCCTCGATGAGGAACACGCCCGGGAAAATCGGACGCGACGGGAAATGGCCCGTGAATTGTGGCTCATTGAAGGTGACGTTCTTGATGCCGATGCAGGAATTGTCGCCGTCGATATCGATGATCTTGTCGACCAGCAGGAACGGATAGCGGTGCGGCAGCAGCTCGAGGATCTCGAGAATATCGGCGGTTTGAAGCGTGGTGGGCGCTTCGGACATGACTGAATACTCCGGATAGGCCTGGCCGTATCGATATGTTAGGACGATGCGCCGTCGTCTTTGTCGGAATCGCCCTTGGATGCAAGTCTTTTCAGGGCTGTCATCTCGCGAAACCACTCGCGAACCGGCCGGGCGGGAATACCGCCCCAACGCGCGCCGGCAGGTACGTCGCCATTGACTGCGGAGGTGGCGGCGATCTGCGCACCCATGCCGAGTCTCACATGCCCTTTCACGGCGACCTGACCGCCAAGAACGACATAATCCTCCAGCGTCGTGGAGCCGGCAATACCGACCTGGGCGACGATGACGCAATGGCGGCCGATCACCACGTTATGGCCGATCTGGACGAGATTGTCGATCTTGGTGCCCTCGCCGATCACGGTATCGCGGCTCGCGCCGCGGTCGACGGTGCTGTTGGCGCCGATCTCCACGTCGTCCTGGATGATGACGCGGCCGATCTGCGGCACCTTGAGGTGCCCCTGCGGTCCCATGGCGAAACCGAAGCCGTCCTGGCCGACCCGGACGCCGGGATGGAGGATGACCCGGTTTCCGAGGAAGGCGTTGGAGACGCTGACATGGGGGCCCAAGGAGCAGTCGCGGCCGATCTTCACATGCGGACCGATCACCGCGTGCGCGCCGACGATGGTTCCCGCGCCGATTTCCGCGTGGGGACCGATGACGGCTCCCGGATCGACAGTGACGCCATATTCGAGACGCGCCGAGGGATGCACGAACGAGCCCGGCGAGACACCCGTCGCCGCGAAGGACGTTTCCGGCCGCATGGCCGAAGGGAACATCCTGCCCATGACCGCTGCAAAGACCCGGTACGCCATCGGCGTCACGAGCGCGACGGTCCGCGGCGGGACCTTCCCGGCGAAACGGGGCGTCACGAGGCAGGCCGCAGCCTGGGTCGCGCTCAAGGCTCCCCCATAGGCGGGGTTGTCCATATAAGCCAGATCGTTCGGGCCGGCGCTCTCGAGCGGCGCGACGCCCTTAAGCAAAAACTCCCCGTCGGCACCGTCGGGGAGCGTCGTCTGCGCCATCTCCGCAACCTGACGCAAGGTAAGCGTCTGGCTTCTCGGAAAAAAATTGGATTCTGTCATGAAAACGTGAGGGCGCCATCAGGCGCCCTCCCCGGTTAGAAGCGCGTACCGCCGGAGAAGCGGAAGGCCTGGGTGCGGTCGGCGCCGAGCCGGACACCGTTGGCGCCCTCGATGCCCTCTTCCTTGCTGAGCGCGAACGCGTAATCGAAGCGGATCGGGCCGAGCGGCGAGGACCACAGGATCGACGCGCCGACCGACGAGCGGATCTTGTGGCTGTCGAGAACCACGATGCAGTTCTGCGGCTCGGTCGGACCGTTGCAGGTGAAGCCGCCATCGGGGGCGAAGACGCCGCCGATATTGAACTGCGTGGGGCCTTCGTAGCCGAAGAGCGTACCGGCATCCGCGAACACGGCGCCCTTCAGGCCCAGCTCCCTCGGCAGGCCGAAGATCGGGAACTGAACTTCGAGCGAGCCGCCGAAATAGGTCGTGCCGCCGACGGCGTTCGCACCGGAATCGATGGTCGAGATGTCGCGCGGGCCGATGCCGTTCGTGGCGAAGCCGCGAACCAGGGACGGTCCCATGAAGAACTGGTCGACGATGCGAAGACTGCCGTTCGCGCCGATGCTGCTGGTGTTGTTGTCGCCGAAGCCCGTGATGTTACCACCCTGGAGGCGGGCGATACCGACGACGTCCTCGAACAGCTCGCGATAGTAGCGGGCATCGCCGGTGACACGGAAGTAGCGCGAGTCGCCACCGAGGCCGGCGAAGTCCGTCTTCACCTCGCCGTAGAAGCCGTTGCGCGGATCGCGGGGGTTATCGAGGGTGTTGTAGTTGAAGGTCAGGCCGGCCAGCGACGTGATCGTCGAACCCTGCGATTCCTTGATCGCGAGCGAAGCCTCTCCGTTGAACTGGCAGTCGAGGCCGGGGCGCGTGAAGCCGGGGATCGGGAACGAGCAGTCGTTATACGGCTTGTCCTCGTCGTTCGGGATCGTCACTTCCTGTTGATACAGCGAGTAGCGGGCCGTGACCGAGAAGGCCTCCGTGAACGGGAGGGTCAGGCGGAGCTGACCGCCGGTCATGCGGTTCTCGTAACGGGAATACCGGGTCTGATCGCTGAACTTCGAGAACAGGTCGATGCCGGCGGCCATCCGGTAGCCGAGGAAATACGGCTCCGTGAAGGAGAAGTCGATGCCGTTCGTGCGCTGTCCGAGCTGGCCCGCGACGCGGACGAACTGGCCGCGACCGAGGAAGTTCGACTCGCTGACCGAGACTTCACCGATGAAGCCGTCGGACGTCGAATAACCGCCCGAGATCGAGAACGCGCCGGTGGACTGATCTTCCACGTCCACGTTCACGACGACGCGGTCGGCGGAGGAGCCCGGCTCGTTGGAGATGCGCACCTGCTTGAAGTAGCCCAGGCTGTTCAGGCGGCGCTCGGCGCGATCGATCATGACCTGGTTGTAGGCATCGCCCTCGCCCAGGTCGAACTCGCGACGGATCACGTAGTCGCGGGTACGGGTGTTGCCGCGGACATTGATGCGCTCGATGTAGATATGCGGGCCTTCTTCGACCACATAGCCGACATTGACCGTGCGCGTTCCGGGATCGCGGGTGCCGACCGGGCGGACCAGCACGAAGGGGTTGCCCTCGCGCCCGACGGCGCGGGTCATGGCCTGAACCGACTTCTCGACCGCATCGGCACTGTACACATCGCCGGCGGACATCGAGAGATCGCTGCGCAAAGCCTCGGAATTCACGCCGGGAATGCGGGAATCGATGCTGACGTTGCCGACCCGGTACTGCTCGCCCTCCTCGACCGCGATGGTGATGACGTAGCCCCCTGCATTGGGGTCGAACGTCACGTCGCTGGAGAGGATACGGAAATCCGCATAGCCGTTCTTCAGATAATAGCGGCGGATCAACTCCAGGTCGTTGGCGAGGCGATCCGGATCATAGACGTCGGAGCTCTTGAGGAAGCTCAGGATGTTCGTCTCGGAGGTCTGCATGATGCCGCGCAGGCGGCTCGACGAGATCTGGTTGTTGCCGACGAAGCGAATGTCCTTCACGCCCGTCTTGTCGCCCTCGACGATGGTGTACACCACGTCGACCCGGCCATTCGGCAGATCCACGATGCGGGGCGTCACCTGGGCGAGACCACGGCCCTGGCGGCGATAGACCTCGAGAATGCTCTGGACGTCGGCGTCGATCGTGGCCTGGTTCACGGCCGTGCGCGCGCGGGTCTGCAACACCCCTTCGAGCAGAGCCTTGTCGACTTTGCTGTTACCTTCGACGGCGACGCGGTTGATCAGCGGCCCCTGGGCGGCGGAAGCCCGGCGGCTCGTCGGCTGCGCCCGCTGAGCGAGCGCGCTGTCCGCAACGGTGAGGCCAGCCATCAGTGCGCTCATGGCGATCACTGCGGTGGCGGCCGGCTTCTTCCGGCGTGGCGTGGTCGTCGACATCATCAACTGGCCCGTTTCTTTTATAGTTTGTCCATCGCGAGACTGGCCCGCTGGCTTGAGACAGGTGTCCCAACCCTATTGGTGCTGCCCCGCTTGTACAAACTTTCGCCGTCATTGCAAACGGCCCATACAAACAGAGCGGCGATTTTTAACCGGCGTGGCGTCCTTGTCACGTTCTCCTCCCCACAAAACTTGTGGCAAGGTGAACAAGCCCTCACCCGAACGAGCGCGTCAGGTCGCTCCAGGTGGCCAGGAGCATCATCATCGCCACGAAGGCGAATCCGATCCTGAAGCCGATTTCCTGGGCCCTTTCGCTTAAGGGCCGGCCACGGACGGCTTCGATGGCGTAGAACAGCAGGTGGCCACCATCCAGCAACGGAATGGGGAAAAGGTTGATGAGCCCGATCGAAACCGACATGAATCCGATCAGGTTCACCAGGCTGTAGAGCCCGCCAATTTCATAGGCGGTCCCGGCGATTCGAGCGATCCCAACCGGTCCGGAGAGCTGATCGAGCGATTCCCGCCCGATCACGAGGCGGCGCAGGAAATTGACCGTCCGATCGACCTGATTCCAGGTGTCGAGGGCGCCCGCCTTCAGGGCTCCCCAAGGGGAATAGGAGATTCGCTTGATCGCCGAGCGGTCCTGCGGAGCCTGGACCCCGAGAAGGCCGATCCGCTGCTTGCCGAAAGGCGTATCCCTCTCCTCGACCTTGGGAACGGCCGTGAGTTCGACCGTCCGGCCGCCGCGATCGACCTGGAATGTCAGGGCCTCTCCGGAACTCGAGCTGACGATCATCTGCATGTCGGCGAAGGTCTCGATCCGCGTCCCGTCGATGGAGCGGATCACGTCATGGGGCTCGAAGCCCGCCGCCTCGGCAGCGCTCCCGGGGATCACCCGCTCGATCACCGGCTCCAGGACCATGCGCCCGCTGAAGTAGTTGAAGCCTGCGAAAATGGCGATCGCCAGGATGAAGTTGGCGATCGGCCCGGCCGCGACGGTCGCGGCCCGCTTGGCGACATTCTGATGGGGAAAACTGATCGCCCGCTGCTCGGGCGACATCTGCCGGGCCGCATCCGTGTCCGGCACGCTCGCGGCGTTCATGTCGCCGACGAATTTCACGTAGCCCCCTAAGGGAATCGCCGAGATCTTCCAACGAGTGCCGTTCCGGTCGGTCCACCCGATGAGCTCGCGCCCGAACCCGATGGAGAAGGCCGTCACGCCGATTCCGCACCGGCGCCCGACCCAGTAGTGGCCATATTCATGGATGAAGACGACGACCGTCAGCACCACCAGGAAGGCGAACAGCGTCAGAGCCAGAGACCCGGTCGCTCCGCCAATTGTCGAAAGCCATTCCATTTTCGTTCCTTCCGCGCCCGGGCAGGGCGCCTCATAGCCGCTTACCGGGGACGAGCCGCCTCGCCCTGTCGCGGGCCTCGCCGTCGACGGCGAGAGCCTCCGCGACCGTCGCAGGAGCATTCCCGGTTCCGGAGAAGCTTGAGCAAACCTCCTCAACGATCTCCGATATTGCGTAAAATCCTATATGGCCCGCCATATACGCCTCGACCGCGATCTCGTTGGCCGCGTTCAGGATCGTGGGGGCCGCCCCGCCGGCCTTGAGCGCGGCCCTGGCCAGAGCGAGGCACGGGAACCGCAGCTCGTCCGCCCGCTCGAAGGTTAAGCGGCCAATCGCGGCGAGATCGAGACGGGGCAGGTTCATGGGAATCCGCTCCGCCCCGCGCATGGCGTTCGCGATGGGCACCTTCATGTCGGGAAGCGCCAGACCGGCTGTCAATGCCCCGTCGGTCCATTGCACGAGGCCGTGAATGATGGCCTCCGGATGAACGAGCACGTCGAGCCGCTCGGCTTCGAGGCCGAACAGGTGGTGAGCCTCGATCAGCTCCAGCCCTTTGTTCATGAGGGTGGCCGAGTCGATATTGATCTTGGAGCCCATGGACCAGATCGGATGGGCCGAAGCCTCCCGGGCGCCGGCCGCTGCGATCCGCTCCCGCGGCCAGGTGCGGAACGGGCCGCCGCTCGCGGTGATCACAGCCTTTTCCACATTCCGGTTGTGGCCTGCCGTCAGGGCATGGTCGAGGGCGTTGTGCTCGGAATCCACAGGCACGACCTCGACGCCGCGGCGCCGCGCGTCGGCCATGAAGGCGGTACCTGCGCAGACAAGGCTTTCCTTGTTGGCGAGCGCGATCCGCCGTCCCGGCTTGAGAGCCGCATGGGTGGGCTCCAGGCCGGCCGTGCCGCTGATGGCCGCGAGCACGATGTCGCTAGGCCGGTCGACCGCTTCGAGCACGGCGGAACGGCCCGCACCGCACCCGATCCCCGTTCCGGCAAGGGCGTCCTTGAGCTCCGCATTGGCACCTTCGTCGGCCAGGGCCGCAAATCTGGCCCCGAGGCTCTTCGCTTTGTCGGCGAGCGCCTGCACATTGGATCCGCCGACGACAGCCTCGACATGGAACTCGTCCCGATGCGCCAGAACCACTTCCGCCGTGGAACGGCCGATCGAGCCGGTGGCTCCGAGGATCGTAAGAGAACGTGCCATAAAAGGACTAAGCAGCTCCGTGCGCGGCGAGAAGGACGAGTCCGACGATGAGGCACACGGCCCAGAAGCCGTCGAGGCGGTCCATCACACCGCCATGCCCAGGAATAAGATGGCTCGAATCTTTGATGTCGCAATGGCGCTTGAGTGCGGATTCTCCCAGGTCCCCGATCTGGCTGGCGACGGATGCGACCGACGACAACGCGATCGTGCTCCAGGCGCCGAAGGTGTGCTCCAGGCCGAAGCGCTTGCCCACGGACACGACCAGGAAGCCGACCAGGATTGCGGCAAAAAGTCCGCCCAGGAACCCCGACCAGGTTTTCTTCGGGCTGATGGCTGGGCAGAGCTTGGGCCCTCCCAGGGTACGCCCCGTGAAATAGGCCGCAATATCGGTCGCCCACACCACCCCGAACATCCAGACCAGTCCGAGCAGACCGATCTCCGGATAGGCCCGCACCAGCGGGGGTACGAGCACGATGACCGCCGCATAGACGAAACCGGACGCAGCCCAGAGCCTGCCCTCCCGGCCCTTCGCGAGAAGAACCCCGATGACGAGCGTGACCAGCGCCACCGCGCCTCCGGCCGCGACGCTCCCGCCGGAGAGGAGCAGCAGCGTCAGAGCCACCAACCCCAAGCCGAGAACCGCCTGCACGCTCCGCCGCGGCTCCACCTTGGTCATGTCGGTCCATTCGATCATGATCGCGATGCCGGCGGCGAGCCAGAACAGGGCGAAGGGCCATCCGCCCCAATAGGCGGCGCCGAGGGCCAGCGCGACCATGACAATCGCG
Organism: Microvirga sp. TS319; assembly: GCF_041276405.1. Taxonomy (NCBI): domain Bacteria; kingdom Pseudomonadati; phylum Pseudomonadota; class Alphaproteobacteria; order Hyphomicrobiales; family Methylobacteriaceae; genus Microvirga; species Microvirga sp. TS319. The sequence goes on along the minus strand of NZ_JBGGGT010000002.1, from coordinate 1,898,276 downwards.
GAGAGCACTCGGGTTCTGAGTTCGCTGGATGGGGCCTTCGGAGCCAAGGCTGGACCTTCTATGCTGGCCATCGTCAGAAGGCCTTGGCGCTCAGTCCGCCGAACCGCCGGTCGCGCCGGCGATATTCGTCGAGTGCGGCCCTGAACGCGGCCTCGTCGAAATCGGGCCAGAAGACCGGAAGAAAAACGAACTCGGAATAGGCCGTCTGCCACGTCAGGAAGTTCGACACCCGTTGCTCGCCCGAGGTGCGGATGACGAGATCCGGATCCGGGATGTCGCGGGTATCGAGGAATGCTCCGAGCATGCGCATATCGATGGCATCGGGATCGAGTACGCCCTCCTGCACCTTCCGGGCCAGAGCTCGGACGGCGCTGACGATCTCCTGGCGGCCACCGTAATTGAACGCGATCACGAGATTCAGGCCCGTATTGCCCCGGGTCAGCTGCTCGGCCTCGTCCAGCAGCAGGCTGATATCGGAGGTGAGCCCCTCCCGCTCGCCGATGATGCGGACCCGCACATTGTTGGAGTGGAGTTCCGCGAGGTCATGGCGCACGAAGCGTTTGAGCAGCCCCATGAGGAAGGAGACCTCCTCCTGGGGTCGGCGCCAGTTCTCGGCTGAAAAGCTGTAGACGGTGAGGTGGCGGATACCGAGATCGGTCGCCGTGCGGACAGCCCGGCGGATCGCCTCGATGCCTTTCCTATGCCCCTCGAAACGAGGCAGGCCTCTCTGAGCGGCCCAGCGGCCGTTTCCATCCATGATGATGGCAACATGGGCCGGCAGCCCCTCGCCTTCCCTGTCGGGGGCAAGGATGGGAGCCGACCGCTTGGCTTCGCCGCTCATGATAAGGTTCCAATGCAAGTCAATGGCTTAGACTTGCATGATTTCCTTTTCCTTTGCCACCAGGACCTGCTCGATTTCGGCCACGAACTGGTCGGTGGCCTTCTGCACCTGCTCGCCGTCCCGCTTGGCGTCGTCCTCGCTGATGGCCGAGTCCTTCTCGAGCTTCTTGAGCAGATCGAGGCCGTCGCGGCGGACGTGGCGAACCGCGATGCGCGCCTCTTCGGCGTATTTATGCGCAACCTTCACCATTTCCTTGCGGCGCTGCTCGTTCATCTCGGGGATCCGCAGGCGGATCACCTGGCCCTCGGTCTGAGGGTTAAGTCCGAGGTCCGATTCACGAATCGCCTTCTCCACGGCCGAGACCATGCCGCGGTCCCATACCTGCACGCTCAGCAGGCGCGGCTCCGGCACGTTCACCGTGGCGACCTGCGAGATCGGCATCATCGCGCCGTAGGCATCGATCTGAATCGGATCGAGAAGGCTGGGCGAGGCGCGGCCCGTGCGAAGGCTGCCCAGGTCATTCTTGAAAGCGTTGATGGCGCCCTGCATGCGGCGCTTCACATCGGCGAGGTCAAAGGTCGTAGCCATGAGATCTTTTCCTTACGCGAACTGTCTATGAACGGGCTTACGCTGCCCGGGGTCCCGCATCAAGGCCCCCTGGAGCATCGGGCGGGGAAAGTGGATGCCACTTTGGGACCGGCCCGTTGCCCTCACTTCAAGCCCCGCATCGTTTCGGCGGGTAATTCGGAGGTCCGCGTCTGCGGACCGGGGGACGGCGCCGGTGAAAGCCAGCGCCGCCTCTGCACGGAACGCGTCCAGCATGCGCCCGGCTCAGGGGACGACGGCGGTCGAGGGCACCTTTCCGAGGAGAAGGTCGGTCACGGAGCTCGGAGCATGGACCGAGCCGACGATGATCGAGAGCCTGCTTTCCCGAGCGAGCGCGAAGGCCGCAGTGTCCATCACCTTCAGGTCCTTGGCGATAGCCTCGTCATGGGTAAGCCGATCGAACCGGACCGCCTCGGGATCCTTCTTGGGGTCGGCGGAGTAAACGCCGTCCACTTGGGTCGCCTTGAGCACCGCATCGCATTTCAGCTCGGCTGCGCGGAGCACGGCCGCCGTGTCGGTCGTGAAGAACGGGTTGCCGGTGCCGCCCGCGAGAACGATCACCTGGCCTTTGTCCAGGTGATGCAGCGCGGGCTGGCGCGCGTAGGTCTCGCAGATCGTGGGCATGGACACCGCCGACATCGTGCGGGCCGGCACCCCGGCGGCGTTCAGGGCCGTCTCGACGGCCAGCGAGTTCATGACCGTTCCGAGCATGCCCATGGAATCGGCCGTGGGGCGATCAATCCAGCCGGCGGCGCTCATGCGGGCGCCCCGGATGATGTTGCCGCCGCCGATCACGACGGCGATCTCGAAGCCCGCCCTGGTGGCGTTGGCGAGATCCTGGGCAAGGCTCGAAAGGACTTGCGTATCGAGCCAATATCCGTCGGGAGCCATCAAAGCCTCTCCCGAAAGCTTCACCAGAATGCGCCGGAATTGTGCCACTGTCGGACTCTCCTATCGGTTGACAGATCCTCTCATGAAAACGGCGGCTGAGAAGCCGCCGTTTTTGAGTTTCGTAACCTTAGGCCTTGAGACCGGCCTGGGCCGCGACTTCCGCCGCGAAATCCGGGGCCTCTTCCTTCTCGATGCCCTCGCCGAGAGCGTAGCGGACGAAGGCCTTCAGGGCGACCGGCTTGCCGGCCTTGGACTCGGCTTCCTTGAGAACCTGGGTCACGGTCTTCGACGGATCGTGCACGAAAGGCTGCTCGAGAAGCGTCACTTCCTTGAAGTAGCTCTTCAGGCCGCTCTCGACGATCTTCTGCATGACGTTGTCGGGCTTGCCGGCATTCTTGTCGCGCAGGATCGCGGTCTCGCGGTCGATGGTGGTCTGGTCGACACCCGAAGCGTCAAGCGCGACCGGGTTGGTCGCCGCCACGTGCATGGCGATCTGACGGCCGAGCGTGCTCAGAGCCTCGACGTCGCCCTCGGATTCGAGCGCAACCAGCACGCCGATCTTGCCGAGACCTTCGGACACGGCATTGTGCACGTAGGACGCGATCACGCCCTTCGAGACTTCGAGCTTGGCGGTCCGACGCAGGGTCATGTTCTCGCCGATGGTGGCGATGAGCTCCTGCAGGCGGTCCTTCACCGTGACGCTGGAGCCCGGGAAGGTCGCGGCCTCGAGGGTCTCGATGGTGCCGTTGCCGTTCAGGCCGATCTTGGCGGCTTCGCGGACGAAGGCCTGGAACTGGTCGTTGCGGGCGACGAAGTCCGTCTCCGAGTTGACCTCGAGAATGGTCGCGGTGTGGCCGGACGACTCGACGGCGACGAGGCCTTCGGCGGCGACGCGGCCGGCCTTCTTGGCGGCCTTGGAGAGACCCTTCTTGCGGAGCCAATCGATGGCGGCTTCCATGTCGCCGTTGGTCTCGGCGAGAGCAGCCTTGCAGTCCATCATGCCGGCGCTGGTCGTCTCGCGCAGCTCCTTCACCATCGCAGCGGTGATATTCGCCATGGCTTATCCTTTCACGGGTTCTTGCATAGAGGGAGCCCGGCGCTCATGGAACGCCGGGCTCGAGCATTCGTTCAAGCGCCGCCGATGGCAAGGCGGCGCCGAGAGACTTACGCCGCAGCGGCTTCGATCATCGAGCGGGCCTGGTCGATCCAGCCATCGCGCTCGAGACGGCCGTTCAGCTTCAGGTCCTTGTCGAGCTGAGCGATGTCGCCGGCCTGCATGGCGGCGAACTGCCAGTAGTGGAAGATGCCGGCTTCGTTCAGCTTCTTCTCGAGCTGCGGGCCAACGCCGTTGAGCTTGGTCAGATCGTCCGGAGCGCCGCGGGGAGCGGCCAGACGCTCGAACTGCTCGCCTTCGTAGGCGGCGGTGTCGTTCGCCGGGAGCTCTTCGGCCATCGGGTTCTCGGACTCGCCGATATCGATGCCCATGGCGCCGGCGCCGCGGGAGATGCCGTCGAGAGCCGCGCGGGCGACGAGATCGCAGTACAGCGAGATCGCGCGACCGGCATCGTCGTTAGCCGGGACCGGGAAAGCGATGCCGTCAGGATCGCAGTTCGTGTCGACGATGGCGGCCACCGGGATGCCGAGGCGGTTCGCCTCCTTGATCGCCAGCTGCTCCTTGTTGGTGTCGATGACGAAGATCAGGTCGGGCGTGCCGCCCATGTCCTTGATGCCGCCGAGAGCGCGCTCGAGCTTTTCCTTCTCACGAGCGAGCATGAGGCGCTCTTTCTTCGTGAGGCCCTGGCCGCCGCCGGCGAGGATCTCGTCGACCTTGCGCAGGCGCTGGATCGAGCCGGAAATCGTCTTCCAGTTGGTGAGCATGCCGCCGAGCCAGCGGGAGTTCACGTAGTACTGAGCAGAACGCTTGGCAGCATCGGCGACCGCGTCGGCAGCCTGACGCTTCGTGCCGACGAAGAGCACGCGACCGCCCTTGGCGACCGTGTCGCTGACGGCCTGGAGAGCGCGGTGCATCATCGGGACCGACTGAGCGAGGTCGATGATGTGGATGTTGTTGCGGGTGCCGAAGATGTATTGACCCATCTTCGGGTTCCAGCGGTGGGCCTGGTGGCCAAAGTGAGCGCCAGCTTCCAGCAGCTGACGCATCGAGAAATCGGGAAGCGCCATAGTTATTCTCCGGTTAAGCCTCCGCGGAACAGTGGGCCGGACCTTCCGGCCACCGGGATACCTCATGGGCTCACGAGGCGATTTCCGCGTGTGGGATGCGGGCGCATATAGGGGCAACCGGCTCGAAATGCAAGTTGAAAGAGTCGTCCGCCCGATGGGTAGCGTGACGGACGGAAAGGCCCCGCGCAATGCGGCCCGGCGCCTGGGAGAGGGGCCATGGAGGGCCCTCCCCGCGATTCCGGCCGCCTCGAGCATCGGACTCCAAAAATGCGAATCCACTTCCCGCGTCCGAGGCTCTATCGACCGCTTTCCGGCATTTCTCCTCTCCAGATCCCGCGGCTGACATGATCCGCCATGATGGCCTTGAGCGATTCGCCGGCGAGTCCAGCCGCCCGCGATGCGGATCTGTCCGACGGATAGGAGAGCACCAGCTGCCGGGTCGGCGACGGATCGCGGATCGGCAGGGCGACGAGACGGCCCGCCGTCACATCCTCGTAGATCGGGGCGAGAGGCAGGACCGTACAGCCGTATCCCAGCCGCACGAGATCCTTGAGCCCCGCATAGCTGTCCATTTCCACCGTCACGTTGAGGGAGACGCCGGCTTCCTGAGCGAAGCGTTCCAGGATGTTGCGCAAGCCATGCCGAGCGCTCGGCAGCAGCAGAGGCATGCGCGCAGCCTCCGCGAAAGCCAGAGCGCGCCCGCTCGGGGTGGCGATATCGGGAGGCCCGATCAGGAAGAGGCTCTCCTGCATCAGCGTCTCCGACCGGAGAGAGCGGGTCACTTTGGGATCGTAGAGAACCGCCAGATCGATTTCGCCCCGGTACAGCCAATCCAGGAGATATCCCGAATAGGCGCTGACCAGCTGCACCATGACGCCCGGATACCGGGCGCGAAAGGCCGTGACGAACGGCACCGAAATCACGTCGGCGACCGTCGGCGACATGCCGATGGCCACGTGGCCGGCCAGCGAAGCCTCCGAACCGGCGACACTGGCCCTGAGCCCGTCCAGCTCTGCCATCACCCGGGTCGCATGCTTGAGAGCCTCCCGCCCCCGCTCGGTGATGACCATGCCCCTCCCGTGCCGGTCGAACAGGCGGACGCCAAGCTCCTGTTCCAGCATCCGGATCTGGCGGCTGAGAGCCGGCTGAGCGATCCGAAGCCGCCCCGCCGCCTTGCTGAGGCTGCCGAGTGCGGCCACGTGGATGAAAGTCCGAAGCTGTGCGATATCCATGGCGCCTATATAATTTCGCTATAGCTGATCGAAGTAAATTGCTGATGTGGCATGGCTTGGGAAGGGCTAGGAGTCGGAACAGGCGCGCTGAAGCCTGACGTCAGCCTCTTTGAGCACCCGGATGATCACCGCCAAGCTTCTGTCCCGCATGCCTCTGCCCCGATCGAACCGAAATCCGCGCGCACGGCTGGATGATCACACCGACATCGCCGCCCCTCGCGCCCCGCGATGGACCGAGCGTGGGACGCCGGCCTACCGGCGGATCAGCCTGGCTCTCTTCCTGGCGGGCTTCGCGACCTTCTCGCTGATCTATGCCGTGCAGCCGCTCCTGCCCCACCTGGTGGAGGAATTCCGTGTCAGTCCCTCGGCGGGCTCCCTCGCGCTTTCGCTCACGACCGGCTGCCTCGCCTTCGCGATCCTGTGCGCCGGAGCCATTTCGGAAACCGTGAGCCGCCGTGCGCTGATGTTCGGATCGATGTGCGGCGCGGCGATCCTCCATGTCGGAAGCGCTATCGCCCCTGACTGGCACATGCTGCTGATTCTCCGTGCTCTCGAAGGCCTCGTGCTCGGAGGAGTGCCGGCGGTCGCGATGGCCTATCTCGCCGAGGAGATCCACCCAAAGGCTCTCGGCACCGCGATGGGTCTCTATGTGGGAGGAACCGCCTTCGGCGCCATGCTCGGCCGGATCAGCGCCGGAGTGGTCACAGAGTATTTCTCCTGGCGCGTCGCATCCGGCGGGATCGGGGTACTGGGGCTCTTGGCCTCCCTGGGCTTCTTTGCGCTCCTGCCGCCATCGCGGAATTTCTTCCCGCGCACCACCGGAGGAATGATGGCTCACCACCGGGAGGCATGGTTGAAGCACCTGCGGACGCCCGGCCTGCCGCTGCTCTTCCTGACGGGCTTTCTCGCGCTCGGAATCAACGTCACCATGTTCAACTACCTGACGTTCCGCCTGAGTTCCGCGCCCTTCGACCTCACGCCCGCGCAGATCGGCGCGATCTTCCTGGTTTATCTCCTCGGGGCGATCGCCTCGACGCTCGCCGGCAATCTGGCGGACCGCCTCGGGCGCTCCCCCATCCTGCTCGCCGGCATCGCCACCATGGCGGTTGGAACCGCCCTGACGCTTACGTCGTCGCTCGTGGGCGTGATCGCCGGGGTGATCGCCAGCACGATCGGCTTCTTCATCACCCACTCGGTCGCGAGCGGCTGGGTCGGGCGCCTCGCCGTCGGGTCCAAGGGCCACGCCTCGTCCCTCTACCTGCTCGCGTATTATGTCGGTTCCAGCGTGATGGGCACGGTGGGAGGCTGGTTCTGGGCAGGCGGTGGCTGGAACGCCGTCGCGGGCCTCGTCGCGATCATGCTCGCCGTCGCGCTCGTCACCGCGCTGCGTCTGCGAGGGATCGAGCGGCGGAGCGCCCGACACTCGGCTCCGCCGGATATCCCCGTTCAAGAGAATCGGACGTGAGTTCGAACCCACGTCCGATGCTGTCGTCGGGGCCCCCAGTTTAACGTCTTGAGGCCCTGTCTGGCGGAGCCGTCGCAGAGCGCGCACCGCCTTCGTCATGGCTCGGCGTGCCCCGGCTATTCACGTCTGGGAAACGCCGCGTCATGAAGACGTGGATGCCCGGCTCAGGGCCGCGCATGACGACAAGAGCGACGGAAATGACAGGAGCGTGTCGGGACGATGACCTGCCCGTTCACGCAAAACCGGGTCCACTTTTCGCTAGCGCGGCCCGCTGGGTCCGCACGATGCTCTAAGCCTATGATGTTGAGCATCTTTTCACGCAAAACCGGTTCCCACTTTTGCGTCCGATGCTCTAGCTCATCTGCACCTCGACCACCCCGGGCACGGCCCGGAGAGCACCGGCGATCTGGGGCGTGGCCATGTACTTGCCGGGGAGCTTCACTTCGACCTCCCGGTCGCCGTCGTCGAGGATCAGCACGAGGGACACCTCCCCCTCGCCTCTCACCTTCAGGCGTTCGTAGACGCTGGAAATGGGGCGCTCGTCGCGCAGGAAGATCCGCATGCCCTTCTGGTGCTTGGCGATGGCCTCCTCCAGAGGTTCGGCCATGCCGATCCGCGCCCTCACCTCCTCGCCCTCGACGCCCGCCTGGAGCATCAGGACGACGGCGGTCCCGGGCTCCAGCACATCCCGCAGACGCATGAGCCCTTCCGAGAAGATGATGGCCTCGAATTGCCCGGTCTGATCCGAGAGGGTCAGGATGCCCATCTTGTTGCCGGTTTTCGTGCGCCGCTCCTGCCGGTCGAGAATGGTCGCCGCGACCTTGCCGACGGAGTTGCCCGCCTTCACGGAGCGGCAGAAATCGGCCCAGCTCTGCACCCGCAGCTTCTGGAGCAGATCGCCGTATTCATCGAGCGGATGGCCCGAGAGGAAGAAGCCGACGGCATCGTATTCGCGCTGCAGCCGCTCGGCGGAGGGCCAGGGCTCATAAGGAGGGATACGAAGCTGCACGTCCGCCGAGGCCATGCCGCCGAACATGTCGATCATGCCGCCATTGGCCGCCTCATAGGATTGCTGGGCGAGGCTCATCATGGCGTCGATGGAGGCGCAGGCTTTCGCCCGGTCCGGCTCCAGCTCGTCGAAAGCGCCGGCCGCGATGAGGTTTTCGAGCGTGCGCTTGTTGAGCGCCTTGGGATTGATGCGGCGCGCGAAATCCGCGAGATCCTTGAAGGACTCGTCGCCTCTCGCCTCCACCACCGCCTCGATGGCCTGGCGACCCACGCCCTTCACGGCAGCCAGCGCGTAGAGGATGGAGCCCTGACCCTCCGCATCATAGACCACGTCGAACACCACGCCCGAGCGGTTGATGGTGGGCGGGATCACCTTGAAGCCGAGGCGCTGGGCCTCGCGGCGGAATTCCGAGAGCTTGTCCGTGTTGTCGAGATCGAGCGTCATCGACGCCGCCAGGAATTCGACCGGGAAATTCGCCTTGAGATAGGCGGTCTGGAATGCCACGAGGGCATAGGCCGCCGCGTGGCTCTTGTTGAAGCCGTAATCGGCGAATTTCGCGAGCAGATCGAAGATCTCGTTGGCTTTCGCCTTGTCGAGGCCGTCCTTGGCGGAGCCGGCGACGAAGCGCTCGCGCTGCGCATCCATTTCCGCCTTGATCTTCTTGCCCATGGCGCGGCGCAGAAGGTCGGCGTCGCCGAGCGAGTAGCCGGCGAGGACCTTCGCGACCTCCATCACCTGCTCCTGGTAGACGATGATGCCGAAGGTCTCGCGCAGGATCGGCTCCAGCTTGTCGTGGGGGTACCAATCCTTCTTGTTGTGCTCGTCCTTTCCGAGCTTGCGCGCGCAATAGACCGGGATGTTCGCCATCGGACCCGGGCGGTAGAGCGCCACGAGCGCGATGATATCCTCGAAACGGTCGGTCTCCATTTCGACGAGCGCCTTGCGCATGCCGACCGATTCCACCTGGAACACGCCGACCGTTTCGCCGCGCCGGAGCATCTCGTAGGTCTTGCGGTCGTCGAGCGGCAGCGCGGACAGATCGATGTGAATGTCCTTCCGCTTGATGAGGTCGACCGCCGTGCGCAGCACGGTGAGCGTCTTCAGGCCGAGGAAGTCGAACTTCACCAGACCCGCCTGCTCGACCCATTTCATGTTGAATTGGGTCACGCGCATGCCGGTCTTCGGGTCTCGGTAGAGCGGCACCAGTTCCTGCAGCGGACGGTCGCCGATCACGACGCCTGCGGCGTGGGTCGATGCGTGACGGTGCAGTCCCTCGAGTTTCTGCGCAATGTCGAGCATGCGCTTGACGACCGGCTCCTCGTCGATGGCGGCCTGCAGTTTCGGCTCGCCTTCGATCGCCTGCGCCAGGGTCACCGGATTGGCCGGGTTCTGCGGAACCAGCTTGGTGAGCTTGTCGACCTGGCCGTAAGGCATTTCGAGCACGCGGCCCACGTCGCGCATCACGCCGCGCGCCAGCAGCGTACCGAACGTGATGATCTGGGCGACCTGCTCCTCGCCATAGCGCTTCTGCACGTATTCGATCACGCGCTCGCGGCCTTCCACGCAGAAGTCGATGTCGAAGTCGGGCATCGACACGCGTTCCGGATTGAGGAAGCGCTCGAAGAGCAACGTGAACCGCAATGGATCGAGATCGGTGATCGTGAGTGCGTATGCGACGAGAGATCCCGCACCCGAGCCGCGGCCCGGACCGACGGGAATGTCGTGCTGCTTCGCCCATTTGATGAAGTCCGCCACGATGAGGAAGTAGCCGGGGAACTTCATCTTGCGGATGATGCCGATCTCGAACGCGAGCCGGTCCTGGTAATCCTGCTCGGTCAGGCCCGGCGCGGGACCATGCGCGGCAAGCCTCCTGGCGAGCCCTTCCTCCGCCTGGCGCTGAAGCTCCTCGCCCTCGTCGAGCGTCGCCGCGTCGGCGCCGGTGCCGAAATTCGGCAGGATGGGCTTGCGGGTCCGCACGCGCGTCGAACAGCGCATGGCGATCTCGACGGTCGCGCCGAGCGCATCGGGCAGATCGGAGAACAGCTCCATCATCTGCTGACGCGTCCTGAAGCAATGCTCGGGCGAAAGGCGTCGGCGATTGCCGTTGGAAACGATCTGGCCCTCGGCGATGGCCAGCAGCGCGTCGTGCGCCTCGTAATCCTTCGGCGAGGAGAAGAACGGCTCGTTGGTGGCCACGATGGGAAGGCCGTTGCGATCGGCGAGCGCGATCAGCTCGCCCTCCACCATCCGCTCCTCGTCGAGGCCGTGGCGCTGGATCTCCACGTAAAGCTGATGGCCGAAGGCGCTCTTGAGCATGTCGAGGCGCGCCTGCGCCAGCTCCTGGCGGCCGCCGTTGCGCAAAGCGCAGTCGAGCGGCCCGGAAAAGCCGCCGGTCAGGGCGATGAGGCCTTCGCTGTGGGTCGTGAGAACAGGAGCCGCGACACGCGGCGTCTCGCCGAGCGGCACGCCGAAATAGGCATGGCTCACGAGCCGCATGAGGTTGCGGTAGCCCTCCTCCATCTGCGCGAGCACCACGATATTGGCGGGTTGAGGCATGACCCGGGCGACCGGATCGGGCTCCTCGAAGCAGACGGAAAGCTGAACGCCGGCGATGGGCTGAATACCCGACCCGGCCATCTTCTCCGAGAATTCGAGCGCGCCGAACAGATTGTTGGTGTCGGTAAGCGCCAGGGCCGGTTGCTTGTCGGCAGCCGCGAGCTTCTGCAGCTGCGCGACTTTCAGGGCCCCCTCGAGCAGCGAATACGAGGAGTGCACGTGCAGATGGACGAACCCCACGTCCTGGAGAATGCGTGCCACTTTGAACGCCTAACCGGAATTTTATTACGAGAATATGGACTTCACACTGCCCGATTCTCGTAGCGTCCGCGAGGCTTGACAGTGGAAGATCCACTAGTGTTTCTCGCGAACGCTCAACGGGAGGCGCTCCTGTTAAACCCTGTGTATGAGTGTTAATTCCGGGTATCAGGCGATCGGTGCCAGGACCAGGGCCCAGATTGCCACGGCGGATCCGAACACGATGAGAGAGGTGATTTCAGCGGCGGTTTCGATGATGATGCGAAGCATGTCCGATCTCCTGTTCTCTATGTGTTCATTTATGTTCGTTGAATGTTCCCTGTAAAGTCAGCGAGGACACGGCGCTGCGATTAGAGTCAACGGAGCTTTAAAGCGGCGGAAGAAGGGCCTTCGCGGGGCGACGGGGCCGGATCGGCGGACACGATCAGGAGTTGCCACTTGCGACGGCCCTCACGGGACCCGTGTTGACAGAGTGAGGATCGCTCACTCCCCGGGCTGTCCGAACAGCCCCTGGACCATCCCGCAGCGTTCGATCGGCTCCGACGAATTGTCTCGATCGACGATCTGCGGCTTGGGGTCGTGACGGTCGATCATCCACCGGCCCTGCGCGTCCCGGGAGCCCGAAGGACCAGAAGGCCCTCGTCGAACGCACAGGGCGGACCAGGTCGCGGATGCCGCGCATCACGAGCTAGCGCATCGTGCGGACCCAGCGGGCCGCGCTACAGCGTCGGGCGTGAAATCGAACTCATGTCCGACGCTGTAAGTCTATGGTCTTGAGCATCTTTCCACGCAAAACCGGTTCCCACTTTTCACGTTCGATGCTCTAGCGAAAAGTGGATCCGGTATTCGCTGGCGCGGCCCTTCGGGTCCGCTCAAACGATGCGCTCATCTAAGGAGTGGAGCATCGGATTGGATCCCAAATGTGGATTCCACTTTTCACGTCCGATGCTCTAGAGCAAATTGCATTCTGACGGGATCAGAATGCTTGCTCTTTCTCTTTGGCGAAGCATCGTTTTTCGCGAAGAACCGGTTCCCACTTCTTCGCACGATGCTCTAGGTCATGCGGGAGGCATCAGCGGAGCGAGCAGAAGCCGGAGGGCCTCGATGAACTCGGACGACCGATGAAACGTGTCGAGCCAGTCGGCCTATGCGGTATAAGATCATCCCATCGCCGCAACTCCCCGACTATGAGCGGGGATCGTCCACGGCCGATACCGGCCGCTAAAGTCGGGGTTCTCACGTCCGAAAGCCGGCTTCCGTCCTGCACCGGCGACGAGACAACACGATAGCCCTTCTCCGGTCATCCTTGCGCCGGTAGGCTGACAGAAGGGCCGTATTTCCCCGCCCTGCAGGTCTCCACGGATGCGCCCGAGCCGTCTTCTACGGCAATTGCACGATCAGCCCGTCACGGATCGTCACGCGGCGGTCCATGCGGGCCGCGAGCTCCAAGTTGTGCGTAGCGATCAGCGCCGCGAGGCGCGAGGCGCGCACGATGGCGACCAGCGTCTGGAAGACGCGGTCCGCGGTGTGCGGGTCGAGATTGCCGGTCGGCTCGTCCGCCAGCAGCAGGCGCGGTGCATTGGCGACCGCGCGGGCGATGGCGACCCGCTGCTGCTCGCCGCCGGAGAGTTCGCCGGGGCGGTGCTTGAGGCGCTTGCCTAGCCCCAGGAAGGTCAGGAGCTGGGTCGCGCGATCCTCGGCTTCAGCCTTCGGCAGGCCACGGATGAGCTGCGGGATGACCACGTTCTCGATCGCCGACAATTCCGGCAGCAGGTGGTGGAACTGGTAGACGAAGCCCAGCTCCTCCCGGCGCACGCGGGTGCGCTCCTTGTCGCTCATATGCGATGTCGGCTTGCCGCCGACGAAGACCTCGCCCCCGTCGGGCTTTTCGAGAAGGCCCGCGACGTGGAGCAGCGTCGATTTTCCCGTCCCGGAAGGCGCGATGAGGGCCACGATTTCGCCCGGCCAGATCGCGAGTTCGGTGCCGCGCAGCACCTCGAGGAACGTGTCCCCTTGCGGATAGCGGCGCTCGACATGTGAAAGGTGGAGAGCTGGCTGGGTTTGTCCGGACGCCATATCTAACCGTAACGCAACGCTTCGACGGGATCGAGCTTCGCAGCCCGCCAGGAGGGATAGAGGGTCGCCAGCAGCGACAGGACCATCGCCATGATGAGAATGGTCGCGACCTCGGTAGGATTCACGTCAGCCGGCAATCGGCTGAGGAAATAGAGCTCCGCCGGAAACAGGTTGGTGTTCGTCAGCCGGGAGATGAAATCGCGGATGTGCTCGACATTGAGCGCGAGGAGCAGCCCGAGCCCGAACCCCGCGAGGGTGCCGACGATACCGATGGACGCGCCCGTGATCAGGAAGATGCGCATCACCGCTCCGCGCGTCGCCCCCATGGTGCGCAGGATCGCGATGTCGCTGGACTTGTCCTTCACGAGCATGATGAGACCGGAGATGATGTTGAGCGCAGCCACCAGAACGATGAGCGTGAGGATGAGGAACATCACGTTCCGCTCCACCTCCAGGGCCCCGAAGAAGGTGCGGTTGCGCTGCCGCCAATCGGTCATCAGAATCGGCCTGCCCGCCGCCTCCTCGATGGCGACGCGAGCCTGATCCACCTTGTCGGCGTCGTTGAGATAGACTTCGATCAGCTGCACGTCGCCCTGGCGGTTGAAATAGTTCTGCGCCTCGGTGAGCGGCATGAAGACGAAGGTGGAATCGAACTCCGACATGCCAATCTCGAACACGGCCTTGACCGGATATCCCTTCACCCGCGGCGCCGTGCCGAATGGCGTCGCGGCGCCCCGCGGCGTGATCAGGGTGAGCGTATCTCCGGCCTGAATCGACAGGGCTTCGGCCAGGCGGCGACCGATGACGACGCCCTCGCCCTCGTCAAACTTGTCCAGCGACCCCTGGCGGATATTGTCCGCGATGTGCTCGATCTGGCGCAGATCGTTGCCGCGAATGCCGCGCACCAGGACGCCGCTGCCGTTGTATTGCGAGGAGCCAAAGGCCTGGCCCTCGACCAGCGGGATCGCCCGCTTCACACCCGGCACGGCGGCGATGCGGGCGGCGACCTCCGGGTAATCGGTGAGCGGTCTCTCGATGGGCGCCACGAAGATATGGCCGTTGATGCCCACGATCTTGTCGAGCAGCTCCTTGCGAAAACCGTTCATGACCGAGAGCACCACGATGAGCGTCGCGACGCCCAGCATGATCCCTAGGAACGAGAAGCCGGCGATGACCGAAACGAACCCTTCCCGCCGTCGCGTGCGCAGGTAGCGCCCGGCGAGCATCCACTCGAAGAGCGAGAAAGGCTTGGTTCCGGTCGGTGCTTCCTTGGCCATGTGGGCTTATTTATGCGCCGTCAGCCGGGTGACCACCTCGTCGACCGACAAAAGCGCACGCTCGCCGGTCGCACGATTCTTCAGCTCCACCTTGCCTTCGGCGAGGCTCTTCGGCCCGATCAGCACCTGCCACGGAACGCCGATGAGATCGGCGGTGGCGAATTTGCCGCCGGGACGCTCGTCGCGATCGTCATAGAGCACGTCGCGGCCGGCTGCGGAAAGCTCGCGGTAAAGGCGCTCGCTCGCCGCGTCGGTGCCGGAATCCCCTACTTTCAGGTTGAGGATCGCCACGTCGAACGGAGCCACGGCCTCGGGCCAGATGATGCCGTTTTCGTCGTGGCTCGCCTCGATGATGGCGGCGATCAGACGGCTCGGGCCGATGCCATAGGAGCCCATATGGACCGGCTTCTCCTGCCCGTCGGGTCCCATGACCTTCGCGCCCATCGGCTCGGAATACTTGGTTCCGAAATAGAAGATATGGCCGACCTCGATACCGCGGGCCGACATCTTCCTGTCGGCCGGAACGGCGTCGAAGGCCGTGGCGTCGTGCATTTCCGACGTCGCCGCATAGAGCGACGTCCACTTGTCGACGGTGCTCTGCAGACCGGCGACGTCGTCGAAATTCGTGTCCGCCGACGGGGTCTCGTAATCCAGGTAATCGGCGTGGCAGAACACCTCGCTCTCGCCGGTGGCGGCGAGAATGATGAACTCGTGGCTCAGGTTGCCGCCGATGGGACCGGTGTCGGCGCGCATCGGGATCGCCTTGAGGCCCATGCGGGCGAAGGTGCGAAGATAGGCCACGAACATCTTGTTGTAGGAATGGACCGCGCCCTGCTGGTCCAGGTCGAAGGAATAGGCGTCCTTCATCAGGAACTCGCGGGACCGCATCACGCCGAAGCGCGGGCGCACCTCGTCACGGAACTTCCACTGGATATGGTAGAGGTTCAGGGGCAGGTCCTTGTAGGAGCGCACATAGCCCCGGAAAATCTCCGTGATCATCTCCTCGTTGGTGGGTCCGAAGAGCATGTCGCGCTCGTGCCGGTCCTGGATGCGCAGCATCTCCTTGCCATAGGCATCGTAGCGGCCCGATTCCCGCCAGAGATCGGCCGACTGGATGGTCGGCATCAGCAGCTCGATGGCGCCGGAGCGGTTCTGCTCCTCGCGGACGATGGCATTGATCTTGTTGAGCACTTTCAGGCCGAGCGGCAGCCAGGCATAGATGCCCGCGGCCTCCTGGCGGATCATGCCGGCGCGCAGCATCAGGCGGTGGGAGACGATCTCCGCCTCTTTCGGCGTCTCGCGGAGAATGGGGAGGAAATAGCGGCTCAAACGCATAGGACGCCTTCAGTCTCGATCAAGAATGGAACGGTGAGTCACGACTCGGTTTCAGCACACAACACAGGCTACGGCGAAAAGACAAGGTGCCATCCATCCCAGTGGCCTGCGACGCAATGGATTAGACCAAAGATCAATACAATAAGTGCCGTAAAATGCATCAGGGCATGCCCAAAAATAGTGACACCGTTAGGGAAGCCAACTATAAAACAATCGCAACGTCTCAGACCTTCAAATAGGCAGAGGCTGCGGTCCGAGTTTCGGGAGGAACGCGATCCCCAAGCGCCGGTTCAGGCGCTGGTGCTAAAAAGCCAGGGGTCAGAACAACGCCAAAAGGCAGTTGAGCAAGGCGAAAGCCTTGCTTTTTTCTTTTATCGCCCCGTTCTCGCACGTTCTCCCGGCCGTGCCCTGTCTCATGCCGGCCCCGGGGCCGATGCTCGCGGGGCGAGCGGAGCGAGAACCCGGGATCCATCTCCGCCAACGAGGCCGGAAGAGGCTGCAAGGCGCGGGGTGCCTCTCCCCACCCGATCACGGATATGGGTACTCGCCTGCACAGGATGCCGGACCGTGGGGCTGCAGCCACGATGGGAAACGGCCATGGCCTCCTGCGGCCATGGCAACGAATCCGTAGGACGAACTTCGAAGGAAACCCTCAGAGCCCCGCGAGCGGAAAGACCGCCGCTGCAAAGATCAGGACGACGGCCGACACCAGGCTCGTCCAGATTGCCTTCTCCTGGAGCCCATGGGCGGTCGGGGCACCCGGCTCCGTACCGGCCACGATATCCCCGCTCTCGGCCTGGCTGCGCACGCCGAAGGGGAGGATCGCGAAGAGCAGGATCCACCAGATCACGAAGTAGAGCGCGATGCCCCCGCTCAGGCGCAGATCGAAACCGGCGACCACGATGGCAACGGCGACGCCCGTGACGACGAGCACGACGGCCAGGGTGGACCAGAGGGTGGAGGCAAGGGCCTTGATCAATCTTGTCAACAGCTTGTCCTCAGGCTTGTTCGAGTTCGATGAGGGTTCCGTTGAAATCCTTGGGATGCAGGAAAAGCACCGGCTTTCCGTGAGCTCCGATCTTCGGCTCGCCTGAACCCAGCACCCTGGCCCCGGAATTCACAAGCTGGTCCCTCGCGGCTAGGATATCCTCCACCTCGTAGCAGATGTGGTGGATACCGCCATCCGGATTTCTCTCCAGGAATCGGCCAATGGGGGAGTCACCACCAAGGGGCTCCAGAAGCTCGATCTTGGTGTTCGGCAGAGACACGAAGACAACCGTGACGCCATGCTCCTCCAGGGCGTCGGGCTCCGACACCTGCGCCCCCAGCGTGTCGCGGTAGAGCCGCGATGCCGCCGCGATATCGCGGACGGCAATGGCGACGTGGTTCAACCGGCCCAGCATGATGTCTCCCTCAAGGATAAGAACGTGCCCTCTTATACTTCGATGACGAGCACATGGCAGGCGGGCTTCTTGCCCCATTCCTGATTGACCGCGGCGCGCACGGCCCGATGGACGGCGTTCTCGACGGCTTCGGGATCGCGGCGCTTGGCCTTGGACAGGCTATCGAGGAGATCCGCCACCGCATCGGCGACGATGTCGGTCAGATCGCGGCCCTGCCGGTTCTTCTCGGGCAGCCCCATCACGTCCACCACCGGATCGCCGGCGATTTCGCCGCGGTCGTCGAGCGCGATGGCGACCGTCACGATGCCCGCGAACGCGAGCTTCCGGCGCTCCGGGATCGCCCGCTCGCCTGCCGGGATGACAATGTTGCCATCCTTGTAGACGCGTCCGGCGGGTACGGTATCGATGATCTCGGCCTTGCCGGGCGCGAGGCGCACGAGAGTGCCGTTCTTCGCCCGCACTACCTCCGGCACGCCCTGCTGGCGCGCGAATTTGGCATGTTCGGCAAGATGAAGCGGCTCGCCATGGGCCGGAACCGCGATGCGCGGCTTCGTCCACTCGTACATCTTCGCCAGCTCGCCCCTGCGGGGATGGCCGGAGACGTGCACCAGCTCCGTGCGGTCCGTCACGACCTCGACGCCCTGCTCAATGAGGCTGTTGATGATGGAGCCGATACCCTTCTCGTTGCCGGGAATGGCGCGGGACGAGAAGATCACCCTGTCCCCGGCCGTGAGCGAAATGTCGGGATGCTCGCCGGATGCGATGCGGGCAAGAGCCGCACGGGGTTCGCCCTGCGAACCCGTGAGGATGGCGACGACCTTGTCCCGCGGCATGTAGCCGAAATTCTCGGCGGAGCGGAATTCAGGCAGGTTGTCGAGATAGCCGCACTCCTTCGCGACCTCCACCACGCGGTCCATGGCCCGGCCGACCACGACGACCTCGCGATCGCACTCCCTTGCCGCTTCCGCTACCGAGCGGATTCGGGCGACGTTCGACGCGAAGGTGGTGACGGCGACACGATGCGGCGCATCCTTGATGAGCGTGGCGAGATTTCTCGCCACATCCGCCTCGCTCGGGCTCTCGCCCTCCCGCACCACATTGGTGGAATCGCACACGAGGGCGAGAACGCCCTCCTCGCCCAGCTTGCGGAAGGCTTCCTCGGACGTGAGGCTCCCGAGATAGGGAGTCGGATCGAGCTTCCAGTCGCCCGTATGGACCACCAACCCCTGAGGAGTACGGATCGCGAGAGCATTGGATTCGGGAATCGAATGCGCCACCGGCACGTACTCGATGTCGAAGGGACCGAGATTCAGGCGCTGCCCGGGAGCGATCTCATTGAGGTCGACCTTCGGCGCATCGGCCTCGGACAGCCGGCGGGTCTCGAGAAGCCCGATGGCGAATTTCGTGGCATAGACGGGCGCGCGCAGGCGCGGCCACATCTCCACGAGGGCACCGATATGGTCTTCATGCGCATGGGTGATGAAGATCCCGAGAAGGTTGTGCCGCTCCTCTTCGATGAAGCGCAGGTCCGGATAGACGAGGTCGATCCCCGGCAGCTGTTCCTCGCCGCCGAATCCCATGCCGCAATCGACGAGGATCCATTGCCGGTTCGCCTCGGAGCCGAAGCCGTAAAGGGCGGCATTCATGCCGATTTCGCCGAGTCCGCCGAGAGGCAGAAAAACCAATTCGTCCTGGGAGGATGCCATTCTTGATCAAGACCTTGTCATGCCAGCGCTAAGGTCTGGCTATATCGTGCAGCAAATGAGGAAAATAAAGATCGCCGGCATCGATGAGCTCTGCGCCTGAGACGGTTTTCAGCTGCAGGCGTCCGAACCGGTCGAGCCCTTCGAAGACACCGCGCTTCTCTCCGGCGGGAAGGCGAAGCGTCACCTCCCGCCCGATCCCGGCCGCCCGCTCCAGCCACAGCCGACGGATCGGCCCGAAGGGATCGGCGGCGTTCAGGCGCGCTGCATTGCGCCATGCGGCGAAGGTTTGCGCGAAGGAAGCGGAGAGTGCCCGGAACATGTCGGCACGCGTCAGGCCAAGCCTCGCGGTCTGCAGGGCCAGGGCCGGGTACGGCGTGCCGGTCGGGGCGAAAGCCACGTTCACGCCGAAGCCGATAACGATCGCAAGCGGGCCATTGCCCGCAAGCCTGTGCCCCTCGAGGAGAAGGCCCGACACCTTGGCCCCGTCGAGCAGAAGATCGTTCGGCCACTTGAGGGAGAGGCGCGGAGCGCCGACCCCCGTGACCGCCTCGACGGCCTCGTGCAGGGCAAGGCCCGCGACGAAGCCGAGCTGTGGGGCGTGCTGCGGCTCGCAAGGATCGATCAGCAGGAGGCTGGCGTAGAGATTGCCCTGGGGGGATGACCATTGGCGGCCGTGCCGCCCCCTGCCCGCGCGCTGCTCCGCCGAAACGATCCAGAGCGGCCCCGGATCGCCGGAGCGCGCCGCCTGGAGCGCATCGTCATTGGTCGAGTCCGTCGCCTCGATCGAGATGAGCCGGTAACCGGCGGCCTCGGCTGCGTGCGACAGATCCACCATCAGAACAGGGAGCGCGCGGCCGTGCCGGCTGCCGCGACCAGCGGAGCCGGAACGATGCCGAAGAGCACGACGAAGACGCTGGACAGGCCGAGGACCAGCCTTACGCCCGCCGGCATGGAATCGTACGCTGCCCCCGGCTCGTCGAAATACATCACCTTCACGATGCGCAGGTAATAGTACGCGCCCACCACGCTGGTCACGACGCCGATGATGGCGAGCGCGACGAGGTTGGCGTTGATCGCGGCGGTGAACACCGCGAACTTGGCGAAGAACCCGGCCAGCGGCGGAATGCCCGCGAGAGAGAACATGATCATCGCGAGACAGAAGGCGAGGACCGGATGGGTGCGGGCGAGGCCCGACAGGTCTTCGACGTTCTCGTACATCACGTTGCCGCGACGCATCCCCAGGATGACCGCGAAGGCGCCGAGCGTCATGGCGAGATAGATCGCCATATAGACGGCGACGCCCTGGACGCCCTCGACCGTACCGGCCGCCAGGCCGATCAACGCGTAGCCGACGTTGCCGATGGAGGAATAGGCCATCAGGCGCTTGAGGTTCCGCTGGCCGATCGCCGCGAAGGAGCCCAGCGCCATGGACGCGATGGCAATGAACACGATGATCTGCTGCCACTGGCCGACGATGTTCGGGAACGCATCGATGAAGACGCGAATGGCCATGGCCATGCCGGCCATCTTGGGGGCGGCGGAGAAGAAGGCGGTCACCGGCGTCGGCGAGCCCTCGTATACGTCGGGGGTCCACATGTGGAACGGCACGGCCGAGATCTTGAAAGCGATACCGGCCGCGATGAACACGATGCCCACGATGGCGCCGATGCCCACCTGACCCTGGAGGATCCCCGCGATGGCCGGGAAGGACACGTTTCCGGTGAAGCCGTAAACCAGCGATGCGCCATAGAGCAGCATGCCGGAGGACAGGGAGCCCAGCACGAAATACTTCAGGCCGGCTTCCGTCGAGCGGACGTTGTCGCGATCGAAGGCCGCGATCACGTAGGACGAAAGGCTCAGCAGCTCAAGGCCGAGATAGAGCGCGATCAAGTCGTTGGCCGAGATCACCATCAGCATGCCGAGCGTCGAGAGCACGATCAGGATCGGGTACTCGAACCGGCTGATGCCCTCGCGGCGCATGTAATCCATCGAAAGGATCACGCCGCCTGCGGAGGCGATGAGCGTCAGGGCCTTCATGAACTTGGCGAAGCTGTCGATCACGAAGGAACCGTACATGGTTTCGACGCGCTCGCCGGGCAGCATCAGGACGGCCACGAACGTGACCGCCAGTAGCGCGAGGGCGATGAGGTTCATGCCCTCGCCGGAGCGCTCGCCGCGAATGGCGCCGAACAGGACCAGGACGAGAGCGCCCGCTGCCAGGATGATCTCCGGCAGCACGGGGCCGAAAGCGGGAAGGGTGAGGACGGGGTTCATCATGACCTCAGTGTGCGGAGAGAGCCGCCGTTTTAACGGTGGAGAGCGCTGCCTGGACGCTCTGCATGAGCGCATCCGTCGGCACGGCGAAGGTGTCGAGGATCGGGCCGGGCTGCACACCGTAATAGATGATCAGCAGCACCAGCGGCACGAAGGTGATGATCTCGCGGCGGTTCAGATCCGTGATGGTCTGGAGCGCGGGCTTGTCGAGCTCTCCGTAGACCACGCGGCGATAGAGCCAGAGCGCGTAGGCCGCCGAGAGGATCACGCCCGTCGTGGCGAAGAAAGCCACCCAGGTGTTGGACCGGAACGTGCCCATGAGGGTCAGGAACTCGCCGATGAAGCCCGAGGTGCCGGGAAGCGCCACGTTCGCCATGGTGAGGATCAGGAACACCACCGCATACATGGGCATCCGGTTCACGAGGCCGCCATAGGCCTTGATCTCGCGGGTATGCATCCGGTCGTAGATCACGCCGACGCAGAGGAAGAGCGCGCCGGAGACCAGGCCGTGGGAGATCATGGTGAACATCGCGCCCTGGATGCCCTGCTCGTTCATGCTGAACAGGCCCATGGTCACGAAGCCCATATGCGCCACCGAGGAATAGGCGATGAGCTTCTTGATGTCCTCCTGCATCAGGGCGACGAGCGAGGTGTAGATGATGGCGATGACCGAGAGGGCGAAGACGAGCGGCGCGAAGTACACGGAGGCATCCGGGAACATGGGCAGCGAGACACGGATGAAGCCGTATCCGCCCATCTTCAGGAGCACGCCCGCCAGGATCACCGAGCCCGCCGTCGGCGCTTCCACGTGCGCGTCGGGCAACCAGGTATGGACCGGCCACATCGGCATCTTCACGGCGAAGGACGCGAAGAAGGCGAGCCACAGCCAGATCTGGAGGTTGTAGGGGAACTTGAACGCGAGCAGCGTCGGGATGTCCGTGGTACCCGCCTGCCAGTACATGGCCATGATGGCGAGCAGCATCAGCACCGAGCCGAGCAGCGTATAGAGGAAGAACTTGAAGCTCGCGTAGATGCGGCGCTTGCCGCCCCAGATGCCGATGATGAGGAACATCGGAATGAGGCCAGCCTCGAAGAACAGGTAGAAGAGCACGAGGTCGAGCGCGCAGAACACGCCGATCATCGTCGTCTCGAGGACGAGGAACGCGACGTAATATTCCTTCACGCGATGCCCGATGGAGTCCCACGAAGCCAGGATGCAGAACGGCATCAGGAACGTGGTGAGCAGGATGAGCGGGATGGAGAAGCCGTCCACGCCGAGCTTGAAGCGGATCGTGTCCGTCAGCCAGACGTGGCTCTCGACCAGCTGGAAGCTGGCCGTCGCCGTGTCGAACCGGCCCCACGCGACGAGCGACAGGATGAAGGTTGCCAGCGTCGTGGCGAGAGCGGCCCAACGGGCGTTGGAGCGCGCCGCTTCGCTGTCGCCGCGGAGCGTGAGGATGAACGCCGCACCGACCAGCGGCAGGATGAGAAGGCCGGAGAGGATGCCGAAGCCGAGCATTAGTGGGCTCCCCTGAAGAGATAGAAGGTCACGAGAGCCGCAACGCCGATCAGCATTGCGAAGGCGTAGTGATAGACGTAGCCGGACTGGAGGCGCACGGCGCCGCGCGTCACGTCGAGCACGCGGGCCGAGATGCCGTCAGGCCCGAGCCCGTCGATGATCCGCTGATCGCCCGTCCGCCAGAAGAAGCGGCCGATGGCCATGGCGGGACGCACGAAGATGGCGTCGTACAGCTCGTCGAAATACCACTTGTTGAGCAGGAAGCGGTACAGGATCGGATGATCCGTTGCGATCTGCACGGGCTTCTTGGTGTCGACGATGTACATGTACACGGCGAGCAGGAAACCGACGATCATCATCACGGTGGGCAGGAGCGGAACCCAGCCCGGGATGTGATGCATCTCTTCCAGGATGTTGTTGTCGGGGCGGGTGAACAGAGCGCCCTTCCAGAACTCCTGATAGCCGTGGCCGAGGAAGGCGTCGCGGAACACGAAGCCGGCAACGACCGCCCCGATGGCGAGCACGATGAGCGGCAGCAGCATTACGAGCGGGCTCTCATGGGGCATGTGAACCCCGTGGTGGCCGTGCCCGTGATCGGCCTGGGTGGCGGCCTCCACGTCGCGGCCGCGCTCGTCGTGCTCGGCCCCCTCGTGGTCGGAAGGCGCATGATGATGGTGCGGGTCGGCCCAGCGCGCATTGCCCTCGAAGGTCATGAAGAACAGGCGCCAGGAGTAGAACGAGGTCATCAGGGCAGCGACGACGGTCGCCAGGAAGGCGAAGGAGCCTGCCGAGCTGTGGGAGGCGTAGGCAGCCTCGATGATCGCGTCCTTGGAGTAGTAGCCGGCGGTGAACGGGAAGCCGGTGAGCGCCAGCGTGCCGATCGCCATCATGGCCGTGGTGAGCGGGATGTAGCGGCGCAGCGCGCCCATGTTCCGCATGTCCTGCTCATGGTGCATGGCATGAATGACCGAGCCCGCGCCCAAGAACAGGAGCGCCTTGAAGAAGGCATGCGTGAACAGGTGGAAGACACCCGCGCCGTAGGCGCCGACGCCGAGCGCCACGAACATATAGCCGAGCTGCGAGCAGGTCGAATACGCGATCACGCGCTTGATGTCATTCTGCACCAGGCCGACCGTCGCGGCGAAGAAGGCCGTGATGCCGCCGACAACCGTGACGACGGTCAGGGCATTGGGGGCATACTCGAAGAGCGGCGACAGACGCGCGACCATGAACACGCCCGCGGTCACCATGGTGGCGGCGTGGATCAGCGCGGAGACCGGGGTCGGGCCTTCCATCGCGTCCGGCAGCCAGGTGTGCAGCAGGAACTGCGCCGACTTGCCCATGGCGCCCATGAAGAGAAGCAGGCAGGCGATCGTCAGGGCATGCCACTCGATGCCGAGGAAGTGGAACCGGGCCTCGGCGAACTCGGCCACGCGCGGGAAGATGGAGTCGAAGGTGACGCCGTTGAACAGCACGAAGACCGTGAAGATGCCGAGCAGGAAGCCGAAATCGCCGACACGGTTGACGATGAAGGCCTTCATGGCGGCGGCGTTGGCGGAGTCCTTCTTGTACCAGAAGCCGATGAGCAGGTAGCTCGCCAGGCCGACGCCTTCCCAGCCGAAGAACATCTGCACCAGGTTGTCCGCCGTCACCAGCATGAGCATGGCGAAGGTGAAGAGCGACAGATAGGCGAAGAAGCGCGAACGGTGCGGATCCTCGTGCATGTAGCCGATGGAATAAAGGTGCACGAGCGCCGACACGGTGTTGACCACCACCAGCATCATGGCGGTGAGCGTATCGATACGGAATGCCCAGTCGACCTGGAGGTCGCCGACCGACATCCACTGGCCGATCTGGACGCGGATCATCGGCTCGTCGCCGAATCCCACATGGATGAAGGACACCCAGGAGAGGACCGCCGCCACGGCGAGGAGCGCCGTGGTGATGATCTCGGACGGCCGGGCGCCGATGACGCGGCCGAGGAGGCCTGCGATGAGGAAGCCGACGAGCGGCAGGAAAACGATTGCGTGATACATGTTCGTCTACTTTGCCGTGCGGGCTTAGCCCTTCATCATATTGACGTCTTCAACCGCGATCGAGCCGCGGTTGCGGAAGAAGACCACCAGAATGGCAAGGCCGATGGCTGCCTCGGCCGCCGCGACCGTCAGGATCAGCAGGGCGAAGACCTGGCCGACGATGTCGTTCAGGTGAGTCGAGAAGGCCACCATGTTGATGTTCACCGAGAGCAGGATCAGCTCGATGGACATCAGGATGACGATGACGTTCTTCCGGTTGATGAAGATTCCGAACACACCGAGCGTGAAGAGCACGGCGGCGACGGTGAGATAATGGCCCAATCCGATAACCATCGCGTGTCTCCTTAGATACCCTGGCGGAAGGGGACCTTCCGCACCTGGACGGCCGTTTCCTGAGTCCGGGCGTTCTGCATCGAGATGTTCTGGCGGCGCACCCCGACACGCTCGCGAAGCGTGAGCACGATGGCGCCGATCATGGCCACGAGCAGGATCAGACCGGCGGTCTGGAAGAAATAGAAGTAGCGGGTGTAGAGCACATGCCCCAGCGCCTCGGTGTTGGTCATCACGTCGGCGGCCGGGATCGGAACCGCGGGCGCGCGGATCAGGCCCGGATCGATCACGTAGGCGCTCACGACAAAGATGAGCTCGATCAGCAGCACGATGCCGATCAGCGCTCCGAAGGGCAGGTATTGCAGGAAGCCCTGGCGCAGCGCAGCAAAATCCACGTCGAGCATCATGACGACGAAGAGGAAGAGCACCGCGACCGCTCCCACATAGACGATCACCAGGATCATCGCGAGGAACTCGGCCCCCATCATCACGAACAGCCCCGCCGCATTGACGAAGGCCAGGATGAGGAAGAGCACCGACTGCACGGGATTGCGGGAGGCGATCACCATGAAACCGGAAGCGATCGTAATGGTCGCGAACAGATAGAAGAAGGCGGCGGTAACCGTCATGCTCAAACACAAGCCGCCTCGAGTGCGGCCCCTTCCGACGTAGCCAGGAACTCCCGACGGGAATCCGATGGCCTGTCTATAAATTCCGAATCCGGAGGGAACAACCCGCCGGACATGCATGCCCCCTGCCCTTTGCCGGGCAGGAATTCCGGAGCCGGCCCGCTTCGCGGGACCAGCTCGTGATTTTTGCGAGGCATAGTCCGCCGTGGACCGGGATCCACGCCGCGGACGATGCTCCACTTACCGATAGGGCGCGGTCTTCGCGATGTTCTTCGCGATTTCACGCTCCCAACGCTCCCCGTTCGCGAGAAGCTTGGCCTTGTCGTAGAGAAGCTCCTCGCGGGTTTCCACGGAGAACTCGAAATTGGGCCCCTCAACGATGGCGTCCACCGGGCAGGCCTCCTGGCACATGCCGCAATAGATGCACTTCACCATGTCGATGTCGTAGCGCGTCGTCCGGCGGGTGCCATCGTTGCGGCGGGGGCCGGCCTCGATGGTGATGGCCTGGGCGGGGCAGATCGCCTCGCAGAGCTTGCAGGCGATGCAACGCTCTTCCCCGTTGGGGTAGCGGCGCAGCGCGTGCTCGCCACGGAAACGCGGCCCGCGATGGCCCATCTCGAAGGGATAGTTGAGCGTGGCCTTCGGCTTGACGAAGTACTTCGCCGTCAGGATGAAGCCCGCCACGAACTCCTTCAGAAGAAGGGCGTTGAAGAACTGACCGATCTTCATGTCGATCTCCTTAGCGCATGCCCGGCGCAGTGCCGGTGATCATCAGCACGGCCGCCACGATGACCACCATGGCGAGCGAGAGCGGAAGGAAGACCTTCCAGCCCAGGCGCATGAGCTGATCGTAGCGGTAGCGGGGCACCAGGGCCTTCACCATGGCGATGAGGAAGAAGAGGAAGCTCGCCTTGAGCACGAACCAGATCACGCCCGGCACCCAGGTAAAGGGCGCGAAGGGGATCGGGGACAGCCAGCCGCCGAGGAACAGGATGGTGCCGAGCGCGCACATGGTCATGATGGCCACGTATTCGCCGAGCATGAACAGCAGGTACGGGGTGGAGGAATATTCCACCATGTAGCCGGCCACCAGCTCGGATTCGGCCTCGGGCAGGTCGAAGGGCGGGCGGTTGGTCTCGGCCATGGCCGAGATGAAGAACACCACGAACATCGGGAAGAGCGGCAGCCAGTACCAGCCGAGGATGCCTGCCCGCGTGTTCTGCGACTCGACGATCTGCGACAGGTTCAGGGTGCCGGCGCACATCAGCACGGTCACGATGACGAAGCCGATGGAGACCTCGTAGGACACCATCTGGGCGGCCGAGCGGAGCGCGCCCAGGAACGGGTATTTCGAGTTCGAGGCCCACCCGCCCATGATGACGCCGTAGACGCCAAGCGACGAGATCGCGAAGATGTAGAGAATGCCCACGTTGATGTCGGCGATCGCCCAACCCGCGTTGAGCGGAATGACCGCCCAGGCCGCGAGCGAGAGGGTGCACATCACCAGCGGAGCCAGGAGGAACATGCCCTTGTTGGCGGGCGCCGGGATCACCGGCTCCTTCAGCACGAACTTGAGAAGGTCCGCGAAGGATTGGAGCAGGCCCCATGGGCCGACCACGTTCGGACCGCGCCGCAGCTGAACCGCAGCCCAGACCTTGCGGTCGGCATAGAGCGCATAGGCGATGAAGACGAGAAGCGCCACCAGCATGAGCACGCTCTTGCCCAGCATGATCGCGACGGCGAGGAGGATATCTCCAAATTCCATGGTTCTTTCTCTCCTCTCTTACTCGGCCGCTTCGAGCTTCAGCTCGCGGGCGAGCGCCGAGCACTCGGCCATGACGCCGGACGCGCGGGCGATCGGGTTCGTCAAATAGAAGTCCGTCACCGCGCTCGCGAAAGCCTCTCGGGCGGGGGTGCCGCCGAGGCCGGCAAGCGCCTGGACGGCGGCAGCGCCGTCGGCCGGACGAACGGTATCGATGGCCGCGAAATGCGGATGAGCGACATAGAGCTTGGCCCGCAGCACATTCAGCGAGTCGAATGGGAGGCGATGGCCCAGCACGTCCGACAGGGCGCGCAGGATCGCCCAGTCCTCGCGGGCCTCGCCCGGCGCGAAGGCCGCGCGATTGGCCATCTGCACCCGGCCCTCGGTGTTGACGTAGGTGCCGGATTTTTCCGTGTAGGTCGCTGCCGGCAGGATGACGTCGGCGCGGTGAGCGCCACGGTCGCCGTGGGTGCCCTGATAGATCACGAAAGCGCCGGGAGCGATCTCGATCTCGTCGGCGCCGAGGTTGAACAGCACGTCCACGCCGCCTTCGGCCATCTGCCGGGCGGTCAGGCCGCCCTCGCCCGGCACGAGGCCGAGATCGAGCGCACCGACGCGCGAGGCTGCGGTGTGCAGAACCGAGAAGCCGTTCCAGCCATCCTTCACGGCGCCCACGTCCTGGGCGAGCTTCGCGACGGCGGAGAGGACGGAAAGGCCGTCCGGACGCGCCAGCGCCCCCTGCCCCACGATGATCAGCGGACGCTCGGCCCCGCGTAGCTTCTCGATGAAGCTGTGGCGGCCGGAGGCCAGCTCGGCCAGGGTCTCGGGACCCGCGCCGAGGTACTCGTAAGGATAGGTCAGGTCGGCATGCTCGCCGATCAGGGCGATCGGCGGAGGTCCGGCGCGCCAGCGCTTGCGGATGCGCACGTTGACGAGCGAAGCCTCGAAACGCGGGTTGGAGCCCACGATCAGGATCGCGTCGGCATTCTCGATGCCGGGAATCGTCGTGTTGAACAGGTAGGAGCCCCGGCCATGGGCCGGCGACAGCACCGTGCCGTCCTGACGGGCATCGACGTTCGTCACGCCGAGGCTCTCCATGAGCAGCTTCAGGGCGAACATCTCCTCGACGGCGGCCAGATCACCGACGATGGCGCCGATCTTCTTGGCGTGCGTGCCCTTCACCCGGGCCGCGATGGTCGCGAAGGCCTCCTGCCAGGAAGCCGGGCGAAGGCGGCCGTTCTCGCGCACGAACGGACGGTCGAGGCGCTGCAGCCGCAGGCCGTCGACGACCTGACGGGTCTTGTCGGAGATCCACTCCTCGTTCACCGCCTCGTTCACGCGGGGCAGGATGCGCATGACCTCACGGCCGCGGGAATCCACGCGAATCGACGAGCCAACCGCATCCATCACATCGATGGAATCGGTCTTGGTGAGTTCCCACGGACGGTAGTGGAAGGATTCCGGCTTGTGGGTGAGAGCCCCCACCGGACAGAGATCCGCGATGTTGGCCTGGAGTTCGGAGCCGAGCGCCTTTTCGAGATAGCTCGTGATCTCCATGTCCTCGCCGCGCCACAGGGCGCCCATGTCGGGCACGCCCGCCACCTCGGCGGTGAAGCGCACGCAACGGGTGCAGTGAATGCAGCGGTTCATGGAGGTCCGCACGAGCGGGCCGAGATACTTGTCGGCCACCGCGCGCTTGTTCTCATGGAAGCGGCTGGTGTCGACGCCGTAGGCCATGGCCTGGTCCTGCAGGTCGCACTGTCCACCCTGGTCGCAGATCGGGCAGTCGAGCGGGTGGTTGATCAGGAGGAACTCCATCACCCCCTCGCGCGCCTTCTTCACGGTCGGCGACTTGGTCGAGATTTCCGGCGGCTCGCCGTTCGGGCCCGGGCGGCAGTCGCGCACGCCCCAGGCGCAGGACGCCACCGGCTTCGGCGCGCCCTTCACCTCGACGAGGCACATGCGGCAATTGCCGGCGATCGAGAGCCGTTCGTGGTAGCAGAAGCGCGGAACCTCGGCTCCCGCAGCCTCGGCAGCCTGAAGCAGCGTGTACTCGGCGGGGACGTCGACCTCGACGCCATCAACGATGATTTTAGCCATCTTCACTCTCACTCCGCCGCGATCATGACGGATTCTGAATGCGGGTTCGCCGCGTAGTCGTCGATCCGCTTCTCGATCTCGTGACGGAAGTGCCGGATCAGACCCTGGACCGGCCAGGCAGCCGCGTCGCCGAGCGCGCAGATGGTATGGCCCTCGATCTGGGTCGAGACTTCGAGCAGCATGTCGATTTCGCGCTTCTGGGCGCGGCCCTCGGCCATACGGTTGAGCACGCGCCACATCCAGCCGGTGCCCTCGCGGCACGGGGTGCACTGGCCGCAGCTCTCGTGCTTGTAGAAATACGAGATCCGGGCGATGGCGCGAACGATGTCGGTGGACTTGTCCATGACGATCACGGCCGCGGTGCCGAGACCGGACTTCAGGTTGCGCAGCGTGTCGAAATCCATCGGCGCGTCGATGATCTGCTCGGCCGGAACGACCGGAACGGACGAACCGCCCGGAATCACGCCGAGCAGGTTGTCCCAGCCGCCGCGGATGCCGCCGCAATGGCGGTCGATCAGCTCCCGGAACGTGAGGCCCATGGCCTCTTCCACGTTGCAGGGCTTGTTCACGTGGCCCGACACGCAGAAGAGCTTGGTGCCGACGTTGTTCGGCCGGCCGATGCTCGAGAACCAGGATGCGCCGCGCCGCAGGATCGTGCCCGCGACCGCGATCGACTCCACGTTGTTCACCGTCGTCGGGCAGCCGTAGAGGCCCATATTAGCCGGGAACGGCGGCTTCAGGCGGGGCATGCCCTTCTTGCCTTCCAGGCTTTCGATGAGAGCCGTCTCCTCGCCGCAGATGTAGGCGCCTGCGCCGTGGTGGACGTAGAGGTCGAAGGGGTAGCCGTGGACGTTGTCCTTGCCGATGAGACCGGCCTCATAGGCCTCGTCCACCGCGCGCTGGAGCGCGTGACGCTCAGCGACGTACTCGCCGCGGATATAGATGTAGGCCGCGTGCGCGCCCATCGCGAAGGAAGCGATGAGGCAGCCCTCGACGAGAAGATGCGGGTCGTTCCGCATGATCTCGCGGTCCTTGCAGGTCCCGGGCTCCGACTCGTCGGCATTGACGACGAGGTAGTGCGGACGCCCGTCCGACTGCTTGGGCATGAACGACCATTTCAGGCCCGTGGGGAAGCCCGCGCCGCCGCGGCCCCGCAGCCCCGATGCCTTCATCTCGTCGATGATCCAGTCGCGGCCCTTCTCCAGAAGGAACTTCGTTCCGTCCCATGCGCCGCGCATCTTCGCAGCCTGGAGGCCCGGCGAATGGAAGCCGTAGAGGTTGGTGAAAATGCGATCCTTATCCTGAAGCATCTTAAGCTCACTCCCCTCAGGACGTCTTGTTGTCTTTGTCGACGACCACGCCCGGCTTGCTCTCGCTGCCGTCGCGGCGCGCCTCGGACTGGGCCGGAGGCGTACCGGCATTCGGTGTCGTGGGGCTTGTCGGCACGGCGCCCTTGCCGGGCGAGGCCACATAGGACTTGCTGCTCTGAGGAGCGGGCTCCGCCCCCTTTTGCGTTTGCGCGCCGCCCATTGTGGCCTTCGACGGATCGGCGGCCTCCTTCCGGTCGACCGGCTTCACGGGAACCTCGCCGTCCTTCGCGCGCTTGGCCGGCGTATCGGCCGCATCGCTCTCGATCGGGCGGCCCGCAGGAGGCTTCGCGGCCTTGGCGTCCTGGGGTATCGATGCGGTCGCGGCAGCAGCCTCGCCGGTCGCTGCGGGCTGGGCCTGCTCCTCGAAGCGCTTGCGCCAGGCGCCGACCTGGGATCCGTCGTACAGCGAAGGATCCTGCAACGTGTTGACGGCCTCGAACGGCTCGGAGGTCACGCGCCCGATCTGGGAGCCCGTCTTGACGGGCCGGCCGGCGGCGAGGTCGTCGAGCAGCTTCTCGAAGTTCTCCGTCGTCAGGTCCTCGTAATAATCGTCGTTGATCTGCACCATCGGGGCGTTGCAGCAGGCGCCCAGGCACTCGACCTCGAGCCAGGAGAATTTGCCGTCGGCGGTGACATGGTTCTGGTCGCCGATGCGCTTCTCGAGCACCTTCTTGATGTCGCCCGCGCCGCGCAGCACGCAGGGCGTGGTGCCGCAGAACTGGATGAAGTATTTTCCGACCGGCTCAAGGTTGAACATCGTGTAGAAGGTCACCACCTCCATCACACGGATGATCGGCATGTCGAGGCGCGCGGCAACGGCCTCGATGGCTTTCCGGGGCAGCCAGCCACCGGCCTGCTCCTGCGCCTTCCCGAGAAGCGCGATCACCGCCGAGGCCTCACGACCGGGCGGATACTTGGCGATCTGCTGCTGGGCGAAAGCTTCCGTCTCGGACGAGAGCACGAAGCTCTCAGGCTGCATTTCTTCAGGCGCGAGCTTACGAACGGCCATTTTGACTCTTCTCCTCATCGTCATGGCCGAGCGCGAGCCCGGCCATTCACGACTTGAACTCTTCGATCACGCCTTCAAACAGCGTGTTCCGGGCCCGGCAGCGAGCCCGGATCGTTTCTTACCGGTCCACTTCACCGAACACGATGTCGATCGAACCGAGAATGCCTGCGACGTCGGCCAGCATGTGGCCGCGGCACATGAAATCCATGCCCTGAAGGTGGGCGAAGCCCGGAGCGCGCACGTGGCAGCGATACGGCTTGTTGGTGCCGTCCGAAACCAGGTACACGCCGAACTCTCCCTTCGGAGCCTCCACGGCCGCATAGACCTCGCCGGCGGGGACGTGGAAGCCTTCCGTGTAGAGCTTGAAGTGGTGGATCAGCGCTTCCATGGAGCGCTTCATGTCCTTGCGCGCGGGCGGGGCGACCTTGCCGTCGAGCGTATTGACCGGCCCCTGCCCGTCCGGAGCGCGCAGCTTGTCCAGGCACTGACGCATGATGCGCACGCTCTGGCGCATCTCCTCCATGCGGATCACCTGGCGGTCGTAATTGTCGCCGTTGAGACCCACGGGGATATCGAACTCCATCTCCTCGTAGCACTCGTAGGGTTGCGACTTGCGCAGGTCCCAGGCCACGCCGCAGCTGCGCACAAGCACACCGGAGAAGCCCCACTTCCAGCAATCGTCGAGGGTGAGCGTGCCGATATCCACGTTGCGCTGCTTGAAGATCCGGCTGCCCATGACGAGGATGTCGAGGTCGTCCAGCACCTTCAGGAACGGATCGCAGAAGGCCTCGATATCGTCGATCAGCTCGGGCTGGATGTCCATGTTCACGCCGCCCGGCCGGAAGTAGTTGGCGTGCATGCGCGACCCGGAGATGCGCTCGTAGAAGATCATGAGCTTCTCGCGCTCCTCGAAGCCCCAGAGAGGCGGCGTGAGCGCGCCGACGTCCATCGCCTGCGTGGTCACGTTGAGGAGGTGCGACAGCAGACGGCCGATCTCTGAGAACAGGACGCGGATCAGCTGCGCGCGACGCGGAACCTCGATCCCGAGGAGTTTTTCCGTCGCGAGGCAGAAGGCGTGTTCCTGGTTCATCGGCGCGACGTAGTCGAGCCGGTCGAAATAGGGATTGGCCTGAACGTAGGTCTTGTACTCGATCAGCTTCTCGGTGCCGCGATGGAGCAGGCCGATATGCGGGTCCACGCGCTCGACCAGCTCGCCGTCGAGCTCCAGAACGAGACGGAGCACGCCGTGCGCGGCCGGGTGCTGGGGACCGAAGTTGATCGTGAAGTTGCGGATATTATGCTCGCCCATGGGTCGCCCTTTCCGCCTTTAAGCCTTGGCCTTCTCATCGCCGGGCAGCACGTAGTCCGTGCCCTCCCAGGGAGAGAGGAAGTCGAAGTTGCGGAATTCCTGGCTAAGCTTCACCGGCTCATAGACCACGCGCCCCTGGCCGTCGTCGTAGCGAACCTCGACATAGCCGGTGAGCGGGAAGTCCTTGCGGAGCGGATGTCCCTCGAAGCCGTAATCGGTGAGAAGCCGGCGCAGGTCCGGATGGCCCGAGAACAGGACGCCGTAGAGATCGTAGGTCTCGCGCTCGAACCAGTTGGCGGCCGGGAAGAGCCCGATGATCGAGGGGACCGGGGTCACCTCGTCCGTCTCCACCTTCACCCGGATGCGGCGGTTATGGTGGGGCGCCAGGAAATGATAGACCACGTCGAAGCGCTTCTCGCGGGCCGGATAATCCGCGCCGCAGATATCGATGAAGCAGACGAAACGGCACTGCGGGTCGTCCCGCAGGAACGTCACGACCCGCCCGATCTCCTCGAGACGGGCAACGAGCGTCAACTCGTTGAAAGCGATCGCGCGATCCTCGATCGCCTCGCCGAGGGACGAGGCGATGTGATCGCTCAGGGCTTGGAGCTCAGCACTCATGAAGATGACCTTTGCTCAGCGCTCGATGGTGCCGGTGCGGCGGATCTTCTTCTGGAGAAGAAGCACGCCATAGAGGAGCGCCTCCGCGGTCGGAGGACAGCCAGGCACGTAGATGTCGACCGGAACGATGCGGTCGCAGCCGCGAACCACCGAATAGGAATAGTGATAGTAGCCGCCGCCATTGGCGCAGGAGCCCATGGAGATGACGTAACGCGGCTCGGGCATCTGGTCATAGACCTTGCGGAGCGCGGGCGCCATCTTGTTGGTGAGCGTGCCGGCGACGATCATCACGTCCGACTGGCGCGGCGAGGCGCGCGGCGCGAAGCCGAAGCGCTCGACGTCGTAGCGCGGCATGGACATCTGCATCATCTCGACGGCGCAGCACGCCAACCCGAAGGTCATCCACATGAGCGAACCGGTGCGCGCCCACTTGACGAGCTCCTCGGACGAAGCGACGAGAAACCCCTTGTCGGACAGCTCGTCGTTGATGGAGACGAAGTAGGGATCTGTCGAGCCCACCGGCTTGCCGGTGTTCGGGTCGAGGATACCCCGGGGGGCGGGAGCCACCAGGGTGGACTGGTTGTCGGAGATCAATCCCATTCCAGGGCCCCTTTCTTCCACTCATAGACGAAGCCGATGGTCAGGACGCCGAGGAAGAGCATCATCGAGAGAAAGCCGAACCAGCCAAGGTTCCCGAACACGATGGCCCAGGGGAACAGGAAGGCTACCTCCAGGTCGAAAATGATGAAGAGAATAGCGACCAGATAGAAGCGCACGTCGAATTTCATGCGTGCGTCATCGAAGGCATTGAACCCGCACTCGTAAGCGGAAAGCTTCTCCGAATCGGGCTTACTGTAGGCGACGATGAACGGCGCCACGAGCAGCGCCACTCCGATCAGGAGCGACACGCCGATGAAGATCACGAGAGGCAGGTAGTCGGCGAGGAGATTCGTCATACGACACCCAGAAGAAACGAAGCACGGCCGGGTCGGCCGGCGGCATGCCACGCATTTAAGCCACAGAAAGGCCCGAAGGAAGGTCCTGCGACAAACGGCGGTTTGTGGCCGGAGGCTTAACCGAGTTCCCCTGCCCTGACAAGTGTTTGGGCTGCCCGAAAAAGAACCATTCCAAACTATGATGTTGCCTGCTCGGCCGCATGGGCAGCCCTGCGGTTGGCCTTCTCCTCCGCTCGATTTGCGGCGCTGTCCGCCTTGGCTTTGGCCTCGCATTTGGCCCGAATCTCGTCCAGCTCCTCTTGCGTCAGGTGCTCGATGCCGATGAAGACGTTCTGAGCCGCGCTGGCCCGGATCAACTCGTCGAGCTTGGCCTGGATCGCGGCTCCGTCCCGGTTCTGGGTGTTCTGGATCAGGAACACCATCAGGAAGGTCACGATCGTGGTGCCGGTATTCACCACCAGCTGCCACGTATCCGAGAAGCCGAAGAGCGGGCCGGACACAGCCCAGACGAAAATGACCAAGAGACTGAGCGCGAAGGTCACGGGTCGCCCGGAGACCTGCGCCACCCAGTTGGAGAAGCTGGTAAAAATCCTCGAGACCATCGACACAACCCTACAGCACGCCCGTCGGGCTCTCGTGCAGGCGGCAGAAGAGCCGGGAACTCTGTGGGAAATGCACAAGATCTAAAAAAGTGCCACGCTTCGCGCGCATGCGGCAATCGAACCGCCGACACTCGCCCCGGGTGGACGGCTGCCTCAAGCAGCTAAATCGATGTAGGGAGAGAGAAAGTGGCGCGGGCGACGGGGCTCGAACCCGCGACCTCCGGCGTGACAGGCCGGCACTCTAACCGACTGAGCTACGCCCGCGCATTGGACCGCCGAAGCGGTGTGTGGGTGCTTTAAGGGCCGCCCTGTTCCCTGTCAAGCGGTTCCCTGCAGGTGTTTTCAGATCGACCTCAAAAACCTTCGCGGCGCAGCTGCGCGGTCTTCCCGTAGCGCATCGTGCGAAAGAGGGGCCCCGGTTTTCGCAAGAACGATGCGCTCTTTCCAGGAAGGGTGCATCGGACCCAAAGGTGGAGTTCATTCGTCACGTCCGATCCTCTAGCGCATCGTGCGGACCCAGCGGGTCGCGCCAGTGAAAAGTGGCCCCGGTTTTCACGACCGTGGCCCTTCGGGTCCGCACGATGCGCCATTCAAGGAGTGGAGCATCGGATTGGATCCCAAAAGCGGGTCCACTTTTCACGTCCGATGCTCTAGGATAAAATTCAACCTGGAGAGATGCGAGATCCTATTCGGATGCAATCGTTTCAGCAGGTGTTTTGAGGGAACGGAGCACCCGATCGCACTCGATCAGCTCTTCCAGGGCCGCCTGTAGCCTGCGCAGCGATTCTTCAGGCAGGCCCGCTTCGGCCAGAACGGCTTCGGATTCGCCGTAGGACGGTTCGGCGAGGACCTCGTCGTCGCTCCCGACAGGCTCGCCTGGGTCGGAGCCGGACGGGGACACGCTCTCCTCGCCCCGGCCGATGGCCTGGACGAACCGTACGCCCTCCGCCTTGAGGATGCGCTGCACGCCCCTGATCGTATAGCCTTCGCCGTAGAGGAGATGTCGGATCCCCTTGAGGAGATCCACGTCGTCGGGGCGGTAGTAGCGGCGGCCGCCGCCGCGCTTCAGGGGTTTGATGTGGCTGAAGCGGGTTTCCCAGAAGCGCAGCACATGCTGCGGAACGTCGAGATCCTCTGCCACCTCGCTGATGGTGCGGAACGCGTCCGGGCTCTTGTCCATGGCACCACCGGCCATCTGGGCCTCAGTCCTCGCCCTCGACGGTCTCGCCGTTGATATAGGCTTTCAGGACGTTGGAAGGCTTGAACACCATGACACGGCGCGGATCGATGGGAACTTCGACGCCGGTCTTTGGATTGCGGCCGACGCGTTCGCCCTTGCTGCGCACGACGAACGAGCCGAACGAGGACAGCTTGACGGTTTCGCCGGCGGCCAGGCTGTCACAGATCTCTGCCAGGACCCGCTCGACCAGTTCGGCCGATTCGGTCCTCGAAAGGCCTACCTTCTGGTAGACGGCCTCGCTCAGATCCGCTCTCGTCACAGTTTTGCCAGCCATTGAGCTCCCCGGGCCAGAATGAGTTCTTTGGTCTTTCAATCAGTTAAGACGCTATGCAGATGGCTTCGTATGGTCAACCTTAGACTTGCCGTCAAGGGATTCCCATATAGACTGAGTGGCCTATATTCCTACCACCGTATGAGCGCGCTGCCCCATGTGAAGCCGCCGCCGATCGCCTCGATCATGACGAGGTCGCCATCCTTGATCCGTCCGTCCTTGCGGGCCACGTCGAGGGCCAGCGGGATCGAGGCGGCCGAGGTATTGCCGTGCCGATCGACGGTGATCACCACTTTGTCGGGTGCGATCCCGAGCTTCTCGGCGCTCGCGCTGATGATGCGCCTGTTCGCCTGATGCGGCACGAACCATTTCAGTTCCTCGGGGGTCGTGCCGCTGGCCTTGAAGGCGTCCTGCACCACGTCGGCGACCATGCCTACGGCGAACTTGAACACCTCGCGGCCTTCCATTTTCAGGACTCCGGTAGTCTTGGTGGAACCCGGCCCTCCGTCGACATAGAGCTTCTCGCGGTAGCGGCCGTCCGAGCGCAGATGCGAGGTCAGGACCCCGCGGTCGGCGGGCGCTCCCTCCCCCTCCTGCGCTTCCAGCACAAGCGCGCCGGCGCCGTCCCCGAAGAGCACGCAGGTGGTCCTGTCGGTCCAGTCGAGGATCCGCGAGAAGGTCTCGGCGCCGATCACGAGGGCGCGCTTGTGCGAGCCCGATTGCAGGAACTTGTCGGCGGTGGCGACGGCGTAAACGAATCCGGTGCAGACCGCCTGCAGGTCGAAAGCTGCGCCGTGGGTGATTCCAAGGCCGTTCTGGATCATCGTCGCCGTGGACGGGAAGGTATGATCCGGTGTCGAGGTTGCACAGACGATCAGGTCGATATCCTGCGCGTCGAGCCCTGCATCGGCGAGCGCCGCCTCGGCGGCCTTGATGCCGAGAACCGACGTGGTTTCGCTGTCATCGGCGATATAGCGCTGCTCGATGCCCGTGCGCTGCACGATCCAGTCGTGCGTGGTGTCCACGATCTTCTCGAGGTCCTGATTGGTCAGCTTACGTTTGGGCAGGTAGGAGCCGACCCCGCGCACAACGGAACGGATGCGTTTCAAGATACTACTTTCCTCAGGCCTCGTGCCCGACCGGACCATGCTCAAGCATGCCCCGGATGGTCTTCATCAATTCAAAATGCGCCATGTCGTAGGCCACGTCGATGGCACTGGCGAAGCCCAGATCGTCCGTGCCGCCGTGACTCTTCACGACCACCCCCTCGAGGCCCAGAAAGAGACCGCCATTGACCTTGCGCGGGTCCATCTTGTCCCTGAGAGCGTTAAAGGCCTGTTTCGCAAACAGATAACCGATCTTGGCCATCAGAGTGCGGCTCATGGCCGAGCGGAGATACTGGCCGATCTGCTTGGCCGTTCCCTCGGCGGTCTTCAAGGCGATATTGCCCGTAAACCCCTCGGTGACGACCACGTCCACCGTCCCCCTCCCGATATCGTCGCCTTCCACGAAGCCGCGATACTCGAGATAGGGAGCGTCCATCTCCCTGAGAATCCGGCCGGCTTCCTTGACGGCCTCGATCCCCTTGATTTCCTCTGTGCCGACATTGAGCAGGCCCACGGTCGGCCGCTCCAGGTCGAACACGATCCGCGCCATGGCGGCGCCCATGATGGCCATGTCCACCAGGTGCCCCGCATCCGCCCCAATGGTAGCGCCGACGTCAAGCACGATGCTCTCGCCGCGCATGGTCGGCCACATGGCGGCGATCGCCGGACGCTCGATATGGGCCATGGTCTTCAGGCAGATCTTGGCCGTGGCCATCAGGGCGCCGGTGTTGCCGGCGGAGACGGCGGCGTCCGCCTCTCCGTCCCGAACCGCCTGGACGGCCTTCCACATGGAGGACTTGCCGCGCCCCATGCGGATCGCCTGGCTCGGCTTGTCGTCCATTCCGATGGAGATCTCGGTATGGCGAAGCTCGGTCGCAGCCTTGAGCCTGGGATGGGCATTCAGAAGCGGCGCGATCAGTGCCTCGTTGCCGAACATGAGAAAGCGGATATCGGGATGACGCTCGAGGGCCAGGGCCGCACCAGGGATGACGATCGACGGGCCGTGGTCCCCCCCCATCGCATCGAGCGAAATACGCACTGGCTTCGACATAACCGCTTATTCTTTCTTTCGGCTTGGACAGGGGGCGGAAAATACCTTTTTGCGACAGCATCGCAACCGAATTCTAGATCATCGAACGCAAAAGTGGGAACCGGTCTTACGTGAAAAGATGCTCAAAAACAGAGGCTTAGAGCATCGGATCCAAAAGGGGATTCCACTTTTGGGATTAATTCGATGCTCACACTATCGACTAGGGCATCGGATGCGGGTTCGATGTCACGTCCGATACTGTAGAGCCTCGACAGAGGTGGCCACGGGAGCCACGCCCCCGCAAGTCATTGATCCGGAACGCTTCCGCTTACTCGTCAGCCTTGAGCTTGCCAAGGGCCGCGAAGGGCGAATCCTTGGC
The DNA here is from genome assembly GCF_041276405.1 of Microvirga sp. TS319. Classification (NCBI taxonomy): domain Bacteria; kingdom Pseudomonadati; phylum Pseudomonadota; class Alphaproteobacteria; order Hyphomicrobiales; family Methylobacteriaceae; genus Microvirga; species Microvirga sp. TS319. The sequence continues at coordinate 1,858,897 of NZ_JBGGGT010000002.1, read as the reverse complement.
GTCGCCCGGGTCGCGATAATCGAAATCCACTCCGGGCTTACGCGGGTAGGGATCGAGGCCGAGCGCCAGGAACTCGGCGGTCAGCGCCCCCAGATCGATCTGGCCGTTGATGATCTCATCCGGCGGTTCGTATTCGTTGATATCGGTCGGCGGCTCGGCCGGCATCCCGGAGGGTTCCGCGAAATCCACCTCGACCTCCTCCTCGATATCCGAATCGAAAGGGTCGAGGGTGACGACGCAGACCTGCGTGATGGACGCTTTGACGACCCCGGTGACGTGGATGCCCTTGGCGGTGTTGTCGAGCTTGAAGTCGCCGGAGAGCGCCCGGATGCCCGGCATCCCGAAATCCTTGGCGAGGGCGTCCCTCTCCTCGGCGCTCGCCTCCACGTGGATCTCCTGCCCGCGCGGCGGGATGTTCATGACGTCCACAAGGCGCGACAAGGGACCAACGGTTTCAGGGGTCATCGGCTTCCCTCCTCTGAGAAGGCCTCGGGCGCCGGGAAGGCGGGACCGGATTCGAGTAACATCTCCAGCGTGACGGCTTTAAGGCTCGCGTCCGCTGCCAAGGCATAACGCGCGAGCCCCGCGGCAGGTGCATCGCCACCGAGGGCATTCCGTCCCAGGGCCTCGGCCAGCTCGGCCGCGTTGCCGGCGTTGAGGGCCGGATCATAGGCCTGAGCCCTGCCGTAGAAGGCGGCGGCCACCTTCTTCATGCGTTTGGGCACGACCGTGTCGCCGACACCCATCTCTCGCAGGGAGGCGTCCATGTCCCGGAAAAAGGCATCCGTGAGGTCCTTCGCCACGTCGTCGGCAGGAGGCGGAAGCCCCCTCAAGGCCCGCAGGGCGAGGATCATGTGCAGCGAGAGGGATTCGAAGCGCCCCTCGAGACTGTCCGGGATGCCGAGTGCCGCATAGAGCCCCGGAACGCGGGAGGCATCGGCGATTCTCGCATAGAGAGCCGCGATGGCCGTGCGCCGGGGATCCTTGCGGAAGAGACTGAAGATCACAGCCTTTTCCCTTCCAAGCTTGTCAAAATCGAAACCTCGGGTTACGCCATCACGATCCATAGGCGCAAGCTCATCCGCGCCGCATTCCTGGAAGAACCGTACAATGCGTCGATATCATCCTCTTTTGGTACGCTTGGCTACTGCGACTTTCCTGGCCACCTCGGTTGCGGCCTGCACGATGGGTGAGGAATTTGCCCGCGGATATCAGCTCGACGAGAACGCCGTGAACCAGGTGAAGAAGGGCATGAGCGCCGACCAGGTGCTCCAGACCCTCGGCACCCCCTCGACCGTGTCCACCGTCGGCAACAAGAGCTGGTACTATATCAGCCAGAAGTCGCGCCGTACGTTCCAGTTCATGAGCGAGACGGTCGTGGACCAGCGGGTCACCGCCGTCTATTTCGACGGGAATCTGCGCGTGGAGCGTGTTGGCCTCTACGGCATTCAGGACGGCAAGGTCTTCGATTTCATCAGCCGCACCACCCCGTCCGGCGGCGCAGAAACGAGCTTCCTCGGCCAGATCCTCAAGGGCACGAACAGCTTCAACCCGTTCGGAACCTAGAGCATCGGACGTGAAAAGTGGATTTGCACTTTTGGGATTGCATCCGATGCTCCTTCCTTAGATGAGCGCATCGTTCTGGCGAAAAACCGTGGCCATTTTTTCGCACGATGCGCTGAGACGGGAAATCCTATCCAACAGAAGGCCGGGTCGAGCGCCCGGCCTTTTTCTTTGTCGGCACCGACGAAAAACCCGCGGCCTGCGCCGCGGGTCTGATGAAAGTCCGACCTTCGGGCCTTACGAGTGCGCCAGGATCGCCAACAGCAGGAGAGCGATGATGTTGGTGATCTTGATCGCCGGGTTCACGGCAGGTCCCGCCGTGTCCTTGTAGGGGTCGCCGACCGTATCCCCGGTCACGGAGGCCTTGTGAGCCTCCGAGCCCTTGTGATGGGTCGAGCCGGAGGCATCGGTGAAGCCGTCCTCGAAGGATTTCTTGGCGTTGTCCCAGGCGCCGCCGCCCGACGTCATGGAGATCGCGACGAAGAGACCCGTCACGATCACGCCGAGCAGCATCGCCCCGAGCGCCGAGAAGGCCTGGGATTTCCCGGCCACCCAGTAGATCACGAAATAGGTCACGATCGGCGCCAGCACCGGCAGGAGCGAGGGCACGATCATTTCCTTGATCGCGGCGCGGGTGAGCATGTCGACCGCGCGGCCGTAATCCGGCCGGTCGGTTCCCGCCATGATACCCGGCCTCTCACGGAACTGACGGCGCACTTCCTCCACCACCGCACCCGCCGCCCGGCCCACCGCCGTCATGGCGATGCCGCCGAACAGGAACGGAATGAGGCCGCCGAACAACAGGCCCACCACCACATAGGGATTGGTGAGCGAGAAGTCCGGTGCCACGCCCTGGAAGTAGGGATACTGCTCCGCGTTCTTCGTGAAATAGGTCAGGTCCGAGGTATAGGCCGCGAAGAGCACGAGCGCGCCCAGGCCCGCCGAGCCGATCGCGTAGCCCTTCGTGACGGCCTTGGTGGTGTTGCCCACGGCGTCCAGAGCGTCCGTGGACCTGCGCACCTCCTTGGGCAGGCCCGCCATTTCCGCGATGCCGCCCGCATTGTCCGTCACCGGCCCGAAGGCGTCGAGGGCGACGATCATGCCCGCGAGGGCCAGCATGGCCGTGACCGCGATCGCGATGCCGAAGAGGCCCGCGAGCTTGAACGCCACGATGATGCCCGCGATGATCACGATGGTCGGCAATGCGGTGGATTCCAGAGAAACCGCAAGGCCCTGGATCACGTTCGTGCCGTGCCCCGTCACCGAAGACTGAGCGATCGAGCGCACCGGACGGAAGCCAACGCCGGTGTAATATTCGGTGATGACGACGATGAAGGCGGTCACCAACAGACCGATGATCGCGCACCAGAACAGGGCTTGGCCGGTAAACTCGGTGCCCTCGATCGGGCCGAAGCCGATCATCTGCCAGGTCACGAGCGCGATCGCGATCGCGGACAGGATGCCGGTCGCGGTAAGGCCCTTGTAGAGGGCCCCCATGATCGACTCGTTCTGACCGAGCTTCACGAAGAATGTGCCGATGATCGATGTGACGATGCAGGCCGCGCCGATGGCGAGCGGATACAGGAGCATCGAGTCGAGAATGCTCTGCCCGCCGAAGAAGATCGCCGCCAGCACCATGGTGGCGACCACGGTCACCGCGTAGGTCTCGAACAGGTCCGCGGCCATGCCGGCGCAGTCGCCGACATTGTCGCCCACGTTGTCGGCGATGGTGGCCGGGTTGCGCGGGTCGTCCTCGGGAATGCCCGCTTCCACCTTGCCCACGAGGTCGCCGCCGACATCCGCGCCCTTGGTGAAGATGCCGCCGCCGAGACGGGCGAAGATGGAGATCAGCGAAGCGCCGAAGCCCAGCGCCACGAGGCTGTCGATGACGGTGCGGCTGTCGGGGGCCAGCCCGTCGATCCGGGTGAGATAGCCGAAGTAAAGCGCCACGCCCAGCAGTGCGAGTCCGGCCACGAGCATGCCGGTGACCGCGCCCGCCTTGAAGGCCACGTCCAGTCCGCCGCCAAGGGAGTGCGTTGCAGCCTGTGCGGTGCGGACATTGGCGCGAACGGCGACGTTCATGCCGATGAAGCCCGCCGCCCCGGACAGGATCGCCCCGATGGCGAAGCCGATGGCGACACGGATGCCGAGGAAGTAGGCGATGATGGCGAACAGCACCACCCCCACGATTGCGATCGTCGAATATTGCCTGCGGAGATAGGCTTTTGCGCCTTCGGCAACCGCGCCTGCGATTTCCTGCATGCGCTGAGAACCGGCGTCGCGCTTCATCACGTCGCTGATGGCCCAGAGGCCATACGCAATCGAGAGAAGCCCGCCCAGAATAATAAGGGTGAGTGCCATCGTGCCATCCTTGTTATGGGAAAGCAGAAAGCCGCTCTTCAAGGCCTGACTTCAGGCCTTGAACGGCCTCCACCCCCAGCGAACTTCATATTTGGTCGCAAAAAACTAGGCCGTTCGCAACGATACTTCCCGTCCAACCCACAGGAAGCCGTTTAGACTTTATGCGGGTACGGCCCGCCACGCCTTCTGCTGCCAAGCTAGCAGAAGTAGCGCGACGGCGACGGGCGGGAAGACCATCCAGTTCACGGTCTCCCAGCCGCCCGCGTTCAGGAGCTTCCCCGACGAGAAGGACGCGACGGCGACCGAGCCGAAGACCAGGAAATCGTTGGCCGCCTGGACCTTCGTGCGCTCCTCCGGCCGGTAGCAATCGGTCACCATGGCGGTCGCGCCGATGAAGCCGAAGTTCCAGCCGAGACCCAGGAGGATGAGCGTGGCCCAGAAATGGGCCAGGTCGATACCGGACAGGCCGATGACGGCCGATACGGCGATGAGGCACAGCCCCGCCGCGGTCACCGGCCCCTTGCCGAAGCGTGCGATGAGACGCCCGGTGAAGAAACTCGGGCCGAACATGGCCAGGATATGCCAGCGGATGCCGGAGGCCGCATCGCCGACGCTATGCCCGCATCCCACCATGGCCATGGGCGCGGCGGTCATGACGAAACTCATGAGCGCATAGGAGACGAGGCCCGCCACGACCGCGACGACGAACCGGGGCTGCGTCACGATCTCGCTCAACGGCCGGCCGCCCACCTTCGGGGCCGCGCTCACTGGCACGGGCTTGAGGAACGAGACGACCACCATGGACATGAGGGCGAGCGCCGCCTGCCCCAGGAACGCCCCCGAGAACGGCGCGGACGGCGCGGCATCCTGGAGCCAGATGACCGTTTGAGGCCCGATGAACCCGGCCGCGATGCCGCCCATCATGACCCAGGAAATCGCCCGAGCCTTGAAGGATTCGGAGGCAGCATCGGTCGCGGCGAAGCGATAGCTCTGGTTGAAGGAGCCGTACATGCCGATGACGGTCGTGCCCAGGCAGAACAGCAGGAAGCTGGTGGAGACGATGCCGAAGGCCGCAAGGCACCCGCCGAAGAGACCGATGCCCGCTCCGACGATGTAGCCGATGCGCCGCCCGACTCGCCGCATGAGCATGGCGGCGGGAATCGTGCCGAGCGCCAGGCCCAGATTGAGCAGGCTCACGGGAAGGGTGGCGAGTTCCTTGTTGTCGGCGAGCGTCTGCCCGACGAGGCCGCCGAGGGAGACGACGATCGCGGGGCTCGAACCGCCCAGAGCCGTCGCCATGGCGAGAACGACGGCATTGCGCTTCGCAAGCGCGTCAGAAGTGGGAGAATGAGCCTGCATCGTAGCGTCTTTCAGCACCCTGTATCCGAAAGACCGCGGCTTCATGCCCATCGACGACTCGGCCTATGGCGGACACCATGACGCCCACGCTATCAGCCTCTTTCACGAAACTGTCGAGATTCTTTTCCGGGAGCGTGCAGAGAATCTCGTAATCGTCCCCGCCCGTGACGGCCAGGTCGAAGAGCCCAGGATCGGTCGCGACGGCCTTCCGGACACCGGGCGAGAGCGGCACCTTTTCCGCCTCGACGACCGCCGAAACGCCGCTTGCCCGCATCATCTTGGCGAGATCGCCCGCAAGTCCGTCCGACACGTCCATGGCGGCATGGGCATGGTCCCGCACCGCCCGCGCGAGCCGGTGGCGCGGCTGCGGATGGAGGTAGCGGTCGGCCAGATGCGCCCTCTCCTCAGGCGATAGATTCCCGGCCCAGGCGGGAGCCCGTCGGAGCTTTAGTCCCAGCGCCGCATCGCCGATCGTGCCGGTGACGCAGATCAGGTCGCCGGCCCTGGCATTCGTACGACGGACCATCGTTCCGGCGGGGACCTCTCCGAGAGCCGTGACCGAGAGGGTGAGCGCTCCATTCGCCTTGACCGTATCTCCGCCGAGGAGCGGGCAGGAGAAATCGCGCGATGCCTGCCCGAGACCCGAGGCGAAAGCGGCAAGCCATTCCTCGGTCCAGGCCCCGGGAAGGGCGAAGCTCAGGAGAAACCCCACTGGTTCCGCCCCCTTGGCGGCAAGATCCGACACATTCACGCCGAGCGCCTTCCGGGCGATGGAAGCGGGAGCATCCTCGGGCAGGAAATGGACCGACTCGACCAGGGCGTCCGTCGTCAGCACGAGATCGTGGCCCGGCCGTGGGGACAGGCATGCGGCGTCGTCCTTCAGCCCGAGGCCTCCCTCGCCCGCCAGCGGCGCGAAGAAACGGGCGATCAGGCTGTCCTCGCCGGGACGCCCGTGGGAGCCATGGCCTGACGGTGCCGCCATCCGGAGCCTCAGCGTTTCCCCTGCCCGGCCGCCTTCTTTTCCAGTTCGCCGGGGCGAACTTCGCGGGTGAGCGTATCGAGCACCGCGTTCACGAGGCCGGGCTCATCCTCGCCATAGAAGCCATGCGTGACGTCCACGTATTCGGTGATCACGACGCGGGCCGGAACATCCTTGCGGAACATGAGCTCGTAGCCGCCGGCACGCAGGATGGCGCGCAGCACGGCTTCGACGCGGCGCAGGGGCCAGCCCTCGGAAAGAGCCTTGTCGATCTTCACGTCGATGGGGCGCTGGTTCTGGACCACGCCGGAGATGACGTTGCGGAAGAATTCGATGTCGGACGGCTTGAACTCGATGCCTTCCACCTCGCGCCCGATCCAGAAAGCCTCGAACTCGGCCAGCGCGTCCGTGACGGTCTTGCCGGAGAGATCCATCTGGTAGAGGGCCTGGACGGCAGCGAGGCGAGCGGCCGAGCGCTCTGCAGGCTTCGTCATGATCAGGCCTCCAGTTGTTGCTTGATGCGCAGAACGGCGAGCGCCGCTTCCACGGCACCCGCACCCTTATTCAATTCGCTCACGCTCGCCCGGGTCCAGGCTTGGTCGTCATTCTCCACGGTCAGGATGCCGTTGGCGAGCGGGATCTTGCGGGCGACCGACAGATCCATCAGGGCCCGGGCGCTCTCGCCCGCCACGATGTCGTAATGCCCCGTCTCGCCGCGGATCACGCAGCCGAGCGCCACGACGGCATCGTAGGGCTTGCCCGCCTTCTCGGCGGCATCGAGAGCGATGGCGACCGTCGCCGGGATCTCGAGCGCGCCGTCGAGGGTCAGCACCTCCGTTTTCGCCTGGGCCGCCTCGGCCGCGCCTTGCGCGCCGCGCAGCAGCTCGTCGGCGATATCGTCATAGAACCGCGCTTCGACGATCAGGATGCGGGCGCCGGGGACCGGCGGACGGGAGCCTTGCGGCTTTTCGGAATGCGAGACCATGGGAGAGTCCTTCATCCTCCCCTTGTCGGAGAGGTTCGGCGCCGAACGGGCAGCGGCGATCGATTTGGGTGAACACGAATGAGATGGACGTTCCCCTACTCCGCCCGGCGTGCCTCCGCAAGCCGTGCCGCATAGCGGGCCATGAGGTCGACCTCCAGGTTGAGCCTGTCGCCCTCCTGGCGCTCGCCCCAGGTGGTCACGGCGAGCGTGTGAGGGATGATGAGCACCGAGAAGAGATCGCCTTCGACCGAGTTGACGGTCAGAGACGTGCCGTCGAGGCATACGGAGCCCTTCTCAGCGATGAAGGGCGCAAGAGCGGACGGCGCCCGGATGACGAAGCGCGCGGTCGGCCCCCAGGGATCGTCGCCGGCGGTGATCGCCTCCCGGGCCACGATGGTGGCCAAGCCGTCCACGTGGCCGGTGACGATATGACCGCCGAGTTCGTCGCCGATCTTGAGAGAGCGCTCCAGGTTGATCCGCGTTCCCGCCTTCCACTCGCCCACGGTGGTGCGGTCCAGCGTCTCCGCCGCCGCATCCACGTCGAACCAGCAGCCGCCCTCGCGCGCGCCGACGGCCACGACCGTCAGGCAGGGGCCTCCGCAGGCGATGGAGGCGCCGAGCACAATGGTCTCAGGGTCGTAGGACGCATCGATCCGCAGGCGCTTCAGGGTGCCCTGCGCCCCTTCCTCGGACACGACCTCGCCGATATCGGTCACGATTCCCGTAAACATCAGGGCTTCTCCCAGAACATGAAAAGATCGGAGCCGACCTGTTCGTCGGCGTAGAGGTCGAGGGCGTCCATGCGGTCCTGCAGTGCCAGCCCGAGGGCCGGGACATCGCCCTCGCCGCGCGCGGAACGGCCGGTGACCAGGATCAGCTCGTCGATGAGATCGGCCCGGGCCAGCGCATCGGCAAGCCCCGGCCCGCCTTCGCAGAACAGCCGGGTCAGCCCGCGGGTCCCGAGCAGGGTCAGGGCCTCGGAAAGCGACACCTGCCCACCCTCGTCCGCGACCCGCAGCACCTCGACGCCCCCCGCGACGAGGGCGCGCTCCGCCCCAACGGGCGCGGCAAGCGTGGTGACGATCCAGGTCGGGATCTCGCGGGCGCCCGCGACGATGCGGGCCGTCAGGGGCGTGCGCAGATGCGAGTCGAGCACGATGCGGACGGGCGCGCGGCTCTCGAGGCCGGGCAGGCGCACGTTGAGCAGCGGATCGTCGGCCAGGATCGTGCCGACGCCGACCATGACGGCATCCGCATGGGCGCGCATCAGGTGCACCTTCGCGTTCGCGATGTCCCCCGTGATCATCAGGCGCGGTCCGTTGCGCGACCCCGCCAGGCCTTCGGTCGTGCGGGCGAGCTTCACGGTGACGACGGGCCGTCCCCTCGTGACACGGGCGATGTGCCCGCGATGGGCGCGGCGCGCCAGAGGCTCCAGGCAGCCGGCCACCACCTCGATTCCGGCGGCGCGCAGCCGGGCGTGGCCCAGCCCGGCGACGCGGGTATCCGGGTCCTCGACGGCCGAGATCACGCGGGTGACGCCCGCCTCCACGACCGCATCGGCGCAGGGAGGCGTCCTGCCGTGGTGGGAGCATGGCTCCAGGGAGACGTAGAGGGTCGCCCCCCTCGCCCGCTCACCGGCCGCCGCGAGCGCGACCCGCTCCGCATGCGGACGCCCGCCCGCCTGGGTCGCTCCTTGAGCGACGATGACAGGGGCATCCCCGCTCTCGTCCACCACGACGGAGCCCACGGAAGGGTTGGGCCAGGTGAGGCCGAGATTGCGCTCGCCGAGCGCGATGGCGAGGCGCATGAAGCGCTCGTCCCATGGGTGTCGTTCCAAAACCCGATCCTGTGCGCCGGACGAACTCATCACTCGGACTGCGCGGGCTTCTTCTGGAGAGGCGGAGCGTCCTCCGGCTCTTCCGCCAGTTTCCCGAGAATCTCTTCGAAATCCTTGGCCTCGCGGAAGTTCTTGTAGACGGAGGCGAAGCGCACATAGGCCACGTCATCGAGCGCCTTGAGGCCTTCCATGACGAGCTCGCCCACGGTTTCGCTCGGCACCTCGCCGTCGCCCATGCTCTCGAGCTGGCGCACGATGCCGTTGATCATGCGCTCGACGCGCTCGGGATCGACGGAGCGCTTGCGCAGGGCCACATCCACCGATTGCTGGAGCTTGTCCCGGTCGAAGGGCACGCGCCTCCCCGAGCGCTTCACCACCGTCAGCTCGCGCAGCTGCACGCGCTCGAAGGTCGTGAACCGGCCGCCGCAATCCGGACAGACGCGGCGGCGGCGGATGGAGGAGGAGTCGTCCGTCGGCCGGGAATCCTTCACCTGGGTGTCGAGACTCCCGCAATAGGGACAGCGCATGGTCGATCCGGTTTTATGCGTAGATCGGGAAGCGGCGGGTCAGCTCGTGCACGCGGACCTTCACCGATTCTTCGACCGGGGCGTTGCCTTCCTCACCGTGCTTGGCAAGACCGTCGAGCGCCTCGACGATCAGCTCGCCGACCGTCCGGAACTCGGCCACGCCGAAGCCACGCGAGGTCGCGGCGGGGGTGCCGAGACGGATGCCGGAGGTCACCATCGGCTTCTCGGGATCGAAGGGCACGCCGTTCTTGTTGCAGGTGATGTGGGCGCGGCCCAGAGCCGCCTCGGCCGCCTTGCCGGTGAGCTTCTTCGGGCGCAGGTCCACCAGCATCAAATGGTTGTCCGTGCCGCCCGCCACAATGGCGTAGCCGCCGGCCAGCATGGCATCGGCGAGCACCTTGGCGTTCTCCACCACCGCGTGGGCGTAGAGCTTGAACTCGGGGCGGAGGGCCTCGCCGAAGGCCACGGCCTTGGCGGCGATCACGTGCATGAGCGGGCCGCCCTGGAGGCCGGGGAAGATCGCCGAATTCACCTTCTTGGCGATGTCCTCGTCATTGGTGAGGATCATGCCGCCGCGCGGACCGCGCAGGGTCTTGTGCGTGGTGGTCGTGACCACATGGGCATGGGGGAACGGCGACGGATGCGCGCCGCCCGCCACGAGACCGGCGAAGTGGGCGATGTCCACCATGAAGAACGCCCCGACCTCGTCGGCGATCTCGCGGAAGCGGGCGAAGTCCCAGAACCGGGAATAGGCCGAGCCGCCGGCCACGATCACCTTCGGCTTGTGCTCGCGGGCGAGGCGGGCGACCTCGTCCATGTCGATGATCTGATCGCTCTCGCGGACCTTGTAGCTCACCACGTTGAACCACTTGCCCGACATGTTCACGGGCGAGCCGTGGGTCAGGTGGCCGCCGCAGGCGAGGTCCAGGCCCATGAAGGTGTCGCCCGGCTTCATGAGCGCCATGAACACGGCCTGGTTGGCCTGGGAGCCGGAATTGGGCTGGACGTTGGCGAACCTGCAGTCGAAGAGGCGCTTGGCGCGCTCGATGGCGAGCTCCTCGGCCATGTCGACGAACTGGCAGCCGCCGTAATAGCGGCGGCCCGGATAGCCCTCCGCGTATTTGTTGGTCATCACCGAGCCCTGGGCCTCCAGGACGGCGCGGGAGACGATGTTTTCCGAGGCGATCAGCTCGATCTCGTCGCGCTGGCGGCCGAGTTCGAGCCCGATGGCGCGGGCAATCTCGGGATCGCTGTCGGCGAGGCTGGCCGAGAAAAAGCTGTTGGACAGGTGATTTCTTGCTGCTTCGCTCGCGCTCATGGTCGTTCTCGCCTTGCTGTGAGCCCCGCCTGAAGGTGCTCAGTTCCCGATGGCCCAGGCCTTTATCATGGGGAGCCCGAGCGCGCCAAGCCGCTCCAGGGACTTGTGGACCCGGCTCATGAAAAGCAACAGCCCGCCTGGGAGGCGGGCTGTCGTCTTTCCGGGATTCGCGGACCTTAGTTCTGGAGGAACATTTCCTCGTCCGGCTCGGTCGGGGTGCGGCTCGCCACCGGGATGGAGGCGCCGAGACCGTCCTTGTTGTAGATGTCGTCGCGGAACTGCACGAGCCCGTCCGGAGTCGCCCAGGCCGTCATGTAGATCCAGTGGATCGGCACCGGCTGGGCCAGCCGCGCGTCGACCCGGTCGCCCGACTTGAACGTGGCGTCGATCTGCTCGCGGCTCCAGCCGGGGGTGTCCTTCAGGAGCCACTCGATATAGTCGCGCACGTTCTGCACACGAATGCAGCCCGAGGAGACGAAGCGGAAATCGTCGCCGAAGATGCCCTTCGAGGGCGTGTCGTGCATGTACACGCCGTGCTGGTTCGGAATGTTGATGCGCACGAAGCCCATGGAGTTGAGTTCGCCGCCCGGGTCCTGACGGAAGCGGTAGCGGGTCGCCTCGTCCGAGAACCAGTTGACCTGGGACGGGAGAATCTCCCGGTCCCCGCTGAAGATGCGGATCTTGTTGTCCGTCAGGTAGTTCGGCTCCTTCTGCATCTTCGGGATCAGATCCTTCTTGATGATCGAAGCGGGCACGGTCCAGTAGGGGTTGAAGTTGACCTCGACCACCTTGGTGTTCAGGAGCGGAGACTGGCGGTCGCTCTTGCCGACGCCGGCGGCGTGGCGGGTATGGACCATGCCTCCCTCCACGGTCTCGACGAGCGCGGCCGGGATGTTGGCGACCACGTAGCGGTTCGGCAGGCCACCGGCCACGAGGCTGCGCAGGCGCGCCACGTTGATCTCGAGCTGGCGGATGCGGATGTCGACAGGCACGTTCATCGCGGCCACGGTCGCGGCCGTCACGGTGCCGGTGGAGCTGATGCCGTGCCGAGCCTGGAAGCGGCGCACGCCGGCCTCCACATAGGAATCGTAGATCGGCGATTCGCCCGCCGACTGATCGAGATCGCCCGTGATGATGAGGCGCTGGCGCAGAGCGGCCACGGCCGGGCTCTTGGAACCGACGCGCAGGCCCTGCACGCCCTGGACGGGCTGCCATCCGCCGCGGGCGGCGATGTTCCGGTAATACTCGATCATCTGCTCGGTTGCGGCCAGGGATTCCTGGGAGAGCATCGGAGTCGAGGTCCGCTGCACGCGGGTGCGCGAGACGGCTTCGTAATTCTGCGACCACTCGGCCTGGGTCTGCGCCATGGCGACAGTGGCCGGCGTAAGGACAAGGGCAAGCGATCCTGTCAGGAGGGTACGGCGGGACAACATGAGCGCAGGCTCTTCTCGGTTAGGTGTGGCTCGGCGACGGGAAGCGTCAGGACCATCGTCCGGAGCACCCCGCTCCCAGCAAAAACTGCCGGGATAGAATTAAGGAACGGTATCGAAAACGAAGAACTTCGGGGCCGTTTTATGGCAAAATTGTCCTCGGCTCCGACTTCAGCCCTCGCGACCGGCCTCTCCTGCGATGTATCTCCGAACTGTGTTCTTGAGGATACACTTCTGTGTGAGGCGCGCCTCCGGGAAACCCGGCCGCGCGGGAGCTCGCCTATTCCTCCTGGGCCGCGAGCCAGGACACCGCCACATAGACCGCCACGAGCGTGAGGAAGAACACGATCGTGAGAATGCCGCTGGAGACGATGCTCGGGAAGAAGGCCGCGAGGATCAGATGGCTCATGACCGCCAGGAGCCACATGATCCCGCCCCAGGTGCCGGCCATCCACAGTCCGACCGCCGCGATCAGGTCGATCAGGGCGAAATAGATGATCATCGCCTGGTAACCCGTCGACCGGGCCTCGAACTGACCGGCGGGCGTCCAGATCCCCAGGATCACCGACCAGGAGCTGAGCCCCTTCATGATCCAGATGATCGCGAGCACCCGCATGAACCAGGTCAGGACGAAGCCCCAGCGCATGGAGGCGGGTGCTGCCGGACGCTCCTCGATCCGGTCCGAGAGATAGTCCCGCGCGGCTTCCTGCGCTGCGCCGTGGTTGCCGTTCCGGGGCATCAGCGGGTCTCCAGTTCGTGGGCGCCCAGGCCCGCGAAGTAGCGCTCGACCGCTTCCCGCGTCACGCCCTCGAGGGTGGCCGGATCCCAGCGGGGCTGATTGTCCTTGTCGACCAGAACCGCCCGGACACCCTCGAAGAAGTCCCTGCCGTCGCCGATTCGGGAGACGATGCGGAACTCGGTCCTCATGGCGTCCTCGAAGGACAGGGAGGCGCCTCGGCGCACCTGCTCGAAGGCGATGCTCATGCTGGTCGGCGACTTGGCGCGCATGCCCGCCGCCGTCCTGGCCGCGAATTCGCTGCCCTGATCCACTGCCTCGTCGAGGCACTCCAGCACGCCGGCGACGCTCCCGGCCGAGAAACAGGAATCGATGACCGCGCGCTCCGGACTCAACGGCGCGGGTCCGGGATCGAAGGAGGCCTTTGCCAGCGCCTCGTCCACCGGCTCGCCTGCGATCAGGGCCTGGCGCAGGGACTCCATCGCGGCGCTCGGGACCGCATGGGTGGCGAGGCCGAGCATCACCGCGTCGGCCTGCTTCACCCGCTCGCCGGTCAGCGCCAGATACATGCCGGTGCGGCCGGGAAGGCGCGGCAGGGCATAGGTCGCGCCCACGTCGGGAAAGAAGCCGATGCCGACTTCCGGCATCGCGAAGAGATAGCGCTCGCCCGCGACGCGGTGGGATCCGTGCAGAGACACGCCGACACCGCCGCCCATGACGATGCCGTCGATGAGGGAGACATATGGCTTCGGGTAATGCTTGATCCGAATGTTGAGCTGATACTCCTCGCGCCAGAACGCGAGCGCTTCGTCGCGCTCGCCCGCCTGCAGAAGATCGGTGAGGCGGCGGATGTCGCCACCCGCGCAGAACGCCTTCTCGCCGGCGCCCTGGACGACGATGCGGGAGACCTCCGGGTCCGCGGCCCAGGCATCGAGGGCCCGGCGCATCTCGCGCACCATGGTCAGGGTCAGGGCGTTGAGGGCGCGGGGACGATTGAGCGTGATGATGCCGGCGGCACCGTGCTTTTCGCATGTCACTTCCGCGTTCTCGTCCATGGAGCGCCTTTCCCTGCTTCGGCCCGAATGCCCATCCTGGCGATTAAACAGCGCCCAAGGTTACCGTCAATGCATGGCAGCCCTGTCTGTTTTCCCTCAGGAATGTTCCGAATGCGACGCCGAGCCCTTTTTTAGAGCGATTTAAATGTGCTACCCCTCTCGGCATGCGCCGGCGCAGCGATGCCGGCTCTGGATGAGGATTATGTCGAAACTGTCGCCGTTCCCCCGCCCTGCCGCACCGGAAGCTGCTTCCTCCTTGAATTTGTCCCACCGCCTGCGACGCAATCGCAAGGCCGAGTGGTCCAGGCGGCTGGTGCGCGAGAACGTACTGACGACGAACGACCTGATCTGGCCCCTTTTCGTCGTCGAAGGCGAGAGCGGTCGGCAACCGGTCGAGTCCATGCCGGGCGTCGAGCGCCTGACCATCGGTGAAGTGGTGAAGGAGGCGGAGCGCGCCGCCGCCCTCGACATCCCGGCCCTCGCGCTCTTTCCCTATACCGACCCGGCGCTTCGCGATCCGACGGGCTCGGAATCCCTGAACAGCCGCAACCTCGTGAATCGCGCCGTGCGCGAGATCAAGCGGGCCGTGCCCGAGATCGGCGTGATCACGGACGTCGCCCTCGACCCCTATACCAGCCACGGCCATGACGGCGTGATGGACGGTGACCGCATTCTCAACGACGAGTCGGTGGCGCTGCTCGCCCGGCAGGCCGTGCTCCAGGCCGAGGCGGGCTCCGACGTCATCGCGCCCTCCGACATGATGGACGGACGCGTGGGCGCGATCCGCGCGGCTCTCGACGCGGCCGGGTTCCAGGACGTGCAGATCATGGCCTATGCGGCGAAATACGCCTCGGCCTTCTACGGCCCGTTCCGCGACGCCATCGGGACCAGCGCCACGCTCATCGGTGACAAACGCACCTATCAGATGGATCCGGCCAACACGCACGAAGCCATGCGCGAGGTCGCCCTCGATCTCGAGGAAGGCGCCGACATGATCATGGTCAAGCCCGGCATGCCCTATCTCGACATCGTCCACCGGGTGAAGGAAACCTTCGCCGTCCCGACCTTCGCGTACCAGGTGTCTGGCGAATATGCGATGATCCAGGGCGCAGCCAAAAACGGCTGGATCGACGGCGAGCGCGCCATGATGGAGAGCCTGCTGGCCTTCAAACGCGCGGGCGCCGACGGCGTCCTCACCTATTTCGCGCCCCGCGTCGCCGAGAAGCTGAAGAAGGCTCAAGCCTGACCGCGCTCTCACAATCGGTACGACAGACCTGTCACTCCGGGTCTGTCGCGCTGATGAGTTTTCCCCTGCGTTCCTCGATCATAAGCGGCTCATTGCCGAACGAGCATGTAGTCCCCTGATTGCCACAGATGGCGGCGAACCACCCACGGCTCCTCGTTCCATCCTTCTTCCTGACGGTGATGTCGAGGAAGCCTCCGCTGCAGCCATGCACCTGCTCGACTCTGACGTTGGCGCCGGTCCATTCCTCCTCGGGACCTTTGAGCGCGAGAAGGACGGCTGCCCCGATCCTTGGCTTGGAAAAGAGCGTGTAGCCCTCCATGTCGAATGCGATTAGACCCGGGGCAACCCAGGCGGATCCCTTGTAAAGCACCTGCGGATTGTCGGCACCATACTCCGCCCAGTGGGGATCGTGGATCATTAGCCAGCCGTTTCGCGCGCCGATCACCTGAAACTCTGGCTGCATGTCATCTTCCGGGTTGGCTCCGGCTATTCGCGCCACGATGAGAAAATTCCGTCCCGGGCCTGCTCTGAGGTTGGCCCCTCTGGGATTCAGCTTCCGCAAGTATGCGTGAATTGAGCAGAGGCTCGTCCCATGGTTGAATCCAGGTGCCTTGGCGGCGATCGCTGGAACCTGGGAGTTTTCAAGCCAGGGGTCCACCCATGCCTCCTGGGATCGGGCTTCAGCGGAAAAAACCCAGAACGTAAAAGAGATTGCAATCAGCCGCACGAAAGCTACACATTTCGGATTCATCGGCCCTCTCTGTGCGGCTCGCGGCTTCGATACAACATAGCTAAACTGGCGCATCTGAGCAAAGCAAGAAGCTGAAACCTTTGGTGTCCACGCAATATTCAGAGCTGCACAGGACCAAGGGCATGTTCCGAAATCTGGTCCTTATCGTCCCCTTTGCCCTGCTGAGTGCCTGCGGCCTGTCCATCGACGCGGATCAGGCGCGCATATGCCGGTCCACCCTGCCGGCCCTTAATCCAGGCGCGTCGATCACAGTCCAGCGCATCCAGGAAGGCCCGGCACCGCGAAGCCTGACGGTGCTCTACTCGGCCGAATCGCCGGACCATCCCCCGCTCGACCGCTATGTCGTCTGCACCTTCGCGGCCGAGGGCCTGTCCCTCGACAAGTCCGAGCTGACCGGGCTCGCCACCGAGGAAGGCCCGATCTCGGGCGCGAGCCTCTACATGCTCAAGCACTATTATCTCGAAACGCCCGAGGGCATCGCGGCGGATCCGGGCAGCCCGCCGGACGCGGCGTTGATCGAGCTTCCGGCCGGATTAGCCTATTGGCTGCAGCAGATTCTGGTGAGCCTCCCGCGTACGGCGATCTACGCCCTTCTGTCCGTGGCCTTCGCGCTGGTCTTCGGTCTGAGCGGGCGCGTCAACCTGGCCTTCGGGGAACTCGCGGCCGTGGGATCGGCCGCCACCGTCACGGGAGCGGCCCTGGTCATCGTGTCGGGCTTGAACTCCCCGCTTCTGGGACTCGCGGCGGGTCTCGCGGGCGCCGTCTTCGCGGGCGCGATGCACAGCGCCGTCG
Organism: Microvirga sp. TS319; assembly: GCF_041276405.1. Classification (NCBI taxonomy): domain Bacteria; kingdom Pseudomonadati; phylum Pseudomonadota; class Alphaproteobacteria; order Hyphomicrobiales; family Methylobacteriaceae; genus Microvirga; species Microvirga sp. TS319. The sequence continues at coordinate 1,841,958 of NZ_JBGGGT010000002.1, read as the reverse complement.
GCGGATATTTCACAATCGGCCGCATCACCACGGCCAGCTCCCAACCGAGCCTCATCGCGACGGTCGGCCTCTCGCTCGCCCTGATGGAATATCTGCGCCTCGTCCAGAGCCCGGTAACGATCTGGCTGCCCCCCATCTGGGCCGATGCGTGGCCCCTGGCCCGGGCGGGGAGCTTCCTGGTCAGCCTCACGCCCATCAGCGTCATGACGGCCGGGACCGGGCTGATCGCCGCGCTCGGGCTCTTGTGGCTGATGAAGGCGACGGCCTTCGGACGGGCGTGGCGGGCCGTCGCGGACGACGCCCGCGCGGCGGCGATCATGGGCGTCGACGGCTCGCGCCTCCTGACGCAGACGCTCGCCCTTGCGGGAGCCATGGCGGGCCTCTCGGGCATGCTGATCGTCGTGCAGTACGGGGGCCTGGGCTTTGCGGGCGGGTTTCAGTATGGCCTGAAGGCCCTGATCGGCGCGGTGATCGGCGGCATCGGCTCGGTGCCGGGGGCGCTGCTCGGCGGTTTCGTCATCGGATTGTTCGAAACCGTCTGGTCGGCTTATCTGCCGATCGAGGGACGGGATATCGCTCTCTATGCGGCGCTCGTCGTCTTTCTGATCTTCCGGCCCGGCGGATTGCTGGGCTTTCAGGACACGACGCCGAGAACTGTCTAAGGAAGATTCCGCCTAAGGATGATATCATGGGAAAACCGGAGGAAGCCGTGGCCGATTATGCCATCACCCTGCAGGACGTGGAGCGCGCAGCCGACACCGTTCGGGGCCAGGTTCTGCGCACGCCTCTGGTGCCTGCGCCCCGCCTTTCCCAGATCACGGGCGCGAATGTCTGCGTCAAGCACGAGAACATGCAGCCCACCGGCTCCTTCAAGGAGCGCGGCGCGGTCAACAAGCTGGAGAGCCTGGCGCCCGAGGAGCGCCGCCGCGGCGTCATCGCCATGTCGGCGGGCAACCATGCCCAGGCCGTGGCCTACCACGCCCGGCGCTTCGGCATCCCGGCCGTCATCGTCATGCCGGAGAGCGCTCCCCTGGTGAAGGCAGAGAATACCCGCTCCTACGGCGCGCGCGTGGTGCTGTTCGGCGAGACGCTCTACGAGTCCGCCGCCAAGGCGCGCGAGATCGCCGAGGCCGAGGGGCTCGTCTTCGTCCATCCCTACGACGATCCGAAGGTCATGGCGGGTCAGGGCACCATCGCGATGGAAATGCTGGCCGATGCGCCCGATCTCGACCAGATCGTCGTGCCCATCGGGGGCGGCGGCCTGATCTCGGGAATCGCCGTCGCCGCGAAGGCCCTGAAGCCCTCCATCGAGATCATCGGCGTCGAGGCGGCCCTCTACCCGTCCTTCACGAATGCGATCCGCGGCGAGGAGCGTCCCATCGGCGGCGCGACGCTGGCGGAAGGCATCGCGGTCAAGACCGTGGGCCAATTGCCGCTGCCGATCGTGCGGGATCTCGTCCCGGACATCATCCTTGTCGAGGAACCGCTGATCGAGCGCGCAGTGAACGCCTATGCCACCCTGCAGCGGACCATGGCCGAGGGCGCGGGCGCGGCGGGGCTCGCCGCCATGCTGGCCGAGCCCGAGCGCTTCGAAGGCAAGCGGGTCGGCCTGGTGCTCTGCGGCGGTAATATCGATGCCCGTATCCTCGCCTCGGTCATGGTGCGCGAACTGGAGCGGGACGACAGGATCGCCTCCTTCCGGATCACGTCCCACGACAGGCCCGGACTCCTGGGACGTGTGGCGAGCCTTCTCGGGAACCTGGGCGCCAACATCCTCGAAGTCTCCCACGGCCGCCTCTTCCTCGACGTGCCCGCCAAAGGCGTTTCCATCGACATCACTATCGAAACTCGCGACAGACAACATACATTGGAGGTATTCGAGGCCCTCAAGGCGGAGGGCCTCGCACCGCGACGGATCGACTCGCGCGGCCTGTCCGAGACCGCCTATTGAGGAAGCAACATGGTCAATCGGCCCTACCCGCCGACCATCGACTACAACACGTTCCCGGCGGATAGCCGCCTGACGGACGGCGTGATCGCGCGCCGGTTCTGGGCCTATCTCATCGACCTGCTCGTCATCGCGCTCTGGGTTGTGCTGATTTCCATCGGCATCTTCTTTCTCGGCCTCATCACCCTGGGGCTCGGCTGGGGCCTGTTCTTCGCCCTGCCCCTCACGGCGCTTATCTTCATCGTCTACAACGCGGTGACCATCGGCGGCCCCAATCAGGCGACCGTCGGCATGCGCAGCATGGGCCTGCGCGTGATCGACCCGTCCACGGGCCGCCGGGTCTCGATGCTCGCGGCCGCCGTGCATGCGCTCTTCTTCTACGTCGCCATCTCGACCTTCCTGCTCTGGGCCTGCGACGTGCTGGTCGGCTTCATCCGCAACGACGGACGCTTCATCCGCGACCTGCTCACGGGCATGATGATCGTCCGCAGCGAATAGCGGGCTGCGACACCTGCTCTCTTTTCCTGGACGGGGCGGGCACCAATGTTATCCTTGGAGCGTTGATTGAGCGCTCAAGGTTTCTCCACAAGGCTTTCCGGCTTGACGAGTCACTCCCGCGACGCCCCGCAATTCTATCTGACCTCCCCGTCCGTCTGCCCTTACCTGCCGGGCAAGGAGGAACGGAAAGTCTTCACGCATATCGTGGGCCGGCGCGGTCGCGAGCTGAACGAGATCCTCACTCAGGGAGGCTTCCGCCGCTCGCAGACGATCGCCTACCGTCCGGCCTGCGACACCTGCAGAGCCTGCGTGTCCGTCCGCGTCCTCACGGGCGAATTCGAGCCCTCGGGCAATCTGAAACGCGTGCTCAGGAACAACGCCGACCTGATCGGCAACGAGATCCCGAACCGGCCGAGTTCGGAGCAATATGCGCTCTTCCGCCGCTACGTCGATGCCCGTCATGCCGATGGCGGCATGGCCGACATGTCGGTGCTCGACTATTCCATGATGGTCGAGGACAGCCACGTGGACACGCTGCTGATCGAATACCGCCGCCGCGGAATCGACAGTGGCATCACCGGGCGCGGTGAGGGCGACCTCATCGCGGTCGCCCTCACCGACGTGATGAGCGACGGCCTGTCGATGGTCTATTCCTTCTACGATCCGGACCGTCAGGACCGCAGCCTCGGCACCTTCATGATCCTCGACCACATCCGGCGCGCCAGGGCGAAGGGATTGCCGTATCTCTATCTCGGCTACTGGGTCGAGGGTTCGAAGAAGATGGGCTACAAGGCCCGCTTCACCCCCCAGGAGCGCCTCGGCGCCCACGGCTGGGTGCGGGTGGGATGACCGTGTTCCGATCGAATCCCTAGCCCCCCGGTCCGGAACAACGCGCGTCGGCCACTCGTTCCTGCGTGACTTTCGGATGCGAAGGGATACGCGATGGCCAAGATTCTCGTTCTCTACTACTCATCCTATGGGCATATCGAAACGATGGCCCGGGCCATTGCGGAAGGCGCGCGCTCGGTCGCTGGGACCGAGGTCACCGTCAAGCGCGTTCCCGAACTCGTGCCGGGCGAGATCGCGCGCGCATCCGGCATGAAGACCGACCAGGACGCCCCCATCGCGGACCCGAACGAACTCGCCGATTACGACGCGATCATCTTCGGCACACCGACCCGCTACGGCAACATGGCGGCGCAGATGCGCAACTTCCTCGATCAGACCGGCGGCCTGTGGGTGAAAGGCGCGCTGATCGGCAAGGTCGGCAGCGTGTTCGCATCGACGGCGACCCAGCATGGCGGCCAGGAGACGACCATCACGTCGTTTCACACCACCCTGCTCCATCACGGCATGATCATCGTCGGCCTGCCCTATTCCTATCCCGGGCAAACGAAGATGGACGAAATCTCCGGCGGCACTCCCTACGGGGCGACGACGCTCGCGGGCGGCGACGGATCACGCCAGCCGAGCGAGAACGAACTGGGCGGCGCACGCTTCCAGGGACGCCACGTAGCGGAGATCGCCGCCAAGTTGGAGAACGGCGCGGGCGAGCGCGGTCCGGTGCCACCCGAGATGCAGAACCCGACCGAGACGACGGGCGGAACGGCGGGTTGAGCTTACCGTCGTCACGTGCCCGATCAGGCTGTGCCTTCCGTCGAAGTGGCCGCGACCCGGAGGCTCACCAGCCATGCGCCGACGGCCATGACGGCGCTCGCCGAGAAGACCGCAACCATCGCGGGAGCAAGGATCTCCGGCGCGAGGTCGCCGTCGAACCCGGCTGCCTGGGCGATGATCCCGGCTGTCGCGGCCCCGATGGCGTATCCGGCGGATTGCGTCGTAGGCACCAGACCGGAGGCGAGATCCTGTTCTCCCGGACGGGCGGACGTCATGATCGCTTGGCTGAGAAACGCCCAGCTGATGCCGAATCCGCAACCGATGGCGATCTGGGCTCCGATCAGAACCCATGGCAGCTCGGACAGAAGGGCGAGGGCCGCGCCCGCAAGCCCCAGAACCAGAAGCAGCGGCCCCGACCGGACGAGCCGCCGGGGCCAAGGCGCGCGGCTCACGAATGACACGGCGAATGCCGCCGCCGACCAGGACAGCGCCATGAGAGCGGACACGAAGCCCGCCTCGGTCGGACTATAGTCCCAGAGCCGCTGAAGGGACAAAGGCAGGTACACAGAGGTGGATGCCTGCGCTACCGGCATCAGCAGCGCGACCCACAACCCAGCCCCTACCGTCGAGGCCAGCGAGAAGGCGTCGCTTGGAAACAGACGGTAGCGGCTGCGCTTGTCGAGAAGGACGATGCCGGCCAGCATGGCGATGGCCAAGCCCACGAGTCCCGCCGTCAGCCACCATTGCGACTGTAGCCCCGCGACGGCGATCAGCATGATGCCGGCCGCGATTGCGGCAAGACGTCCGAGCGGCGGCATTCCCTTTGCGGCACCGCCCCGACCTGGCGGAATGATCGCGAGGACGAGCCCCATGAAGATCAGAATGAGAGGGACGTTCATGAGAAAAGCGGCACGCCACGACCAGGTCTCCGTGACGAAGCCGGCCAGGAGCGGGCCGCCGAAGGCGCATCCCGCCCATGTCACCGCGATCAGGCCGAAGAACCGCGGCACCAGCCGCGGCGGCAGGAACTCCGCCACGAGAACGTAGCAGGCTGCCGCGATGATCCCCTCTCCGAGCCCTTGCAGCGTTCTGCCGACGAGGACCGTGATCATGGAGGATGCTTCGCTCGCCAGGAGCGTGCCTGCCAGAAAGACGATGGCCGGCCAGATGAGCAGTCGACGGGCACCCAGCCGGGCCTTGAGGAAACCGGCCGAGGCGCCCCCGACGATGGCGGCCACCAGATAGACCGTGAAGGCCCAGCCGATGAGGGCGGCGCCGCCGAGTTCGATCACGGCCGAAGGCAGGGACGTGGAGACGAGGAAGCTGTTGAGCGCGTAAATCCCTTCCCCCAGGCAGAGCGTCAGCATGAGCACCAGGGCGTTCGGGAAAAGAGCGGCGGGCGGCCGACCGTCTCTGACTTCGTCCATGGCGCGGGCATCCGGCGATTCGAAAAGGGAAGACTTTCTTTAGCCAAGTCTATTTAGAAAGTCATTGCTTGTTTTATTCGACGATCGCATTAAGCTACGAGCATGGACAATCGCCCTTCCGATCGCCTGCTCCATGCGCTGAAGGCCCACGGGCCTCAGACGGCTGCCGCGCTGGCTCAGACACTGGGAACGACCCCCGTCGCCATGCGCCAGCAGCTCGACCGCCTCCATGCCGCCGGGCTCGTGGCCTATGACGACGAGAGGCTCGGGGTCGGCAGACCCAAGCGCCGTTGGTCGCTCACGGACAAGGGACACGGGCGCTTTCCCGACAATCACGCGGGCCTGACGGTCGAGATCCTTCGCGGCGTCGCCGATGTCTTTGGGCCGGAGGGCCTCGACCGGCTGATCGCCCGACGGGAGCGGGACGTCCTCGAGGTCTATGGTGCCCGGATGGCCGACAGGGCCAGCCTGCTGGCAAGGGTCGCGGCCTTGGCGGACCTTCGCAGCCAGGAAGGCTACATGGCGTCCTGGTCGCGGGAGGCGGACGGCAGCTTCCTCCTGATCGAAAACCATTGCCCGATCTGCATCGCGGCGGCGGCCTGCCAGGGCTTCTGCCGATCCGAACTCGCCATCTTCTCGGCCGTTCTCGGGCCCGGCGCGGTCGTTCGCCGGGAAGAGCATCTTCTCCACGGTGGCCGCCGCTGCACTTATCGCATCGTACCCCGCAAGGAGCATGCCGCACCGGAAGCGACAGGCCCATAAGGAAAGGCCCGCCTTCCGGCGGGCCTTTCCTTCATGTCATTCCCCGAACTTGTTGGATTTCGGGAAGCCTTTCGGCGGAAGGCGTCCGGCCTCGGTGCGATCGCCCAGCCAGTCGCGCAGATCCTCCTTCGCCACCGTCCAGGTGCGGCCTGAAGTATCCTTCCAGGTGAGGCCTTCCTTCAGGGTGAACACCTTGGCGTCGGACACGCCGCCGTCCTTGTAGCGCTGGAGGCGCACGCCCTTGCCGCGGCTCATTTCCGGCAGCTGCTTCGCGGGGAAGATCAGGAGCTTCCGGTTCTCGCCGATGATGGCGATGTGATCGCCCTCGGCCTCGGTGCAGACCACCATGACGGCCGGTGCATCGAGATTGAGAACCTGCTTGCCCTTGCGCGTATTCGCCGTGACGTCGTCGGCCGGTACGATGAAGCCGCGCCCGTCGGACCCCGCCACGAGCAGTTTCGAGCCCGCCTTGTAGGGGAAGGCCGCGATGAAATCGGCGCCCTCCTCCAGATCTACCATGAGGCGGATCGGATCGCCGAAGCCGCGGCCGCCGGGCAGCTTCGACGCATCGAGCGTGAAGAAGCGTCCGTTGTTCGCAACCACGATGATCTTGGACGTAGTCTCGGCGAAGAAGGCCGTCTTGAGTTTGTCATCGCCCTTGAACTGCACCGAGGAGACGTCGTCCTGGTGACCCTTCATAGCCCGGACCCAGCCCTTCTCGGAGACGATCACGGTGATCGGCTCGCGCTCGATCATGGCCTCGGCGAAATCGATATCCGATGTGTCGGGCGCGTCGGCGAAAGTCGTGCGGCGCTTGCCGAGAGCCGTGTCGGGCCCGAAGGTCTTGCGAACCTCCTTGATCTCGCCGGCGACGGTCTTCCACTGCACCTTATCGGAGTCGAGCAGCTCCTCGATCTTGGCCTTCTCGTCCTGCAGGTTCTTCTGCTCGCGCTTGAGCTCCATCTCCTCGAGCTTGCGGAGCGAGCGCAGGCGCGTGTCGAGGATGGCGTTCGCCTGGACCTCGGTCAGCTTGAAGACGCGCATCAGCTCCGCCTTCGGCTCGTCCTCCTCGCGGATGATTTTGATCACCCGGTCGAGATCGAGGTAGACGATGAGCAGGCCGCCCAGGATCTCCAAGCGCCTGTCGATGGCGGAGAGGCGGAACTTCGAACGGCGGATCAGCACTTCGCGGCGATGGTCGAGCCATTCGCGCAGGCACTCGGCGAGGCTCAGCACCTTCGGCACCTTGCCGCCCGCGAGAACGTTCACGTTCATCGGAACGCGGCTCTCGAGCTCGGTCAGCTTGAAGAGCGATTCCATGAGGATGATCGGATCCACGGTCTTGGCCCGCGGCTCCAGCACCACACGGATATCCTCCGCCGATTCGTCTCGGATATCGGCGAGCAGCGGCAGCTTCTTCTCCTGGAGCAGCTCCGCGATCTTCTCGATCAGGCGGGATTTCGGCACCGCATAGGGAATTTCGGTGACGACGATCTGCCAGTTGCCGCGGCCGAGATCCTCCTTCTGCCAGCGGGCGCGAACGCGGAACGAGCCGCGGCCCGTGCTGTAGGTCTCGGCCATCGAGGCCGGGCTGTCGACGATGATGCCTCCGGTCGGAAGGTCCGGTCCCTGCACGAACTGCATCAACTGCTCGGACGTGGCGTTGGGCTTCGTGATGAGATGCAGGGCCGCATCGCACAACTCGGCCGCGTTGTGCGGCGGGATGGATGTCGCCATGCCGACCGCGATGCCCTGCGAGCCGTTGGCGAGCAGGTTCGGGAAGGCGGCGGGCAGCACGACAGGCTCTTCATTGGCCTGATCGTAGGTCTCGCGGAAATCGACCGAATCCTCGTCGATGCCTTCGAGGAGGAGGCGCGCCACCTCCGTCAGCTTGGCCTCGGTATAGCGCATAGCGGCGGCGCCATCGCCGTCGATATTGCCGAAATTGCCCTGCCCGTCCGCCAGCGGATAGCGCTGGGCGAAATCCTGCGCCATGCGCACGAGGGCGTCGTAGATCGACTGGTCGCCGTGCGGGTGGTACTGACCCATCACGTCGCCGACGATGCGGGCGCATTTCTTCGGCGCGGATTTTGGGTCGAGCTTCAGGAGCCGCATGGCGTGCAGGATGCGGCGATGAACGGGCTTCAGCCCGTCCCGCGCATCCGGCAGCGCCCGGTGCATGATGGTGGACAGCGCATAGGCGAGGTAGCGCTCTTCCAGGGCGTCCTTGAGATTGATGTTCTCGATCTCGCCGCCAGAGGGTGGATTGACCGGCTTACCCATTACTCGAATTCCTCAACTGCGAATCGCTTTTTTATCACCTGAAATGAGAACATAACAGAAACAAACCTTATTCGTCCCCAGCTGTCGCGAGTGCGACGAAACGCGCCCGCTCCTCGGGGGCCCGCTGCCCCTGCGGATCGAAGACGTTCTGATGCAGGAAGAAGTCCGTCAGCGCAAATCCGGCCTTGATCTCGCTCTCGCTCGGCCGGTTGGCCCTGCTCTGGCCGATCAGGAAGCCCGGGAGCGCCAGGAGACGATCCTTGTAGGGCTCCCCTGCCGCCGCGCTGACGGCACGGCCGCTCCTGGGCGAAACATAGACGAGATCCCGTTCGGTGCCCGTAGCAGCGCAGGACGTGAGATCGAGCCCGAAGCCGAGTTCCGCCAGCATGGCGAGTTCGAACCGCACGAAGAGCGCGGGCGCAAGGTCCGGATCGTCCAGATGGTCCACGAGAACGGTCAGGGTTTCGTAGAGGGCAAAATGCGGATCGCGCTCCGGGACGCAGCGCAGCAGATTGGCCAGGGCGGCGAGGCCGTAGAGCGCCATAGACGAGCCCATGAGGCGGGACGCGCGGAGCTTGATGCCTTCGACCTGGAAATTTCCGAGATGCTCGTCGAGGCGCGCCCGCCACGTCGCCTGAACGGTATTGCCGGGCTGGAGCACCGGCCGCAGCGCCTTGGAACGCCCGCCATGGACGAGGCCCGAATGACGGCCGTGCTCGCGCGTCATCACTTCGAGAATGACGCTCGTCTCGCCATGTTTGCGGACGCCGAGAACGACGCCTTCGTCGGCCCATCGCATTGGATTCGGCTGCTTTCTGAACGATCTCGGAACGAAGCCCTGATGTAAGCATCGAAGGAGCTTTTTTCCATATTTTCCAAGAGCATCGAACTAAAATGTTAAGATACCTTGCAAGATTGCACGACGCCTAAATTGGAACAAAATGGACAGCTTAGCATTCACGCCTCTCATACCCCGAAAGTGAATTGAGGATCATGAAGCTTACCAACCTGTTCCTTGCGAGCACTGCCATCCCGCTGATGATGCTGTCGGCGAACGCGTCTGCGCTCCAGCCGCAAAACTCCGCTCCCATCACGGTAGCCCAGGCCGATACGGGTGACCAACCGCAGCAGCCGCCCAGGGCAAGACAGAAACCGCAGGGACAGGACGAGCAGGCTCCTCCAGGCCAGCAGCGCCGCGAGAGGCGCCAGGGCGCGGACGAGGAAGGCGGCCGCCCGCAGCGTCCCCAGCGCGGCGCCCAGGGAAGCGAGTCCCCCGACACCCCGCGAGCTCCCCGCGCCGCCAATCCTGATCAGGAGGCGCCCGCAACGCCCCGCCGGAGCCAGGAACAGCGTCCCCAAGAACAGCGCCCCCAAGAACAGCGCCCCCAAGAACAGCGTTCGCAACAGCCGCGGCAACAGGAACAGCGCCAGCCTGCCGAGAAGCCGGCACCGGCCCAGCCGAGCCAGGCTCCGGCCGAGCGCAGCCAGACCCAGAGCCAGGAGCGGAACGAGGCACCCGCACGCCAGAAGCGCCCGGACGCGCAGGAGCGTGATCAGCGCCCCGGCGATCGCCAGCGCCCGCAGGCTCCCGATTCTTCCGAGCGCCCCGCGTCACCCTCGACCACGGCGCCAGCCCCGCAGCGCCGGGACGCGACTCCGGCTCCCCGCCCTGCGGACGAGCAGCGTCAGGAGCAGGATCAGCGCAGAAACCCGGATCAGCGGAGGGATCAGGATCGGTCCAGGACCAAGCCCGCTCCTTCGACGACCCCGCCGCGCACCGCACCGACGCCGGCTCAAACTGCCCCGGCTCCGACCGCACCCGCACCTGCGCCCCGCACGCAGCCTGCCCCGACGGCGCCGGCCCAACCGGCCCCCGCACCACGAGCCCAACCTACGCTGCCGCCCGCACCGAATGCGCCGCAGCAGGCGTCTCCCCAGCAGGCTCAGCCCCTCGATCCGTCGCGGGTGCGCATCGACGATCTGCGCCGCCAGCGCCGCGAGCGCCGGGAGGGTGATCGGGTCATCATCGAGGAGCCCGGCGACCGCACGATCATCCGCGAGGGCAACAGCGTCATCATCCGCCACGACGAGACGGAGCGCTTCCGCCGTATCTACGGAGCGGACGAAGTGCGGGTGGAGCGCCGCGGTCCCGGAGAGGAAACCACGATCGTTCGCCGCCCGGACGGTTCCGAAATCGTCACGGTGCGCGACGAATACGGCAACCTTGTCCGCCGCATCAGGCGCGAGCCCGCAGGCCGCGAGGTGATCCTGATCGACAACCGCCGCAGCGGCATCGGCGCGCGCCCGGGCTACGGCTACGTCGAGGAGGACGTCCTTCGCCTTCCGCCGCCTCGGGTCAGCATTCCGCGCGACGAGTACATCGTCGAGACGGAACGCGCCTCCCCGTCCCAGATCGTGGAAGCCTTCACGGCTCCGCCGGTCCAGCGCATCGATCGCGCCTATACCCTCGACGAAGTCCGTCGCAGCCAGCCGCTGCGCGAGCGCATGCGCCGCGTCGACCTCGACACGATCAACTTCGAGTTCGGCTCCTGGGAGCTGCCGCCGGATCAGATCGACGCCCTCGGCGTGATCGCCGACGGCCTGCGCCAGGCCATCTCCCGCAACCCGAACGAAATCTTCCTGATCGAAGGCCACACGGATGCGGTCGGGTCGGACGAGGACAACCTGACCCTCTCGGACCGCCGCGCGGAAACGGTCGCGACGATCCTGTCTCAGCGCTTCCAGATCCCGGCCGAGAATCTGACCACGCAGGGCTATGGCGAGCAGTATCTGAAGGTGAACTCCCAGGGCCCCGAGCGGGAAAACCGCCGCGTCACCCTGCGCCGCATCACCCCGCTGCTGCAGGGCCAGAACCAGCAGTAAAAACAGAAAGCCGCGAGGGGAATTCTCCTCGCGGCTTGTTTCTAAAACGGAATGCCTTTGCGGCTTACCCTTTCGGGAACTCCAGTCCCATCTCGCGATAGCGCTCGGGATCGTCGCTCCAGTTCTCGCGCACCTTGACGAAGATGAAGAGGTGCACGGGGGCTTCCGCGATTTCGGCGATTTCCTTGCGCGCCGCCTGTCCGATGGCCTTGATGGTCTGGCCGCCCTTGCCGAGAACGATCTTGCGCTGGCTGTCGCGCTCCACGAACACCGTCTGCTCGATCCGCACGGAGCCGTCCGGCCGCTGCTGCCACTGATCCGTCTCCACGGTGGACTGGTAGGGCAGCTCCTCGTGCAGACGCTCGTAGATCTTCTCGCGGGTGATCTCGGCGGCGAGCATGCGCAGAGGCGCATCGGAGATCTGATCTTCCGGATAGAGCCACGGTCCTTCCGGCATCATGGCCGCAAGCTGGCTCCTGAGCCTGTCGATGCCGTCGCCGTTCAGCGCCGAGATCATGAAGGTATGGGCGAACGGCACCATCTCGTTGAGCCGGGAGGCGAGCTCCAGCAGCTTCGAGCGCTCGATCAGGTCGATCTTGTTGAGGATCAGCACCTTCGGACGCTTCAGCTCGGGCAGCCTGGCGAGAATGGCTTCCGCCTCCTCGTCGATCCCCCTGCGCACGTCGAGCAGGAGCGCGACCACGTCCGCATCCCCTGCCCCGCCCCAGGCCGAAGTGACCATCGCCCGGTCGAGGCGGCGCTTGGGCTTGAAGATGCCGGGCGTGTCCACGAAGACGATCTGCGTGTCGCCTTCCATGGCGATGCCCCGCACCAGAGCGCGCGTCGTCTGCACCTTGCGCGACACGATGGAGACCTTGGAGCCCACGAGCGCGTTGAGAAGCGTCGACTTGCCCGCATTCGGGGCGCCGATAAGCGCGACGAAACCTGCTTTCGTCGTGACTGGCTCAGGATGTTCCATGCTCTTCCTCCGTCCAGACGCCCTCTCGGAGGAGAAGGCTCCGCGCCGCCGCCTGTTCCGCGATGCGCTTCGATGTACCGTGCCCGAACTCGGTGTCGGTGCCCTTGACCCTGACCATCACACGAAACTTCGGCGCGTGATCGGGGCCCGTCTGCTCTGCCACCGTGTAGGTCGGCGGCGGCAGGCCCCGTCCCTGCGCCCATTCCTGCAATGCGCTCTTGGGATCCCGGAGGGAGCGCCGGGGCGCTTCCAGCAGGCCCTTGAAGCTGCGCTCCACGAGCCCCTTCGCGGCATCGTAGCCGCTGTCGAGGAAGACGGCGCCGATGATCGCTTCGCACACATCCGCCAGGATGGTCGGATTGCGCCGCTCGCCCGAATGCGCTTCGCCCGCGCCGAGCTTGAGGTAGGGCCCCACGTCCCAGGCAATGGCGATCTCGGCACAGCTTTCGCGGCGCACCAGCTCCGCTAGACGGCGCGAGAGCTCGCCTTCGGGAGCCGTTGGGAAAATGTCGTAGAGCATCTCGGCGACGGCGAGGCCGAGCACGCGGTCGCCGAGGAATTCGAGGCGCTGATAGCTCTTTCCGCCGGCCTTCGGGGCGCTCACATGCGTGAGCGCCTCGTCGAGAAGTTCAGGCTTCAGAAACTGGTAATCCAGCTTCTTCAGCAACTCGTCGTGATTCGGTTTGCGACGGGTCACGGCTTAGTGAATCCGCTCGAAAAGGCGATTCCAGCGGATGTGCTGCGGCCACTCCCAGGGCCGCCACAGGGATGCGCCCTCGTCGATGGAGAAGAAGATGATCTCCGCGCGGCCGACGAGATTCTCGGCCGGAACCTGGCCCACATTCGCCTCGTCGCGCGAGTCGGTCGAGTTATCCCGGTTGTCGCCCATCATGAAGTAATGGCCCGGTTGCACCGTATAGATGTCGGTGTTGTCCCAATAGGCCCGGTCGCCCTTCAATTCGATAATGTAATGGCTGGTGCCTTCCGGGAAGGTTTCCTTGTAGCGCGGGACGGCGGTGGGTCGGCCGTACTCGTCCACCGTCTGATAATCCTCCACGCGCTCGCGATGCACCGGCTGCCCGTTGATGTTCAGAACGCCGCCGATCATCTGGATCCGGTCGCCGGGAAGGCCGACCACGCGCTTGATGTAGTCGGTCGAGTTGTCCTTGGGCAGCTTGAACACCACGATATCGCCGCGCTTCGGATCCGAGCCGAAGATCCGGCCGGAGAACAGGGGCGGGCTGAAGGGCATCGAGTGCTTCGAATAGCCGTAGGCGTATTTGGACACGAAGAGATAATCGCCGATCAGCAAAGTCGGGATCAGGGAGCCTGACGGGATGTTGAAGGGCTGGAACAGGACGGTGCGGACCACCACGGCGATCAGAAGAGCCTGGATGATGACCTTGATCGTCTCCCAGAGGCCCTCTTCTTCCTTTTTCTTCACGCTTCTACTCGGGTTGTGCTTGGCGTTGTCGCTCACTTGAATCGACCTATGCTCGAGGGATGTCGCGGCCAAAAAAGCCGCCCTTCGTTGTCTGCTGCGGCAGTCGAGAGCGGTTTGCACTTCAACCGGAAGTGCAAACCGCTCTCGAGGGTTTTGGAGCCGCATGGCTTCGGAGCCGGCATGGCTGCCCGTCCCGCGCCCCCATGCTCTAGCCTATGGCGGGTGCTGCCGCAACGCGCCCGTCCCGGCAACAGGCCGTGCTTCGATCACCACGAAGGCTTGAGCCAGAGGGGGATCGTCCGTCAAGGAGACGTGGATCACCGGCTCGTAGCCCTGCGGGGTCATGGCCCTGAGGCGATCGAGGGCTCCGCCGGACAGGCGCAGGGTCGGGCGACCGCCTGGCAGATTCACGACCTCCATGTCGCGCCAGAACACGCCATGGCTGAGGCCGGTCCCTAGGGCCTTGGCACAGGCCTCCTTGGCGGCGAAGCGCCGGGCATAGGACGGCCCGCGTGCGGCGCGGCGGTCGCTGCGCGCCCGTTCGCCTTCCGTGTAGATACGATGCGTGAATCGGTCCCCGAAACGTTCGATGGAGCGTTCGATCCGGCGAATGTCGCAGAGGTCCGATCCGATTCCGAGAATCATGCGGGCACCTGTGCCCGGCCCTCGTCCATGGCGGCGCGCATGGCGCGGACAGCCTCGTCGAGACCCATGAAGATCGCCTCCCCGATGAGGGAATGACCGATGTTCAGCTCCACGATCTGCGGGATCGCCGCGACCGGGCGCACCGAATCGAGGGCCAATCCGTGGCCCGCGTGGATTTCGAGCCCGAGGCCGGCCCCGTGGGCGGCGGCCCGGCGCAGGCGCTCCAGCTCATGGGCGACCTTCGCCTCGTTCCCTTCGGCAACGGCCTCGCAATAGGTGCCGGTATGGAGTTCGACCACGGGAGCGCCCAGATCGCAGGCGGCGTCCATCACGTCCGTCTCCGGCTCGACGAAGAGCGAGACGCGGATGCCCTGAGCTTTCAATTCCTGGATCATCGGGCGCAGATGGGAAGCGCCGCCGATGATGTCGAGCCCCCCTTCCGTGGTTCTCTCCTCTCGTTTCTCGGGCACGAGGCAGCAGGCATGGGGATGAAGGCGCGTGGCGATCCCGATCATCTCGGGCGTCGCCGCCATCTCGAAGTTGAGCGGCACGAAAAGCTGACGCTTCAGGCGCTCCATGTCCTGATCGCGGATATGCCGCCGGTCCTCGCGCAGGTGCGCCGTAATGCCGTCGGCGCCTGCCAGCACGGCCATATGGGCGGCCCTGATCGGGTCGGGATCGATGCCCCCGCGGGCATTCCGGACGGTTGCGACATGATCGATATTGACGCCGAGGCGAAGAGGAGGAGCTTTCATGGGCCTGTTTTTAACTGAGAACTTCGCGTTGACTACATCTTACAAGAAAACGCTTGTTTCTCTATTGCCACAATGCGAATGTATCATTGTTTCATTTATAGCCGAGTAAGTGCTTTATGCTGCGTATTTCCGTGATGATCCTGGCGGGGATCGGCACCATGCTCTGGCTATGGGTCGCCGGGACAGCACTCATTATCGACGCGTATCAGATGGGAGAAGGAATTGCCTATGTGTTCGGAGCCCTATCGACCCTGTTGTTTCTCGTCTTTACCCTTCCGGCCCTGATTCTCGCCCTGAAGAACAGGGCGTTATGGACCGCTCTGGTATTGGCCATCGTGCCATTGATCTCGCTGTTGATATTCCTTTAGGCAAACGCCGAGCCCGCGTTCAAGCCCTCTCTGAGGCCAGAGCCATTTGGACCGCCAGGATCGCCGAGTCGGCCGCCCCATTGCCTTTCCCATGCAGATCGACTATAGCCCGCGCTTCGCGTTCGCTCCGGCCGGGGGCTGAACGGACGGTGCGGCCTGCCGCACAGGGTCCTTCGGACTCGTCGTCCCGTGTCTCCGCCTTCGACAACCGCTCGGGCCTTGCAGGCTCGAAGGGCTTGGCGCCGATCGGACGCGCGAAACCGGCCTGAACACTTCGCCAAACGTGGTGCGAAGGCCAGATCCTCAAACCTGAGAAAGGCCCACTATGCCTCTCTACGAGCATATTTTCATGGCTCGCCAGGACGTGACACCCCAGCAGGTCGAAGCAATGGTCGACCAGTACAAGGGCGTCATCGAGCAGAATGGCGGCAGCATCGACAAGACCGAGATGTGGGGCGTTAAGTCCCTCGCCTACCGCATCAAGAAGAACCGCAAGGCGCACTTCACGATGTTCAACCTCAACGCTCCCGCTGCCGCGGTTGCCGAGATGGAACGTCAGATGCGCATCAACGAAGACATCCTTCGCTTCATGACCATCAAGGTCGAAGAGCTCGAGACCGAGCCGTCCGTGATGATGCAGAAGCGCGACCGTGACGAGCGCAAGGACCGCGAGCGTCGTGAGCGCGACGGCGGCGGCTTCGAAAGCAACGAAGGCGAGGAGGCTTAATCATGGCATTTGGTGCTGGTGGCGGCGGTGGCCGTCGTCCGTTCTTCCGTCGTCGCAAGACCTGCCCGTTCTCGGGCCCGAACGCGCCGAAGATCGACTACAAGGACACGAAGCTCCTGTCCCGCTACATCTCGGAGCGCGGCAAGATCGTTCCTTCGCGCATCACGGCCGTCTCGGCCAAGAAGCAGCGTGAGCTCGCCCAGGCGATCAAGCGCGCCCGCTTCCTGGGCCTGCTGCCCTACGTGATCCGCTAATTACGCCTTCGGCGGGCCGTTCTCCCGAACGGCCCGCCTTTTCGACGTTTCACCCAGCGGTGGAATTCCGCCGGGTCAGTTGGGGCAATGAGCCCCTAACCCTGCCGTGAGCAGCGGGACAGCGAGAACCATGAACTTTATCGCAACAGGCATCGGCGCGGGCCTCGTCTCGGCCCTTCTGACAGTGGTGGTGGTCAAGGAGACCATGCTGGCTGTCCTGCTCGCCATGCTTGCGCCGCTTCCCATCCTGATCGTCGCGCTCGGCTGGAACCATCGCTCCGGTCTCGTCGCCACCCTCGTGGGCGGCCTGGCGATCGCGATTTTCACCGCATCCCCCATCAGCGCCTTCGGCTTCATCGCCATCACGGGCCTGCCGGCGTGGTGGCTCGCCTATCTGGCCCTGCTCGGACGCCCCGCCGCCGACGGGACGATGGAATGGTATCCGATCGGGCGGCTCCTCGGCTGGGTGGCGGCCACGGCGGCCCTCACCATCGTGGCGACCGGAATCATCTCCTCGGGGGCCGATTACACGGCCTTCCAGTCCCGGTCGCGGCAGATCTCCTCAGCCTTCGTCAGCATGTTCTTCGAGGCCCCAGATCCGGGGACCGAGGACGGGCGCGAGGCTCTCACGGACGCGCTGGCGACGATGACGCCGGCCCTGTCGGCCTTCGGCTTCACCTTCTTCATGGGCCTCTATCTCTGGCTCGCCGCGAAGGTGGTCTCCGCCTCGGGACGCCTGCCGCGCCCCTGGTCGCCCGTCCCCGGGCTGTCGATGCCGCGCGCCATTCTCTGGGCCCCCGTCCTGGCCTTCGTCCTGATTCAGTTCGAAGGCTTCGTCGGCGCCCTCGGCTATGCGCTGTTCGGCGCGCTCCTGATGGCCTTCACCCTCCAGGGCCTCGCCGTCATCCACGAGCGGACGCAGGGTAAGCCGGGACGCGGCTTCATTCTGGCAGGCCTCTATGCGCTGCTGTTCCTCACGCAGGGCGTCATGGTCACGGCCCTGTCTCTCTTCGGCCTCGCCGATACGATCTTCGGCTTTCGGCGCCGCTTCGGCGGAAACAGGCCGAAACAACCGCCGACCCTTTCAACCTGATCACGAACATTAAAGGAGAAAACCGATGGAAGTGATCCTTCTCGAGCGCGTCGCAAAGCTTGGCCAGATGGGCGAGACCGTCAAGGTTCGCTCGGGCTATGCCCGCAACTTCCTCCTGCCGCGCGGCAAGGCTCTGCGCGCCACGGAGAACAACAAGAAGCATTTCGAGCAGCAGCGCGCCCAGCTCGAGGCCCGCAACCTCGAGCGCCGCAAGGAAGCCGAGGTCGTGGCCGAGAAGCTGAACGGCCAGAGCTTCATCATCCTGCGCCAGTCCGGCGAGACGGGCGTGCTCTACGGTTCGGTCTCCACCCGCGACCTCGCCGAGGTGATGTCGGAGAACGGCTTCACGGTCGACCGCAACCAGATCGTCCTCAACACGCCGATCAAGACCCTTGGCCTGCACAACGTGCCGGTCTCCCTGCACCCGGAGGTCGAGGTTTCGGTCACGATCAACGTGGCCCGCAGCCCTGAGGAAGCCGAGCGCCAGGCTCGCGGCGAGGCGGTCACCACCCGCGAAGAGACCAACCTCGACGACCTCGGCCTCGAGGTCGGCGCGGCTCTCGCCGAAGCCGGCGACGTCGAGCTCTAAGGAGTTCGACCGGCGGCCCCTTTTTTGCCTCCTCCCCCCGCGGGAGGAGGGTCAGGGTGCGACGATCCGCCGGAACGGTCCATGGCCACAGGCAAGGCGGGAGCTTGGCGGAAGCCTTGCTCCAGTTCTCGTTTTGTTCCAAAATGGCGCTTTCCATCGATTCGATGGGGAGCGCTTTTTCGTCGGGTTCTTCCTGCACCGGAGAGTCAAGCCGAATGAGTCGCGAGACAATAGCCATGTGAGTATTGAGGACAGTGAGGACAGGTGCCCCGAGTCCCGTCTATGTGTTCGAAGAGCAACCTTTCAGACACGAATTCGGGTCTAAGACCAATAATCCCCTTCCCCGTTTTCGGAGCGCCAGATGGCCACCGCCAATGCCCTCATCGCCCGCTTAGAAAATGCCGAGCCGCAATTTCGCACGCCTCCCAGCAACCTCGAGGCCGAGCAGGCCCTGCTGGGCGCCATTCTGGTCAACAACGACGCCTATTATCGCGTTTCGGACTTTCTCGAGGCCGAGCACTTCATCGAGGATCTGCACCGGCGCATCTACGAAGTCGCCACGAGCCTGATCAAGGCCGGCAAGGTTGCGACCCCAATCACGATGAAGACCTTCCTGGGCGACCAGGATCTGGGCGGCGTCACCGTCTCGCAATATCTCGCCCGCCTGGCGGCGGAGGCCACCACGGTCATCAACGCCGAGGATTACGGCCGCACGATCTACGACCTCGCGATCCGCCGCTCTCTCATCAACATCGGCGAGGACCTGGTGAACACAGCTTTCGACGCTCCCGTCGAAAGTTCGCCCCGAGACCAGATCGAGGAGGCCGAGCGGCGCCTTTACTCCATCGCCGAAACGGGCCGCACCGACGGTGGCTTCCAGCGTTTCTCGGACGCGCTGACCGCCGCCATCGACATGGCGGCGGCCGCCTACAAGCGCGAGGGAGCCCTGTCGGGCATCTCGACCGGGCTCATCGATCTCGACAAATCCCTCGGCGGCCTCCAGCCCTCCGACCTCATCATCCTGGCGGGCCGCCCGGCCATGGGTAAGACCTCGCTGGTGACGAACATCGCGTTCAACATCGCCAAGGCCTACAAGGCGGAGAAGCAGCAGGACGGAACCCTGAAAACCGTGAACGGCGGAATCGTGGGCTTCTTCTCCCTCGAAATGTCGGCGGAGCAGCTCGCCACCCGCGTCATCGCCGAGCAGGCGGGCGTGCCCTCCTACAAGATCCGCCGCGGCGACATGCGCGAGGACGATTTCTACAAGATCACCGAAGCCGCCCGCGAGATGCAGTCGATCCCCTTCTATATCGACCAGACCGGCGGCATCTCCATCGCGCAGCTCACCGCCCGCGCCCGGCGCCTCAAGCGCCAGCGCGGTCTCGACCTTCTCATCGTGGACTACCTGCAGCTCCTCTCCGGCTCGTCCAAGAAAGGCGAGAACCGCGTGCAGGAACTGACGGAGATCACCACCGGCCTGAAGGCGCTCGCCAAGGAACTCGCCGTTCCGCTCATCGCTCTGTCCCAGCTCTCGCGCCAGGTGGAATCGCGCGACGACAAGAGGCCGCAGCTCTCCGACCTTCGTGAATCGGGCTCGATCGAGCAGGACGCCGACGTGGTCATGTTCGTTTACCGCGAAGAGTACTATCTAAAGAACAAGGAGCCGAAACCCGGCACCGAAGAATATTTCAAGTGGCAGGCGGAGATGGATCAGATCCACGGCAAGGCCGAAGTCATCATCGGCAAGCAGCGTCACGGCCCCACGGGCACCGTGCAGCTGGCCTTCCAGGCCGACATCACCCGCTTCACCAACCTCGCAGACGAAGACAAACTTCCCGATCGGATCGGCGATTGACCAGGACAGAACAGACGACCACCGCCGGGGGCATTCCCGACGACAGGGCCGGCGGCCTCCTTCACATCGACCTCGCGGCGCTCGGCCGGAACTGGCGCAGCCTGCGCGACCGGGCGGGCGGCGCGGAGGCTTCGGCCGTGGTCAAGGCCGACGCGTACGGGACCGGCATCGAGCAGGCCGTGCCGGCCTTGGCGCAGGCAGGCTGCCGCACATTCTTCGTGGCGCACGTGAGCGAGGCGATCCGCGCCCGCGCCGCGGCGCCCGGTTCGACCGTCTACGTGCTGAACGGCCTGTTTCCCGACACGTCGCAGGCCTATGCGCAGCATGATCTGCGCCCGGTTCTCGGCTCGTTCGAGGAGATCGGGGAATGGGCCGCCTTCTGCCGGTCGCAGGGGCGCCGATACGCCGCCGCGATCCATGTCGACACGGGCATGAACCGCCTCGGCCTCACGGTCCCCCAGGGCCTGACCCTGAAGGATCGCGCCGAACTGAAGGATTTCGAGACCGCGCTTCTCATGAGCCATTTCGTCAGCGCGGAGGAGAGCGACAACCCGATCAACAATCGCCAGATCGACGCCTTCAGGGCCGTGCGCGAGACGCTGCCAGGGGTGCGCGCCTCGCTCGCCAATTCGTCCGGCATCTTCCTGAAGGAGAAGCCGCATTTCGACCTCGTGCGTCCGGGCTATGCGCTCTACGGCGGCAATCCGACGCCCGATCTCCACAATCCCATGAGCGCCGTCGTGGAGCTTCAGGCGCGCATCGTGCAGCTGCGCTGGGTCGAGGCCGACGACACGGTCGGCTACAACGCGCGGTGGCTGGCGCTCGGTCGGCGGCGAATCGCCACGCTCTCGGTCGGTTATGCGGACGGCTATCCACGCTCGGCAAGCGCGCGTGGGACGAGCGGCGAGGAGCTGCTGGCGGGCCGGGTTCTGGCAGCCGGGCGCCAATGCCCCTTCGCGGGCAACGTCTCCATGGATCTGATCACAGTGGACGTGACCGACATTCCGGAAAGCAACCTCAGGCGCGGCGACACCGTGACCATGATCGGCGGGGCTCTCGCGATCGACGAGGTCGGCCGCCGCGCCGGCACCATCGGCTACGAGATCCTCACCAATCTGGGCCGCCGCTACGCTCGCACCTATCGCGGGACGCAGGGCTGATGGCCAAGCGTCACCCGTCTTTCGTCTGCCAGGAATGCGGTGCGGTCTACAACCGCTGGAAGGGCAAGTGCGAAGCCTGCGGCGGATGGAACACCATCGTCGAGGAAGCGGGCTCCGCGAGCCCCATGTCGGGCCCCGTCGCGACGCGCCCCTCGCGCGCCAAGGGCCGCATCTTCCCGCTCGAAGGTCTCTCCGGGGAAACCAAGGAAGCTCCCCGTACGCCGTCCGGAATCGCGGAGCTCGACCGGGTGACCGGCGGCGGCTTCGTGCACGGCTCGATCATCCTGCTCGGCGGCGATCCGGGAATCGGCAAGTCGACGCTGCTCATGCAGGCTTCCGCCGCCCTCGCCAACCGCGGCGAGCGTGTAGCCTATATCTCGGGCGAGGAAGCGGTCGGGCAGGTGCGCCTGCGCGCGGAACGGCTCGGCCTCGGCCTGTCGCCGGTGGAACTCGCCTCGGAGACCAATGTCGAGGACATCGTGGCCACCTTGAGCCAGGGCCGCCCGCCCGCGCTCGCGATCATCGACTCGATCCAGACCATGTGGACCGAGACGGTCGAATCGGCCCCCGGCACGGTCACCCAGGTGCGGGGCTCGGCCCAGGCGCTCATCCGATTCGCGAAGACGACCGGCACCTCCGTCATTCTCGTGGGCCACGTCACCAAGGACGGACAGATCGCCGGTCCCCGCGTCGTCGAGCACATGGTCGACGCCGTGGTGTCGTTCGAGGGCGATACGGGCCATCATTTCCGCATCCTGCGCGCGGTGAAGAACCGCTTCGGCCCCACCGACGAGATCGGCGTCTTCGAAATGTCCGATCAGGGCCTGCGCGAGGTCCCCAACCCCTCCGAACTCTTTCTCGCCGGGCGCGACATGGCGACTGCCGGTACCGCCGTCTTCGCCGGCATGGAAGGCACGCGCCCGCTTCTCGTCGAGATCCAGGCGCTCGTCGCCCCCTCCTCCCTCGGGACGCCGCGCCGGGCCGTGGTCGGCTGGGACCAGAGCCGCCTGTCCATGGTGCTCGCGGTGCTCGAGGCCCACGGCGGCCTGAAGCTCGGCATGCACGACGTCTACCTGAACGTTGCGGGTGGCCTGCGGATCACCGAGCCGGCGGCGGATCTCGCGGCCGCCGCCGCCCTCGTGTCGTCCCTGTCCGGCAATCCGCTGCCGCCCGACACGGTGTATTTCGGCGAGCTGGGCCTCTCCGGCGCAATCCGGCCCGTGGCCCAGGAGCAGGCCCGGCTGAAGGAAGCGGCCAAGCTCGGCTTTTCCGGCGCCGTCTCCCCGGCGCCCCGCCTCGACAAGAACAAGCGGGAGAAGCTCCCGCTCGCCACCTCGTCGATCGGCCACATCACCGATCTGGTCGCGGGAATCGCCGCGCGTCGGCGCAGGGCCTCCTGAAACCTCTTCCGGCGCGGGAGAAGCAGCCGCCGTCAGCCGCGCGCCGCCAGGAGATTCGCGTCGCGGGCGAGCCGCCACCGGCCATCGGCCCCCTTGCGCAGAAGCGTCAGCGTGTGCCCCGACCGGCGCACCGGCTCTCGGGCGTTCGGAGGCGTGATCGTCATGTCGATGTGGCATCGCATGAACGCCCAGTCGCCCATCACCTGCAATTCCAGAATGTCGCTCGTTCCCTCCAGGCGCATTCCTTCCATGCTCCGCGAGGCGGCGGCGAAGGCCTCCCTGCCGAACGGGTCCCGGCCCGGCACCATGAAGATCACGTCCTCGGTCATCAGGGACAGGACCTTGGCGACATTGCCCTCCAGGCTCGCCGCCATCCATGCCGCGACAAGCTCCCTGATCGCCTTCTCATCATCCGTCATATTCGCCTCCGTGACGGGAAACCAGGTACGTCGCTGGGACCTCCAGCGCATCGGACGTGACATCGAACCCACATCCGATGCTGTCACTCTACCATCTTGAGCATCTTTTCCCGCAAAACCGGTTCCCACTTTTGCGTTCGATGCTGTCGGCCCGAGATCCCACGGCGCGGCTTTCGACCAAGGTGACGATACCTCCCAAGCTGGGCATTAGGCCATCCGGTCTAATTGACCTCACACGGCAATCTTATACGTCTGGATCGAGAACTTTTTGGGCACATATGCGTGTCGCAAGAGTTGACAGTCACTCCTCTCCCCCTGGCCCCGGCGACGTTCGCCGGGGTCTTTTTGTGTCCGGGCTCTTTCGGGGGGCACACGGGCAGCATAGGGGTGACGAAAGCATCTCTTAAGGCTATACAGCCTGGCCTCGTTCCGCGAATGCGGCCCTTGTCCC
This sequence comes from Microvirga sp. TS319, assembly GCF_041276405.1. Classification (NCBI taxonomy): domain Bacteria; kingdom Pseudomonadati; phylum Pseudomonadota; class Alphaproteobacteria; order Hyphomicrobiales; family Methylobacteriaceae; genus Microvirga; species Microvirga sp. TS319. Next base: position 1,818,401 of record NZ_JBGGGT010000002.1, on the reverse strand, counting down.
TGTTTCTGCGTAGGCTCGGCTCATGCCCTTTTCTGTTCTGGACCTCGTCGTCATCGGAATTGTCCTGATCTCGGCTCTCCTGGCGGCCGTCCGCGGCTTCACCCGCGAGGTTCTGGCCATCGTGGCCTGGGTCGTGGCCGCCGCCGCGGCCTGGTACCTGCACCCCACCGCCCTTCCCATCGCGCAGCAATATATCAGCAGCCATACGGTCGCCCTCGTGGCGGCCATCGGCGGCATCTTCGTGATCACCCTGATCATCGTCTCGATCATCACGGTCCAGATTTCGGACATGATCCTCGATTCCCGCATCGGAGCCATCGACCGCACGCTCGGCCTCGTCTTCGGAGCCGCTCGCGGCTTCCTGATCTGCGTGATCGGCTGGGCTTTCCTGAGCTGGCTGCTCCAGGGCAAGGAGCCCGAATGGGCGACCGCCTCGAAGACCCGCCCAGCCATGGAAAATACCCGCGACAGCATCATCGCCATGCTGCCCGAGAACGCGGAAGCCCTCATCCAGAAGCTCAAGAAGCCGGCCGCGCCGGAGAACGAGCCCGTGGAGCCGGCCGAGCCCGATCCGCAGCGCGGCGCGGCGCCCGCCCCGGCCTCGCCCGCCCCGCAGACGCCACAGCGCCGGGGGTGAGCCCCTCCTGTTCACTCTTTGAAGAGCGACAGGAAAACCCATTGGCCTTTGGCCTCAGGACGATTAGATAGAGGCCGCGTCGGCTAAGGGCGCGGATCCCAAGGAAAGCATGATGTCTTCCAGGTCTGAGACGTGGCAGGTCACCCCTAAGAAGGTGGACCTCGACCTCGACGGCGATACCCTGCGTGAAGAATGCGGCGTGTTCGGCATCTACGGCCATCCGGATGCGGCGGCGATCACCGCTCTTGGGCTTCACGCCCTCCAGCATCGCGGACAGGAGGCGGCCGGCATCGTCTCCTTCGACGGCGACGTTTTCCACTCCGAACGCAAGCTCGGCCTCGTCGGTGACAGCTTCTCCGACCGGGGAACCATCGAGCGGCTCGCGGGCGTTTCCGCAATCGGTCACGTGCGCTACTCGACCACCGGCGAGACGGTCCTGCGCAACGTTCAGCCCCTCTTTGCCGAGCTCGACGGGGGCGGCTTCGCCGTCGCCCATAACGGCAATCTCACCAACGGCCTGACCCTTCGCCGCAACCTGATCCGCGATGGCGCGATCTGCCAGTCCACCACGGATACGGAGGTGATCGTCCACCTCGTGGCCCGCAGCCGCAAGGACCGGGTCGTGGACCGCTTCGTCGAGGCGATCCAGAAGATCGAAGGCGCCTATGCTCTCGTGGCCCTCACCAACAAGAAGCTGATCGGCGCCCGCGATCCGATGGGCATCCGCCCGCTGGTGCTCGGTGAGCTCGACGGCCGCTACATCCTCGCCTCCGAGACCTGCGCGCTCGACATCATCGGAGCCCGCTTCATCCGCGACGTCGAGAACGGCGAATGCGTCGTGATCTCGGACGAGGGCATCGAATCCTTCCGGTTCGCCGAGAAGGTGCCGCCGCGCCCCTGCATCTTCGAATACATCTATTTCGCCCGCCCCGATTCCATCGTGAACGGCCGCAGCGTCTATGAGGTTCGCAAGGGCATGGGCCGGGAACTCGCCACGGAATCCCCGGCCGACGCGGACGTGGTCATCCCGGTGCCGGATTCCGGCGTTCCGGCGGCTTTGGGCTTCGCCCAGAGCTGCGGCCTGCCCTATGAGCTCGGCATCATCCGCAACCATTACGTGGGCCGCACCTTCATTCAGCCGACCCAGTCGGTGCGCGAGCTCGGCGTTCGCATGAAGCACTCCGCCAACCGCGCCGCCATCGAAGGCCGGCGCATCGTACTGGTCGACGACAGCCTCGTGCGCGGCACGACCTCGGTGAAGATCGTGCGCATGATGCGCGAGGCGGGCGCGAAGGAAGTGCATTTCCGCATCGCGAGCCCGCCGATCACCCATCCCGATTTCTACGGCATCGACACGCCGGAGAAGGAGAAGCTGCTCGCAGCGACTCACGACCTCGAGCAGATGCGGGAATATATCGGGGCGGATTCGCTGGCCTTCCTGTCCATCGAGGGCATCTACCGGGCCATGGGCGAGAAGGGCCGCAACCCGGCGCAGCCGCAATTCACCGACCATTGCTTCACGGGCGATTATCCGACGGCCCTGACGGACCTCTCCGTCGCCACGCCGCGCCGCCTCGCCCTGCTGGCCGAAGCCGACTAGACATCGGACGCAGGAAGTGGATTTGCACTTTTGGGCTCGAATCCGATGCTCCCACTCGAGAACGGAGCATCGTTCGAGCGGACCCGGAGAGCCGCGTTCGCGAAAACCGGGTCCACTTTTCCGCACGATGCGCTAGACCTGTCCCACTTGCGTGGAATCACGTCGTGCCCTGGTTCGACCCATAGTGCCGATGGCAAACCGGATCTCCTTCGCCGAAACATGCTCTGAGGACGTCTCATGGACAAACCCCTTCTCAATCGCGTGGCGGTCGTCACCGGCGCATCGCGCGGCATCGGCCGTGCGGCCGCCCTGGCCCTGGCCGAGGCCGGTGCGCACATCATCGCCCTGGCCCGCACGCAGGGCGCGCTCGAGAGCCTCGACGACGAGATCCGCGCGAGAGGGTCGTCCGCGACCCTCGTTCCGGTGAACCTGAAGGATCTCGACGCCCTCGACCGCCTCGGGGCCGCGATCTACGAGCGCTGGGGCAAGCTCGACATTCTCCTCGGCAATGCCGGTCAGCTCGGCGAGCTGGCACCGATCACCCATGTCGACCAGCCGGTCTGGGACGAGGTGATGACCGTCAACGTCACGGCCAATTACCGCCTGATCCGCTCCTTCGATCCGCTTCTGCGCGCGTCCGACGCCGGACGCGCGATCTTCCTGACCTCGGGCGCCGCCCATTCGTGCAAGGCCTATTGGGGCGTCTATTCGGTGTCCAAGGCCGCCCTTGAGGCCCTCGTACGCACCTATGCCGCCGAAACGGCGACGACCCCGGTCAAGGTCATGCTCCTGAGCCCGGGCGCGCTTCGCACTTCGATGCGCCGCGCCGCCATGCCGGGCGAGGATCCGCTGACCCTCAAGACCCCCGAGGACCTTGCGCCCCACATCGTGAAGCTCGCCCTACCCTCCTGGACCGAGACGGGCAAGATCTACGACTTCAAGCAGGACGGGAAGGTCGTCGCGCCGCAATTGCCCGCCTAGAGCATCGGACGCGGGAAGAGGAATCCACTTTCGGGATCGATCCTATGCTCCCGTCTTGGGTGAGCCCATCGTTCTTGCGAAAAACCGGGGCTACTTTTTCGCACGATGCTCCTGTCTTGGATGAGCGCATCGTTCTTGCGGAAAACCGGAGCCACTTTTTCGCACGATGCGCTGGCGCCCCCTGCGACATATTGGCCGTTTACTGAAGGCGGCCCCCTCGGGCTGCCTTTTTGCTTGTCCGCCGCACATGTGCGGCGCGCCGGCACTGGATTCTTCAGCAGAAGTTCATTTTGGAAGCGCTAATCATCGCCCCATCAGGACTTCGCCTCGCCGGCGAATGCTTGAGAAGCGCCTTCTTCTCACACCGAATACTCAAAGCACATCACATTTTTCTGCTTGAGGCGACACGCGGAATGCGGCGCCCCGGCGGGATCTCAAGGGTAACGCGTCGCGCACAGGACCGTCAGAGTTCCGGCGTGGCGGGTTGCGCGGGGCCTATCCATGTTCATTCAAACGGCCGCGCCGGCACCTTCGGCGCAACGGGGACGGCTGTCCGCTGTCCTCGCCTCCTTCCCTCTTCGCAACGCATTTCTTCGGGACGTCTGGATCCTCGCCCGGCCCTACTGGCATTCGGAGGAGAAGTCCTATGCGCGGCGCATGCTCGCGCTCCTCCTCGCCATCAAGTTTACGGCCGTCTGGATCTGCGTGCAGCAGAACAACTGGTATGCGAGCTTCTACGCGGCCATCGAGCACCGCGACATCGCGGAATTCGCTAAGCAGATCGGCGTCTTCGCGCTGATCGCCGGCAGCTTCATCGCGACCCTCGTCTATTCCCATTGGGTGTCCGAGAGCCTGAAGCTGCGCTGGCGCGACTGGCTGGTGCGCCGCTACACGCAGGATTGGCTCGCCAACCGTGCCTATTACCGCCTGCAGATCGGCGATGCGCATGGCGTCAACCCCGATCAGCGGATCGTGGAGGATCTCGGCCTCTTCGCCGGGCAGACGATCAATCTCGTGGTCGGCTTCCTGGACGTTGCGGTCAGCCTCGTGGCCTTCACGGCCATTCTCTGGTCGCTCAGCGGCACCGTCACCATCGCGGGCTATTCCATCGCCGGATACATGGTCTTCGCGGTGTTCGGCTACACGTTCCTGGCGAGCTGGTTCACGCATCTCATCGGCCAGCCGCTCGCCAAGCTCCACACCGCCAACCAGAACTTCGAAAGCGACTTCCGCTACAGCCTCGCGCGCCTGCGCGAGAATGCGGAGACCATCGCGTTCTATCGCGGCGAGGAGCGCGAGGCGGCCGTCATCGGGGCCCGATGGAGCAAGGTGGTGCAGAACTTTTGGGGCATCATGCGGCGCGAGCGCTCCATCGGTCTCTTCGCCCATGCCCACGGACAGTTCAGCACCATCCTGCCCTTCCTGCTCGCGGCGCCGCGCTATTTCTACGGTCAGATCGGCTTCGCCCAGGTGATGCAGATCGCGGCCGCCTGCGGCTCCGTGCAGGCCTGCCTCAATTTCTTCATCACGAGCTACGGCCAGATCGCCCAATGGCGCGCGACGACCGAGCGCCTCAAGGGCTTCCGCGCCGAACTCGACGTCCTGAAGGCGGCGGTTCCCTCTGCCATCGCGACGGAGCGCAAGGGCGAGACCTTCGTGGTGCGCGACCTCGCGCTCGCGTTGCCCGACCGGCGCGTCATCACCACGGGCGTGACCATGGAGGCCGCCTCCGGCGAGGCCGTGCTGATCAAAGGGCCGTCGGGCGCGGGCAAGAGCACGCTGCTGCGCGCCGTGGCGGGCATCTGGCCCCATGCCAGCGGGCAGGTCTCCTTCCCCGAGGGCGACGTCTTCTTCGTGCCGCAGAAGCCCTACATCCCGCTCGGAACCCTGAGGCAGGCCGCCTTCTATCCGGCCGCGCCCTCGACCGACGACGCGGAGATCGCGCGGGTTCTCGAAGCGGTGCGCCTCGGCCATCTCGTGGCGCATCTCGACACGGTCGACCAATGGAGCCAGCGTCTCTCCGGCGGCGAGCAGCAGCGCCTCGGCTTCGCCCGCGTGCTGCTGGCGAAGCCCCGCACGGTCTTTCTCGACGAGGCGACCTCGGCCCTCGACGAGGACACGGAGCGGCAGGTCTATACGCTGCTCCGGGAGGCTGCATGGAAGCCCACCATCCTCAGCATCGGCCACCGCTCGACCCTCACGCAGTTCCACGACACCACGTTCGAGATGAAGGCCGCCGCCTGAGAGACGCCGCGACCGGGCTGGAAACGCGTCTCCACCAAACGGGGGACGCGTCTCACGGCGCGATTCGCTACGCTTGTCCTCCCTGTTGAGACGGGCCCAGGCCGCTTGAGGCCGGAGCCGTCCGATACGAACGGCGGCGCGAGGCACGCTCATGAGCGGCATGTCGGCTTTCCTGTCCGGAGCAATCATCGGGTTGGCGATCACCATCCCGGTCGGGCCCATGAGCCTGCTGTGCATTCAACGGGCGCTCAAGTTCGGCGCCCTGGCCGGTTTCACCACCGGGCTCGGCGCAGCCACCGTTCTGGTCGTCTACACGACTTGCGCGGTGATGGGTTTCGGGCCACTCATCGTGAAGGCGATGGACCACAGCCATACGGTGCTCTCGGCCCTTTCGGCCTGCCTTCTCCTGTGGCTCAGCGCCCGCATCCTGCGGCGAACCATATCGCTGGCGGGATCCATCGCCGAAGGGTGCGGAGCTCTGTCCTCCTATTGCAGCGCCGTCGCCTGCGCCCTGTTCAATCCTCTCATGCCGGCCCTTCTGATGACCATGCTGCCGACCCTCGCCGCACCGGAGCCGACGGCGGCTTCGAGCGTGATCGCGGGCGTGTTCGCCGCCTCGGTGACATGGTGGCTGATCGTGAGCGGCGGCGTCGCGGTCCTGCGTTCGCGGCTGAGCATCACGGTTCTGAACGTCATCAACAAGGCATCCGGCCTGATGCTGGCTGCGCTGGGACTCCTGATGGCCGCAAACGCTTTCAATCTGGGTTTCTAGAGCATCGGACGTGAAAAGTGGGCACCGGTTTTGCGTGAAGAGATACGCGAGACCATCGGCTGACAGCATCGGATGTGAGTCCGATTGCACGTCCGATGCTGCAACCATTCATCGTCATGGCCGGGCTTGTCCTGGCCATCCACGCCCGGGAACAACTGCGCCACAACGACGTGGATGCCCGGCTCACGCCGGGCATGACGGGAATGATACTCCTACGCTAGAAAAGCGCATCGAACTGTTGAAGCAGCGGAGGTGAGTTCGGCGGCATTCGGATGCTTTAATCCGAGGGGTTGATGTCTCGCGGGGGCGCCGCTTCGGACCCGCCCGCCTGCACCGGCAACGCCATTTGCATCGCGAGCCGGATCAGCTCCGTCTGGCGGGAGACGCCGGTCTTCGCAAAAATATGGTCCAGATGCGTCTTTGCCGTGGACGGCGCGACGCCGAGGTGGCGGGCCGTCTCGGCAAGCGTGTGCCCGGCCACGAGGCTTTCCAGGACCCGCATCTCCGCCGATGTGAGATCGAAGGCCCTGGCCAACAGGTCGGTCCGGCTCCGATCGTCGGGTCCGCCGACGAAAACGGCGGCCGCGGCCCGAGGATGCAGTCGCGTGCGGATTTTGCCTGCTGTCAGAGGCAGCACATAGGCGTAGAGCGGCGACAGGCTGGCATCAGGAAGGCGGATCGCGCTCGCTGGCCCGATCTGCGCCTTGTCCCGCGCCGCGAGCATGATCGCTTTCCGCAATTCCCGGCTGGCCGCAGGTGCACTCGCCGAGAGGACATTCCTCACGCTTCTGATCGGGTGGCCGTCGCTCATCATCCGTTCGGCCGAGCGGTTGGCGTGCAGAATTCTCCCGCGCTCATCGGTCAGCACGACACCGCACAACAGAGCATCGAGCGCTTCGGCCATGCGATCCCGCACGATGACCTGCATGTCCAGAATGCCGCTGATCGTCACCGCCTTGCGCAGATGAGGCAAGAGCAGCCGTCCGAGCTCGATCTCCCGCTCCGTGATGATGCCCTGCCGCGCATGCCGGCCCAAACCGATCTCCGAAAACTGCCGGTGCGTGTACATCAGGAACATGTGCATGATGTCCACGATGCCCTGCGGCTTGAGGCATTCCTCCACGTAGAGCGACTGCCGAATGTATTCCGAACTCAAGTGAACCGAGGTCACGAACAGCTCGTCGATGGATGGCTGCAGGGCCAGCCACTCAGTGAGGCGCGCGTTGATCTCGCCCACGTGCCGCTCCGATTTGAGCCGCAGCAGCTCCGGCTTCCACCCTACTGCCTTGTTGAGGAGGAATCGGTTGTGATGGAGATCGTTGAGGGTCAGCGAGACGACGGCGCAGTCGAATGTGTCGGCGATCGCCGAGAGGGTCGTCTCCCAGCCGCCGGGATCGAGAGCGCAGTCATAGATCGCTCCGATCAGTTCCGACAACCCGCGATGCGAGAGCCCCTCCTCCATCGGTCATCGCTCCTGGCAGCCCTGACGAGACGAGTGCGCGACTCACATTCGAGACAAAGGACAGGCAGTATTCCGATGGGTCGCGGGAGAGACAAGTCGCCCAGGCGCGGCACCTCCTTCGAGAGGTCGCCGCCCGAGCGGGAACGGCACGCTGGTACGTTCCTCTCCACCGTCATCCCGGAGCGAGCGGAAGTCGCCGTGCTCTTTCCGAGGCCGTCGTGGAAATGGATCCCCGCTCGCGCGGGGGATGACACGAGATGCGGGACGATCCGGGAGGCGGCATCACCCGGAAGCCTTACCCCCGCTTGTCCTTGTCGTAAGGGTTCTGGCCCATACGCAGCGATACGCGGATCGGGACACCCGGCAGGTCGAAGGCCTCGCGGATGTTGTTGACGAGGTAGCGCGTGTAGCTCTTCGGCAAGGCGTCGAGCTGGTTGCCGAAGATGGCGAAATGCGGCGGGCGCGCCTTCACCTGCGTCATGTAGCGGATCTTGATGCGCCGCCCCGATACGGCGGGCGGCGGGTTGGCGTCGATGGCCTCCTGAAGCCATTGGTTGAGCTTCGCGGTCGAGATGCGCCGGTTCCAGGTTTCGTAGACCTGGAAAACCGCCTTCATGAGCGGATCGATGCCGCTGCCGGCGAGCCCGGAGAGTGGCACCACGGGCGCACCCTTCACCTGCGGCAGCAGACGGGCGGCCTTTTCCTTCAGCTCGGCGAGGAGACCCGGCTTGTCGGCCACGAGGTCCCATTTGTTGAGGCCGATCACGAGGGCACGACCCTCCTGTTCCACCAGATCGACGATGGAGAGATCCTGCTTCTCGAACGGGATCGTGGCATCGAGCAGCACCACGACAACCTCGGCGAAGCGTACGGCCCGCAGGGCGTCGGCGACCGAGAGTTTTTCGAGCTTGTCCTCGACGCGGGCGCGCTTGCGCAGGCCCGCCGTGTCGAAGAGCTTCACGGACTTTCCGCGCCACTCCCAATCGAGGGAAATGGAATCGCGGGTGATGCCGGCCTCGGGCCCCGTGAGCAGGCGATCCTCGCCCACCATGCGGTTGATCAACGTCGACTTGCCCGCGTTGGGGCGACCAACGATGGCGACCTGCAGCGGCTTGTTGGGATCTTCCTCGTCCTCGTCTTCGCCGGGCACCGGGAAGTGAGGCATCAGGGCCTCGAAAAGATCGGCCATGCCCTCGCCATGCTCAGCGGAGAGCGGCACCGGCTCGCCGAGTCCGAGCGAGAAGGCATCGTAGGCGCCCGCCATGCCGGACCCGCCCTCCGCCTTGTTGGCGATCAGGATCACGGGCTTGCCCGACCGGCGCACCATCTCGGCGAAGGGACCGTCCGCGGGCAGGATGCCGGCGCGGGCGTCGACCACGAAGAGGATGACATCCGCATCCGCGATGGCGGCTTCGGTCTGGGCGCGCATGCGGCCGAGGAGCGACTCCTCCGTCGCCTCCTCCAGGCCTGCGGTATCGATGACCCGGAATTCCAGGTCGCCGAGCCGCGCCTCGCCTTCGCGCCTGTCGCGGGTCACCCCCGGACGGTCGTCGACGAGGGCCAGCTTCTTGCCCACGAGGCGGTTGAAGAGAGTCGACTTGCCGACATTCGGCCGCCCGACTATGGCGACGGTAGGCGTCATGTCCCTGATGCTCCGCCTTTACTGAGTAACTTGAACGGGGCCGCCCGCCACGAGAGCGGTGTAGACGGCAAGCCGCTGCCGGAGGGCCGGAGGCGTCTCGCGGTCGGCGGCGATCTGGTCGAACCAGCGCCCGGCGTAATCCATGTCGCCTGCCTTAAGGCCGGACAGACCCAAGAGTTCCCTGGCCGAATGGCGCCACGCGCTCGCGGGCGCGGCCATGGGTTCGACGGTCTTGCGGAGCTGGGCCGGATCGGCGGTGTCGAGGCGCAGCCATGCGGCGCGCAGACGGGCCAGATCCCGCCAGAGGGCCGGAACGGCGGAATCGTTCGCCAGGGCGTCGTAGGCCGCGGCGCCCTGCTCGGCGTTCTGCTGGCCGCGCTCGGCCGCCAGACGGAACTGGGCGAGCAGGCCGTAGCCGGTGTCGCCTTCCTTCGCGAGCGCCTCCAGCGCAGCCTCGGCCTCCTGGGGCTTGTTCTCGCCGGAGAGCTTCACGGCGTCCTCGTAGCGTGCGGACGCGGCCTGCGCACGAGTCTCCTGCACATGCTCCCAGTAGCGCCAGCCTCCGACGCCGCCCACGATGAGGATGACCGCGGCGATGATGAGACCGCTGTAGCGCTGCCAGATCTTCGCCATCTGGTCGCGGCGGTATTCCTCGTCGACTTCGCGAATGAACTCGTCGTTCCGGTTCGTGGCCATTGTCCCCATGCAGCCTGAACGGCCGCCTCCTTCGATCGAAGTGGGTCGCCTAGCATACACCCCCGCGCAAGGCGAGAGGTTTCCTGAGCGAGAGGTTTCACGCTCCCGTGGGGGGCAGCACGGGCACGCCGATCAAGAGCTGATGGAGCCAGAGGACGAAGGCCGCATACACCGCCGCGCCGATCACGACCGCCAGGATGTCGTTGCGCCAGCCAGCGGGTGCGGCCGTGCCGCCGTGCTCGGCCGCAACATCCCGGCGCTTGGCGCTGATGCGGGCCATCACCGCCCAGGCCAGAACGGAGCCGAAGAGCAGGATCGAGCCCAGATCGCCGTTGGCGAGAAGATGCGCGAAGGCCCAGATCTTCACGCCCGCCAGCATGGGATGCTTGAGACGGTGCTTGATGTGCCCGGGAAGATAGGCCGCCGCCACGCAGATGAAGGCAATCAGGACGAGCGGAAGGGCCAGATGCCGCGTCCAGACCGGCGGGTCCCAGACCGGAATGTAGCCGTTGGCCCGATAATGTCCGTAGCCGATGGCGATGAGCACGATTCCGGCAAGCGACAGCAGCGAATAGAGCCCCTTGAAGGGCCCCTCGCCGATCCGCCCGATGAGTGCGGCGCGACGGTGGCGCGCCATGCTGAAGGAATGGGTGCCGAGGAACAGGATCAGACCCAGAACAAGCAGCGTCACGGTGGCCCTCCAAGGGATCAAGAAACTCTACGGTATCGGATGTGAAATCGAACCCACATCCGAGGCTGTCGGTCGATGGTTTCAAGCATCTTTTCACGCGAAACCGGTACCCACTTCCCGCGTTCGATGCTCCAGCTCGCCCCGGCCTGCCCCGGCGTGCGACCGGCGTGTCCGAAGGTGAAGATAGTCGTATCGGGACGCTCAGATTCCTATACGGCAAGTTTCGACCTGTCGATAAGGGCCTGCGCCGCCTAAACTTTTAATATCGTGCATCTTGCAGCACGAAAATTTCCCGGTTACTGACCCCTTTAATCTTCAGCATAGACTAAGGCGGAATAGTGTAGCGGCCCGAAAACCGCTAGCTACGCCTTAAGATTCCAACCATAACCGTTTTATCGAAGGGGGAGGCAGAAGATGACCGCGCTCATCCAGCTTTCTCGCGTCATCGATGCGATCAACGTACGCGTTGGCAAAATCGCCGCCTGGGCCATCGTCGTTGCGATCCTGGTTTCGGCCATCAATGCCATCATCCGCCGGGTCTTCGGCGTCTCCTCCAATGCCTGGCTGGAGTTGCAATGGTACCTGTTCGGCGCCGTGTTCATGCTCTGCGCCGCCTGGACGCTGATCGCGAACGAGCACATCCGGATCGACATCCTCTCCAGCCGTCTGTCGAAGCGCGGCCGCGACTGGATCGACATCATCGGCCATGTCTTCTTCCTGCTGCCCTTCGTCGGCCTGATGCTGTGGCTCTCGATCCCCTATTTCGCAAAGTCCTACGCGTCCGGCGAGGTCTCCTCCAACGCGGGCGGTCTGCTGATATGGCCGGCCAAGGGCCTCATCCTGCTGGGCTTCCTTTCCATGTTCTTCCAGTGGATGAGCGAACTCATCAAGCGGGTCGCAATCATGCAGGGCAAGCTCGAGGACGTGCACGATACGGGCGGACACGGCGCGTCCGCCGAAGCAGAGGCCGCGCGCCTGCTTTCCGGCATCGCGGCCGAGAACGAACCTCCGGGAACCAGCAGCCGCTGACCCCGCCCTGAACTGATTTTCGGAGTTTTTCGTCCATGGCTGCTTTGATTGCCCAGAACCTTGCGCCGATCATGTTCGCGGCGCTGGTGGTGTTCCTCCTGCTCGGCTACCCGGTCGCCTTCGCGCTCGCTGCGAACGGCCTTCTCTTCTTCTTCATCGCGGTGGAGCTTGCGCCCCTCGCCCCGGAAACCATCAATCTCTCCTGGCCCCTCCTCCAGGCCCTGCCCGACCGCGTCTTCGGCACCATGTCGAACGAGGTGCTGCTCGCCGTGCCGTTCTTCACGTTCATGGGCTACATCCTCGAACGGTCCGGCATGGCGGAAGACCTTCTCGACACCATCGGCCAGCTCTTCGGCCCGGTGCGCGGCGGCCTCGCCTACGCGGTCATCTTCGTGGGCGCGCTGCTGGCGGCGACGACAGGCGTCGTGGCCGCTTCCGTGATCTCGATGGGCCTGATCTCGCTGCCGATCATGCTGCGCTACGGCTACGACCGACGGTTGGCGTCGGGCGTGATCGCGGCCTCGGGCACGCTCGCCCAGATCATCCCGCCCTCCCTCGTTCTCATCGTCATGGCCGACCAGCTCGGCCGCTCGGTGGGCGACATGTACGAGGGCGCCTTCCTTCCGGGCCTGATCCTGACCGCGCTCTATGCCGGCTACGTCATGTTGGTGTCGGTCCTTTTCCCGAAAGCGGCTCCCGGCCTGCCGCCGGAGGCGATCGGCTACCGGGAGCCGAACGGCTCGCGTGGCGTCTGGCAGCTTGGCATCCTGGTCGTCTTCTCGGGCTTCGTGGGTTATTACGTGCTGTCTCAAACCGGCACCAAGGCGGGCGCGGATTTCGTGATCCTCACGATCTGCGTGGCGACCGTGGTGGCGCTGATCTGCGCCCTCATGAACAAGATGCTCGGCGCGAAGCGCATCGCCGTCTCGGCGGTTCTGGTCGCCCTTCTCGTGGGCGTCTACTACGTGCTCCACACCCAAAACCACGAGAATCTCGCGCTCGCCATGGAGATGGTGCTGGCCGGCGCGATCTACGCCCTGATCGTGGGCCTGATCGAGCGCTTCACGGGCCTTCGCCTGATGTCCAACATGGCGCAGCAGGTCACCTTCGTCATGGTGCCCCCGCTGCTGCTCATCTTCCTCGTGCTCGGCACGATCTTCATCGGCCTCGCGACGCCGACGGAAGGCGGCGCCATGGGCGCGCTCGGATCGGTTATCCTGGCCGCGATCAAGCGCAAGCTCGACAACAACCCGAACCGCTTCAACTGGAACCTGGTCCGCCAGGCGACGGAAGCGACGGCGAAGCTCTCCGCCTTCGTGCTGTTTATCCTGATCGGCGCGCGCGTGTTCTCGCTCACCTTCTACGGCGTGAACGGGCACCTGTGGGTGGAGCACCTGCTGACCTCCCTCCCGGGCGGGCAGATCGGCTTCCTGCTCGTGGTCAACGTCCTGGTCTTCTTCCTGGCGTTCTTCCTCGATTATTTCGAGCTGGCCTTCATCATCATTCCGCTCCTCGGCCCAGCCGCGGACAAGATGGGAATCGACCTGATCTGGTTCGGTGTGATCCTCGCGGTGAACATGCAGACCTCGTTCATGCACCCGCCCTTCGGCTTCGCCCTGTTCTTCCTGCGCTCGGTAGCCCCGAAGGTGCCCTATATCGACCGCGTGACGGGCAAGCGCATGGAGCCGGTGACCACGGGCCAGATCTACTGGGGCGCCGTGCCCTTCGTGATCATCCAGCTCATCATGGTGGCGCTGGTGGTGACCTTCCCCCAGATAGTCACCCACTACAAGTCCGCCGGCCCAGCCGTCGATCCTGCCGCGGTGCAGAAGAAGCTCGACGAGCTCCTGGTGCCGGGCCTCGGTGCCCCAGGCGGCGACGGCGGCCTGCCCAGCCTGAACTTCGACGAACCGCCGAAGATCCAATAGGACGCCTCACGCAACGAAAAAGGCGGGCCCAACGGCCCGCCTTTTTTCTTTCGTAACGGAGCAACCGATTGTTATTCCTGCAGAGGCGGGGAGGAACGTTCCGTCACCCTCATCCTCCTCTCCGCGGTCGTCCTCACATACAGCGCCGGACGCGAAATCGAACTCACGTCCGGCGCTGTAACATTTTGTTTTTGAGCATCTTTTCACGCAAAACCAGTTCCCACTTTTGCGTCCGATGCTCCAGCGGAACCCGGGATGACGGCGTGAGCGTCAGGACGGAGACGGAACTTCCGCCCTACCCGACCGCCGTCTCGTATAGCTCCGGCTTGAACCCGACGAGAAGGCGGCCGCCCCGTTCGAGAACGGGGCGCTTGATCATCGAGGGCTGGTCGAGCATGAGCGCGAGCGCCTTGCGCCCGTCCATATCGGCCTTGGCGGCATCGGGGAGCTTGCGGAAGGTCGTGCCGGCCCTATTGAGAAGCGTCTCCCAGCCGACCTGGCTGACCCAGCCCTCGAGACGCGCCCGGTCGATGCCCTCCGCCTTGTAGTCATGGAAGGCGTAGGCAACGCCGTTCGCGTCGAGCCAGGCCCGCGCCTTCTTCATCGTGTCGCAGTTCTTGATGCCGTAGATCGTGACGGCCTCGCCTGTCGCCATGGGGTTACTCCCACTCGATCGTGCCGGGCGGCTTCGACGTGATGTCGTAGGTCACGCGGTTGATGCCCTTCACCTCGTTGATGATGCGGGTGGCGACGCGGCCCAGGAACGCCATGTTGAAGGGGTAGAAATCGGCCGTCATGCCGTCGATCGAGGTGACGGCGCGCAGCGCGCAGACATGGTCGTAGGTGCGCGCATCGCCCATCACGCCCACGGTCTTGACCGGGAGCAGCACGGCAAAGGCCTGCCAGATCTCGTCGTAGAGGCCCGCATTGCGGATCTCCTCCAGATAGATCGCATCGGCCTTGCGCAGGATGTCGAGCTTCTCGCGGGTGATCTCGCCGGGGACGCGGATGGCGAGACCCGGACCCGGGAACGGATGGCGGCCCACGAAGGCGTCGGGAAGGCCGAGCTCGCGGCCGAGCACGCGCACCTCGTCCTTGAATAGCTCGCGCAGGGGCTCCACGAGCTTCATTTTCATGCGCTCGGGCAGCCCGCCCACATTGTGGTGGCTCTTGATGGTGACCGAGGGGCCGCCCGTGAAGGACACGCTCTCGATTACGTCGGGATAGAGGGTTCCCTGCGCCAGGAAATCGGCGCCGCCGATCTTCTTCGCCTCCTCGTCGAACACGTCGATGAAGAGCTTGCCGATGGTCTTGCGCTTGACTTCCGGGTCCGACACGCCCTCGAGCGCGTCGATGAAGAGGTTCTGCGCCTGAACGTGCACGAGCGGGATGTTGTAATGGTCGCGGAAGAGGCTCACCACCTGCTCGGCTTCCGATGCGCGCAGCAACCCGTGATCGACGAAGACGCAGGTGAGCTGGTCCCCGATGGCCTCGTGGATGAGCACTGCCGCCACGGCCGAATCGACGCCGCCTGACAGGCCGCAGATCACCCGGCCGGTGCCGACCTGGGCGCGGATGCGCTCGATCGCCTCCTCCCGGAAGGCCTTCATGGTCCAGTCGCCCTTGCAGCCCGCGATGTCGCGGACGAAGTTCCGGATCAGCTGCGCGCCCTGCGGCGTGTGCACGACCTCCGGGTGGAACTGGACGCCATAGAACTTGTGCTCCTCATCGGCTACGACCGCGAAGGGCGCGTTCTCGGAGGCCGCCAGAACCTCGAAGCCTTCCGGCAGCTTGGTGACCCGGTCGCCGTGGCTCATCCACACGGGATATTTCTTGCCGACCTGCCACACCCCCTGGAAGAGCGGGCTCTCGGACAGGATCTCGATCTCGGCCCGGCCGAATTCCGAATGATGTCCGCCCTCGACCTCGCCGCCGAGCTGCGCCGCCATCGTCTGCTGACCGTAGCAGATGCCGAACACGGGAAGCCCCGTATCGAACAGCTCGCCTGGAGCCCGCGGGGAAGCATCGGTCGTGACGGATTCGGGACCGCCGGACAGGATCACGCCTTTCGGCTTCATGGTCCGGATCGCTTCGGCGGCTTTCTGAAAAGGAACTACCTCTGAATAGACACCGTCCTCGCGAACCCGGCGGGCTATGAGCTGGGTTACCTGAGAGCCAAAATCGATGATCAGAATCTTGTCGTGGGTCTGAGCCATTTGCTTCACTTCGGGTAGGAGGGCACATCTCGGCAGAGGATCGTGCTGGTGCTTTACCCTCATCCCTGCCGCGGTGTCATGCCCTTTAACGGGGCCGCCATGGGGCGTTTCACGTTTATAACGCTTTTCTCATCGCTTGGGCTTTTCCTTCCGGGCCCCGGAATGCCCGAGGGATTGTCCATCCAGACGATCGAGACGCTCAGTCAGGGCGCGCTCCCGGAGGTGCGCGAATTCATTACCCGCAAGCTCGGATGCTCCCATTGGGAAGAGGCCGACAAGCGGCGCCTGCTCAAGACCGCCGAGGTCAAGCGGGCCCTGCGGCATCTGAGATGCAGCGATCTGAGCGGGGACGAGGCCTTCCTGCGAAAGACCTATGCCGGCCACGCGGCCTCGATCAACGCCCTCGATGCCGCCCAGGGAAACCAAGGTTCCGGCCCCGGCGCGGCGGCCCCAGCGCGGCGCTCCGCTCCGGCAATGGGATTTTAGAGCCTCGAACGCAGAAGTGGGCACCGGTTTTGCGCGAAAAGATGCTCAAGACCATAGACTGACAGCGTCGGACGTGAGTTCGACTTCACGCCCGACGCTGTAGAACCCGCCCCGGGCTCGAGGCCGATGTCTCCGACAGTCGGATATCGAGGAAAGGGCTCAATTCTGTCGGCCATCGACCAGGCCCATTCCCACTATGGGCGGCGCTTCAGCGCAGCCACGAAGAAACCGTCGGTTCCGGTCGTCCTGGGCGTCAGCTGAATCCCGTGCTTCGTGAGGCGGACATGGGGGGAGAGGTTCGACAAGCCCGCCGCGGCGAGGAGAGCCTCGGCCTTCACCGTCTCGAAACCGGGATCGCGCTGCAGCAGGCCTTCGAGTGCCTCGTCGTTCTCCTCGGGCAGGATCGAGCAGGTGATGTAGACGATCCGTCCTCCCGGCTTCACCAGGGCGGCCGCGCGGTCGAGAACGGTCGCCTGCTCTTTGCGCCTCACATCCAGGCTGCCCGGGCGCAGGCGCCATTTGGCGTCCGGATTGCGCCGCCACGTGCCCACGCCCGTGCAGGGCGCGTCCACCAGCACGCAATCGATCCGACCGTCGAGATCGGATACGGGGTCCGCGCCGCCCCTCGGCGTGCGCACCTGGACATTGCGCACTCCTGCCCGGCTCAGCCGGTCGTGGATGGGAGCCAGACGGCGCGTATCGCCGTCCGTGGCGTAGATCTGCCCGTGGTTCTCCATCATGGCGGCGAGGGCCAGCGTCTTGCCGCCGCCCCCGGCGCACAGATCGACCACCTGCTCGCCAGGCTTCACGGCCGACAACAGGGCCGCCAGCTGCGACCCCTCGTCCTGGATCTCGTACCACCCCTTGATGAATTCGGGCTCCGCCTGCACGGCGGGGCCGCGTCCGTCCTCGCTTGGCGCGATCCGCAGGCCCAAGGGCGAGAGCGGGGTCTCGACCGCGCCGAGATGCGGCAGGGCGTCGTGCGCCTCCTCGCGGGAGGAAACCTTGAGGGTGTTGGCGCGCAGGTCCAGGGGCGCGCGGGTGGCCAGCGCCTGCATCTCCGGAACCAGATCGTTCCCGAGGAGACCTTCGAGCGAGGGGGCGATCCATTCGGGAAAGTCGCCCGCCACATGGGCAGGAGCACCTTTGAGGCTCGCGCCTTCGAGGCTCGCGGCCGCGAGCTTCGCGCGCTCGCCGTCCGACAGCGGCTCGGGGGCGAAGCGCTCGCCCGAGCAAAGGGCCGCTATGGCCTCGGCATCCATGCCACGCTGGAGGCGGAGCATGCCGAGCATCACCGCGCGCGGCGCGTTCTCGCCCATGATCCAGGCAGCCGACGCTTTGCGGCGCAGGGCGTCGTAGACGAGGCTCGCGATTGCGGCCCGGTCCTTCGACCCGGCGAAACGATGGGAGAGGCCCCAATCCTTGAGGGCCTCCGCCGCAGGACGCCGGCGGGACTCGATATCGTCGAGGACCTCGACGGCGGCGGAGATGCGGGCTGCAGGTGTCATCGAAAAAGCACACTTAAGCTTGGCCGCGAAAGCGACATGTTATTTCCTATATTCCAACACGCTCAGAAATGGATTCAAGGGCTGCGTGCATTCCGCACGATTCGCCTTGAGCATTCCGAAATGTCGTTTCTTCCTCGCCTCGTGGCCCTCGGCCTGACGCTGGCGATCGCCGCCTGTGCCACGGCTCCGGCCGTCGATCTGATCCCGCCGCCGCGCAAGCTGACGGATGCGAAGACCCAGCTTGAAAGCGGCAAGCGCTACTGAGACAGCAAGTGCGGGACGGACGTAATCGCCTGTCCCGCCTTTTTCAAAGGCCCGCCTCCGCGAAGAAGACCCTGAGGCCGAAGACGATCCACATGGCGGCCAGGATCATTACGCCGACCACAAAGGCCTGAAAGCGCCACAGTACCGTGTTGGACGTCGTGTGGATGAAGGCGTGGACGAGGCGGCTCGCCACGAACATCCAGGACATGACCACGAAGAGCATGTCCGCCTTGCGGGTGACCAGCCCGAGGATCACCAGGGCGTAGAACAGCACCGGCAGCTCGAACTGGTTGTGATATGCATTCTGGATCTGCAGGACGCGCTTGGGCCAGTTCCGCTCGCCCAGGGCGATGTCCGCCGTCTTCACAGCTCCTGTCCGGAGAGACGCGACGCGTGAACTCCCCAACCGGAGAAGCAGCACGAAGGTGAGCCCGACCTGGACGAAGACGGGCAGGAGGACGGCGGTGATGCTCATGGGCGAGGACTCGGGTGACCCTTAACTGCGAGTCGGGTAGTTAGGGCTCTCCCGGGTGATCGTCACGTCATGGACGTGGCTTTCGCGCAGGCCGGCGCTGGAGATGCGGATGAACTGCGCCTTCTCGCGGAATTCGGGCAGGGTCGCCGCGCCCACATAGCCCATGGAGGCGCGAAGGCCGCCGGTGAGCTGATGGAGCACGCCCGAGACCGGCCCCTTATAGGCCACCTGCCCCTCGACGCCTTCAGGCACGAGCTTGAGGGTGTCACGCACCTCCGCCTGGAAGTAGCGGTCCGCCGAGCCGCGCGCCATGGCGCCGACCGAGCCCATGCCGCGATAGGACTTGTAGGAGCGCCCCTGATAGAGGAACACCTCCCCGGGCGTCTCGTCCGTGCCCGCGAGCAGCGAGCCGACCATGGCGCAGGAGGCACCCGCTGCCAGGGCCTTGGCGAGATCGCCCGAGAACTTGATACCGCCGTCGGCGATGACCGGAATATCTGCCCCGTGAGCGGCCTCGACCGCCTCCATGATCGCCGTGAGCTGCGGCACGCCGACGCCCGCCACGATACGGGTGGTGCAGATGGATCCCGGGCCGATGCCGACCTTGATCGCATCGGCGCCCGCGTCGATCAGCGCCTGGGCGCCTTCCCGGGTCGCCACATTGCCGGCCACGACCTGAACCGCATTGGAGAGCTTCTTCACGCGGGTGACGCTTTCGAGGACCTTCACGGAATGGCCGTGGGCGGTATCGACCACGACCACGTCGCAGCCCGCGTCGATCAGGCGCTCGGCGCGCTCGAAGCCCTGCTCGCCCGTGGTGGTGGCGGCGGCGACCAGAAGACGGCCCTGCTCGTCCTTGGCGGCGTTCGGATAGGCTACCTGCTTCTCGATGTCCTTCACGGTGATGAGGCCGATGCAGCGGTAATGGTCGTCCACCACCAGCAGCTTCTCGATGCGGAACTGGTGCAGGAGGCGGCGCGCCTCGTCCTGGCTGACGCCTTCGCGGACGGTGATGAGCCGGTCCTTGGTCATCAGCTCGGAAACGGGCTGGCCGGGATTGTTGGCAAAGCGCACGTCGCGGTTCGTCAGGATGCCGACGAGCTTGCCCTTCGTGCCGTTGGGGCCGCGCTCGACCACGGGAATGCCGGAAATGCCGTGATGCTTCATCATGGCCAGCGCCTCGGCCAGGGTCTCGTCGGGGTGAATGGTGATGGGGTTCATCACCATGCCGGATTCGTAACGTTTCACGAGCCGCACCTGCTCGGCCTGGATCTCGGGCTCGAGGTTCCGGTGGATCACGCCGAGACCGCCGTTCTGGGCCATGGCGATGGCCATGCGGGCTTCCGTCACCGTGTCCATGGCGGACGCGATGATCGGCATATTGAGATGGATCGTGCGGGTGAGTCTCGTCGCGACGTTCACGTCGCCGGGGAGCACCTCGGAGCGACCGGGCCGCAGCAACACGTCGTCGAAGGTCAGTCCTTCGATGATCTTATCCGTGACGATTGAGGCCATGGCCAACTCCTAAAAAATGCAGGGCGGATGAAGCGAAAACGCTTTGACGAGTTGGCAAGGGTCCGTAGCACGGTGTTTCGCTTTCGCAAAGGGGCGAGGGACGCATTCTCAGAAGATCTGCCGTGCAGGAAACGGCTTTCCAAGATTTCCTAAGGGCGCTAAGTCCCTCCGGTCATGCTGCGCAAGGTCCGTCTTCTCCCCCTGATCATCGCCACCGCCCTGTTCATGGAAAACATGGACTCCACGGTGATTTCCACCTCACTCCCGATGATCGCCCTGGACCTGGGCACCGATCCGATCGCCCTGAAGCTCGCCCTCACCTCCTACCTGGTGAGCCTTGCCATCTTCATCCCGATTTCCGGCTGGATGGCCGACAAGTACGGCGCGCGGACCATTTTCACAGCCGCCATCGGCGTGTTCATGGCAGGCTCGCTCGCCAGCGCCGGCGCCCACTCGCTCGAAGGCTTCGTCATCGCCCGCTTCGTGCAGGGCATGGGCGGGGCGATGATGGTGCCGGTCGGGCGCCTCGTGATCCTGCGCAGCGTACCCCGCAACGAGGTGGTGCAGGCCATGGCGCTTCTGACCATCCCGGCCCTCATCGGCCCGGTGGTCGGCCCGCCTCTCGGGGGCTTCATCACCACCTATTTCCACTGGCGGTGGATCTTCTTCATCAACATCCCGATCGGCATCATCGGCATCATCCTCGGCACGATGTTCGTGCCGAACATCCGCGAGGAGGACACGCCGCCCCTCGACGTCGTGGGCTTCCTGCTCTCCGGCAGCGGCCTTGCCCTTCTGATGCTGGGGCTGGCTTCCGGCGGACGCCATCTCATCCCCGAGGAGGTGTCGCTCGGCTGCGTGGTCGGCGGTATCCTGTGTGTCGCGCTCTACGTCCGGCACGCGAAGCGGACGCCGCATCCGGTTCTGCGGCTCGATCTTCTCAAAGTGCCGACCTTCCGCATCAGCATCGTGGGCGGATCGCTGTTCCGGGTCGGCATCGGGGCGATTCCCTTCCTTCTTCCGCTGATGCTCCAGGTCGGGTTCGGCCTGAGCCCCGTCGCGTCGGGATCGCTCACCTTCGTGGCGGCCGTGGGCGCATTGTTCATGAAGACCATGGCCAAGCGCATCCTCGAGCGTTTCGGCTTCCACCGCGTCCTGACGATCAACGCGTTCATCGGGGCGGCCTTCGTGGCTTTCAACGGGTTCTTCACGCCCTCGACGCCCCATTGGCTGATCATGATCATCCTGCTGGTCGGCGGCTGTTTCCGCTCGCTCCAGTTCACGAGCCTGAACGCCATCGCCTTCGCGGAAGTGTCGAAGCGCGACATGAGCTATGCGACGAGCCTGTCGAGCGCGGCCCAGCAGGTGGCGCTGAGCATGGGCGTCGCCTTCGGCGCCTTCGTGGTCGAGGCCGTGGCCCACATGCACGGCAGGGCGGCCATCGCGGCGGAGGATTTCGGCCCAGCCTTCTGGGCCGTGGCGGCGGTCTCCGCCGTCGCGGGCTTCGCCTTCGCCCGCCTCGAACCCACGGCGGGCGCGGAAATGTCGGGTCACCGCGCCGTCGAACGGAAGCCCGCGGCCACGGGCCTCGGCGACGGCACTACAAATCTCGGTGAGGAGGTGGAACGCCGCTAGGGTTCAACGCTACCATCCTTCCCGGGGAGACCAGAGGGCCTCTCCAGGAGGCCTTCATGGATCAGCGCATCATCGACCTTTACGACGACTTCACCCATGGCGGCATGAACCGCCGCTCCTTCCTCGACAGGCTGGCGGCGCTCGCCGGCAGCTCCGCCGCGGCAACGGCCCTGCTGCCGTTCCTGCAGAACGACTACGCCATGGCGCAGACGGCCCAGGAAAACGATCCGCGGATCGCGGCCGCCATGGTCGACATTCCCGGCCCTCAGGGGCTCAAGGGCTATCTCGTGAAGCCGAAGGACGACAGCGGGAAGCTACCGACGGTCCTCGTCATCCATGAGAACCGCGGCCTCAACCCGCATATCAAGGACGTGACCCGCCGCATCGCGGCCGAGGGCTTCATCGCGCTCGGCCTCGACTATCTCTCCCCGATGGGCGGCACGCCCGAGGACGAGGACAAGGGCCGGGAGATGATCGGCCAGCTCAAGGCGCCGGACGTGATCGCCTGCGGCAAGGCGGCCGTCGCCTATCTGAAGGGCCTTCCCGACGGGAACGGCAAGGTCGGGGCCGTCGGCTTCTGCTGGGGCGGCGGGGCGGTCAACACGCTCGCCGTCAACGAACCCGATCTGAACGCGGGCGTCGCCTATTATGGCGGGCAGCCGAAGGCCGAGGACGTGCCGAAGATCCGGGCCGCCCTCATGCTCCACTACGGCGGCCTCGACGAGCGCATCAACGCAGGCATCCCGGCCTACGAAGCGGCGCTCAAGCAGGCGGGCAAGACCTACGAGATCTATGTCTACGAGGGCGCCAACCACGCCTTCAACAACGACACCAACGCGGCCCGCTACGACAAGGAAGCCGCCGGTCTCGCCTGGAGCCGGACGGTTGAGTTCCTGAAGAAGCATCTGGCTTGAGACCTCGCTCGTCGTTCCGGAGCTGCGCAGCGGCGTCCGGAATGACGAGCGATCGAACAACGCCCCTCAGCGCATCGTGCGGACCCAGCGGGCCGCGCCAGCAAAAAGTGGCCCTTCGGGTCCGCTCAAATGATGCGCTGATCTAAGAAGGGAGCATCGGATCGATCCCAAGAGTGGGATCCACTTTTCACGTCCGATGCTCTAGCCTTTCAGATGGGTGTTGCATTGCGAATAGTAGCCGCCGCCCTTCTCGATCCACTTCAAGCCGCCATTGCTTGTCCCACCGGAGGCCTGATTGGCCTTATATTGATCGAGGCAGGTATGCATCCGGGCTTTCCCGGCCGATTCAGTCGAGTATTTTGATGAAACCGACGTCGGGAAGACCACATTGCCGCGCACTGCCGGAGCGGTGGGTTGCGCCGTGGACGGCTTTGCCTGGGGCGGAGGGGTAACAGCCCCGGTTGTCGCCGGCGCCGCCGTCTCTCCGCACTGCGCCTTGCGGAAATCGTTCCACTTCATCGCTCCGAGGGTTCCGGCCGTCTGGGCGGCCTTATACTTGGCGCTGCACTCCTTCATCGTCAGGGCAGAAGCCGGGGCCGAATAAGCCATGACACATCCGGCGGTACCGGCCAGAATCGCAGAGAAAATCAAGTGCCGTTGCATGATCAAACCTCCCGCACGCTCGTGCGCGCCCGATCCGGCAGGA